>NZ_JACJHR010000144.1 GCF_014174495.1 Amycolatopsis echigonensis
GGAAGGGACGGCCCGCCGTCGTGCGTTGTGTGGGTGCAGTTCTTCGCGTCCGAGGCCGTCGGAGTCGGCAGCCGCACCGAATCGGTCAGCGTCACGCACCCCGCCGGGATCGGACGGCCCGGATTCGTCACAGTCTGGATCGCCGCCGACCGCGAGTCCGCCGCCGTCGGCGTCGGCAACAACTGGCCCGGCTTCACTACCGAGTCGACCGCGTCGTTGAGGTTCACCTGATGCCCGCCCGCCCGGCGCCGCGCCGGATCGGCCGGACCGCGTGGCTCGCCGTCGCGGGCCTGCGGCGTCGGCATCATCCGCATCCCGTCCCGGCTGGGGGACGGCACACAGGAACACGCGCTCGCGCCGATGGGCGGCTCCGATGTCGGCGGCTCGTACGCAACGCCAGACCGCGTCATACCCCGCTTCGGCCAGCCCGCCGAGTACACGGTCGAGGCCGCCGTTTTTCCATCGGAGGGCGGCGACGTTCTCCACGACGACGAGGCGTGGTCCCAGTACGCGAATGGCGTCCAGGATGCTGCTCCACAGTCCACTGCGAGCGCCTTTCTCGATACCCGCGCGCCGACCGGCGGCGGAAATGTCCTGACACGGAAACCCCGCCGTGAGCACCTCGACCGGTGCGACGGAGGCGAAGTCGACCGCACGTAGATCGCCGAGGTTCACCACGTCTGGCAGCCGCGCGGCGAGGATCGCGGCGGCGTGCGGATCGACCTCGGAGTACCAGGCGATCCGGCCGCCGAGCACGGACGCGACGCCGAGGTCGAGTCCGGCTAGCCCGGTGCACAGCGACCCGATGACCGGGCCTTCGGTCGCGACGAACCGCAGCGGATCGACAGCCTTGGTGTGGCGCTCAGGCATGGTGTGCCTCCCGCGCCTGGACTCGCCGATCCGAGGCAGCGTTCGGCGGTGGGCAGCGGTGGCGGGCGACGGCGCGCCGGGCGGCGGCGGGACGCCGATAGCGGGCGTCCCAGCCGCAATCCCGGCAGTGCACGAGCGTGCTCACGCCTGCCACCGCCCGCTACCCTCGACCCCTCCTCGCGAAGCGACCTGACCGTCGTCCGGCGACGCCGGAAGCGAGGTGCTGCGGGGCACGAGGGGCTTGGCAAGCACGACGACGTCCTCGTGCGAAATCAAATGCAACGGCAGGCCCTGCTCGCGCTGTTTACGGATGAAGTCGCGCTGGAAGAAGCTGCCGCGGGCGACCAGCTCGCGGTCGGCGACCCGGGCCAGCAAGGCGACGCAGCGTTCGACCGGGACCAGGCCGGCGGCCTGGCCGCAGGCGATGATCTGCGAGGGCAGGTCGATCAGTTCCGAGTGCTCGCGCCACGGCCGCACGGTGATCGCGACGTGCCCGCCCGGGCGCAGCACGGCCGCGCAGCCGGTCAGGATGCGGGTGAACCCCGCCAGCAGCCGGTGGTGGCCGACGTTGGCCAGGTTCCCGCGATCCAGCGCCGAGCCGTAGCGGTGGTGGTACTTGTGCACCTTGCCGTCCGGTGAGTCCGTGCCGGCGGTGACGACCTGCCCGTGCGTCGACGGACCGTACGGCGGGGAAGTGACCACCAGCGCGACCTGCCCCCGGTAGCGCTCGGGCAACAGGAACGGAAGCTGGCGGGCGTCGCCGTGCACGATCTCGCCGTCGTGGTCGTGCCCGCGTTCCCGGGCCAGCTCGAGGTTGGCGCGGGCGACGCTGACCCAGTGCGGTTCGTACTCCACGCCGACCGCGCGGCGCCCGGCGTCGATCGCCTCCACGAGGGTGGTGCCCGATCCGGCCATCGGGTCGAACACCACCTCGCCGGGGCGGGTGTACTGCCGGATGGCGTGCGCCGCCACGGCCGGGAGCATCTTCGCCGGGTGCGCGGTGGAGTCGGTCACGTAGCGGCCCTTGCGCTGCGCGGCCGGGGAGGTCTGCGCTGTCGCCCACACCGACAGCGGCAACTCGCCCGCGTCGGTCACCCCGGTCACGGCGGCCGGGTCGGTCGGGTCGGTCGGGTCGCTCCCGGCCGGGGCGCTCGTCTGCCTCGTAGTGGTGTGCCCGGCCGTGTCCAGGGCCTCGATGAGCGCGCGCGAAATCGGCACGGTCGGGTCGTCACCGCCGTGGGAGGTGGAGCCGGTCGATGCCGAAGGGTGCTGGTGGGACATGAGCGTGGTGCCTTTCGCGGGTGTGGGGACGACCGACAGGGGCTCGGGCGAACGCGACGAGGACGGGGTCATTGGCCGCCTCCGGCGGCGGGCCCGTACCCGTGCGCGGCACTCGCCGGACCGGTCTCGGGTGGCGGCGCGGCAGAGTCGGCCGGTTGCGCAAACGCAAGGACGTCGCCGTGCACGCGCAGGTGCGGCGCGGGCAGCCCGCGCACCGTCGCGCGGTGCCGGGCGCGGTCGTACTCGGCGGCCACCGCCGCGCTCGGCGCGGCGTGCAGACGGCCCTCGCGGACCGGGGTGTGCAGGGCGACGATGTGCTGCAGGTAGAGCAGATCGGCGTGCTGCGCGGCGGCCACGATCGCGCCGGTCGGGTCGACCAAACGCCCCCGCGTCCAGTCACTGTGCGTATACACCGCGAAGATGCCGCCATGCCGTAGCCGGTCCGCCGCCAACAGCGCGAGCCGGTCCAGCGACACCGTCTCGGCGGCGTGTGCGGGCAACGACACGAGCACCAGATCCGCACGCCCGCCGACGTCCGATTCCGGCGCACCCGACCCCGCGAGGGCACCGGTGCGCGCCGGGATCGACGGCGATCCTGCGAGGGCCGCGGATGGGTCGGCGGAGTCGGTGACCAGGTCGGCCCAGAACGGGCGCGACGACGTGACGGAGACATCCGTGCGCGGGTCGAGAGTGAGCGTGTCGGCGGTGCGACCGAGTGCGCGCACCGCCTCGCGCGCCGCGTCCATCGACGCGGCACCGGTCGTCGTGGCGCCGTCTGTTCCGGGGGTCGTGACCGTGGTCGACGCCGTGCCGATGTCGACCAGAACGACCCGCGCGCCGGGGTCGGTGAACGCCCCCGTGATGGTCTCGACGATGGGCACCGGCCATGCCGCGTGGGCGTCGACCGGTTCGGCTCCGCACGTCCACACCGTGGCGGGAGTCGGCGCCGCCGACGAGGTCGTCGCGCGCCGGCGCGCCGGTGCTGATGCGCCCTCGGGACGCGAGGTCGCGCGGGTCGGCCGGGCACCCGCCGCGGTGGTGCGAGAGCGGGCTCCGGGGTAGGGAGCGCGGTCGCCACCACGCCGGGTGCGCGGCGGACGAGTCGAGTCTCCACGACGACCAGGACGGCCATCCGGAGACTGCGAACGCTGGGCCATGAGAGGTCCTCCTCGGACGAGAACAGCCGGGCGGTGACCGGCTTGGTTCGTGCTGTCGTGGGGCAATACCGGGAAAACCCCGAATTTGCGACACGCTCTCGCCGAGAAATTTGAAAATGTTCGCTTCACCCTTCTCCGGCCAAGCCCCAAGACGAACCAGGAGCAAGGAATTAAGATGGGACTTCTTGATGACAACCCTGTCAGCGGCTTCCGGTGAAACGGCGACGATCCAACTTTTTGTTCCGGTCGCCACGCGGAGCGCCTCAACGACCCTCGACCGCCCTCCGCCTTTGAGTCGCTACTCATGGCTACCGGTGCCACGGGGCGTTTCATCCCAGTTCAGGGGACTGATTACAGGCGCCTCAAAGATCGACAACGCCGCCGGGCCCCCCTTTTGCGGCGGTGATTGAAATTTCACATACCTATAGTTTGAGGCGCTTTTGAGGCGCTTTTGGCACGGTTTTGAGGCGCTTTTGAGGCGGTTTTGAGGCGCCCTCGATGGCTTGCTGACGGCTCACCAATCGGTCGCATTTACCAGGGGAGCTGTCATGGATTTTCCCTCGCGTGAAAACGAGGTCGCCGAACGCGTGTACTACGTGCGCGCCAATCCCGATTTCGTCAAAGACTCCGATGTATTCGCGATGGCGCGCTCGAGCTTCGCGTGGCTGGTGACCGGACCGGAGCCGGTCAGCGTCGACGGCCGCGAGATCCCGGGATTGCCGCCGCGTCTGGTGCCGCTGGACGAGCTCGGCACCATGCTGCTGGCCGAGGATTGCACGCAGGCCACGCGCGACGCCGCGTGGGCGTATCTGATCACCCGTGCCCGCACCGAGGGCGGCACGTGGACGGTGGCGTGTGTCGGGCTGGCGCTGCCGGTGCTGCTGCGGGTCGCGGCGATCGTGACCCGCCGATTCACCGGCGACACCCACGACCTCAACGCCGCCGTGCTGACCGGGTTCCTCGCCGAACTGCGCGAGGTCGATCTGATCCGGCCGGCGATCCTGGCGCGGCTGTACTACGCGGCCTACCGGGAGGGGCGGCTGGCGCTGCACGACGCCGTTGGCGGCCCAATCCCGGCCGGGGATCTGGTGTTCGATTCCGCCCCGCCGCCGCGCCCGGAAGGTCACCAGGATCTGGTGCTGGCCACAGCGGTGCGGGCCGGCGCGATCACCGCCGACGAGGCGGGCCTGATCTCCGAGACCCGCGTCGGTGAAACGTCGCTGGCCGAGGCCGCGCACGCGCGGGGCATGACCTACAAGGCGACCGCGAAGATCCGCGAACGCGCCGAGCCTCGCCTCGCCGCCTACCTGATTGAGCAGTCCGCGGACGCCGCCGCGACATCGCCGGCCGAACAGTCGGACTCGCCTGCCCCGCCTCGCGTGCGCCGCGGCCCGGCCCGCACGCGCCGGACCGAGCAGACCACCGGCACCCGCCGCACGAGGTTACGCAACGTGACCAGGGGCGGAGCGGTGCCGGAGAAAAAAGTTCGCCGAACCGTGTCGCAAAACGGCCCGAAATCCCGCATTGCCTCGCGCGGGACCCGCCTGCCCGCAGACCGCCGTTCCCGCGCCCGCCGCACCAGCTCCGGTCCGGCCGCGCACACCAGCCGGGAGGTCCGCTCATGCGACTGACGCCCCTTCGCCGCCATCATCTCCGCCCACCCGCACGCCGTACCGCGTCCAGCCGTCCCGGTTCCCCGGCCACCACGCCGCGACCGCGTACGACACAGCAGCGGGCCACGACCACAGCCGCGCACCACGCCGGGAGTCGCTGCGCGGGTTCCGCCGACACCACGGCCGCGCCCACCCCGGCGCGGCCACGACGCGGTGCGCACCGCCGCCGCGTCGTCCTGCTCATCGGGTGGCTGGTCGCCGCCGGTGTGCTGCTGACGTCCTCGGTCGCGCGAGCGGAGACCGTCCAGATCGTCGCGCTCGCCCAGACCGTCGACCAGGTCCTCAACAACATCCGCAACTGGATCATGGGGATCCTCGCACTGGTCACCGTCGTGTTCCTCACCATCGGCGGCCTGCGCTACCTCATGGCCTCCGGTGACCCCGGTGAAGTCGAGAAGGCCAAGGGCGCCTTCAAAGCCGCCGGCATCGGCTTCGGGCTCGCCGCGCTCGCCCCGCTCGTGGTCGAGATCCTCAAGGGCATCGTGGGCGGGGTGTGAGCCATGGCCGCACATCGCCACACACCCACAGCCCGGCGACGCGACCCAGCTCGGCGCCCCACGACGACGCCGATCGTCCGTCCTTCCCGCGCCACCGATCCGGGCCGTCGCAGTGACAGCGCGAGCACCGGGCCCGGCCGCGACGAGCGGCTCATGGTCGGTCCACCCACGGCCCCGGCGAGGCGCCGTCGCGGGCGCGACGGCTGGGGACGCTGGATGCCCAGGCGGCGCTGGGCCCGCGCACTCGCGGTACTGGTGCCGCCGCTGGCGGCCATAGCCGGAATCGCACTCACCGCCTCGGCTGCACCCGGGCCCACATCTCAGCCAGCGGCAGCGGCCGCACCGCTGGCGCCCGCGCAACCGCCGGTGTTGCCGCTGCCTCCGGTACCGCAGCCCAGTTGCGGCCCGGGCTCGGCCGACCCCGCGTGCATGCTGCCCAGTAACACTCAGCCGCCGAAGCCGTCGGGTCTGCCGAGCACCCCGCTCGTGCCGCCGTCGCAGCCGCCGGTGTCGTGTTTCCCGGGTGCCTTGATGCCCGAGTGCGGACCGCTCGGTGGCACCCCTCCGCCGACCACGTCGGTGCCCGCACCGTGCGAAGGGCCGAACTGCATTCCGCAGCCGACTCCGATCGATCCACGCGGCCCCGGGCACACTCCGGGGCCGGGCTCGGGCAACGGAGACCGGCCCGACGAGTGCGGCCTCACCGACCCGATCGCTTGTGTCACCGAAGGCATCGACAGCTTCTTTCGCGGTGTCGTCACCGACGCGCTCAACCCGCTGCTGGAGTTGCTGGGCAAGACCCTGCTGACCACGCCCGAGCCGAGCGCGCTGCCCAGCGTCGGGCAGCTGTGGACCGAGTCGTGGCAGATCCTGCTCGCCGTCTACGTGATCATCGTCCTGGTCGCCGGGATGGTCGTCATGGGCTACGAGACCCTGCAGACCCGCTACACCATCAAGGAGATCGCGCCCCGCGTTGTCATCGGGTTCCTCGCCGGAACGCTGTCGCTGTTCATCGCGACGAAGGCAATCCAGATCGCCAACGCCCTCGCGCAAGCGGTGATGGGCTCCGGCGTCAGCCCGGAGGCCGCGGGCAAGGCGCTGACGGACATGGTCCTCGGCGCGCTCAACGGCGGCGGCCTGTGGCTGATCTTCATCGGCTTCGCCCTCGCGGTGATGATCATCATCCTGCTCATCACGTTCATCGTGCGGGTGATGCTGACGATCCTGCTGATCGCGGCGGCGCCGATTGCGCTGATGTGGCACGCCCTGCCCCACACGGAGGGCATCGCGCAGGCGTGGTGGAAAGCGTTCGGCGGGGTGCTGGCCATCCAGGTCGGCCAGTCGCTGGCGATGGTCGTGGCGTTGCGGACCTTCTTCGCCCCCGGCGGGTTCACGGTGTTCGGCCCGAACCTCAACGGGCTGATCAACCTCTTGCTGTGCCTCGCGCTGATGTGGGTGCTGATCAAGATCCCGTTCTGGTGCCTGCGTCCGATGAGCAGCGGGCGGCGCTCGATGCTCGGCTCGCTGGTGCGCGGCGCGATCGCCTACAAAACGATGGGCCTGCTCGGCGGCGCCAGCTCCCTGTTCGGCGGCAAAGGCGGCAAAGGCGGCGGCCCCCGCGGGAGGGGCGGCGGCGGTGCCCCGGCGGACCCGCCGTCCACGCGCTCGGGCCAGTTCATGCTGCCGATGCGGGTCCGCCGCACACGGCCCGCGCCACGTCGGTCACCGCACCTCGGCGAGCTGCCAGGCACCGGAAGCGGCGCGGACCGCAGGCCCGGTCCCGGGCAGATGTCGCTGTTCACCACGAGCGGCTCCGGGGACGAGCGTGAGGTGGCGGCGAACCCACGGGCGCTACCGCCGGACTCGCTGCCGGGCGCGCTGCCGCGTGATCAGCTCGGGTTGCCGATCACCACGCGGCGGGATCCGGATCGGGTCGGGCGCCGGTCGCTGGCCGACGATCTCGCCGAGCGGCGCGGCGGTATGCCGCCGGTGTCGCAGCCGGGGTTGCTCACCTCGGACGGGCGGATCAACCGCAACGCGCGCCCGCCCGCGCACCTGCCCCGCGCGTTGGTGGCGCCGAACGCCGGGATGCTGCCCATCCACCTGCGTCCCGCGCCACCGCGCACGCCTCGGCGGACGGTGGCCGACGACCTCGCCAACCCCACACCGCCGCCGCGGCAGACCGGGCCCGGACTGATCACCCCGTCCGGCCAGATCAATCGCGCGGCCCGCGCCCCACGCCGCCCTACGCGGGATGCCTACACCGGAAACCGGCCGCTGGCCTCGGGCCAGTACCCGCTGCCGCTCGGCGTGCGCCGCGAACCCAAGCCCAAGCCGCCACCGGCCAGTGGCCCGGGCACCTCGGCACCGCCACCGAAGCGCCGAGCCGGAACGCAACTGCCCCTGCCCCTGGACCTGCCCGGTCGCCGGGGCCCGAAGAAGAAGTGAGGTCGCATCGCCATGACTTCTCCAGTGCGTGTGCCCGCCGACGTCGACCGCCCGGACCGGGTACTCGGGCCGCTGACCGCCCGGCAACTCGCGATCCTCGGCGTCGCCGGGCTGCTGCTCTACGGGCTCTACAGCATGACCCGGTCTCTGGTGCCGCTGCCGGTGTTCCTGATTTTCGCGGTGCCGGTGGGGCTCGCGGTCACCGTGCTGGCCCTCGGGCAGCGTGACGGGCTTCCGTTGGACAAGCTCGCGCTCGCCGCCCTCCGGCAGCACCTGTCCCCTCGGCACCGGGTCGCCGCCCCCGAAGGCGTGCGCGCGGCCCCGCCGTGGCTGACCGCCCAGAAATCCGAGGCGCGAACACGAGGCCGAGGGCGGCACCCGGCCTCGGCCGAGCCGGTGTCTCCGGCGCCGCTGGAACTCCCGGCCAGCGGTGTCGCCGACACCGGCGCGCAGGCCGGGATCGTCGACCTCGGCACCGACGGGCTCGCGGTCATCGCCGTGTGCAGCACTGTGAACTTTTCCTTGCGTACGCCCGGGGAGCAGGAGGCGCTCGTCGCGTCGTTCGCCCGCTACCTGCACTCCCTGACGGCGCCGGTGCAGATCCTGGTGCGGGCCGAACGGCTTGATCTCGCACCGCAGATCGCCGAGTTGCGTGCCCGTGCCGGCGGGCTTCCGCACCCCGCGCTGGAAGCCGCGGCGCGGGACCACGCGGACTACCTCGCCGAGCTCACCGCGCAGGCGGATCTGCTGCGCCGCCAGGTGCTGCTCGTGCTGCGCGAACCTCTGCGCACCGGTCCCACGCCCGCTGCCGCGTCGAGCATGTTGCCGTGGCGGCGGCGCCGCAGCGACGAGCAGTCGGTGGACGACGGGGTGCGGCAGGCGGCCGAGCAGCGGCTGGTGCGCCGCCTCGGCGAGGCCACGGAGCTGCTCTCCCCCGCCGGGATCGTCGCCACCCCGCTCGATGCCGCCGCCGCGACCGGGGTGCTGGCGGCGGCGTGCAACCCCGACACCTTCCTGCCGCCGTCAGCGGGGCTTGCTGGGGCCGACGAGGTCGTCACCGCCACCACCACCTTCACCGACCTCTACGGCCCCGACGAACCCGCCGACGACACCGACCTCGCGGCGCCGTCTCGCCCGGTCCGCACGACGCGCACACCCACGGCGCCGTCATCCCGGCGCCGCGCTCCAGCGACGAGCCCACCCCGCGGCCCGTCGACTCGCGGCCCCGAACCCTCCCGCCCGGCGACCTCCCGATCCAGCCGGTCGCAAGCGGGGCCCTGGCTGCCCGAGGACGAGGACTGGGACTACGACGACGAACTCGAAAGCAGGTAGACCACTCATGGCACGCACCAGAAACCACACGCCCGGACACCGTTCCGGGTCGGCGGGGGCGTTCACTCCCGACTCGTTGTCGGTGGCCGCCCGACACCTGGAAATCGGCAACGAGTTCGTCGCCTCGTTCGGCGTCACCGGCTATCCGCAGGAGGTCTATCCCGGGTGGCTCGCCCCGCTGTTGACCTACCCGGCGCGGTTGGACGTCTCGGTGCACGTCCAGCCGGTGGATCCGGCTACCGCCGCCAGCGGGCTGCGCAAGCAGCGCGCGAAGCTGGAGTCGTCCCGGCGGCACAACGCCCGCCATGACCGGCTCGACGACCCCGAGGTGGACGCCGCCGCCGAGGACGCCGCCGACCTCTCGCGGCGCATCGCGCGCGGCGACGGGCGCCTGTTCCGCTTCGGGCTCTATCTGACCGTGCACGCCCCGGACGAGAAGGCGCTCGCCGAAGAGGTCTCGGCGCTGCGGTCGTTGTGCGCGTCGTTGTTGCTGGACGCGAAACCCGCGACGTATCGGGCGTTGCAGGGCTGGGTGTCCACGTTGCCGCTCGGGCTGGACCCGCTGGGATTGAAGCGGACATTCGACACCGCCGCCGTGTCGGCCGCGTATCCGTTCACCTCGCCGGATCTGCCGCCGACCGACCCGACCACCTCGGCCCCGTCCGGGGTGCTCTACGGCTACAACGTCGGCAGCTCCGGGCTGGTGCATTGGGATCGGTTCGCCTGCGACAACTACAACTCCGTCGTCCTCGGTAGGTCGGGCGCGGGCAAGAGCTATTTCGTCAAGCTCGAGACGCTGCGCAGCCTCTACCGCAACCTCGGCGACGACGAGGACGGGTGGGCCTCCGACGGGGTGCAGGCGTTCGTCGTCGACCCCGAGGACGAGTACGCCCGCCTGGCCTCCCAGGTCGGCGGCACCTACGTGCACCTCGGCGCGGGCGGAGTCAGGTTGAACCCGTTCGACCTGCCCGTGCACACCGACGCACGCGGGCGGCGCACCGCCCCGCAGGACGCGCTCAAGCGGCGCAGCCTGTTCCTGCACGCCGTGCTCGCCGTCCTGTTCGGTGCCGAGGTCACCGCCGCCGAGCGCGCGGTGCTCGACACCGCGATCACCGCCACCTACCACCACGCGGGCATCACCGACGACGCCCGGACCTGGACACGCCCGGCGCCGCTGCTGCGCGACCTGCGCGACGTGCTCGCCTCCTCCGGTGACGGTGGTAATGCGGTAGCGGCCGATCTGGCGGCGAGGCTGCACCCGTTCGTCGACGGCGCGTTCAGCGACCTCTTCGACGGACCCACCACCGCCACCCCGGACGGGCACCTCGTGGTCTTCTCCCTGCGGGACCTGCCCGACGAGCTGCGCCCGATCGGCACCTTGCTCGTGCTCGACGCCGTCTGGCGCCGCGTCTCCAACCCCGCATACCGCCGGCCCCGACTCGTGGTGGTCGACGAGGCGTGGCTGCTGATGCAGCAACCCGAAGGCGCCCGCTTCTTGTTCCGGATGGCCAAAGCCGCCCGCAAACACTGGTGCGGGCTCACGGTGGCGACCCAGGACACCGCCGACGTGCTCGGCAGCGACCTGGGCAAGGCCATCGTGAGCAACGCGGCCACCCAGGTGTTGTTGCGCCAGGCGCCCCAAGCCATCGACGAGATCGCCGAGACCTTCGACCTTTCCGCCGGAGAGCGGCAGTTCTTGTTGTCCGCCGACCGCGGGCAGGGCTTGTTGTCCTCGGGGACGCAGCGAGTGGCGTTCCAGTCGCTGGCCTCGCCCACGGAGAACTTCCTGGTCACC
>NZ_JACJHR010000145.1 GCF_014174495.1 Amycolatopsis echigonensis
ACCCCCAGACCGTCAGCACACTCGGGCTTCGGGGTGCCCCACGCACACCCGCCTGCAATGTCGCCGCCAGGCGACGAGCAGAAGACGAGCCGCCCCAGAAACCAGACAATCGCCCGCAAGGGTGCGCCCCGCCACTCCACCGAGCATCCCGCCCCGCATCCGGCAATACTCGACACCGTGACCAGCCCGAACCTCCACTTCCTGGGCCACGCGACCACCCGCGTGGAACTAGCCGGCCAGGTCGCCCTCACCGACCCAGTCCTCACCCGCTGGATCGGCCCCCTCACCCGCGTGGTCCCGAAGCCGGACGTCTCCGCCTGGACCGCGGTGGACATCGTCCTGATCTCCCACCTCCACGGCGACCATCTCCACCTCCCCTCCTTGAAACTCCTCGGCAAAGCCACCAGAATCGTCGTCCCGAAAGGCGCGGGCTCCTGGCTGGCGAAACAAGGCTTCACCGCCGTAGAAGAAATCGCCCCCGGCGAAACCGTCACCTCCGGCCCGCTGACCATCACCGCCACCGAAGCGGTCCACTCCGGCCACCGCTGGGGCCCCCGCCTCACCCACGGCCCGCAAAGCCCAGCCCTGGGCCACCTCATAGAGGCCGGCAACCAGCGGATCTACTCCGCCGGGGACACCGACCTCTTCCCCGGCATGGCCGACCTGGGCCCAGTAGACGTAGCCCTCCTCCCGGTCTGGGGCTGGGGCCCGAACCTCGGCCCCGGCCACCTGACCCCGGAACGAGCCGCCGAAGCCGCCGCCCTGCTGCAGGCCCGTACGGCGGTCCCGGTCCACTGGGGCACCCTCGCCCTCCCCGGCATCCACCGGACCGCCAAGATGCGCCAGCTCCTCGTGGAACCCCCGCGCACCTTCGCGCACCACGTCCGCTGCAAGGGCCTGGAGACCGAGGTCCTGCACACCCGCCCCGGTGCCGACGTCCTGCTCCCAACCCGCGAGGAGCGCGGGTGAATTGGACTGACCCGTCAGCGATCGGCTACCCGGCGCTGTTCGGCGGAGTGCTGCTCGGCTCCGTGATCCCGATCGTCCCGACCGGCGCGGTCGTCGGCGCGGCGGCCGCGGTCGCGATGACCACCGACCACCTCTCGCTCCCGCTCGTGCTCCTGCTGGCGGTCGCGGGCGCGTACCTGGGCGACGTGATCACCTTCGCCGTCCCCCGATTCGGCAGTGAACCACTGCTGCGCTTCGTAGAGCGACGCCAGCAGGCCGAACGCCTCGCGAAAGGACGTGAGCAGTTCGCGAGACGCGGCTGGCAGCTCGTGGTGATCGGCCGCCTGGTCCCGGCCGGGCGCATCCCGGTGCTGCTCGCCGCGGGCACGCTCGGCTACCCGTGGCGCAAGTTCCTGCCGTCCGGTCTGCTGGCCTGTGTGCTGTGGGCGGTGGCGTACTCGCTGCTGGGCATCCTCAGCGGCGGCATCTTCGACTCGCCGCTGATCGCGACGCTGCTCGCCACCGTCCTGGTGCTGCTGGTCACCGCGGTGACCACGCTGATCTCGAAGAAACGAGCGGCCCACCAGACGGAAGGACATCGATGAGCACACCTGCCCCGGCGAAGGGCCGGTTGTTGCGCGGCGGCCGGGTCGTCGCGCGGGTCCTGCTGGTCTGGGTGGCGGTCACCGGCGCGCTGCGGCTGCTCGACGCGTGGCTCGACGGGTTCACGATGCAGTCGTGGTGGCAGCCGACGGTGTGCGCGCTGATCCTCGGGCTGCTCGTCTCGGTGGTGTGGCCGCTCGTGGTGCGAGTGGCGTGGCCGATCGCGTACTTCACCCTCGGCGTCGGCACCTACCTCCTGCTCAGCGCCGCCGCGCTGGCGATCCTGCAGGCTGTGCCCGGCGTTGAGCTGCACGGCTTTTCGACGGCAGTCATCATCACCGTCGCGATGTCCGCCGTGGGCGCGGTGATCTCCAGCGTGCTGGCCGTCGACGAGGACGAGATCTTCTTCCGCCGCGCCGCTCGCCGCCGGCGGAAAGCGCAGCACGGCACCGATTTCGCCGACCAGCCGCCCGGTGTGGTTTTCCTGCAGATCGACGGGCTCGGTTACGACACCGTCCGCCGCGCCATCCGCGACGGTGACATGCCGACCTTCGCGAAGTGGCTGTCCGAGGGCACGCATTCGCTCACCCGCTGGCACACCGACTGGAGTTCGCAGACCGGCGCGAGCGTCTGCGGGATCCTGCACGGTTCGAACCACGACATCCTCGGTTTCCGCTGGTACGAAAAGGATCACGACCACGTCATGGCGTGCGCGCATCCGTCCGACGCGGCCGAGATCGAGCGGCGGCACAGCGACGGACGCGGCCTGCTGTCGATCGACGGCGCGAGCCACGGCAACCTGTTCTCCGGCGACGCCCCGCACGTCAGCCTGACCATGAGTTCGGTGCCGGTGCTCACGCCGCGCAAGCGTCGCCGGGACCGGGTCGGCGCCGGGTATCGCGCTTACTTCGCCAACCCGGCCAACGTGTTGCGCACCTTCGGCGTCGCGCTCGCCGACGTCGTCCGCGAACTGTCCGCGGCGGCGAAGCAACGCCGCGCTGGCGTGCTGCCGCGGATCCCGCGCGGCGGCATCTACCCGCTCGCCCGGCCGGGCACGACGGTGATCGCGCGCGACGTCGTGGTGTCCGCGATCATCGGCGACCTGCTCGCCGGTCGGCCGGTGGTGTACGCCGATTTCCTCGGCTACGACGAGGTCGCGCACCACTCCGGCATCGAACGGTTCGACACGCTGGAGGTGCTGCGGTCGATCGACCAGCAGTTCGCGCGGCTGCTGCGGGCCAGCCGGCTCGCGCCGCGGAAGTACCACCTCGTCGGGCTGTCGGATCACGGGCAAACCCAAGGTCAGGCGTTCGTCGACCGGTTCGGGGAGACGATCGAGGCGCTCATCGGACGGCTCTGCGGCGGTGAACCCGTTGCCGACCAAGGAAAGCGTCGGCAGGCGGAAAGCTGGCAGGTCAACGCCGCACTCGCCGAGGCGAGCGCGGGCGGTGGTTTGATCGCCCGCCGGTTGCGGGCCCGGGTCGAAGGCGCGGAAGGGGCCGAGAACCGGCCACGCACCGCCGCTGGCTCGCCAGGACAAGTCGCGCGGGTGGCGCCCGGGGTCGTCGTGGTGGTGTCCGGGCATCTGGCGATGGTGTCGTTCACCGAACACGAGGGCCGGGTCGAGCTGGAGACGATCGAACGCGAGTACCCGGACCTGCTGCCGACGCTCGTCGACCACGACGGCGTCGGGTTCCTGCTGGTCCGGAGCCGCGAGTTCGGTCCGGTCGTGCTGGGCCGGGACGGGTTGAAGCGACTCGCCACCGGCGTCGTCATCGGCGAGGACCCGCTGGCCGACTACGGTCCGTACGCCGCGGAACTGGTCCAGCGCGTCGACAGTTTCCCGCATTGCGCGGACATCATGATCAACAGCCGGTACGACCCGGATTCCGACCAGTCCTCGCCGTTCGAGCGGCACGTCGGCTCGCACGGCGCGCTGGGCGGACCTCAGCAGCGGGGCTTCCTGCTGTATCCGCGAGAATTCCCCGCACCCGGCGAACCCGTCGGCGCGGAAGCCGTGCACCGCGTGTTCCGCGACTGGCTCACCTTCCTCGGCCACCCGGAACCCGGTGCGGCCGAAGAGAAAACCGCTGTTGTCCCCTCGGAGGTAGTGTCATGAGCAACCCGATCGTCTATGGCGCGAGCTGGTGCCCGGACGTCAAACGCAGCCGCGCGCTGCTCGACGCGAAAGGCGTCGAGTACGACTACGTGGACGTCGAGGCCGACCCCGCCGCCGAGGCCCGCGTACGCGAACTGCAGGACGGCGCTCGCCGCATCCCGACCATCGTCTTCGCGGACGGGAGCCACCTCGTCGAGCCGAGCGACGACGAACTGAACGCGCACCTGTCGCGGTGACCCCGCTGACCGAACTCCCGCTGGGCACGCGGGTGGTCGTGCGCTACCGGATCGAGGGCGGATTCACCGACGCCCTCGGTCCGTTGCGCGCCCGCGACGCCGACACCTGCACCGTCGAAACCAAGCGCGGCCTAGTCGTCGTCCCGCTGGCCGCGGTGGTCGCTGCCAAACCGGTGCCGCCGGCGCCGCAGCGGAAATCGAGTGGCCCGGCTGAGCCGAATTTGTGACGATCACCGGATGCGCTCCTTCGACGAACTGGTGGACGAGGCCGCGTCGGTGTCCGTCGACGGCTGGGATTTCTCCTGGCTCGACGGCCGCGCCAGCGAGCAGCGGCCGTCGTGGGGGTATCAGCGGCTGCTCGGCGAACGGCTGCGGAACATTCAGTCCGTTGTAGACATTCAAACCGGCGGTGGCGAGGTGCTGGCCGGTGTCCCCGTGCTGCCGCCGCTGACCGTCGCCACCGAATCGTGGCCGCCGAACCTCGAGAAGGCCGCCGCGTTGCTGGAACCGCGCGGCGCGACGGTCGTCGCGGACACGGACGAGCCGCCGCTTCCGTTTCAGGACAACGTGTTCGAGATGGTCGTGAGTCGTCATCCGGTCACCGTGTGGTGGGACGAGATCGCGCGTGTTCTCCAACCTGGCGGGAGTTATCTGTCGCAGCAGGTCGGGCCGTGGAGTGTGTTCGAACTGGTCGAGTACTTCCTCAGGCCGCAGCCGCCGGAAGTGCGCGACAGTCGGCATCCGGACCGCGCGAAAGCCGAAGCGGAGCAGGCCGGGCTTGAAGTGGTGGATCTGCGTTTCGAAGAACTGCGCACTGAGTTCCACGACATCGGTGCGGTGATTTACTTCCTGCGCAAGGTGATCTGGATGGTGCCGGGGTTTACGGTGGACGAATATCTGCCTCGATTACATGAGCTGCACGAGGAACTGCGGAACGGCCCGTTCGTCGCGACGACTACGCGGTACCTGATCGAGGCGCGGAAGCGATAGCCGCCTCGATGCCGTCCGCCAGCACCGCCACCCCAGCCTCGAAGCTCAGCCGTGCTTCATGCTCCAAATAGGACACTCCAGCAGGCGGCGGCGGTGAACTCTCCTCACCGAGCCGGGCGACATTCGGGTACCGCTCAGCCAGATCCGGGGCCAGCTCGCCGAGCGCCGACGTCCGCGCCCGCCACCAGTCCTCATCGGACAGTCCGGTTTCCTTCAGAGCCAGCCGCGATTCAGCGGCGACCTGCACTGCGCCGCGGACCACGTTGAGCAGCGCGCCCACCAGCCGTCGCACCTGACCGGCGGGCAGTCCGGTCGAGAACAACACTCGCAGCACGGTCTCCTGCATCCGGAACTCCCCCGGACCCAGCACCGGCCGCGCGTAGGACACCTGCAGCAGCCACGGATGTCGGAGGTGGAACTCCCACAGGTCGCCGGCCAGCTGAAGCAAAGCCGGACGCCAGCCGCCGGACAGGTCGTGGTCGTCGCGGAGATCGCCGAACACCTGGTCGCACATCAAGTCGATCAGCTCGGTCTTGCTCGGCACATACGTGTACAGCGCCATCGCCGTGCGCCCGAGCCGCTCTCCGACCGCGCGCATCGACAGCGCGGACATGCCTTCGGCGTCGGCGAGCTCGATCGCGGCGTCCACGATGAGGTCCACGCTCAGTGCGGGTTTCGGCCCCGGCGCACTGCGGGGTCCACTGCCCGCGCGCCACAGCAGCTCCATCGAACGGCGGGCGTCGCCCTGCCCCGCGAACACGACCACCGGCGACCCCTTTCCCCTTACAGGATAAAGGACCGCCGGGGTCGCTGCCTCAGCCGTCCACCTCGATCGCGAGCGCCGGACAGAGCTGCGCCGCTTCCTTCGCCTGCGCGTGGAGTTCCTCGGGCGGGTTTTCCCGCAGCAGCACCACGATCCCGTCCTCGTCGCGCTGGTCGAACACCTCGGGTGCGACGAGCACGCACTGTCCGGCTCCGACGCAGCGGATTTGGTCCACGACCACCTTCATCTCGCGACTCCTTTCACCAGGTCACGGGGAGTTCGTGCACCCCGTAGACCGCCATGTCGTGCTTGAACTTCAGCTCCTCCAGCGGCTTCGCGAGCCGGAGCGTCGGGATCCGCCGGTAGAGGGTCCGGTAGACCACCTGCAGTTCGACCCGCGCGAGCGGCTGGCCGAGGCACTGGTGCACGCCGTAGCCGAACGCGACGTGGTGGCGCGCCTTGCGAGTCACGTCGAGCTTGTCCGGCTCCGGGAATTGCGTCTCGTCGCGGTTGGCGATGTCCGTGGCCGCGACCAGGCCCTCGCCCTTCCGCACGGTCTGCCCGCCGATCTCCAAGTCTTCGAGCGCGACGCGGCGCCGTCCGGAGTGGACGATCGTCAAGTACCGCAGCAGCTCCTCGACCGCGTTGGCCAGCAAGGCGTCGTCGCCGTCGCGGACCGCGGCGAGCTGGTCCGGGTTCTCCAGCAACGCGACCGTGCCGAGCGCGATCATGTTCGCGGTGGTCTCGTGCCCGGCGACGAGCAGCAGCTGGCCCATCGAAGCGACTTCCTCGACGGTCATCGCGCCGGTGGCGACCTGCCCGGTCGCGAGGCGGCTGAGCACGTCGTCGGCCGGGTCGTCGATCTTCTTTTCCACCAGCCGCGCGAGGTAGTCGAGCAGTTCCTCGGCCGCGGCGAGCGACTGCTCCGCGGTCGCCTCCCGCGAGACCAGGACCTTGCTGCAGCGGTGGAAGAAATCACGGTCGGCGTAGGGCACGCCGAGCAGCTCGCAGATCACCAGCGACGGCACCGGCAGCGCGAACGCCTGCACGAGGTCGGCGGGTTTCGGACCGGCCAGCAGATCGTCCAGCAACTCGTCGACGATCCGCTGGATCCGCGGCCGCATCCCCTGGATCTTCTTCACCATGAAATCGCCGGTGAGCAGCCGGCGCTGGGCAGCGTGCTCGGGGTCGTCCATGCCGATGAAGGATTTGAACCGGCTGCGTCGCGCCTTGATCCCGGGCGTCTGCGCTGGATAACCGGCGCGGTCGGGATCGGCGCTCACACGCGGGTCGGTGAGCAGTGCCCGGACGTCTTCGTAGCGGGTGAACAGCCACGGTTCGCTGCCGTCCCAGATCCGCACGCGCGACACCGGCTCGTCGTGCAGCCTGCGGCCGAGTTCGGGCGGCGGATCGAACGGGCAGCGCCCGCGAGACATCGGGAACTGCTCTACGGGCCGGACGTCGGCCATCACAGCCTCCTGAAAAGTCACCAAACGATCGTTCGGATACTTACCGAACACATGTTAGGAGATCTGGTGAACAACTGACCAGACCCGGGTTCCAAGATCACCGGGATGGCCGTGCACGACCGTCCGAAAGCGGGAGAAAACGCCCGTGGCTCAGGCGAAAATGAGCGACAGCAACTCGTCGGCGAAGCTCACCACGGCGTCCTCGCCCGGCCGCCTGCCGGACGAGTGGAACAGCGCGACGCGGCCGTGCGCGCCGACGAACGCGATCACCCCGGCCCGGTCGGCGGGCACCCGGAGCGCGACGCCGGACTCGGCGCAGCGGGCGAAGGCGGCGCTGATCCGGTCGATGAGATCGATCGTCGGACCGTGCGGCCGGACCCCGGGAGCGATGCGGCTGGCCCCGTTGGCGGTCATCAGCCGGTAGTGACCGGGGTTGTCCATCGCGAACCGGCAGTACGCGTGCAGCAGCGCGCGCACCCGGCCCACCGAATCCTCGGCGGGAACCCGGGACTCGGCGGCTTCCATCGCGAGCCGCAGCCTGCCGAACTCGTGCTCGGCCAGTCCGGTGACGAGCGCGGCCCGGTCGCTGAAGTGCTGGTAGATGCTGGCCGGGGCGATGCCGACGGCGCGGGCGACCCCGCGGATGGTGAGCGCGTCCTCGCCGTCGAGTTCCGACAGGAGCCTGCTGGCCGCGGCGAGGATTTCCCCGCGCAGCCGTTCGCCCTCGCCCCAGCGGTTGCGCGTGCGGGCCTGGACTTCTTCGGACACCTGCCCATTGTTACCGCTCGCGTTGCCCTCGGCCGCTCCGGCCCGCCGCGGATGTCGATCGTTTCGTCGTCCGTCCGCCATCCGGGGTTCACCAACTGGGCGAGGGGGATCGATAGCGTTCGCCGGTGGACGATCAGGGGTGGCTGGACGACTTCCAGCGGCGGATTGACGAAATGCAGGCGAAGAGCGTTGCCCTGCAGGAGACGCTGAGCACCGCCGAGGGCCGCGCGAAATCGGGCGACGGGCTGGTGTCGGTTTCGGTCGCCCCGAACGGCGCGCTCAAGGACCTGGAGATCGACGACCGCGCTCTGCGGCACGGCGGCGCCCGGCTCACCGCCTTGATCATGGACGCCTACGGGAAGGCCCAGCGCCAGGTGTCGCGCGACGTCATCGACGCGTTCGCGCCGATCGCCGGTGACAGCGAGATGATGAACGTGGTCAAGTCGTACCTGCCGGAGCCCGAGGAAGAGCCGGAACCTCCGGCCGAGCCGCCGCGGCCCGAAACGCCTGCCCGGTACTCGGGACCTCCGCCGGGCAGCACCACTCCGCCGGGCAGCGCGTCCTTCGGACGCCCGATGCCCCCGCCGGGCGGCGCGACGCACAGCCGTCCGCCGATGCCGCCTCCGGGCGACACTCCGCCGCCGCCCCCGGCCGCGCCCGAACCGCCGCGGCCGACGTCCGGCCCGCACCGCCGGCGCGCCGCGGGCGAGGACGACGACGAGATGCAGCCGTGGTGACCGGACTGTCAACCCGTCGTTAGTGCTGGGAAATCACCAGTTTCCGGACCGTACGAAAGAGGGGTCACATTCCGGGAGCTTCTGCCTACTTTGGGTTGAGCGCGCGCAAACCCGGCAAACTCCCCACCTCCCCAGGAGCTTTCTATGTCTAGGAAGTTCGTGCTGTCCGGCGCGATCGCGCTCGCTGTGGCCGCCGCGCCGCTCGCGGGCGGCGTCGCGGGCGGCGTCGCGGTCGCCGCGCCAGCTCCGTCCGCCGCCGCCACGGTCTACTACTCGACTTCAGGCGCGCCGTCGTTCCGGGCCGCGATCAACGCGGGCGCGGCGAACTGGAACCGCGCGGTGACCAATGTGAAGCTGGTCGAGCGTTCGTCCGGGGCCTCGCTGCGGTACGTCGAGGGCAACGACCCGCGCGGGTCCTACGCGCAGACCGACGGCCACGGCAACGGCACCATCTTCATCGACTACACCCAGGCCCGCCAATACGACAACACGCGGATCACCGCGCACGAGACCGGCCACGTGCTCGGCCTGCCGGACCACTACTCGGGCCCGTGCTCCGAACTGATGTCGGGCGGCGGCCCCGGCCCGTCGTGCCACAACGCCAACCCGAACTCCCAGGAAGCGTCCCGGGTGCAGCAGCTGTGGGCCAACGGAATCCGCGCCGCGGCCGGTCCGCAGCAGCGGATTTACGAAAAGATGCCCGTCGGCTGAGACCGATGAGCGAGCGGCGGCCGGGTACGTCCCGGTCGCCGCTTCGCTGTCAAGGCTGTCGGGTCGGAAAGCGCCGTTCGGACCATGGTTGAGGTCGGAATCCGCCTTATCTCGCTGAGACAGGAATGCCCGCCGTCCCCCGGTGGTTGGCTTGCCTTCAGACGAAGGGGAGGCATTCATGGCGGAAATTGTTCTGGTGCACGGTGCTTGGAGCGACGGGTCGGCGTGGCTGGACGTGATTCCCGCGCTGCACCGGCAGGGACACCGGGTCCGCGCGGCACACCTGCCGATGACCTCGCTCGCCGACGACATCGCCGAAGTCCGCCGGGAGGTAACTACCTTCAGCGGCCCGGTCGTGCTGGCTGCCCACTCCTACGGCGGCGCGGTGATTTCCGGTGCAGCGAAAGATAATCCGCAGGTCAGCGCTCTGACTTACTTCGCGGCGTATGTCCCCGACGAAGGCGAGACTGTGCCCTCGATGAACGCCCTCTTCCCGGGCGCTCCCGGAAAAGACGTCGTGATGTCGCACGAGAACGGCTGGTCGTCCCTCGACCCGGATCGCTTCCATTACGCCCTCGCCGCCGACGTTGCTTCCGATCGAGCGGCCGCGCTGGCCGCAGTGCAACGACGCGCCCGCGCCGAGTGCTTCCTCGCACCGGCGGGTCCTGGCGCCTGGCGCGATCTGCCGACCGGCTACGCGGTGTCCACAGAGGACCGGATCCTCAACCCGGACCTGCAACGCTGGTTCGCCGAGCGGGCTGGAGCGGACTGTGTCGAGTTGTCGGCCAGCCATTACTCACTGCTCTCCCAGCCGGAGGCGGTGGCCACGATGATCGACAAGATCGCGGCTCGCAGCGAGTAGCGGCTATTTGCCCGCCACGGCCGCGAGCACCGCGAAATCCGCCGCCCGCATCGGTTGTGCGTGCCCGGGGCGCGGACTGCGCGGTTCCCAGACCACGTCGACCGGCACCGACCTCAGCCCGAGCCGCAGCGCGACGGCGATCCGGTGGTTGCCGTCGAGCGTGCCGAAGTCCTCGCAGAACCCGAGCCGCAACGGCGTCCGGATGCCGTGCCGCGCGATGTCCTCGGCGAGGGCGTCGAGATGCCGCGGGGTGTCCACGAGTGCGGAGCCCACCTTTTCCCGATCCACCGCCCGGTACCGGGCCACCAGCGCGACAGGCAGTTCAACCGGCATACGCTCATCCTGGCACGGAGGAAATTCAGTTGCGCAGTCCCATTCGGACGACCGAGTATTCCCCCCATGACCACCGAACCCGCCCGCCGTGCCCCGTCCCGTTGCCTTGCTCTGCACGGCAAGCAGCAGACGGCGCAGGAAGGGACTAGCCAGGCCGCGCGATGAGCGCCGAGCTGGTCGCAGGGCTTGTCGCGGGGTACGGGATCGCCATGCCGGTCGGGGCGATCGGCGTTTACCTGGTCGAACTCACCGCTCGCACGTCGTGGCGGGGGGGGGGGGGGCGGGGGGGGGGGGGGGGGGGGGGCGCGGGGGGGGGCGCCCCCCCCCCGCCCCCCCCCCCCCC
>NZ_JACJHR010000146.1 GCF_014174495.1 Amycolatopsis echigonensis
CCTGGCCACCAACCCCTGCCCCTGCGCCCCTCCCCGGGAAACCGACTGCACCTGCTCAGTAACCACCCGCCGCCGCTACCTCTCGCGGCTCTCTGGCCCCCTCCTGGACCGAGTAGACCTTCGCGTCCGTCTACGCCCCCTGACCGCGATCTCCGCCCATCAATCCACCACCCCCGAACCCTCCTCAGCCGTCCGAGCCCGAGTCCTAGCCGCCCGAGACCGCGCCAAACACCGCTGGCACGAACACGGCTGGCAGTCGAACACCGAAGTGCCAGGCCCCGTCCTTCGCCGTGACTTCGCCTTGCCGCCGCCCGCGACCGCAGTCCTGGACCGCGCCCTGAACCGAGGCCTCCTGACCGCACGAGGAGCCGACCGATGCCTGCGCATCGCCTGGACCCTGGCCGACCTGGCCGCCCTTCCCCAACCCGACACCGACCACGTCACCGCAGCCCTGGACTTCCGAGAACGCAAAACCGGCTAGCGCCTGGAGGTCATCCCGCCCGCCGAACCCAACGCCCAGTCCCGCTCTCGACGCCTCCCGCTCGCCCGAACCCTTGTGCAAACTCCGCCGGGGTCTTCGCCTCCTGCGCGCACAGCTGGTCGGCGGGCACGTCCGGCCACGAGGCCGCGTTGGCGGTGGCGAACGCCCGAAATCCACCCGGTCTCCGCGCGCCAGTGGCTCAACCAGACGTCCCGACCCCGGACAGAGCCGAACGCCCCCGTGCTGGCCGCGGCGAACGCGCCGAACTCAACCCGATCCCGCTCACCCAAGTCCCGATCAGATGTCCCAACCCGGCCAGACCGAATCCACCTGCGGCGAATGACCGAAACCAACCCGGTCTGTGCGCGCCAGCGGCTCGACTAGATGTCCCCATCCCGGACAGCACCGAATCGTCCGTGCTGGCTGCGGCGAACGCCTCGGGACCAACCCGGCCCCACTGACCAACGTCCCGACCAGATGTCCCAACCCGGCCAGGCAAACCCGCCGCCGGACCTTCACCGAAAGGAAAGCCCCATGTCCAACCGAGCCATCCCGCCCTCGTCCCCGCGCACCCGGCACCGCAGGCCGAAGACGCCGCAGCACAAGATCGTCCGGCATCTGCACCCGGTCCGGCGGCGGGAAGTCCGGCCCGAACATGACCCGGTCCGGGTTCGAGAACAGTTGGCGTTGCACCGGCATCTCGCAGTGGTCCGCTCCGAGAATCCTGGTGGTCGAAGAGGTGCGGCGTGAGCATCGCCGTCGAAGATCAGACTGCGGCGACCGACTCCGAGAGGCTCGCTCGCGCGTATCTGCTGGGCGTCGCTGAACCACCGGCGCCGCATTTGCTGGAGTTCGTCGGCGAACACGGCCCGGTCGCGGCAGCCGAGCGGGTCCGGGCCGGGGACTGTCCCGAGCCGGTCCTTCGTGAAACGGCTGCGCGGCGGGAATCCACGATCGCGGAACAAGATCTCGAGGAGGCCGCCAAATCAGGTGCCCGGCTAGTGGTTCCCGAAGACCACGAATGGCCCGCGTGGCCGTTGCTATCGCTGGCGGTAGCAGCCGGAAACGGTGTTAAGCACGTCGCCGCGCCGCTCGGACTCTGGGTGCGCGGCGACGCAAGCCTGGCCGAAGTCGCCGACCGTGCGGTAGCAGTCGTCGGCGCTCGGTTGGCCACGGACTACGGCGTGCACAACGCCATCGAGTTCGGTCACGCCTTGGCAACCCGACAAATACCGGTCTTCTCCGGTGCGGCCCTAGGCATCGACGCCGCCGCTCACCGCGGCGCGCTCAATGGTGGAGGCGTCACGGTCGCGCTGCTCGGCTGTGCCGTCGACTATGCCTACCCCGCGGGAAACAGAGACCTGTTGGACCGCATCGTCGCGGAGGGCGGCGCTCTCGTCAGTGAGTACGCGCCAAAGACGCCGCCCGCGCGTCATCGATTTCTGGTGCGCAACCGCCTTATCGCAGGTCTTACCGATGGCACAGTCGTTGTGGAGGCCGGAATCCGCAGTGGTGCGCGCAACACCGCCACCATCGCGGGTGCGCTCGGCAAGGTTGTCATGGCGTTGCCGGGATCAGTGCATTCGGGCAGTTCAGCCGGTTGCCACGCGCTGATCCGGGACTGCAAGGCCACGTTGGTCACCTCAGTCGACGAGGTGCTCGAAACCGTGGGCCGGTTCGGCACGGCGGCTCCCGCGGCCGAGTCGAGCCGGCGGCCCACGGACAATCTCGGACCGGAGGCGTCGAGGGTTTACGACGCGCTGCTTCCACGGGCCGGCCGGGCTCCGGAGGAGGTCGCGGAAAGCGCTGGCGTGCCCGTTTCCCGAGTTCGCGCCTTGTTGCCCGCACTGGAGGTCGACGGCTTCGCGGTGCGCGGCGAGACCGGCTGGCGGCAGATCGTCCGAACGGCCAACCGATGATGGGCGTGGCGATGCTTGACCAATGGCGATGGTTCGCGCAGCGTAATCGCCATGCCGTCAGCGAGTGCACGCAAGGACGCGGTTCCGCGTCCCGGTGGACACCGGAAACACCCGCCACGCCCCGATCTTCGTGCTCTACGCGCAGAGTTGCCGGAGTCCGCCGAGTCGGTAGTGGCCGATTACGAACGGCATCTGTCGCTGGAGCGTGGGCTGTCGCCGCACACCGTGCGCGCGTACGTCGGCGACGTCGTTTCGCTGTTGGCATTCCTGACCGTGGGGGAGGACGACCGTCTCGCGCGGCGCTTTGAGGACTTGGACGTCACGCAGCTGCGCGCGTGGCTCGCGAGGCAGCGCTCGGACGGCGCTGGGCGCACCACCCTCGCGCGCCGCGCTGCGGCCGCGCGCACCTTCACGGCTTGGGCACACCGCACCGGTTTGCTGAAGTCGGACCCCGGCGGTCGGCTGGCCGCGCCGCGCACGCACCGGACCCTGCCCGGCGTGCTCCGGGCCGAGCAGGCCGACGCGCTCATGGACGCCTCCGCGAAAGGGGCAGCCGAACGGGATCCGGTTGCTCTGCGTGACCGCGCATTGGTCGAATTGCTGTACGCGACTGGCATTCGGGTGTCGGAGTTGTGCGGACTGGACGTCGGCAGCGTGGACTTTTCCCGTCGCGTGGTTTCGGTGGTGGGCAAGGGAGACAAAGAGCGGACAGTCCCGTTCGGCGTCCCGGCGGCCGAGGCGCTGACCGCGTGGCTGGAGGACGGACGGCCTGCGCTGGCTGGGGAAACGCCGCTGACGGCGCTTTTCCTGGGCGTTCGCGGCAAGCGCTTGGACCCGCGCGCGGCACGGCGCGTCGTGCACGAGGCGGTGGCCGCGGTGCCGGGCGCAACGGACATGGGGCCGCACGGACTAAGGCATTCCGCCGCGACACATCTCCTCGAAGGAGGTGCGGATCTCAGGAGCGTTCAGGAACTGCTTGGTCACGCTACGCTGGCCACGACCCAGCTCTACACTCATGTGACCGTCGATCGGCTGAAGGCGATCCATGACCGAGCACACCCGCGGGCCTGAAGAGGCCGGCAGCGGCTCGGCCGGGGACGGCAGGGCCGAGCCGCCGGCGCACGCGCATCCGCACGAGCACGGAGACCACACTGATCAGCACGCCGAGAACGACCGTGCAATGACTTCCACATCGCAGGTCACGGAAGCCGGGGCGGCACGCCCCGGCGTGCAGGACGCCGCCAACGGGGACGGTCGTCCTGGTCAGGATGTCGACGCGGGGATTCAGGCGCTGTGGCAGCAGTTCGCCGACAAACCGGACCAGACGTCGCGCGACCGGCTGGTGCTGCACTACGCACCGCTGGTGAAGTACGTCGCGGGCCGGGTCGGCACCGGTCTGCCGACGCACGTAGACGTCGGCGACCTCGTGCAGTCGGGCATCTTCGGGCTCGTCGACGCGATCGAGAAATTCGACCCGGAACGCGGCCTGCGCTTCGAGACGTACGCGATGCAACGCATCCGGGGCGCCATCCTCGATGACCTGCGCTCCCAGGACTGGGTCCCGCGCGCGGTGCGCAGCAAGGCGAAGGAAACCGCCCGCGCCCTGGAACGCCTCGGCGCCCGCCTGCACCGAACCCCGACCGACGCCGAACTAGCCGGCGAAATGGGCATCAGCCTCGACGACCTCCGCGACTTCTACGGCCAGCTCCGCCTCACCAGCGTGGTGGCCCTGGAAGACCTTGTCGCGGCAGGCAAAGACGCTGGCTCGCTGGTCGACACTCTCCCTGACGACGGCGCCGTCGACCCGGTGGCCGTCCTGGTGGACCAGGACAACCGCCGCCAGCTCGCCGAAGCCATCGCCCAGCTCACCGACCGGGACAAGATCGTCGTCAGCCTTTACTACTTCGAAAGCCTGACCCTGGCGGAAATCGGCAAAGTCCTCGGCGTCACGGAATCACGGGTGAGCCAGCTGCACACCCGCGCGGTGATGCGGCTGCGCGCCAAGCTGATGGAGCAACCCAGCAACTGACTTCCGGGCGGCTGCGCCGACCGTGCCGCCTGCGGTGAGTGAGGCGATCCTGCCGACTGCACCGATTGCCGCGGTTGCGGCGGTTGCGGCGACCGTGCTGACTGAGGCGACTGCGCCGAGGGGCGAGGGACGCAGCCGTTATTGCCGCGGTGTCAGGGGCCTTCTGCCCACGGCTTGAGGCGTACTCGGCTGGGGGTACCGACCAGGGCGAGCGGATCGATGTATTCCGTGCCGCGGCGGGCTCCCCAGTGCAGGCAGGCGGCGGTTGGGCAGCCGGGGTGGCCTGGCGTTGCGGTTCCCAGCGGCTGGCCGCGATAGATCTGGTCTCCGGGGGCGACTGTCGGGGCGATGGGGAGGTAGGTCGTGTGGAGGCCGCCGTCGTGGTCCAGGGCAACTACTCCTTGGCCTGCTACTTGGCCGGCGAAGACCACTACGCCCATGTCCGCGGCCAGTACCTGTTGTCCGGCCGCAGCTTCCAGGTCTACGCCTCGGTGGCCTGGGCCGAACGGGGTCGTGGGTGGTTCGAAGTTGCGGGTGACGTGTGGACGGGGCGTCAAGGGCCAGGCCAGGCGGCCGGGCTCTTCCGGAGTCGGCTGGATCGGGGCGGCGTCGGCTCGGGAGGTGAACAGGGCGGCTGAGCCTGCGGACAGGGTCAATACCGTCGCCAGGATCAGCCACGTTCGGGTGGTGCTTTTTCGGTTGGGCGAGCTGAAAAGCGGGAGCTCGCCGCTTGGTCCGGCTAGGCGCAGTGGGGGGTGGCCCCAGCTGAAATCGCAGGGGAGGGAGATTCGGATCCTCGGCAGCAGGTTCGTTGCCGGTCGGTGGGATGGGCGGACGAGCCTGCGGGAGGCGAAGAGGGCGTAGCGGGTGGCGGTGCTCGCCGCGGAGGTCGCGCGGGTCCAGGCGCGGAGGAGTGCCGTGCGGATTCTACGCGGTCTAGCGGGTGGTTTGCGGTGACGGCCGCCCCGAGGGAGCGAGCGCGCTGAGACAGCGGGTGGGGTGGTGTCGCCAGGGCTCAGGAGGGCGGTGGCCGCGGATGGGTGCTGAGCGAGCAGGGCGCCGGTAGCCAGGACCACCGGGTGAGGTGTTTCCAGCGACGGCGATGCGGACGCCGACCATGGCAACGCCGACTCCGCCGACTCCGCCGACTCCGCCGACTCCGCCGACTCCGCCGACGCCGACTTCGCCGACTCCGCCGACGCCGACTTCGCCGACGCCGACTTCGCCGACTTCGCCGACTTCGCCGACTTCGCCGACTTCGCCGACTTCGCCGACGCCGCGGACTTCGACATCGCCGACATTGACGATGACTGCGCCGACGGCAACGGCGACGTGGATGCGGATGCCGACAGCGACTCCGCCGACAGCGACTCCGCCGACAGCGCCGCCGACATCGCCGCCGCCGACGGCGTCGACCTCGGTGCGGATGTCGACTCCGCCAACGTCGAAATCGACGGTGACTCCGCCGTCGGCGACGCCGACATCGACGACAAAGTCGTCTTCGCCGACGGCGACGCGATCGTCGGCGTCGGATTGAGGCTGCGCGGATTGAGCGTGGGCGGATTGAGCGGTGGCGGATTCAGGCGGGGCTGGCTGAGCGACAGCAGATCAGGCGCGGGCGAATGCGACGGCGGATCGGATCGGCTGCTCGCCTCTCTGTCCGGGCGAGGAACGGGGGAGGGCGTTGAGCGGGCCGTGCTCGGTGTCGACGAGGGCGGCAGGGAAGCCGCGGGCGAGTCGGCGGGGCGGGCAACAGCGGTAGCAGTGGCAACCGTGGCAGCAGGGGCACCGGGAGCCGCGGGGGCAGCGGGGCCAGCGGGGCCAGCGGCCGCAGCAGAGTCAGCGGGAAAAGATCGGGTCGTGGTCATGTCCCCATCCTCAGCCACCGGCCGACCGGAACTCGCTGTTCAGCGCTAGTTGTCCACAGGCCGGCACAGTTGTGGACAACCCCGGGGAGGGCGAAGGCCGCCCGCAGGGACGGGCCTGGTGGCAGGGGGTAGAATCAATTCCGCAGTCCACTCGCTGGGCTGACTTCGCGTGCACATGCGCGCGTCCTCGGACGGGCCGCTTCGGCGGGAACCCGGACGGAGGGCGCACGGTGTCCGGCGGTCCCTGGGGTTTCGCACTGCCGAACCCGCGGGTCCGGGCATCGGCTGCGGCACCAGGGCTCGTGGCCTCCCGGTCGCGGGCGACTAACCGGAACAGCGCCTCCGCCGGCGGATCGAAGACCGACAGCGGGAGCGCGCGAGTACAGAGAAGGTGTGATTCCGGCAATGGCCGTCGTCACCATGAAGCAGCTGCTCGACAGCGGCGTGCACTTCGGGCACCAGACCCGTCGGTGGAACCCGAAGATGAAGCGCTACATCTTCACCGAGCGCAACGGCATCTACATCATCGACCTGCAGCAGACGCTGACCTACATCGACCGTGCGTACGAGTTCATCAAGGAAACCGTCGCGCACGGCGGCACCATCATGTTCGTCGGCACGAAGAAGCAGGCTCAGGAAGCGATCGCCAACGAGGCCGCGCGCGTGGGCATGCCCTACGTGAACCAGCGCTGGCTCGGCGGCATGCTGACCAACTTCCAGACCGTCCACAAGCGCCTTCTCCGCCTGAAGGAGCTCGAGGCCCAGGAGCAGACCGGCGGTTTCACCGGGCTGACCAAGCGCGAGATCCTCACGCTGACCCGCGAGAAGGACAAGCTCGAGAAGACCCTGGGCGGCATCCGCGACATGGCCAAGGTGCCGTCCGCGGTGTGGATCGTCGACACCAAGAAGGAGCACATCGCCGTCGGCGAGGCTCGCAAGCTCAACATCCCGGTCGTCGCGATCCTCGACACCAACTGCGACCCGGACGAGGTCGACTACCCGATCCCGGGCAACGACGACGCGATCCGTTCCGCCGCGCTGCTGACCAAGGTCGTCGCCGAGGCCGCCGCGGCCGGGCTGATGGCCCGTTCCGGCCGCAACGGCGCCTCGGCCGACGCGAAGCCGGAGACCGGTGCTTCGGACGAGCCGCTGGCCGAGTGGGAGAAGGAGCTCCTCGCGGGCTCGGAGACCGCCGCCGCCGACGCGACCGAGGCCGCCGCGGCGACCGAGACCGCCGAGACCGCCGCGACCGAGACCGCGGAAGCGACCGGCGAGCAGGCTCCGGCCAACTCCTGATCCACCCCGTCCGGGCGGTCCGCGCAGGGCCGCCCGGACGGCGCTCACCGCACACGTACCTGAAACGGACGGATTCAACACGATGGCGAACTACACCGCCGCTGACGTGAAGCGCCTGCGCGAGATGACCGGCGCGGGCATGATGGACTGCAAGAAGGCCCTCGAGGAGAACGACGGCGACTTCGAGAAGGCTGTCGAGTTCCTGCGCATCAAGGGTGCCAAGGACGTCGGCAAGCGCGCTGAGCGCGCCACCGCCGAGGGCCTGGTCGCCGGCGACGGCGGCGTCATGATCGAGCTCGACTCGGAGACCGACTTCGTCGCCAAGAACGACGAGTTCCAGCAGCTCGCGGCGAAGATCGTCGAGACCGCGAAGACGCTGAAGAGCAGCGACGTCGAGGCGCTGAAGGCCGCTGACCTGGACGGCAAGCCGGTCAACGAGGTCGTGCAGGAGCTCTCGGCCCGCATCGGCGAGAAGCTCGAGCTGCGCCGCGTGGTGTCGTTCGAGGGCCAGACCGCGATCTACCTGCACCGCCGCGGCTCCGACCTCCCGCCGGCCGTCGGCGTGCTGGTCGAGTTCACCGGCGACGACGTCGACGCCGCCCGCGGCGCCGCGATGCAGGTCGCCGCGCTGCGCGCGAAGTACCTGACCCGCGAGGAGGTGCCGGCCGAGATCATCGAGAACGAGCGCCGCATCGCCGAGCAGACCGCCCGCGAGGAAGGCAAGCCCGAGCAGGCGCTGCCGAAGATCATCGAGGGCAAGGTCAACGCGTACTACAAGGACAACGTGCTGCTCGAGCAGCCGTCGGTCAAGGACAACAAGAAGACCGTCAAGGCCCTGCTCGACGAGGCCGGCGTGACCCTGACCCGGTTCGCCCGGTTCGAGGTCGGCCAGGCCTGAGCGAGGCACTGGGACTAGGTTCTGGCACTGTGCCCCGTCTCCGCGCGTCGGGGACGGGGCACAGTCGGGTCTACCGAGGGGCAGGAGGCGACAGACATGGGTGAGGACCGGGTCGAGGGCGGGTACCGCCGGGTGCTGCTGAAACTGGGCGGCGAGATGTTCGGCGGCGGCGCGGTGGGTGTCGACCCCGACGTCGTGCACTCCGTCGCCCAGCAGATCGCCGACGTCGCGCGCACCGGGGTGCAGATCGCGGTGGTGATCGGCGGCGGCAACTATTTCCGCGGCGCGGAGCTGTCCCAGCGCGGCATGGACCGCGACCGCGCCGACTACATGGCGATGCTCGGCACCGTGATGAACTGCCTCGCGCTGCAGGACTTTCTCGAAAAGGAAGGCCTTCCGACCCGCGTGCAGACCGCGATCACGATGGGCCAGGTCGCCGAGCCCTACATCCCGCGCCGCGCGGAACGGCACCTCGAGAAGGGCCGCGTCGTGATCTTCGGCGCCGGCGTCGGCATGCCCTACTTCTCCACCGACACCGCGGCCGCGCAGCGCGCGCTCGAACTCGGCTGCGAAGCCGTGCTGATGGCCAAGGCCGTGGACGGCGTCTACACCGCGGACCCGAAGACCGACCCGGACGCGAAGATGTTCCACGAGATCAGCCACCGCGAGGTGCTCGAGCGCGGCCTCAAGGTCGCCGACGCCACCGCGTTCAGCCTCTGCATGGACAACAAAATGCCGATCATCGTGTTCAACCTGCTCACCGAGGGCAACATCGCCCGCGCGGTGGGCGGTGAGAGGATCGGCACGCTGGTCTCGACCCCCGCCGACGAGGCGTCCGCCTAGACCTGCTGGGATCAAGCTCAGGTCCGACAACACAACACCGGGAGTAGCCGTGATCGACGAGACCCTCCTCGACGCCGAGGAGAAGATGGAAAAAGCGGTGTCCGTCGCGAAGGAAGACCTCACGTCGGTGCGCACCGGGCGGGCCCACCCGTCGATGTTCTCCCGCATCGTCGTCGAGTACTACGGTGCGCCGACGCCGCTGAACCAGCTGGCCAGCGTCAACGTGCCGGAGGCCCGGATGGCGTTGATCAAGCCTTACGACCAGACGCAGCTGAACGCCATCGAGAAGGCGATCCGCGAGTCCGACCTCGGCGTCAACCCGAGCAACGACGGCAACGTCATCCGCATCGTCATCCCGCAGCTCACCGAGGAGCGGCGCAAGGAGATGGTGAAGGTCGCGAAGGGCAAGGGCGAGGACGCCCGCGTCTCGATCCGCAGCATCCGCCGCAAGGCCAAGGAAGAACTCGACCGCATCGCCAAGGACGGCGAAGCGGGCGAGGACGAGGTCGCGCGCGCCGAGAAGGAGCTGCAGAACCTCACCGACACCTACGTGCACCAGGTCGACGAGCTGGTGAAACACAAGGAAGCCGAGCTGCTCGAGGTCTGATGAGCCAGGTGAGCGAGGAACGCGACGAGCGGGTGGGCGACATCCCGCCACCGGACCCGGCCGCCGGGCCGGACCCGGTGTCGCGGCTGGAACCGGCTCCGGAACCCCCTGCCGGGCAACGGAAATCGGAATCCGCGACGAACGCGCGCGCGGAATCCGGTGCCGCGTCGGCGAAGGCGGAAAACGGGACCGGCGCGACGGCCGCGGGCGTTCCCGCGAACGGCGAACCAGCCGCGTCCGGCGGCAACCCCGGCTCCGGCGAGGAAGCCGGACCGGAGAAGAAGGCGTCCCGGGCCGGGCGCAACCTTCCCGCCGCGATCGGCGTCGGGCTGCTGCTCGGGGCCGCGATCATCGTTTCCCTGCTCACCGTCCGGTTCCTCTTCATCGGGGTCATCGCCGCCGCGATCGCGGTCGGCACCTTCGAGTTCTCCGGCGTGCTGCGTCGGGTCGCGGACACCAAGGTCGCGCTGATCCCGGTGCTGGTCGGCGGGCAGGCGATGATCTGGCTGGCCTGGCCGTTCGGCCGGGAAGGCGCGCTCACCGCGTTCGTGCTCACCGTGCTCGCCTGCCTGCTGTGGCGATTGCCCGGCGGTGCGAAGGGCTACGTGCGCGACGTCAGCGGTTCCGTTTTCGCCGCCGCGTACCTGCCGTTGTTCGGCGCGTTCGCGGCCATGCTCGTGCCGCCGCACGACGGCGTCGGGCGCGTGCTCACGTTCCTGATCGCCGTGGTCGCCTCCGACACCGGCGGCTACATCGCCGGCGTGCTCGGCGGCAAGCACCCGATGGCGCCGACGATCAGCCCGAAGAAGTCCTGGGAGGGCTTCGCCGGTTCGAT
>NZ_JACJHR010000147.1 GCF_014174495.1 Amycolatopsis echigonensis
GCCGGCCGCCTCGGTCGTGGTCGTGCCCGGCCGTGTTCCCTCGTCGGTTTCGGCCTGCTTCACCCACGTCCGCAACGCCTCCGGATGCACACCGAGCTGGTCGGCGATCCGCTTGATCGCCCCACCGGCCGAGGCCGGGTCCCGCCTGGCCTCAACCGCCAGCCGCGTCGCCCGCTCCCGCAACTCGTCCGGGTACTTCCGTGGTGCCGCCATGACTGTCAATCCTCCGGGTGTTCGATGTCTCCATCAAACCCGGGGCGGGACAGATATCCGGTGCCACCGTTGTTGCCGCCGCCCTTGCTGAACTGGACAAGGTTCGCCGGGGTGTCCGGGCAGCACAGGATGGTGCCGTCGACCGCGGTGACCAGCCGGCCCCGCCAGAACACTCCCGGGCGGCCTGCGCGGGCGGCACCGACCTGCACGCAGCCGGTCTCTGCGCCGCGCAGCAGGTCAAACAACGCCCGCAGCGGCACCGGACCCACCCGGACCCGCGCAGCGGCCAACGCGCTCGGACTCGGTGTGGCCACTGTGAGCTTGTCCAGGCCTGCGCATAGTCGCGTCCAGACCTGCGACAGGCCGACCTCAGTGAACAACCCGGCCGCGAGCAGGAGATACACCACCACCCGCGAGGGCAGCATTCGTAGCCGTTGCTGTATCCCGCGGGCCTCGGCCAACGCGGCATCGACCATCTCGAAGGGCACGATCTGAGTCAGCTCGCCGAGATGACCCGGGGCGAAGCACCCGCCCGCCACAGTGACGACACGGGTAATGACAGAATTCGCAGTCAGCGGAGCTCCTGGTGAAGAGGCTGTCTTGGAGGACGACCTCTCCTACCGGAGCTCCGCACCTATTTCCGACACCAACACGCCGACAACATCCTTGACCAGCACACAGACCCGCTAACTGAACGGCTTCGAGGCTAGGGCCTGTATCGAAGTGGGTCAGAGCCATTCGTTGATGGCGGCGATGTGGATGGTGGCTTCGTAGCGGACGGCGAGTTTGTCGTATCGGGTGGCCACCGCACGGTGGCGTTTGAGCCGGTTGATGCCGCACTCCACCGCGTGGCGCTGCTTGTAGGTCTCGGGGTCGAAGGCCGGTGGCCGGCCGCCCTTCGATCCCTTGGCCTTGCGGTGTGCGTCCTGGTCGGCCTTGCCCGGAATGGTCGCCTTGATCCCACGATCGCGCAGGTGCGCGCGGTTGGCCTTCGAGGTGTAAGCCTTGTCCGCCAGCACCCGATCAGGACGAGTACGAGGCCGCCCACCACCGGTCAACCGAGGCACCCGGATACCGCCCAGAACCGGAATGAACTGCGGACTGTCGCCGCGCTGCCCAGCGGTCAGCACGATCGACAGTGGCTTCTGCCCCTGCTCGCACCCCAAGTGCAGCTTCGTGGTCCACCCACCACGAGACCGGCCCAACGCGTGATCATCCGGCTCAACGGTGGTTCCGCCGGGCGGTTCGGTCTGCAGATCCCCCTTTTCCGCGCTCCCGCGGCATGCTGATGCGCCCGAGCGATCGTGGAATCCACACTGACATCCCAGGTGATGCGCCCTGCCGCGTCGGCCAGGGCTTGCAACGCGGTCAGCATCGCCTGCCAGACACCAGCCCGCTGCCAGCGCCGAAACAGCCCATAAGCCGCTGGCCAGGACCCGTACACCGCCGGCATGTCCCGCCACGGCGCGCCGGTGCGCACCCGCCACCGGATCCCGTCGATCAACTGCCGCTTGCTCCACAACGACGGCCGACCCGGCCGCGACAGAACAGGCAGCAACGGCTCCAGCACCGCCCACTGCCCGTCGGTCAGGTCGAACCGCCCCGTCACCGCTAGGGTGTCCACGAGGTCTCCGGTGGTGTTCAGGTTCTTCTTGGTCGACGAACCACCTACCGGAGACCTCACCCATTTCAGGTCACCGACACACCAACCAGCACAACCGGCTGGGAATGACTTCGATACAGGCCCTAGCTCCACTCCTTTAGAAGCCCATTTGATCAAGCTGTTTGGCCTGGTCAGGTAGGCTTTTTAGTGATCTTGAGCGACTGTCGCAAGTGGACTGTTTGATGGGTTGTGTCCGCCGAACGCCGCCGTCGATCCTTACGAGATCAGGGAGTCCAGCAGCCGCAGCCGTTCGGCGCTGGGCGAGCCGGGCGCGGCGCCGCTGAAAATGATCCGCTGGCCCGGGTCATCGGGCAGGCGGAGGCTCTCCTCGTTCAGCGTCAGCTGCCCGACAAGCGGGTGCTCGAACTCGCGGATCGCGTGCAGGCACTCGCCGACCGGGTGCGTGGCCCAGATCCGCGCGAAGTCCGCGCTCTTGATGCTCAACTCCCCGATCAGCGCCGCCAGCAGCAGGTCGTCGGGCTGGTCGCTCGATGCCATCCGCAGGTAGGAGGCGACATTACGGGCCTCGCGTTCCCAGCCGACCAACAGGTCTCGCATCGCCGGCTCGAGGAACGTCATCTTCGCCATGTTCGGCCGCTGCTCCGGGCTGAGCCCCAGCAGGGCGAACCCGAGCCGGTTGCCGCCGAGCAGATCCGTGCGGCGCCCGACGATGATTACCGCCTGCTCGGTGTTGCTCTCGGCCAGTGCGAGCACGGAGTCGCGCACTCGCTCGGTCCCCACCTCGCGCCGCGCGACCTGCGCCGGCCACGCCAGGCGCAGCAGGTGCAGCCGCTCGCTCTCGTCGAGCCGGAGCGCGTTGGCGATCGCCTCCATTACCGAGTCGGACATCTGGTGGCTCTCGCCCTGCTCGATGCGGGTGTAGTAGTTGACGCTCACGCCCGCCAGCTGGGCCACCTCCTCGCGGCGCAGTCCCGGAACGCGGCGCGGCGAACCGTGCGTCGGCACCCCGGTGTCCGCGGGCGAGAGCGCGGCCCGGCGGGAGCGGAGAAAGTCCCCGAGTTCGGTGTTCCGCTGCTCACTCATGATCCCATCATCCTCCCGTCATTCGGCCCGTGCCTTCCCCTGCCGTGGGTACCCACGACGTGGCGTGGCGCGCGCCCGTTCCCTGGGTTCAACCTGGCGGCATGACGACGTATTCGGCGACGGCGGTGCCACGGTGACCGCCGTCACGCTGGGGCTGGACACCTTTGGTGACGTGCTGGCCGACGACGACGGCGAGACCGTCGCCCGCAAGATCGTCGCGGCCCTGCGGACGCTCGGCGCGACGCGCTTCGACCTCAAATACGGGCTCGGCGGCCAGCCCCGTGGCGCGGTGCTGCGGAGCATCGAGCTCTACGGAACCCGAGTCGCGCCATTGGTGCGCGAACTATTCGAATAGGAAAGGGAAAACTGATGACCGACAAGAAGATCATCGCCGTGGTCGGAGCCACCGGACAGCAGGGTGGTGGTCTTGCCCGTGCGATCTTGGCCGACCCCGATGGTCCGTTCGTGCTGCGTGCCGTGACTCGTAGCGCCGACTCGCCCGCAGCGAAGGATCTGGCCGCGCAGGGCGCCGAAGTCGTCGAAGCCAGCTTGGACGACGAGAGCAGCATGCGTACGGCGTTCGAGGGCGCGTACGGCGCCTTCGTCGTGACGAACTTCTGGGTGCAGCGCACCCCGGAGGAGGAACAGGCCCGCACGCGTGCGCAGATGGAGCTCGACCAGGCCGCGATCGCGGCGCGAGCCGCGAAGGACGCCGGACTCAAACACGTCGTCTGGTCCACTTTGGAGGACACCCGGCCGCACTTCGACCACCTCGGCAGCGAACTGCCGACCCTGCTGGACGTCTACAAGGTCCCGCACTTCGACGCCAAGGGCGAGGCCAACGCGTTCTTCACCGACCTCGGCGTGCCGACGACGTTCCTTCAAACGACGTTCTACTACGAGTCGTTCCTCATCGGACAGGGCCCGCACCGCGACGAAAACGGGCGGCTCGTCCTCATGAACCCGATGGGCGACAGCGTGATGGCGCTCGTCTCGTCCGAGGACATCGGCCGCACCGCGTACGGCATCTTCCTCGCCGGCGCCAAATACATCGGCCGCACCGTCGGACTCGCCGGCGCCCACGCCACCGGTACCGAACTCGCCGAGCTGTTCACCAAGGTGCTCGGCGAGAAGGTCGACTACCGGCCCCTCACCCACGACGAGGTCCGCGCCTCAGACACCCCGGGTGCCGTGGAGATCGCCAACATGTTCCAGTTCTACGCCGAGGCCTCGGAGTACTTCGTCGGCAGCCGGAACCTCGACCTCGTACGGGAACTCAATCCTCGGCTCAAGCCGCTCGAGGAATGGCTGACCGAGCACAAGAACGAGATCCCGCTCGGCTGAGCACCGGTGGCGCCTCAGCGGACGTGGGCAGATTGCGTTGTGGCCGACGTCAATGCGGCGGGCGGCCAGGTCGCAGTACCGGATCTCGAGATGGCTGACGTGGCCGCGGTCGCGGACGTGCTGGCGAACGCCGACGTGGCGATTTTCTGGGCGGGCGCGGGGCCTGGGAGCGGCAAGTGGCGTGGGTGTCACGGACGACCGCCCGCAGCTCGTGCGATGTGGTTCATAGGAGGTGGCGGTGGAACTGGAGCTCGCGCAAACCCACGGGATGCTCGCCCTGCCTGGCGTGCGGGCCCAACGGTCCAGCGCCGGGCTGGGTTGGCCCGGCCTCTTCGTCTCCACCCAGGTCGAGGCCCCGTTCGCGGAGAGCTTCGACGGCGCGGCCACCCATCTGCTGATCCTGCACCTCGACGGCCCGGTCGCCGTGGGCCGGCGGGTCGGCGGAGCGAACCTCCGGCGTCGGGTGCCCGCCGGAGGCCTGTTCCTGCATCCGGCGGGGCAGAACCTCACGGTTGAGCTCGGCGGCGAGCTCAACAGCGTCCACGTCTACCTGGCCGACGAGACCCTGCGCGCGGCGGGGGCGACAGAGGTCCGGCTCGCCGAGGAGTTCGGCGGGGTTGATCCGCTCGTCGAACAGCTGGTGCTGGCGCTGGACGGCCTGGTCAGGGACTGGACGCCGAGTGCCCGTACGTTCCTGGATCATCTGACCGGGTGTCTGGCCGCACACCTGGCCCGCCGGTACGGCGATGGGCCGTCCGAATGCTCCGGACCTCCGCCGCCCGTGCGCGGGCTGGCCGATCGCCAGTTCGCCGCGGTGCGGGAGCTGATGGATGATCGGCTCGCCGGTCCGCTGCCGCTGGACGAGCTTGCCACCGCTGCGTCACTGAGCGTCCGGCAGTTCGCCCGCAGCTTCAAGGCCACCACCGGGCAGACTCCGCACCGCTACCTGATGGAGTTGAGGCTGCAACAGGCAACCCGGCTGCTGCGCACCGGGAGTCTGCCGATCGCCGAGGTCGCCATCCGGTGTGGCTTCGCCCACCAGGAGCACCTGACCCGCGTGATGCGAGCGCAGCTGGGGACCACGCCCGGCGCGCTACGACGCGCCGGCTGAAGGACGTCTCTTTCGTGCAGCCGACCTGACTTCGTGATGCAGGCCGCTGACCCGGACGCGACCCAGACTGGAAGGGCACACCGTAACCTCTGAGGAAGAGTCAGCCACATGACGAACGTGGTCCACCAGATCGATCCGGCCCGCGTGCTGTTCGGGCCGCAGTCAACGGACCAGGTCCGTGACGAGGTGGCCCGGCTGGAGCGCTCCCGGGTGCTCTTGATCACCAGCCCGTCCGCACAGGAGGCCGCGGCCCGCATCGAAGGACAATTCCCCGCGGGAATGGTCGCTCGCTTCGACGACGCCCAGCCGCACACGCCGGTGGAGATCACCGAGCAGGCGCTGACTGTCCTGCGGGCCCATGCCGCCGACGTTATCGTCGCGATTGGGGGCGGCTCGGCCATCGGGCTTGCCAAGGCGCTCGCGGTACGCACCGGGCTGGACCAGGTGGTACTCCCGACCACGTACGCCGGCTCCGAGGTCACTCCGGTGCTGGGCGAGACCGCCGATGGCGTCAAGACCACCCGTTCGGGCCCGGAGATCCGGCCCGAAACGGTCATCTACGACGTGGACCTGACCCTCTCGATGCCGATCGGGCTGACCGTCACGAGCGCTGTCAATGCGCTCGCCCACGCGGCCGAGGCGCTCTGTTCCCCCCAGGCCAACGCCGTCACCGATGCCCTCGCCGTCCGGGCGATCGCCGCGATCGGCCACGCGCTGCCGATGGTCGTGCAGGATCCCGAGGACCGTGCCGCCCGGAGCGAGCTGCTGGAGGGGGCGTGGCTGGCGGGGACCTGCCTCGGCGCCGTCGACATGGGCCTGCACCACACGCTCTGTCACGTCCTCGGCGGCTCATTCGACCTACCACACGCCGCAACGCACACAGTCGTCCTGCCGCACGCGTTGGCGTACAACGCCCCTGCGGCTCCCGAGGCGATGCGCCGGATCGCGGAGGCACTCGGCGTCCCCGACGCACCCAGCGGCCTACACGACTTGATCAGCACGCTCGGCGGCCCGACCTCGCTGGCCGCGTTGGGTCTCCCGGGCAGCGAGCTGGCGCACGCGGCGGCACTGGCCGCCGGAACCCCGCACCCGAATCCCCGCCCGGTCAGCGAGGAAGGGATACGGGCGCTGTTGACCGAGGCCTGGCAGGGTGGGCAGCCCGGGGGCGGGCGACGGTGGCCGGGCGCCGAACTGCGTCAGCTGCTCGCCGAGGTCGAGCGCAGCTTCGGCAACGCGCCGCAGGCGCGGCTTCGCACGCTGCTCACCAGCCTCGTCCGGCATCTGCACGGCTACGTCGCGGAGAACGACCTGACGAGTGCCGAGTGGATGTCGGCGATCGACTTCCTCACCCGTACCGGCCAGATGAGTTCGGCCACCCGGCAGGAGTTCATCCTGTTCTCGGACAGCCTCGGAGTCTCCAGTGCGGTGGACATCCTCGGTAACTCGCGGAGCACGGGGACCACCCCCTCGGCGGTGCTGGGTCCGTTCTATCTCGAGGGGCCGCCGGAAACTCCGCAGGGCACGGACATCGGGGCCGGGCTTGACGGTGTGCCGCTGTTCACCGAGGTACGGGTCGTCTCGCAGACGGGGGAGCCGCTCGCCGACGCGGTCGTCGACGTCTGGCAGTCCAATAAGGACGGCTTCTACGACGTGCAATTGCCGGAGGTGGAGGGCCCGGTGCTGCGTGCCCGGTTCCGTACCGACGACGACGGGTTGCTGCGCTACTGGTCGATCCTCCCCGCCGACTACCCCATCCCAAGCGACGGGCCGGTCGGCGAAATGTTGGCGGCAGCGAACCGACACGCGTACCGCGCCGCGCACGTGCACTTCCTGATCAACGCCGTCGGACACCAGCAGCTGATCACCCAGCTCTTTCCCACCAGTAGCAAATACCTCGACTCCGACGCAGTCTTCGGCGTCAAGCAGCCGCTGATCGTTGAGTTCACCAACCCGGGCGGGCCAACCCCTGACGGTCGTAAGGTCACCGGTGAGTGGCGTCGTCTGGACTACACCTTCACCTTGGCACGTATCCCCGACCCTGCGCGTCTATTCGACGACGCCTTCGTGGACGTGATGGAAATCGTTGAGGACGTCGACCAGGCCCCGGACATCGTAGGCCGCGTCCTGGACGTGTAACGCGCCACCTGAACGCACGAGAGACGCTGCCCACATCAGAGAAGAGAGTATTTACCGATCATGTCCGATGTTTTTCGGAAGTCATTCGAGGTGCGCTGGGACGACGTGGACCTCAACGGCCATCTGCGCAGTACCAGATATCTGGAATATGCGAGCACCACGCGTCACGGCTATCTGACGACGGCGGGCTGGGGCGTTCCCGCTCTGATGAAGTCAGGGATCACCGTCGTGCTGTTGGCTGAAGAGGTGCGCTACCTGCATGAGGTCTTCCTAGCGCAGAACGTCGAGGTGACCTGCGAGATCGTGGGACTGACCCCCGACGCCTCGCGGTGGCGCGTCCGCCAGGTGGTCCTGCGCGAGGACAGGAAGGAAGCCGCCGTCATCCGCTCCGAGGGAGCGTGGATGGACGTCCACAAGCGGAAGATCACCACTCCGCCCGCCGGGCTCAGGGAGTTCCTCGAGTCCAGCCGATCCGACGACTACGAACTGATCAAGTCAGGAACGTCGTGAACGGCGGCAAGCGCACCGGCCGCGGCACGAGTGTCCTGGTCGGAGCCGCACGTGTAGGTCGATGTGTCAGCGTCGACGTGACGAGTGTCGGATGCCTGCCGGGCTGGACGAAGCGAACCTTGGATGGAACGCGTAGAGCAGACCGGACATGAGCAACTTCAGAACTGCAGCCGCGGCGCTTCGCGCGCCCGCAGGACATCGCCGAAGCGGTCGGCTATCTCGCTGGGACGGGCGGCGCCTACACCACCGGCAGTGCCGTGACCGTCGACGGCGGACTGACCGTGTGAGCGAGCGCACCTCCAGCCGTTGTGTTCTTCTCCCAGGCAAAAGGAAAGCAACTGTTGTGAAATTCGGGATTTTCTCCGTCGTCAACGCGGCACCATCGGGTATCCGGAACTCGGGAAAGCCGCTGAGGAACGGGGTTTCGAGTCGCTGTTCGTCCCCGAGCACACGCATATCCCTGTCACCGACGGGCCCCGTCTGGACGGCTCGGGTGAGCCGATGGACCCGACGTGGTTCCGGATGCCGGACCCCTTCGTCGCACTCGGCGCGGTGGCGGCTGTGACGGAACGGCTGACGCTCATCACCGCCGTCAGCCTCTTGGTACAGCGTGACCCGATCATCTTCGCGAAGGAGGCCGCCACGCTCGACCTGCTCTCGGGCGGGCGGCTGATCGTCGGTGTCGGGGCGGGCAACGTGTTGGACGAGCTGCGCAACCACGGTGTGGAACCCGCGCAGCGCGGCGCGGTCCTCGACGAGCGGATGGACGCGGTGAAGCGGCTCTGGACGCAGGACGAGGCGGAGTACCACGGCAAGTTCGTCGACTTCAACCCCGTCTACAGCTGGCCGAAGCCGGTGCAGCAGCCGCACCCGCCGTTCTACGTCGGGGGCTGGAGCCGGCCGGCGCTGCGCCGGGTCGCCAAGCGTGGTGACGGCTGGCTCGCGCCCCCGTTGCCCGCCGACGATATGCGCACCAAGGTCGCGGACCTGCGCGACCTTGCGGGCCGCGAGGTCCCGGTGAGCGTCACCTACACGCCCTCCGACGTCGAAGTCGTTCACGCGTACGAGGAAATCGGCGTGGAACGCGTGGCGCTCATCGTGCCGACCCTTTCCCGTGACGAGACGCTCACCCACCTCGACACGCTCGCCGAGTTCGTCGCGAAGTACTCGAACTGAACCCCTGCGGTGATCGTGAGCGTTGCCAGTAACCTGCAGCCGCCTGATGTGCAGGTCAACGCAGCAGACCGGAATTCTGGAATCCACAGGGACGGGCCGGGCGAGGGTGGCTGTCGGCAGGCACCTGGACGGTCGAGGACCTGGACGGGCGTCACAAGGAAATGAAGGAGACCTACACCGAGGACATTCGGTTCCTGGAGATGGAAGAGGTCTTCCTCGGGCACCAGGAGGTGAGTGATCGGATCGGGAAGGTCCTCGAATTGGCACCGCCGACGCTCATCCAGCTCGAAGGCGTCATCGAGAACCACGACTACGTCCAGTGGGAGTGGAGCGTCGTGCACCCGAGCGGAGGCACCGCGCGAGGGTGGGAGGTCTTTCACCTCAAGGGAGACCTGATCGACACCCTCATCGTGTTCACCCCGGACATGCACGCTGGCCGCCGCGCGGGCGCGGGGACAGCTCGATGGTGCGGCGCTGCGCGAAACCGGCGGGCAGCCCGACGCGTTCCAGAAGCTCGCAGACGCGGTGGTCGCCGAGTGTGGGCTGTCCGAGGCGCAGGTCGTCGGCCACGCGGTCGGTGAGCGGGACGGGTTGTTGGGCGACCAGGCCGACGCGGCGGCGCAGGTCGAGCACGTCAAGTTCGGTGATGGGGATGCCGTCGAGCAGGATCTGGCCGCTGTTGGGGTCGTTCAGCCGGTTGAGCAGGCGCAGCAGGGTGGATTTGCCGGCTCCGCAGTGAAGGAAGGCCGGGAGGCATGGCGCGGCGACCACTGCTGCTGAGGAGAGGAGGGCTGGGATGAACATCGAACTGCAGGTCGTGCCGGACTGCCCAAACCAGACAGCGGCGGTGCACCTGCTGCGGCAGGCGCTCGACGACGTGGGCCTGGCTACAACACAATTCAGCACGGTGATGGTCACCAGCCCGGAACAGGCCGAGGAGTTGGCGTTCACCGGATCACCGACCATCCGGATCGACGGCATCGACCCCTTCACCGATCTGGCCGCGCCTCCGGCACTGGCCTGCCGGATCTACCACACCGCCACCGGACCGTCCGGCACACCGGAGCTGCCCCACCTGCACCAAGCGCTGAAGCGGGCTATCGATCGCGGAGCCGACCCGGCGACCGCCGGTAGCGGACCGATGGACGCCGACGCGCCTCTCCGCGGCGACCAGACGTGACCCGCGCCGATCGGTGACCGGTCTGGTCAAGGTCGCGGTCGTCCGTGGGTGTCGCGGGTGGGGACGCCGCGTTCTCGTAGTTTGGTCAGCACGGTGGTGTGGTCGACGTTGAGGTGTTGGCCGACCCGTGCGAGTGACCAGCCGAGGCTGTAGAGGTGGATTGAGCTTCCCCCCCGTTCGCCGGACACGGCGGGTGTGGGGTCAGGG
>NZ_JACJHR010000148.1 GCF_014174495.1 Amycolatopsis echigonensis
ATCCTCATCGTCAGGGCGGCCTGTCGCTGGGCGGCGCGGATGACTCGGACGGCGGAGCGACTCGGCGGCGGGTTCGCGCGGTCCGAGAGTCCGTTGCCCGCGCCCGGACAGCTCGGCGTTTGGTCCCTGCCGTCATGCGCCACCAACGTCGCCGCTCGGGCTGATCCGACCTGCTGCGGCGGGAAAACGCCTGGAGAGCGTACGGAATCCACGGAAGTCCTGGGGAGGGGACGACCAGGGTGAGCAAACCCTCTTTGTTTGAGCTTGCACGCTCGTGCATAATCATTCGTATGACGGTGAAGATCGCGGTGGCCGGTGCCAGCGGGTACGCCGGCGGCGAACTGCTGCGCCTGCTCCTGACCCATCCCGAGGTCGAGATCGGCGCGCTCACGGCGGCGAGCAGTGCGGGGACGACGCTGGGCACGCACCAGCCCCACCTTGTTCCGCTTGCCGGTCGCGTGCTGCTCGAAACGAACGCGGAGACGCTCGCGGGCCATGACGTCGTGTTCCTGGCCCTGCCGCACGGCCATTCGGCCGAGATCGCGGCGCAGCTCGGGCCGGACGTGCTCGTGGTCGACCTCGGGGCCGATCATCGGCTCGGGGACGCGGCGGACTGGCGACGGTGGTACTCCGGCGAGCACGCGGGGCAGTGGCCGTACGGGATGCCCGAGTTGCCGGGGGCGCGCGAAAAACTCGTGGGGACCAAGCGGATCGCGGTTCCTGGCTGCTTCCCGACCGGCGGGTCTCTGGCGTTGGCGCCAGCGTTGGCGGCGGGGCTGATCGAGCCCGCGGTGACCGTGGTGTCGGTGACGGGGACGTCCGGGGCGGGCAAGAGCCTGAAACCGAACCTGCTGGGGTCCGAGGTCATGGGCAACGCGAGCGCGTACGGCGTCGCTGGGGCGCATCGGCACACGCCGGAGTTCGTGCAGAACCTGTCGGCCGCGGCGAGCAAGCCGGTGACTGTTTCGTTCACGCCGGTGCTCGCGCCGATGCCGCGCGGCATTCTCACGACCGCGAGTGCTCAACTCGTCCAAGACGTCGACGAGGCCGCCGTGCGCGCGGTGTACGAGAAGGCTTACGGCGCTGAGCCGTTCGTCCAGGTCCTGCCCGAAGGGACCTGGCCGACGACCGCCGCCACAGTTGGTTCGAACAACGTCCAGCTCCAGCTCGGGATCGACGCCGACGCGGGCAGGCTGGTCGTCGTCACGTCGATCGACAACCTCACCAAGGGCACCGCGGGCGGTGCCGTCCAGTCGATGAACCTGGCGCTCGGTTTCCCCGAGGCCACCGGACTTTCCACCGTGGGAGTGGCACCGTGACCGTCACCGGACCGAAGGGTTTCCGCGCCGCCGGCGTCGCCGCCGGGATCAAAGGCTCGGGCGCGCTCGACCTCACGCTGGTCGTCAACGACGGCCCGCTCGACGTCGCGGCGGGCGTGTTCACCCGGAACGTGATCAAGGCCGCGCCCGTGCTGTGGTCGCAGGAAGTGCTGAAGCAGCAGAAGCTGAAGGCCGTCGTGCTCAACTCCGGCGGGGCGAACGCGGCGACCGGGCCGGGCGGGTTCCAGGACACGCACGCCACGGCGGAGAAGGTCGCCGAAGTGCTGGGCACCGGGGCGATCGAGGTCGCGGTGTGTTCCACCGGGCTGATCGGCGAGCGGCTGCCGATGTCGGCGGTTCTGTCCGGTGTGGACAGTGCGGTCAAGGCGCTGGACGCCACCCCGGAAGCGGCGCTCAACGCGGCCACCGGCGTCATGACCACCGACAGCAAGCCGAAGCAGGCGTTCGCCCAGCACGAATCCGGGTGGAGCGTCGGCGGGTTCGCCAAGGGCGCGGGGATGCTCGCGCCGAATCTGGCGACGATGCTGTCCGTGCTGACCACGGACGCGGTGGTGGGCAAGGAAACTCTCGACCGCGCGCTGCGGGCCGCGACGCACATCACCTTCGATCGGCTTGACGTGGACGGCGGGACGTCGACCAACGACACGGTGCTCGTGCTCGCCTCGGGTGCGAGCGGCGTGGAGCCGAGCGAAGCCGAGCTGACCGAGCTGCTCACCCAGGTCAGCCACGACCTGGTGCTGCAGCTGCGGGCTGATTCCGAAGGTGCCACCAAGGACGTCGACGTCACGGTGAAGGGTGCCGCGTCCGAAGCCGACGCGATCGTGGTGGCTCGGACGATCGCCGAGGACAACCTGGTCAAGACCGCCTTGTTCGGGTCCGATCCCAACTGGGGCCGGATCGCGATGGCGCTCGGCCGCGCACCGGCGCAGATCAATCCGGAGACGGTGTCGATCGCCATCAACGGCGTCACGTTGTTCGCGGGCGGCACGACGGCCGAGGACCGGTCGGCCGCCGACCTGTCCGGGCGGGCCATCGACGTCGTCGTGGATCTCGGGGTCGGTTCAGCCGAGGCCACGATTTACACCACGGACCTCTCGCACGCCTACGTCGAAGAGAACAGCGCGTACTCGTCATGACGGATACCGGAGGAAGGCTCGTCTCCGCCGACGAACGGCTCGCCAGCGCGGCCGAGAAGGCCGGGGTGCTGATCGAAGCGCTGCCGTGGCTGCAGCGGTTCCACGGCGCGACCGTCGTCATCAAGTACGGCGGCAACGCCATGATCGACGACCAGCTGAAGGCCGCGTTCGCCGAGGACATGGTGTTCCTGCGGCTGGCCGGCCTGCACCCGGTGGTCGTGCACGGCGGCGGCCCGCAGATCAGCGCGATGCTGTCCCGGCTCGGCGTGCCGGGGGAGTTCAAGGGCGGGCTGCGCGTCACCACGCCGGAGACCATGGACATCGTGCGCATGGTGCTGGTCGGGCAGGTCAGCCGCGAGCTGGTCGGCCTGATCAACGCGCACGGCCCGTACGCGGTCGGCATCTCCGGCGAGGACGCGCGGCTGTTCACCGCCGAGCGCAAACAGGCCACTGTGGACGGTGAGCAGGTCGACATCGGCCTCGTCGGCGAGGTCGCCGAGGTGAACCCCGACGCGGTGCTCGACATCGTGAACGCTGGCCGCATCCCCGTGGTGTCCACTGTGGCCCCCGACGTCGACGGCGTGGTGCACAACGTCAACGCCGACACCGCCGCGGGCGCGCTCGCCGCGGCGCTCGGCGCGGAAAAGCTCGTCGTGCTCACCGATGTCGAAGGTCTTTACGCCAACTGGCCGGACCGGTCGTCGCTGATCGACCGGATCCCCGTCGACCGTCTCGAACGCATGCTGCCCGGCCTGGCCAGCGGCATGATCCCGAAGATGGAGGCGTGCGTGCGCGCGGTGCGCGGCGGCGTGCGCGGCGCCCACGTCATCGACGGCAGGCTCGCCCATTCGGTGCTGCTCGAGGTCTTCACCTCGCGCGGCATCGGGACCATGGTGCTGCCCGAGGCAGCGCCCTCCGGAACGGAGCACGCGTGACTACCCTCAAGTCCAATGCGGACGGTCAGCAGCACTGGCAGTCGGCCGTCATGGACAACTACGGAACCCCCGGCCTGACGCTGGTGCGCGGCGAAGGCGCGCGAGTGTGGGACGCGGACGGCGCCGAGTACGTCGACCTGGTCGGCGGCATCGCGGTGAACGCTCTCGGCCACGCCCATCCCGAGGTGGTGCGCGCGGTCACCGAACAGATCTCGAAGCTGGGGCACACGTCGAACCTGTACGTGAACCCGGTCGCGGTCGAACTCGCCGAAACCCTGCTCGACGTCGCGGGTCTGAACGGACAAGGCAAAGTCCTGTTCGTCAACTCCGGCGCGGAGGCGAACGAGGCCGCGCTGAAGATCACCCGGCTCACCGGACGCAGCAAGGTCGTCGCGGCGGAGGGCGCGTTCCACGGCCGCACCATGGGCGCGCTGTCGCTCACCGGGCAGCCGTCGAAGCGCGAGGCGTTCGAGCCGCTGGTTCCGGGCGTCACGCATGTCCCGTACGGCGATGTCGAAGCGTTGCGGGCCGCCGTGGACGGCGAGACGGCGGCTGTCTTCCTGGAGCCGGTGCTCGGCGAAGCCGGCGTGATTCCGGCTCCGGACGGTTACCTGCATGCCGCGCGCGAGATCACCAAGGCCGCCGGTGCGCTGCTCGTACTCGACGAGGTGCAGACCGGGATCGGCCGCCTCGGCACCTGGTTCGGCTTCCAGCAGGCCGGGGTCGTGCCGGACGTGATCACGCTCGCGAAGGGCCTCGGCGGCGGACTTCCGCTCGGCGCGGTGATCGGCGTCGGCGCGGCGGGAGACCTGCTCAAGCCCGGCCAGCACGGCACGACCTTCGGCGGCAACCCGGTGTGCTGCGCGGCCGGACTGGCCGTGCTGCGCACGATCGCCCGGGACGACCTGCTCGGCCACGTTTCGGCGCTCGGCAAGGACATCGCGGCCGGTGTCGAGGCGCTCGGCCACCCGCTCGTCTCCGGCGTCCGCGGCGCGGGGCTGCTGCTCGGCATCGGCCTGCGGGAACCGGTTTCCGCGGCTGTCGCGAAGGCCGCGCAGGACGCGGGCTACCTCGTCAACCCGGTCGCCCCGGACACCGTCCGGCTGGCCCCGCCGCTCGTGCTCGACGAGCAGCAGGCGCACGGCTTCCTCTCCGCGCTCCCGGGCGCGCTCGACTCCACCACCACGAAGGAATCCGACTGATGCCTCGCCACTTCCTCCGCGACGACGACGTCACCCCGGCCGAGCAGGCCGCGCTGCTCGACCTGGCCGACGAGCTGAAAGCCGATCCGCTCGGCACGAAGGCGCTCGCCGGCAAGACGGTGGCCGCGATCTTCGAGAAGAACTCCACGCGGACCCGGTTCTCGTTCGAGGTCGGCATCAGCCAGCTCGGCGGGCATCCGGTGATCGTGGACGGCCGCTCGATGCAGCTCGGCCGCGAGGAGACCATCGAGGACACCTCGCGCGTGCTGTCCCGCTACGTCGACGCCGTCGTGTGGCGCACCTTCGCGCAGAAGCGCATCGACTCGATGGCGTCGGTCGCGTCGATCCCGATCGTCAACGCGCTCACCGACGAGTTCCACCCGTGCCAGGTGCTGACGGACCTGATGACCATCCGCGAGCGCAAGGGCAAGCTCACCGGGCTCACGCTCACCTACCTCGGCGACGGCGCCAACAACATGGCGCATTCGCTGCTGCTCGGCGGCACCACGGCCGGGATGAACGTGCGCGTCGTGTCGCCGGAGGGCTTCCAGCCCGACCAGCAGGTGATGCTGGACGCCAAGAAGCGCGGCGAGGAAACCGGCGGCAGCGCGACCGTTTTCACCGACGCGCGCGAAGCCGTCGAGGGTTCGGACGTGCTGGTCACCGACACCTGGACGTCGATGGGGCAGGAGAACGACGGCCTCGACCGGGTCGGCCCGTTCCGCGCGCTGCAGATCAACACCGAGCTGCTGAAGCTCGCCGCCGACGAGGCGATCGTGCTGCACTGCCTGCCCGCGCACCGCGGCTGGGAGATCACCGACGAGGTGCTCGACGGCCCGGCCAGCGCGGTCTGGGACGAGGCCGAGAACCGGCTGCACGCGCAGAAAGCCCTGCTGGTCTGGCTGTTCGGGCAGAACGGCCGATGACCAGCAGCCGGGTCGGGCGCCAGGCGCGGATCACCGAACTGGTGTCCACGATGGCCATCCGCAGCCAGACGGAGCTCGCGCGGCTGCTGGCCGCCGAGGGAATCGAGGTCACGCAGGCGACGCTGTCGCGCGACCTCGACGAACTCGGCGCGGTCAAGCTGCGCGGCGCCGACTCGGGCGCGCCGGTCTACGTCATCCCCGAGGACGGCAGTCCCGTCCGCGGCGTGCAAGGGGGCACCTCGCGGCTGTCCCGGCTGCTCGCCGAACTGCTGGTGTCGGCGGATTCCTCGGGCAACCTCACGGTGCTGCGCACGCCGCCGGGCGCCGCGCAGTTCCTTGCGAGCGCGATCGACCGGGCCGCGCTGGAGGAGGTCGTCGGGTCCATCGCGGGCGACGACACCGTCGCCGTCATCGCGCGCGAACCGCTCACCGGACGCGACCTCGCCGAACGGTTCACCGCGCTCGCGCAAGGTTCGGCGGAAGGGGAGGAGCCGTGACCCGGCGGGTCGTGCTCGCCTATCCGGGCGGGCACGGCTCCTCCGCCGCGCTGAATCTCCTTGCGGGACAAAGCGAAGTGGTTGCGGTCGCGGCGGACTTCGGCGCGGGCGACGTCGACTTGTGCGCGCTCCGGCGGCAGGCGACTGCGGACGGAGCCGCCGAGGTCGTGGTCGCGGACCTCCGCGGGGAATTCGCGAACGACTACTGTTTGCTTGCACTGCAAGCGAATGCGCTGATCCTCGACCGGCATCCGCTGGTCGAGGCGCTGGCCCGGCCGTTGCTGGCGAGCCAGCTCGTCGCGACCGCGAGAGACCGGAACGCGTCGGCCGTCGCGCACGGCGGCGGAGACGCGTTGTCCGGCATGATCGCGACCCTCGCGCCGGACCTCGAGATCCTCGAACTCGGCGGCTGGGGCGAGCCGGAATTGTCGACGAGCCGGACCTTGTGGGCCCGGGCCGTGACTTCCGGCTACCGCTGCACCGAGGACGCCGTGGCGAACCTCGGCATGCCGGACGAGGTCGTCGTCACCTTCGACCAGGGGGTGCCGGTCGCAGTCGACGGCGAGACGGTCAGCGTGGCCGAGGCGATGCAGCGGCTCGGGCATCGGGCCGGGGCGCACGGGATCGGCCGTTTCGAGCTGGCGGACAGCTACGACGCACCCGGCGCGGCGGTGCTGATCGCCGCGCATCAAGAGCTGGAATCAGTCACCCTCGACCGGGATCTGGCGAGGTTCAAACGCGGCGTCGACCGCCGGTGGGCCGAGCTGGTCCACGACGGCTTGTGGTTCTCGCCGCTGCGCGAGCCGCTGGACGCGTTCGTCCGGCGGGCGCAGGAGCGCGTGTCCGGCGAGGTGCGGCTGGTGCTGCACGCGGGCAGCGCGACCGTCGCCGGCCTCCCCGGGAGGCGGCTTCGCCCGGTCGGACGGCGGTGCCGTCGCGCGACCGGGCAGACTCCGCTGGGGAGCACCCAGCATCCGAGCACCCAGGCGTCCTGAGACGCCGGACGAGAGAGGCAGAACGTGAGCGGGAAAGACCAGCCGGTGCAGCTGTGGGGCGGCCGGTTCGCCAGCGGGCCGGCCGAGGCGATGGCGGCGCTGAGCGCCTCGACCCACTTCGACTGGCGCCTGGCGCCCTACGACATCGCCGGATCGCGAGCGCACGCCCGCGTGCTCAACAAGGCGGGTCTGCTCACCGAAGCGGAACTGGCCGGGATGCTGGACGCGCTCGACACGCTGGCGCAGGACGTCGCGTCCGGCGCGTTCACGCCGACGGTCGCCGACGAGGACGTGCACACCGCGCTCGAACGCGGTCTGCTGGAACGCGCCGGCGCCGAACTGGGCGGCAAGCTGCGTGCCGGCCGTTCCCGCAACGACCAGGTCGCGACGCTGTTCCGGATGTGGCTGCGCGACGCCGCGCGCCGGGTGGTCGCGGGCACCCTCGACGTGATCGACGCGCTGGTGTCGCAGGCGTCGCGGCACCCGGACGCGATCCTGCCCGGCCGCACTCACCTGCAGCACGCGCAGCCGGTTCTGCTGGCGCACCACCTGATGGCCCACGGCCAGTCGCTCCTGCGCGATGTGTCCCGCCTGCGCGACTGGGACGCGCGCACCGCGGAGTCGCCGTACGGCTCCGGCGCGCTCGCCGGTTCGTCGCTCGGCCTCGACCCCGAAGCGGTGGCCGCCGAACTGGGCTTCGACACCAGCGTGGAGAACTCGATCGACGGCACCGCCTCGCGCGATTTCGTCGCCGAGTTCGCGTTCGCCGTCGCGATGCTCGCGGTGAACCTGTCGCGGATCGCCGAAGAGGTGATCATCTGGAACACCGCCGAGTTCGGCTACGTCACGCTGGACGACGCGTGGGCCACCGGCAGCTCGATCATGCCGCAGAAGAAGAACCCGGACGTCGCGGAGCTGACCCGCGGCAAGGCGGGCAGGCTGATCGGCAACCTCACCGGCCTGCTCGCCACGCTCAAGGCGCAGCCGCTCGCGTACAACCGCGACCTGCAGGAGGACAAGGAACCGGTCTTCGACTCGGTCGAACAGCTGGAGCTGCTGTTCCCGGCGATCGCGGGGATGCTCGGCACTCTCACCTTCCACACCGACCGGCTCGCCGAACTGGCTCCCGCCGGGTTCACGCTGGCCACCGACATCGCCGAATGGCTGGTGCGCCAGGGCGTGCCGTTCCGCGTCGCGCACGAGGCGGCGGGGGAGAGCGTGCGGGTCGCGGAGGCGCGCGGGGTCGGGCTCGACGAGCTGACCGACGAGGAATTCCAGGCCATCAACCCGGCGCTCACCCCGGCGGTGCGCGAAGTCTTGACCGTCGAAGGCTCGGTCCGTTCGCGCGACGCACGGGGCGGCACCGCGCCGGACCGCGTCGCCGAGCAACGGGAACGCCTGGCGGAGCGCGTCGCGGCGCATCGGCAGTGGCTGAAATGATCTGTCGTCGGGCCGCTGGTTAGGCTGGCGGCCTGACGAGGGGAGTGAGTGTGGACCGGTTGTTCCGGCGCGAAGAACTGGCACTGGACCCGGTCGACCTGGCTCGGCTGCTGCTCGGTGCCGTCCTCGAGGCCGACACGCCCGACGGCCGGGTCGGGGTGCGGCTCGTCGAGGTCGAGGCCTATCGCGGGCTCGACGATCCCGCTTCGCATTGCTACCGCGGGAAAACGCCGCGCAACGCGGTGATGTGGGGTCCGGCCGGGCACCTCTACGTGTATTTCGTCTACGGCATGCACTTCTGCGCGAACGTCGTCGGCACCGAGGACGGGCAGCCGGGCGCGGTGCTGCTGCGCGCCGGCGAGGTCGTCGAAGGCGCGGACATCGTGCGGAAGCGGCGGCCGAATGCGCGCGGCAACGGCGAACTGGCCAAGGGCCCGGCCATCCTCACCTCGGTGCTGGGCCTTGCCCGGGAGCAGAACGGTGCCGACCTCACCGACCCCGAGTCGCCGGTGCGGCTGCTCGTCGGCGAGCGCGTGCCCGCGGACAACGTGCGCAGCGGCCCGCGCGTCGGCGTCGCGATGGCGATGGACACGCCGTGGCGGTTCTGGATCGACGGCTCACCAGCCGTGTCGACCTACCGCCGCGGCGGGAAACGTCGGCAGGTGCGACCCGCGGGATAGTCGTTTGACCTGGTGGGGGATCATCTACAGGTGTGAGTGAGCACATCCTTGACGAGTTGTCCTGGCGCGGCCTGATCGCGCAATCCACCGACATCGACGCCCTGCGCCGAGAACTCGACCACGGCCCGCTCACGCTCTATTGCGGCTTCGACCCGACCGCGCCCAGCCTGCACGCCGGCAACCTCGTCCCGCTGCTGATGCTCAAGCGGTTCCAGCGCGCCGGGCACCGTCCGATCGTGCTGGCCGGCGGCGCCACCGGGATGATCGGCGACCCTCGCGACAACGGGGAGCGCACGCTGAACACCCTGGACGTCGTCGCCGACTGGGCCGGGCGGATCCGCGGGCAGCTGGAGCGGTTCGTGGACTTCGACGATTCGCCGACCGGCGCGATCGTGGAGAACAACCTCGACTGGACCGGGAAGCAGAACACGCTGGAATTCCTCCGGGACGTCGGAAAGCACTTCTCGGTGAACGTGATGCTGAACCGGGAGACGGTGAAGCGGCGGCTCGAGGGCGACGGCATGTCCTACACCGAGTTCAGCTACCTGCTGCTGCAGTCGCAGGACTACCTGCAGCTGTACCGCAAGCACGGTTGCAAGCTGCAGGTCGGCGGCTCGGACCAGTGGGGCAACCTCGTCGGCGGCGTCGACCTGATCCGCAAGGTCGACCGCGGGACGGCGCACGCGCTGACCGCGCCGCTGGTCACCGACGCCGAGGGACGCAAGTTCGGCAAGTCCACCGGCGGCGGCAACGTGTGGCTCGACCCGGAGCTGACCTCGCCGTACGCCTGGTACCAGTACTTCGTGAACGTCGGCGACGCTGACGTCGTCCGCTACCTGCGCCTGTTCACCTTCCTCGACCGGGAGGAGATCGACGCGCTGGCGAAGGACACCGAGGAGCGTCCGCACCTGCGCGCCGCGCAGAAGCGGCTGGCCGAGGAGTTCACGAACCTGGTGCACGGCGAGAACCAGACGCGCCAGGTCATCGCGGCGAGCCAGGCCTTGTTCGGCCGAGGCGAGCTGACCGACCTGGACGCGCCGACGCTCGACGCGGCGATGGCCGAGGTCCCGAACGGCAAGGTCGAGCCGGCCGTCGACGCGACGATCGTCGACCTGCTGCTCGCCGGGGGACTGGTGGACAGCAAGGGCGCGGCCCGGCGGACCGTGAAGGAAGGCGGCGCGTACGTGAACAACGTGAAGATCGCCGACGAGGAGTGGAAGCCCTCGGCTTCCGACGCGCTCCACGGCCGCTGGCTCGTGGTCCGCAAGGGCAAGCGCACGGTCGCCGGCGTCCGCGTCGGGGGCTGATCTCCGCCCGCGGCCCGAAACAGGGCCCTGACCTGCGAGAACGCAGTTAAGGGACCCCCCCCTGTTTCGGGCCCTGGGAGGGCGTGTAAAGTTCTTCAA
>NZ_JACJHR010000149.1 GCF_014174495.1 Amycolatopsis echigonensis
GCCACGGCGCGGGGGGGGGGGGGGGGGGCGCGGGGGACGGGCCCGCCGCCCGCCAGCGTTCGCAAACACGTGGGGTAGGGGGTTGGTCGATGCCGAACGCGGAGCTGCTCGCGCCGATCGAGGTGGACTTCCTGTGGGAGTCGGCCGGTTTGGGCGAGCTGCCGTATCCGCTGCGGATCCGTTCGCACGGCGCGACGATGGACGAGCGCTCGGCGCTGCGCACGCGCACGCTCGGCGCACTGGCCGACCGAGGGCTCGCGGACGACCGCGGCAGGCCGGCCCCGCACGTCGAGGACTACTTCGGCATCCTCGCGTCGCCGGACGTCAGCCTCGACACCGTCCAGTTGCTCGACCCGAACGGCGAACCGCTGCTCGCGGTCGCGGGCAGCGTGAACGGCGAGGGTCTGTTCGCCGTGCAGGACCAGCGCGGGCTGCACCTGCACCCATGCGCGCCGGACGGACTGGCCACGGCGATCATCTCGCTCCTGCCGGGCGCTCCGCGCGGGACCGAGAAGTCGATCACCGTGCCGCTGGAGCAGCTGGTGGGCGCGTCCGGGGTCGACTTCATGCAGCGGCGCGGAAACCAGGTCGACGCCTCCGGCCGCGCGAGCGTGGACGAGGACCGCAAGGCGCTTGCCCGGCTGCACGCCCAGCAGCGCCTGCGCGGCGGCCAGATCGGCGCGAACGCCCGCAACCGCCTCGGCGGCCGCAGCCGGTCGACGGTGCTGAGCTGGTTCGACACCGAAACCGGCCGGTACTTCACCCAAGCCAGCCGGGGCCACGACGGACGCGACTGGATCACCATCGCGCCCGCTGATCCGGCGACGTTGCGGCACCGGCTCGGCGAGATGCTCGCGGGCGTCGCCGACCAGGCCAGCGCGGGAGCGTTCTGACCCGGTCGGGCCCGCTCGGCTGAAACCGTGCTTGAAGACCGCGGATCCGGCGCTACGCTGGGCCGGAGATCGTTGACCGGAGGGTGAGCAGCACCGGATGCACCAAGAGTTCTTCTCGCCGCTGGCCTTCGACTTCCTGTGGGAGTCGGCGGAGCTGGGCGAGCTGCCCTACCCGCTGCGCGTGCGCTCGCACGGCGCGACCGAGGACGAGCGCGTGTCGCTGCGGCACCGGGTCGACACCGAGCTGAAGGCCCGCGGCATCCGCGACGCGCGCGGCAGGCTCGAACCCGACATCGAGGACTGGCTGACGCTGCTCGCGCGCGCCCCGCACTCCATCGACGCGCTGCACATCCCGCAGTTCGAGGCGCATCCGGTCGCGCTGCTCGCCGCGGGCGACGAGCGCACCGGCGTGGTCGCGATCCAGGACGCCGACGGCATCTGGCTGCGCGCGATCCCGCCGGACGGGCTGGTGTCCGCGATCGTCGAATTGCTGCCCGGTGGTCCGCGCGGCAGCGAGGCGTCGGTCACGCTTCCGCTGGACGAGGCGTTGCACACCCAGCCGATCCGGGTGCCGGTCGCCGCGGGCGGCGGCCAGCCCGAGGAAAAGGGCGGCCGGCGGGCGAGGCGGCAGTCGCTCAGCGAGCGTGCCACCGTCGATCCGCGCGAGACCTACGCGCTCATCGCGGGCCAGCCGCGGCTGCGCGGCGGTCAGCTCGCAGCGAACAGCCGGTCCCAGCTGGGAACCCGGCAGCGGTCGCGGGTGCTCGGTTGGTTCGACACCGCCACCGGACGGTATTTGAGCTTGTCGAGGGCGGGTTCGGACGGCCGAGAATGGGTCACCGTCGCCCCGGCGGACCCGGCCACGCTGCGGAGCAGGCTGGGTGAAATGGTGGCCTCCGTGGCGGTCGACACCCGGTAAGCGGGTGGCGAGTCGTCCCGTACCGGGAACCCTCGCGCGGGATTGGCCGTTGACCTGCGAGAGGCTCGCCAGGCTTCCCCGCCCGCCCGGACGGTACCCTGGTGGGACGGGTGCCCGGCGGCGCCCACGGGTTGTCAAGATCGCGATGGCGGGTATCACAAGAGCCGCCCAACCAGGGAGGGTCGAGGCCGCAAGGGCCGAGTCGTATGAACCGGAAGAGCGTGCTCAGGAACCCACTGCTGTGGATCGTCGCGGGGTTGCTGGCGTTGTTCGCCTACAACACGATCTTCGACAGCGATCGTGGTTACACCCAGGCTCCTATCTCCACGGCGATGCAGCAGGTCAAGGCTGGACACGTCAAGGAAGCGAGCCTTGAGGACAAGGAGCAGCAGCTCAAACTGCTGCTCACGCAGAAGATCGACGTCGACGGGCAGCAGACCGACCAGGTCATCGCGCAGTTCCCCGGCGGTGCGACCGACGACATCTACAAAGCCCTCCTCGGCGCCAATGTCGACAACCAGGCGAACCATCCGATCAAGTTCACCACCAAGGTCACCCAGCAGAGCCTGCTGACCCAGATCCTGATCTTCGCGATCCCGCTGGCGCTGGTGCTCGGCCTGCTGATGTGGATGATGAACAACGCGCAGGGCGGCGGGAACCGCGTCCTGAACTTCGGCAAGTCGAAGGCGAAGCAGCTCAACAAGGACATGCCGAAGACGACCTTCGGCGACGTCGCGGGCGCTGACGAAGCGGTCGAAGAGCTGTACGAGATCAAGGACTTCCTGCAGAACCCGGCGCGCTACCAGGCGCTCGGCGCGAAGATCCCGAAGGGCGTTCTGCTCTACGGGCCGCCCGGCACCGGCAAGACGCTGCTCGCGCGTGCGGTCGCCGGCGAGGCGGGCGTGCCGTTCTACACGATTTCCGGTTCGGACTTCGTCGAGATGTTCGTCGGTGTCGGCGCGTCGCGTGTCCGCGACCTGTTCGAGCAGGCGAAGCAGAACGCGCCGTGCATCATCTTCGTGGACGAGATCGACGCGGTCGGCCGCCAGCGCGGCGCCGGCCTCGGCGGCGGCCACGACGAGCGCGAGCAGACGCTGAACCAGCTGCTGGTCGAGATGGACGGCTTCGACGCCCGCGGCGGCATCATCCTGATCGCGGCCACCAACCGGCCGGACATCCTCGACCCGGCGCTGCTGCGCCCCGGCCGGTTCGACCGGCAGATCCCGGTGTCCGCGCCGGACCTGCTCGGCCGCAAGGCGATCCTCGAGGTGCACGCCAAGGGCAAGCCGATCGCGCAGGGCACCGACCTGACCGGGCTGGCCAAGCGCACGGTCGGCATGTCCGGTGCGGACCTGGCCAACGTGCTGAACGAGGCCGCGCTGCTCACCGCCCGCGAGAACGGGCACGTGATCACCGACGCCGCGCTCGAGGAATCGGTCGACCGCGTGGTCGGCGGTCCCGCGCGCAAGAGCCGGATCATCTCCGAGAAGGAGAAGAAGATCACCGCCTACCACGAGGGCGGGCACGCGCTCGCCGCGTGGGCGATGCCGGACATCGAGCCGGTGTACAAGCTGACGATCCTGCCGCGCGGCCGCACCGGCGGGCACGCGCTGCTGGTGCCCGAGGACGACAAGCAGCTGATGACCCGGTCGGAGATGATCGGGCGGCTGGTGTTCGCGATGGGCGGCCGCACGGCCGAGGAACTCGTGTTCCACGAGCCCACCACCGGTGCGTCCTCGGACATCGAGCAGGCGACGAAGATCGCCCGCGCGATGGTCACCGAATACGGCATGAGCGCACGGCTGGGCGCGGTGAAGTACGGCCAGGAGCAGGGCGATCCGTTCCTCGGCCGGTCCGCGGGCCGCCAGGCCGACTACTCGCTCGAGGTGGCGCACGAGATCGACGAGGAGGTGCGCAAGCTCATCGAGACCGCGCACACCGAGGCGTGGCACGTGCTGAACACCTACCGCGACGTGCTCGACAACCTGGTCATGGAGCTGCTGGAGAAGGAAACGCTGCAGCGCAAGGACCTCGAGCGGATCTTCGCGACGGTCGAGAAGCGCCCGCACATCACCGTCTTCAACGAGTTCGGCGAGCGCACGCCGTCGGACAAGCCGCCGATCAAGACCCCGGGCGAGCTGGCGATGGAGCGCGGCGAGCCGTGGCCGCCGCCCGCTCCGGAGAAGGAGAAGCGCGCGCTGCAGCCCGCGCCGACCCCGGTCGGCACGGCGCCGGGTGCCGGCGATCTTCCCGGCGGACCGCCGTACCAGGCTCCGGACCCGAACGCGAACCCGTACGCGCCGCCGCCCAACGGCGGGCGTCCGCCGGGCGGGCCGAACGGCACCGGCCGATGGGGCCCGCCGTATGGTGGTCAGCAGCAGCCGGGCGGTCCGGCAGGCGGCGGCTACCAGCCCGGTGGCCCGGGCGGTGCGCAGAGCGGACCGCCGAACTACGGGGCGCCTCCGGGCTGGACCCCGGCGACGTCCCCGGGCGGCCAGCAGCCGTGGCGCCCCGCCGAAGACCGTCCGCGTGAGCAGGGCTGGTTCGCCGACGGTGCGAACGGCCAGCAGCCGGACGAGGGGCAGCATCGGCGTGACGTCGACGGATCAGACAAGCAGTAAAGACGGCATCCGCCCGGTCTTCGATCAGGACCGGGCGGAGCGCGCGGTTCGCGAGCTGCTGCTCGCGTGCGGCGAAGACCCGGATCGGGACGGTCTCCAGGACACCCCGGCCCGGGTCGCTCGCGCTTACCGGGAAATGTTCGCCGGCCTCTACACCGATCCGGACGAGGTGCTGGCGCGGACGTTCGACGAATCGCACGAGGAGCTCGTGCTCGTCACGGACATCCCGATGTACTCGACCTGCGAGCACCACCTGCTCGCCTTCCACGGGGTAGCGCACGTCGGCTACATCCCGAACGCCGACGGCAAGGTCACCGGGCTCTCCAAGCTCGCTCGGCTGGTCGACCTGTACGCCAAGCGGCCGCAGGTCCAGGAGCGGCTCACGTCGCAGATCGCCGACGCGCTCGTGCGGAAGCTGGAGCCGCGCGGCGTGATCGTGGTCATCGAGGCCGAGCATTTGTGCATGTCGGTGCGCGGGATCCGCAAGCCGGGTTCGCGGACCACGACGTCGGCGGTACGCGGGATGCTGCGGTCGTCGGCGACTTCGCGGGCCGAGGCGATCGAGCTGATCCGGGGGCGCCGGTGATCCCCCGGCCGGGGCGGTGCGCCGTGATGGGCGTGCTGAACGTGACACCGGATTCGTTCTCCGACGGCGGTCGCTACTTCGATCTCGACCAGGCGCTGGAGCACGCGCGCGAGATGTGGGCGCGCGGTGCGGACCTGATCGACGTAGGCGGCGAATCGACGCGGCCGGGAGCCTCGCGGGTCGACGCGGAGACCGAGGCCGCGCGCATCCTGCCGGTCATCCGGCAACTGGCTTCCGAAGGCGTCGTGCTGTCCGTCGACACCACGCGGGCCTCGGTCGCGGAAGCCGCGGTGGCCGCCGGCGCGAAGGTGATCAACGACGTGTCCGGCGGGCTCGCCGATCCGGCGATGGGACGGGTCGCGGCGGAAACCAAGGCACCGTGGGTGCTGATGCACTGGCGCGGGCACAGCAAGGACATGAACGCGCTGGCCACGTACACCGACGTCGTCGCCGAGGTGCGCGGCGAGCTGCTGCAGCGGATTGACGAGGCGATCGCCGCCGGGGTTTCGGAGAGCGAGATCGTGCTCGATCCCGGCCTCGGGTTCGCGAAGCACGCCGAACACGACTGGGCGCTGCTGAACAGGCTCGATTCGTTGCTGGACCTGGGTTTCCCGGTTCTGGTGGGTGCTTCGCGCAAACGTTTCCTCGGCCGGTTGCTGGCCGGGAAGGACGGCGTGCCGAGGCCGCCGGACGGCCGCGAGATCGCCACCGCGTCGATCTCGGCGCTGGCCGCCGCGGCGGGAGCTTGGGGCGTGCGGGTGCACGAGGTGGGGGCTTCACTGGACGCCGTGGCGGTGGCCGCGGCCTGGCAGCAAGGACGGGCCGATGGCTGACCGCATCACGCTCACCGGACTGCGCGTGTTCGGCCGGCATGGGGTCTTCGAGCACGAGAAGCGCGACGGACAGGAATTCGGCGTCGACATCGTCGCGTGGCTCGACCTCGGGCCAGCGGCGGCGTCGGACGACCTGGCGAAGACGCTGCACTACGGCGAGCTGGCCGAGCTGGCGGCGGGGATCGTCGCCGGGGAGCCGTACGACCTGATCGAGAGCGTCGCCGGGAAGATCGCCGACGAGGTCATGCGCGACGACCGGCTGACCGCGGTCGAGGTCACCGTGCACAAGCCCTCCGCGCCGATTCCTCTGACGTTCGACGACGTCGCCGTCACCATCCGGCGGGAGCGGTGAGCCGCGCGGTCCTGTCGCTGGGCTCCAACCTCGGCGACCGGCTCGGCTACCTGCGCAGCGCGGTGGACGCGGTGCGCCCGGCGCTCGTCGCGGTGTCCGGGGTGTACGAGACGAAAGCCTGGGGCGTCGAGGACCAGCCGGATTTTCTGAACGCGCTGTGCATCGTCGACGACCCGGCGCGCGACCACTGGGCGTGGCTGCGCGCCGGGCAGGCGGCCGAACAGGCGGCGGGCCGGGTGCGCGAACTGCGCTGGGGCCCGCGCACACTAGATGTCGACATAGTGACAGTGCAGGGCGTGACATCCGACGACCCGGAGCTGCTGCTGCCGCACCCCGGGACCCCGGACCGGGCGAGCGTGCTGATCCCGTGGCTCGAGATCGACCCGGACGCCGAGGTCCCCGGGCACGGCCGGGCCGCCGACCTGCTCGCCCGGCTGCCGGAAGCCGACCGGTCGGGCGTCGTTCTGCGGCCCGACCTGACCCTGGCCTAGGCCGGGTTCACCCCCGAGGCCCGCAGCGCCGCCGCCAGGAACCGCAGCTCCTCCTGGGTGCTCGGGATCGGCGGCCAGCCGTTGATGGTCGCCAGCAGCTGCCAGTACCGCTCCGAACGCGGGTCCGCGCCTTCGCTGATCGTTTCGAGCAGCTTGGTGCGGAACGCCGGATCGTCCGGATCCTGGCCGGGCCTGGCCGACGCCGTCGCGATGCGGTCCGCCAGTGCGCGCCCGGCCGGGGAGTCCGGGGCCGCGCCCGCGTCGAGCGCCGTGCGGGCTTCGGCGATCCAGGCGAACCAGTGTTCCTGCTGCGCCTTCGTCGGCTGTTCGTACTCGCCAGCGGCGACTGTCCGCGCGTGCCGCGTGCTCATGTCCCGGATCAGCTGCCGGAAATCCGGGTCCTGCACGAGTTCCGCGAACTCGATCCAGGCCTCCAGCTGTTCCGGGGCCGGATCATCCGGAAGATCCGGTTTCGCCGAGCGCATTCGCGTGTAGAACTCGGTGTCGACGTCGAGCCCGTCGACCATTTCGTCCCAGAACTCGTCGACCAGACGGCGGCGTTCCTCGTCCGGCATTCGGGCGATGCGATTCATCAGTTCCACTTCCTCCAGCTCGGAATCCCGTTTCAGCACCGCGCGCAATACCGCGCGGCGCAGCCGCAACCGCCGGATCTGCTCGTCCAGGGCGTCGACGTGGCTCGTCGCCAGGTCGCGCATCGTCGTCTCGCGCGCCAGTGCGCGGGACACGTCGGGCAGGCCGATGCCCAGTTCGCGCAGCGTCCGCACCAGCTCCAGCCGGACGAGCGCGTGCGCGTCGTACAACCGGTAGCCGGCGTTGGTCCGCTGCGTGGGCGGGAGCAGGCCCTCGTCGGAGTAGAACCGGATGGTCTTCACCGGCAGCCCGGTGCGCCGGGACAGTTCGCCGATCGTGAAGACCGTGGTGGCGGGCATGTCAGGCATCGTGGAGTCTCCAGTCGCTGGAGAGTCAAGCGTGCCAGAACGGCCTCGGTACGGTGGAGTCATGCACTTCACGCGGTCCCGGGACCTGGTCGTGGCCGCGGTCCTCGGCCTCGCCGTGGTCTATGTGCTGTTCCAGGCGGCTTACGGCGATCTGCCGCCGCTGCCCACGCTCGCCGGGGTGACCTTCGCGGTGCTCGCGATCGCCGAGGCGGGATTGGCGTTGTCGATCCGGTCGCGGATCAAGTCGGGCCGGGTGCACGGCGACGCGGTCGGGATCGCCAGGGCGGTGGCGCTGGCGAAGGCGTCGTCGCTGGCCGGGGCGTTTCTCGGCGGTGCCTGGCTGGCGGCGTTCATCTATGTTTTCCCGCGACGTGACGAACTCGTTGCCGCGGTCTCCGACAGCAGGTCGGCGGTCGTCGGGGCGGTCTCGTCGGCGCTGCTCGTAGCTGCCGGTTTGTGGCTCGAGCATTGCTGCCGGACGCCGCCGGAGGACCGTCGGGAATCGACCGATTAACGCTCCGATCGCGCCGCTCGAAGTACCGACTAGGTCTCATTCGGATCACCGGAAGGTACGGTGTCAGGCATGACTGGCGTGGGTGACGACTCGCACGGCCGCCGCCCTGGCAGGCCGTGGCTCGTCGTCGGATTGCTCCTCGCTGTCGGCGCCACCCTCGCATTGGTGCTCAGCGACGACCTCCGGTACCTCCGGCTCGGGATCGTCGCCGCGCTCTGGGCCGCCCTGATCGGCGCCTTCCTGGCTGTCCGGGCCCGCAAGAACGCGGCGCACAGCGAGGACGCGGTCGCCGAGGCGCAGGCGGTGTACGAACTCGAGCTGGAACGCGAGATCGCGGCCCGGCGGGAGTACGAGCTCGAACTCGAGACGGAAACGCGTGAGGCCGCCCAGGCGCAATCGCGCGAAGAATTGGATGCGCTGCGTGCCGAAGTGGCTGCGCTGCGCGAAAGTCTGCAATCTTTGTTCGGCGGCGAGGTATTGCTCGAACGCGTCGCGCTCACCGCGCAGGCGACCCGGATGCGCTCGCTGAACGACGAGCAGCGGCTCGTTTCGGCCGGTGCCGAAACCAAGAACGGCAACGGCAAGAAACCGGCTCAGCTGCTCGGTCCGAAGAAGCCGGCCGACAGTCCGGAGCGGCCGACCGAATTCATGGACCGGGTCCTCGACGCGACTTCCGCGGAGCGCCGGCGGGCCCCGGTGAACGGCGGTTCGAACGGGACGGCGAAGACCAAAGGCGCCAACGGGACTTCCGGCGCGAACGGCTCGATCAGCGCTGGACTGAACGGTTCCGGCCCGAACGGCGACCGTTCGACGCAGTTGCGCACCCAGCAGATGCCGCGGCTCAAGCCGAAGCGTCCGGAACCGCCCGCCGAGCCGGAGCCGTTCGAGGACGAGGTGGAAGCGGACAGCCCCGCCCCGCGCGGTGGTCGCGACTCGCGCGCCAGCCTGGCGGATGCGTTCGTGCCTCGCGGCGGCCGTGGCGACTCAGGCCCGCACGAGGGACGCGCCAGCGTGGCGGACGCTTTCGCCTCGCGTGAGCCGCGCAATGGCGCACCGGAACCGCACGCTGAGCGGCCCGCTCGCGGCGGTGCCCCGGAGCCGCAGGCCGAGCGTGGTCCGCGTGGCGGCGCTGCGAAGCCGCGCGCTGACCGTGCGCCGCAGCCGTATGAAACCGAACGCAACTCCGGTTCGCACGTCATTCCGGAGCCGTTCGAGGAGGACAGCGTTGAGCGAGGGCCGCGCAACGCGACTGAGCCGCTGCCTCGCGAGGCTCGGGAGCCGCGTGGTTCGTTCAACCAGGGCAAGCCGTCTCCGCGAGCCGCTCGGCCGCAGAACGACGCGCCGGAACCGCCTCGCCGGCCGGCCGCGGACGCGCAGCCGACCCGGAACGTCGCGCCGGTGAGCAAGCCGGAGCCGCCAGAGCCGCCGGTGAAGTCGGAGCGCCCGGCGCCGCGGTTGGCGGCACGGCCCGCGCCGAAACGGCCTGACTCGGCTGAACAGACCGCGATCTCCCGGCCTGCCGAACCGGCCGCGCATCGGCACGCTGAGCCTGCTCCGAAGAAGGCGGTGCCGGAGAAGGAAACCGCGGTGGAGTCGCAGACTCGTGCGCCTTCTCGGCTGGAGCAGTTCTCCCGGTCGGATCTGTCGCCGTTGGCTGAGGACACGCCTACTGGGCGGCATGGTGCTCCGGGGTCGGAGGGGGTTAATCCGACGTTGCCGGAATCGGTTCGCAGCACGGTCAGCAGCGGGACCGGTGGGCGGCGGCGTCGTCCGGACGCGGAGTCGAGTCCGGCTCCGTCGTCGGGTGGACGTCGGCGGCGGCCGGAGGGGGAGCCGCCTGCTTGGGAGGCCGCGGACAGTGTTGAGGACGAGGCCGGGCATGGGCGGAGGTCTGCGTCCGCGTCGGCGTCCGCAGACCGGGCGGAGAGTTCGGCTGGGCATCACGCGTCTGGGCTGTCGGTGACGGAATTGCTTGCGGCTAATGGGAAGAGTGAGGCGAGTCCTCGGCGGAGGCGTCGGGCGGAGGACTGAGCGGCTCGTCGCCTGGCGGCGACATTGCG
>NZ_JACJHR010000015.1 GCF_014174495.1 Amycolatopsis echigonensis
CCCCCATGCCGGGGTCGCCCCCCCGGCCGAGGCCGCGGGGGTCCTCGTGCGGGGTCGGGCCGGGCGCGGCGGCCGCGGCGGCCATTTCCCCCGACCGGTACCCGCCGAGCTGGTCGGCCTCGGCCGCGACGAGCAGCGCGAGCCTCGGCGGGACGATTTCGCCCTCTTCGCCGAGCGTGCAGGTCACGACGCACACCTCGGCGCCTTCGGCCGCGTAACGCGCGATGGTCCCGCCGGTGGCGATGCTTTCGTCGTCCGGGTGCGCGTGGACCAGGAGCAGCTTCCGCTTCACGCCCTCAGGTTAGTGACCGCCGGGTCCGCGCCCGGGAGGCCGACCCCCGGCGCGGCGTTCCGGAACCGGAAAACCGCAGCGTGCACGGGAAAATGCATTGGCATCCCACAAAGTCGGATCAGCGTCCCGGCCCGTGGGCGTTCCCGTTCGCGGAACGTTCCGCGGTTCGGAATACGGAGGCGAGGACGCAAGATGCTCGGAACACCCACCGGGATCCGCCGCCGTTGCGGGCGTCCGCGCCCGTGCCCGGCGGCGGGCGCATTGTTTCGCTTCACGAGATCGGACCATTTTCTTGTCACTTCGGGTTCGTCGCGGCCGCGCGACTGCTCCATTAGCTGGGGCACCGCATACGGAACGGGGCGGTTATTGTCCGCCGGGCCGGCCGGCCCACGGGACTGAACTGCCACCCGAACCGGTCGCGATTTCTCGTGATCAACTACTAACCGTAGTCGATCAAGTGCGGAAACCACGATGCAACCAGGGGGCACGAGATATCTGTTCCGCAACGATCTCACTGAGAGTGTCCGGATCGATAGGTTTGGCGTCTGTCCAATGCCTAAGTTTCACGGCTACGGTGAGCAACGCGATACAGATCGGTGCTTGCGCGTCAGGAAGAGCCGCCTCGCAAACCCGCGAAGGCGTCGAGCAAGGAGAATGAATGTTAGTGACGACTAGGTCGCGCGCCGCGAAACTCGGCGCGTTCGTCGCGGGCGCGGCCCTTCTGCTCTCCGCATGCGGTGGTGGCGGAGGCGGCAACAGCGCGGTGCAGACCGGGCAGGCATTCGCCGACTGCGACAAGAACCCGAACACGTGCAACTCGGCCCCGGCCGATCAGCTTCAGCAGGGCGGCGACGTCACCTACGCCATCGAGAAGAACGTCCCGAACTGGAACGTCATCTCGGCCGAGGGCAACGTCTTCGAAACCGGCGAGGTCACCAAGGGCCTCCTGCCCTACACCTTCTACGCGACGCCGGACCTCAAGCCGGTCCTGAACAAGGACTTCGTCGATTCGGCCGAGGTCACCAGCACCAGCCCGCAGACGGTGGTCTACAAGCTCAACCCGAAGGCCGTGTGGTCGGACGGCACGCCGTTCTCCGCCGACGACTTCATCTACAACTACAAGGTCCAGAACGGCAAGGACTGCCCCGACTGCGCCGCGGCCAGCTCCGCGGGCTACGACCAGGTCAAGTCCGTCACCGGCTCCGACGGCGGCAAGACCGTCACGGTCGTGTTCGACAAGCCGTTCACCGACTGGAAGCTGCTCTGGAGCTCCGGCGGCGCGATGTACCCGGCGCACCTGGCCAAGCAGCACGGCGACATCAACACCCCGGCCGGCCTCGCGCAGTCGTTCAAGTGGTTCGGCACGACCGTCCCGACCTGGTCCGGCGGCCCGTGGAAGATCTCGAAGTTCGTCAACAACCAGTCGATCACCGAGGTCCCGAACGAGAAGTACTGGGGCGCGAAGCCGAAGCTGAACAGCGTCATCTTCCGCGTCATCACCGACGCGACGCAGGAGCCGACCGCACTGCAGAACAACGAGGTGCAGGTCATCTACCCGCAGCCGCAGGTCGACCTGATCAACCAGGTTAAGCAGATGCCGAACATCTCCTCGTTCATCGGCCTCGGCCTGACCTGGGAGCACTTCGACTTCAACCTGAAGAACCCGGCGCTGTCCCAGAAGCCGCTGCGCCAGGCGCTGTTCACCGCGATCAACCGCAAGGACATGATCGCCAAGACCGTCGGCCAGTTCACCAACAAGGTCGAGCCGCTCAACAACCACAACTTCGTGCCGCAGCAGACCGGCTACAAGGACACGGTGAGCTCGACCGGCCAGGGTTCCGGTGACATCGAGAAGGCCAAGAAGATCCTGACCGACGCGGGTTACAAGCTGAACAACAACCAGCTGTCCGACCCGAGCGGCAAGCCGATCCCCGAGCTGCGCATCCGCTACACCGTCGGCAACCAGATCCGGCAGAACGAATGCGAGCTGTTCGCGCAGACCGCGGCCCAGCTGGGCGTCAAGGTGAAGGTCCAGTCCACCGACGACCTCGGCCAGACCACCACCAGCGGCGACTACGACGTCATCGTGTTCGCCTGGGTCGCCTCGCCGTTCCCGTTCGGCGGCGCCATCCAGAACTGGGGCACCGGGCAGGGCAACAACTACGGCAAGTACAGCAACCCGCAGGTCGACAGCCTGATGGCGCAGGCCAACGCCGAGACCGACCAGACCAAGGCGGCGGACCTGCTGAACCAGGCCGACCAGATCATGTCGAGCGACGCGTACGTGCTTCCGCTGTACCAGAAGCCGACCTTCATCGCGTCGTCGGACAAGATCGCGAACATCCGCAACAACTCGACCCTCGACGGGCCGGTGTACAACATGGCGGAGTGGGGCATCCGGAAGTGATCAACGACCGGTAGATTCCCGCAGGACACCCGGTGAAGGGCCGGCCGCGAAGCCGGCCCTTCACCGTATCCGCCAGCTAGTGCCCCTTTAGTTCCCGAACACCACGATTGCCCCGTTACGTCGCCAAGGCCCTGCCACCACGAGCGGCGGGCGCCGGCAGAACACCGTCCAGAGCAGGAAGACCTCCATGCTTGCCTTCGCACTGCGCCGGCTTTTCGTCTCGGTGCCGATCCTCATCGTGTCGACGTTCGTCGTCTTCGTGATGGTGTCGCTTTCGGCCAACCCGTTGACCCCGCTGATCGCGAGAAACCCGCCGCCGCCCCCTCGCACCATCGAACTCGAACGCATCCGGCTGCATCTCGACCAGCCGATTCTCGAGCGGTACTGGCACTGGATCACCGGCGTGCTGCACGGTGATTTCGGCCCCTCGGTCCAGTCCACCATGAACATCGGCAGCGAGGTGTTCGGCCGGTTCGGCGTGACGCTGCGGCTGATCGTGCTCGCCATGGTGGTGGCGCTGATCCTCGCCGTCCTGATCGGCGTGATCAGCGCGTCGCGGCAGTACTCCAAGTTCGACTACACCGCGACCTTCTTCGGCTTCCTCTTCCTGTCGATGCCGTCGTTCTGGTTCGCGCTGGTGCTGAAGCAGATCGGCATCTCGATCAACACGACGGTCGGCGACCAGGTCTTCTACACGATCGGTTCCTCGTCGGTGGTCGCCGCGGGCGGGTTCTGGACCCAGTTCGGCGACGTGCTCGGCCACCTGATCCTGCCGACCATCTCGCTCGCGCTGACCAGTTACGCGGCCTGGAGCCGCTACCAGCGCGCCTCGATGCTCGAGGTGCTCAACAGCGATTACGTCCGCCTCGCGAGGGCCAAGGGCCTGCCGCGCTGGACGGTGACGCGCAAGCACGCGCTGCGCAACGCGCTGATCCCGCTGACCACGGTGACCGCACTCGACATCGGCTCGATCCTCGGCGGCGCCGTGGTGACCGAAACCGTGTTCCAATGGCAGGGTGCGGGCGCTTTCCTGCTGGACGCGATCAAGCGCAGCGACGTGTACGCGGTGGAGGCGTGGCTGCTCATCGCGGCCACGTTCATCATCCTGCTCAACCTGATCGCCGACCTGCTCTACGGCCTGCTCGACCCGAGGATCCGCTATGCCTAACGACGTATTCGACACCCCGCCCACCACCCTGGGCGGTGCTCGGTTCGCTCCGGACGACCCGCAGACCCCGCAGGGCGCGCCGGAACGCGAGTTCACGGTCAAGGAGCGCAGCCAGTCGCAGCTGGTGTTCCGGCGGTTCCTGCAGCACCGGCTCGCGATGATCAGTCTCGTCGTGTTCGTGCTGATCATCCTGTTCGCCTACGTCGGCGCGGCGATCTGGAAGTACAACGCGGCCGACATCACCGAGCAGAACTCGGCCCCGCCCTCGGGCGACCACCCGTTCGGCACCGACGCGGTCGGCCACGACACGCTCGCGCAGGTGATGCGCGGGACGCAGATCTCCCTGCAGATCTCGATCCTCGTGGCGATCTTCGCGACCGTCGTGGGCACGGTCTGGGGCGCGGTCGCCGGTTATTACCGCGGCTGGCTCGACACGATCCTGATGCGCATCGCCGACCTCGTGCTCACGCTGCCGCTGCTCGCGGTGGCCGCGGTGCTGGGCCACCAGTCCGGCGGCACGTGGTGGCTGATCGCGGTCGTCATCGGCGGCCTCTACTGGGCCTATGTGTCCCGGGTGGCGCGCGGTGTCGTGCTTTCCTTGCGCGAGAAGGAGTTCGTCGAGGCGTCGAAGGCGCTCGGCGCGAGCGACAGCCGGATCATCTTCCGGCACCTGGTGCCCAACGCGCTCGGCGCGATCATCGTCAACCTGACGATCCTCGTGTCGATCGCCATCCTGCTCGAGACGGCGCTGTCGTTCCTCGGCTTCGGCGTGCAGCCGCCGGACACCTCGCTCGGGCTGCTCGTGAGCAGCGCGCAGACCGCGATCGACACGCGGCCGTGGCTGTTCTACTTCCCGGGCATTTTCATCATCCTGATCGCACTGACGATCAACTTCATCGGGGACGGCCTGCGGGACGCGTTCGACCCCCAGCAGACGAAGGTGCGCGCATGACCCAGAACGGCTCGCAAGGACGCGGCGGCGATCCCGTCCTCGTCGTTGAGGACCTGACCGTGCAGTTCCCGACCGGCGACGGCGTGGTCAGCGCCGTGCGCGGCGTGAACTACGAGCTTCGCCGCGGCGAGGTGCTCGGCATCGTCGGCGAATCCGGCTCCGGCAAATCGGTGACCTCGCTCGCGGTGATGGGCCTGCTGCCGAAGACCGCGAGGGTGACCGGCTCGATCCGGTTCGGCGGGAAAGACCTGCTGAAGTCGAACGAGAAGGAACTGAACAAGGTCCGCGGCAGGGGCATCGCGATGGTCTTCCAGGACCCGATGACCTCGCTGAACCCGGTGTACACGGTGGGCGACCAGATCGCCGAGGCGATCACCGCGCACCACGACGTGCGCAAGGACGTCGCGAAGAAGCAGGCCGTCGAACTGCTCGACCTGGTCCGCATCCCGAACCCGAAGCAGCGCGCGGACGAGTACCCGCACCAGCTGTCCGGCGGCATGCGCCAGCGGGTGGTGATCGCGATCGCGATGGCCAACAACCCGGACGTGATCATCGCGGACGAGCCGACCACCGCGCTCGACGTGACCGTGCAGGCGCAGATCCTCGAGGCGCTGCAGGCCGCGCAGAAGGAAACCGGCGCGGCGATGGTGCTGATCACGCACGACCTCGGCGTGATCGCCGGCCAGGCCGACCGGGTGCACGTGATGTACGCGGGCAAGGTCGTCGAGTCCGGCACGGTCGACGACATCTTCTACAACCCGCGGATGCCGTACACGCTGGGCCTGCTCGGCAGCCTTCCGCGGCTGGACGTGAAGACCGACCGGCTCACGCCGATCACCGGTTCGCCGCCCGCCACGCAGAACATGCCGCCGGGCTGCCCGTTCAGCCCGCGCTGCCCGCTGTCGCAGCCGATTTGCGACGAGGAGGAGCCCGCGCTGGTCGCGGGCCCGAACGGCCAGCACGCGGCCTGCCACTTCACCGAGCAGGTCGTCGGGAAGAACCCGGCCGAGCTGTTCAGCGCCACCTCGGCCGACGCGGCAGCCGTCCCGGTCGCCGTGGACGCCGTCGCGACCGACACGGAGACGAACCGATGAGCGAGGCCACGGCGGGAAAGACGCCCGTCCTCTCCGCGCAGAACCTGGTCAAGCACTTCCCGATCCGCGGCGGCGGCCTGATCCGCCGCATCTCGGGCGCGGTGCAGGCGGTGTCGGACGTGTCGTTCGACATCTACCCGCACGAGACGCTGGCACTGGTCGGCGAGTCCGGGTGCGGCAAGTCGACCACCGCCCGGGTGGCGCTGGCCCTGCAGCCGCTCACCGGCGGCAAGGTGACCTACGAGGGCAAAGACCTCGCGACGATGGGCAAGCGCGAACTGCAGCGGCTGCGGCGCAGCATGCAGATCGTGTTCCAGGACCCGTACGCCTCGGTCGACCCGCGGCTGCCGGTGAACGAGATCATCGCCGAACCGCTGCGCATCCACGGACTGTACGAGAACGGCGGCAAACAACAGGTCCGCGACCTGATGAAGACCGTCGGCCTGCGCCCGGAGCACGGCAACCGGTTCCCGCACGAGTTCTCCGGCGGGCAGCGGCAGCGCATCGGCATCGCCCGCGCGCTCGCGCTGAAGCCGAAGGTGCTGGTGCTGGACGAGCCGGTGTCCGCGCTGGACGTCTCGATCCAGGCCGGTGTGCTCAACCTGCTGAAGGACCTGCAGGCGGAGCTCGGGCTGTCGTACCTGTTCGTGTCGCACGACCTTTCGGTGGTGCGCCACGTGGCGGACCGGATCGCGGTGATGTACCTCGGCAAGATCGTGGAGACCGCGCCGTCGGAGGAGCTGTTCCAGACTCCGGCGCATCCGTACACGCAGGCGCTGATTTCGGCGATCCCGGTGCCGGATCCGCGCAAGGAGCGGACGCGGCAGCGGATCGTGATCACCGGTGACGTGCCCAGCCCGGCCAACCCGCCGTCCGGCTGCCGGTTCCGCACCCGGTGCCCGAAGTTCGCCAACGAGCTGGACGACGCCGGTCGCGAGAAGTGCAAGACGGAGGAGCCGGCCTTGATCGACCGCGGGCACGCGCACCCGGTGGCGTGCCACTTCGCGGAAAGCCTGCAGCTGATCTGACGCGGCGACGAAAGGGGCCTCGCACTTGTCCGTGCGGGGCCCCTTTCGCGTGTCCGGCCGGTTCGGCAGGGCTTGCCCCTAATCGGGGGCACTTAATGCGGCGTTGAGGGTTTTCTCCGTGGTGCGCGGGCGGTCGTCCTCGCAGGCCCGGTGCTCTGGCTGTGGCGAACGAGCCCGGCGGCCGGGAGCGGGTTGGGGAGCGGAGCCGCACGGCCTGTCTCGCCACAGCCGGTGCTCCGCATCGCCCTCGGCAAGCATCGCGACAGCGAACCCATCGCGCGCCGCGCTACTGAGAACACCTGATTGCAGCAGGCCCGATCAGGTGGCGCCGCGGGTCCAGTTCACGGCGGAGCCGAACGGGCCCTGCATGGGCGGCCCCGGCGTCAGGCCGGAGATTCCCTTGCCGATGGCCAAAGTCTCGGCTTCCTGGAACAACGGGATCACGACGTTCTGAGACCACAGCTGCGGTTCCAGCGTCTTGAGCGAGTCGGTGACGGTCGCGGAGCCGGTGAGCGCGGAGTCGATCGTCGCTTGCAGGCCGTGGTCGCACAGGCCCGCGGGATTGGCTGGTATCACGGGCTTTGTCTTGTCGACGGGCGCGGCCTCGGGGGCGCAGCCGTAGTTGGACGCCAGGACCGTCGCCGGGTCGCCGTCGACAGGTTGGCCCACGACGGCGATGTCGACTCCGACGGTGCTGTTCGAGTCCGGGCTCGCCTGCTGTTTTCCGTTCACCACCGGCATGGCCAGCAGGGACGAGAACAGGTCGCGCGGCTGCGGTGTGATCTGGTTGACCTCGACGCCGCCCGCGACCAGCTCCGACGCCAGTTCCTTCGCGATCGACGCGTACGGTTCCTGTTCCCCGGGCGACGCGAGCACGATCGACAGCGTCTTGTTTCCCTTGCGCCACACGCCGGCTTCCTTTTTGTACCCGGCGGCGGTGAAGTATTGCTCGGCCTTCGCCAGGTCCGGCGCGGCGGGCGGGCCAGCCGGAATGGTGGCCGCGTAACCCTTGGCCGAAGGCGGCAGGACCTGCGCGTCCGCTTTCAGCGTCGCGGACGGGCCGCCCTTCGCCCCGGCGGTGATCAGCTTTCCGCGGTCCAGCAGTGCGGCGATTCCCGCGCGGACTTGGGGATCGGAAAGCGTCGCGCTCACGGGACGCAGCAGCACCGACGCGGTCAACGGACGCGGCAGCGTATGCAGTTTGACCGCGGAGCCCAGGTCGTTCAGCAGCTGCAGGCCGGTGGAATCGGTGTGGGTCAAGGAGAACTGGTCGTTGCCGCTGCGCAGGGCCGTCGCGATGCCGGACGCGTCGGAGCGGCGGAGGATCAACGTGTCGACTGCGGCTGGCTTTTCCCAGTAGCGGTCGTTGCGCTGGAGGGTCGCTTCACCGCGAGCGGTGTCGATCGTTTTGATCGCGAACGGTCCGGCTACCGCGGGGAAGCTCGTCGCGAGGGCGTTCGTCCAGCCGCCGGGCGAGTCCTTGAGCAGGTGTTGCGGCAGCAGATTGTCGAACAGCGTCTGCCACGCCGGATACGGCTTGCTGAAGGTGACCTCGACGCCCTTGCCGCCGTCGCGGGATTCGATGTCCGAGATCAGCCGGTACCCGGCCGGTTCGATCACGCCGGGGTTCGTCTTCATCGCGTTGGCGAGGTAGATGAAGTCCTCGGTGGCGATCGGAGCGCCGTCGGACCATGAGGCGTCCGGGCGGATCACGTACTTCACCGTGAACGGCACCTGCGACACGACGTCGGCGGAGACCATCAGCGTCTTGTCGAGGGTGCGCGTGCCGTCGTCGGACTGCCGGAACACCGAGGGAAGCAGGAGCTGCGACAGCGCCGTGGTGATCGTCGACGCGTCCGCGATGCTGTGCGGGTTGTAGCCGCCGACGACGTCGTCCACGCCGACCACGATCTGCGACTGCGCCGCCGCGCTGGTCGTGCTCGAAGGCGGGGCCGACGTGACCACCGGGGGCGGCGGGGTGTTCGAACACGCGGCGAGCAGCACTCCCGCCAGCGCCAGCACCGGCCCCAGCCGGCGTCCGAATCGCACGCTCGTCCTCCTGAAAGTTCCCGCCGCGCTCCGTGGTCCGAGCGGACATGCTGCCATGCCAGGGCGGGGGCCGACATCGAGATTCCCACATCGGCCTTCACTCCGTGACATCGGAGTGGATACCGCCATAAGAGTGGACGCGCGAAGGGCCGTCGGGGTTCACGCGAAAGGGCGCCTCCCGGGAATGGGAGGCGCCCTTTTTCACCTGAGCGAGGTTCAGCTGTTGTTGTCGCGGCTCTTGGCCCGCGAGCGCTCCTTGGCGCGGGTGTTGATGTCGAGCGTGACCTTGCGGACCCGCACGACCTCCGGCGCGACCTCGACGCATTCGTCGCTCGCGCAGAACTCCAGCGCCTCTTCCAGGCTGAGCTTGCGCGGGCGGGCCAGCGTCTCCATCACGTCGGCGGACGACTGCCGCATGTTGGTCAGCTTCTTTTCCTTGGTGATGTTGATGTCGAGGTCCTCGAACCGCGGGTTCTCGCCCACGACCATGCCCTCGTACACCTCCGCGCCGGGCTCGACGAAGAACGTGCCGCGGTCGGCGAGCTGGATCATCGCGTACGCGGTGATCGGGCCCGAACGGTCGGCGACCAGGGAGCCGCTGTGCCGGGTGCGGATCTCGCCCGCCCACGGGAAGTAGCCCTCGAACACGTGGTTCGCGATGCCGGTGCCGCGGGTTTCGGTGAGGAAGTCGGTGCGGAAGCCGATGAGGCCGCGCGACGGCAGCACGTAGACCAGCTTGATCCGGCCGGTGCCATTGCCGCTCATGTCCTCCATGCGGCCCTTGCGGGACGCGAGCAGCTGCGTGATCGCGCCGAGGTGCTCCTCGGGCGAGTCGATGTACAGCCGCTCGAACGGCTCGTGCAGCTTGCCGTCGATCGTGCGGAGCACCACCTGCGGCTTGCCGACGGTCAGCTCGAAGCCCTCGCGGCGCATCTGCTCGACCAGGATGGCCAGCGCCAGCTCGCCGCGGCCCTGCACCTCCCAGGTGTCCGGGCGCTCGGTGGGCAGGACGCGGATCGAGACGTTGCCGATCAGCTCCTGGTCGAGGCGGGCCTTGACCAGCCGCGCGGTGACCTTGTCGCCACCGTTGCGTCCGGCCAGCGGCGAGGTGTTGACGCCGATGGTCATCGAGATGGCGGGCTCGTCCACGGTGATCCGCGGCAGCGCGACCGGGTTCTCCGGGTCGGCGAGGGTGTCGCCGATGGTGATGTCCGGGATGCCCGCGATCGCGACCAGTTCGCCCGCGCTGGCCTCGGACGCCGGGACGCGGGTGAGCGCCTCGGTGACGAGCAGCTCCGAGATCCGGACGTTCTGCACGGTGCCGTCCTCGCGCATCCAGGCCACGGTCTGGCCCTTGCGCAGCTTGCCGGCGTGGATGCGGATCAGCGCGATGCGGCCGAGGAAGTTCGACGCGTCGAGGTTGGTGACGAGCGCCTGCAGCGGGGCGTCCAGGTCCGCGGCCGGGGCCGGGACGTGCTGGAGCAGGGTCTCGAACAGCGGGTCGAGGTTTTCGCTGTCGGGAAGGCCGCCGTCCTCGGGCTGCTCCAGCGACGCCTTGCCGGCGCGCGCGGAGGCGTAGACGACGGGCAGGTCGAGGATCGCGTCGAGGTCGGCGTCCTCGATGTCGCCCGCCAGGTCGAGCAGCAGGTCGTGGGTCTCCTCGACAACCTCGGAGATCCGCGCGTCCGGCCGGTCGACCTTGTTGACCAGCAGGATGACCGGCAGCTTCGCCTCGAGCGTCTTGCGCAGCACGAAGCGGGTCTGCGGCAGCGGGCCCTCGCTCGCGTCGACGAGCAGCACGACGCCGTCGACCATGGACAGGCCGCGCTCGACCTCGCCGCCGAAGTCGGCGTGGCCCGGGGTGTCGATCACGTTGATGGTGACCGTGCCGTCGGCGGTCTGGCGGTGGATGGAGGTGTTCTTCGCGAGAATGGTGATGCCCTTTTCCCGCTCGAGCTCACCGGAGTCCATCACGCGGTCGACCAGCTCGGCGCGTTCGGCGAAGGCGCCGGACTGGCGGAGCATGGCGTCGACCAGGGTCGTCTTGCCGTGGTCGACGTGGGCGACGATCGCGACGTTGCGCAGGTCGGGCCGGGTCTTGCCGGACGCGCGGCCGGTTTCGACCGCGGTGGCGCTGGCTGCGGGCACGCGAAGACTCCTGAACTCGAAAGAAGGCGGGTGGCGCCGCGCGGCGAAGAAGAGATCACGGGCTCCGGGCACAGAGACCGGCTCTCGCTGACCGGCTTTGGCCACACGCGGACTTCATCAGGATACCTGCTCGGTCGGTGTGAGGAGCGCCACGCCCCATGATCGGTTAGGCTCACCTAACCTTATGGGTACTGCTGGCCGCCGGTTTGAGGAGCGCGCGATGGGCAAGAAGCACGCGGACGACCCTCGGGCTGTGGTGCGGAAGCTGATGAAGGCCGGGAAGGTCAAGAAGAAGTGCTGCCGGTCCAAGGACCGGTGCAAGAAGTGTCCGGTTTTGGCTTTGAAGAAGGCCAAGGCTGGGGTGGCTAAGGCTGCTTGAGCCGGGTTTCGGCTCGTCGCCCTGGGGGGCGACATTGCTGTCGGTTCGTGTGCGTGGGGCACCCCGAAGCTGGATTGTGCTGACGGTCTGGGAGTGCTTGTCAAGGCGGGAAAGATGCCTTGACAAGCACCCCCAGACCGCAGGGAGGCTTCGTATCGGGGTGCGGGGGAGGGTGTGGGTGCACCGATGGTTGGCGGGCGTCGGCGGCGGTTTGGTCGTGCGGGTGCGCGGGTTGGGTGCTTGGTTGCGCGGCTGCCGGGATAGCGCGCAATCCGGTCGTTTCCGGGGTGGGCGGGTGGTTCGTGAAGAGGCCCCTCCCGGTCCGCGCTACTTGTCCAGGAGTTCGTTCACCAGGTTCAGTTCCGGGGCGGTCCGGGTGGGCTGGAAGTGAATGATTTCGTAGGTGGCCAGCTTGCCGATCGCGAAGGGGTCGGTGGCCAGGATCGCGTCCAGCTGGGCGCGTTCCATCGGGCGGGTGATCAGTACGCCGCCGGTGCGGGGCCGTTGGCCTCCGGAGGCCAGGAAATGGCCGTCTTCGTACTGCTTCGTGAGCCACTCGTTGTGGGCCGGGAGGGCGCGGTCGATTTCCTCTAGCGGAACGATGTACGTGAGCACGACGACGAACATGGTTCGAACCGTAGCCTGGTGCTAGGCTCGCCGCATGCGTTTCCAGAGCACTCAGTGGTGGCCGCCTCTCGGCGGCCCCGTAGCTCTGCGCTGAAAATCCAGCGAAGGCCGCCCCGGTGGGCGGCTTTTTTCGTGCCTGCTCCCGGGGTCTGAACATCCAGGGAGAGGAAACCCGATGGTCCAGTTGTCCGGCATCACGCCGTCCGGTCACGTTCAGCTCGGCAACCACCTCGGCGCGTTGCGTCGCTGGGCGGCTGAAGGCGGGCCGGACGATCTGTATTTCGTGTCTGACCTGCATGCGATGACCACCGCGCACAATCCGGCGAAGTTGCGGTCGCTGGCGACCGAACAGCTGGCCGTCCTGGTCGCCGCGGGGATCGCGCCGGAGCGGGTGTTCGTGCAGTCCGATCTCGCGCGGGAGCTCGGGGCGCTGACCTGGGTGCTGGAGTGCACCTGCTCCTACGGCGAGGCCGCGCGGATGATCCAGTTCAAGGAGAAATCCAAGGGACAGGCCGGTGTTCGGCTCAGTCTGCTCACCTATCCGGTCCTGATGGCGGCCGACATTCTGCTGCAGGGCGCGGACGAGGTGCCGGTCGGCGAGGATCAGCGGCAGCACGTCGAGCTGGCGCGCACGCTTGCCCGGCGGTTCAACTCCACGTACGGCGAGGTGTTCGTCGTTCCGGAGGCGACGTTGCCGCCTGCTGGTGCGCGGGTGAAGGACCTGGCTGAGCCGACGCGGAAGATGTCCAAGTCCGCGCAGGATTCCGCGGGTGTCGTGTTCGTGCTCGACGAGCCGGACCAGATTCGGCGCAAGATTCGCAAGGCTCGCACGGACGGCGATTCCGCACCCGCGTACGACCCGGAAAACCGGCCGGGGATTTCGAATTTGCTGGAGATCCTGGCCGCTTGCGTGGGCGGCGAACCTGCGGAGCTGGCCGAGAAGTACCCGTCGTACGGCGTGCTCAAGGACGTCGTCGCTGACGCGGTGATCGAGGAGTTGCGTCCGGTGCGCGAGGGCACGCGTGCGTTGCTGGACGACGTCGCCGAGTTGGAGCGGGTTCGCAAGGCGGGTGCGGAACGGGCGATCGATCGCAGCTCGCACCGGGTGTCGGCGGCGCTGCGGATGGTCGGGGCTGCTTGAAGAGCCTCGTGAGTGCTGGTTCTACTGGGAATCAGCACTCACGAGGGCGTGCAGTGCGGGCAGCAGGTCCCGGTCCGCCGGGAGCCAGTCCAGATCGTCCAGTTCGTCTTCTCCGACCCAGCGCAGTGCGGTGTGTTCGACCGCGCGCGGTTCGTCTCCGGGAGACAGCAGCGCGGCGGAGTACACGCGCAGCACTTTTCCGCCCGGCAGCGGGATTTCCGGGCCGACCCGGTCGCCGACGGTGACCACGACGTCCAGTTCCTCGTGGCATTCCCGAGCCAGCGCGAAGGCCTCGGTCTCGCCCTCCTCGACGCGCCCGCCCGGCAGTTCCCACTGTCCCGCGTGATGCGGCGGCCAAGCCCGTTGCTGGGCAAGAAGCTTGCCGTCGCGCACCAGTGCCGCCCCGACGATGACCGCGTCCATGCGCTCAGTCTCCCCCACCGGATTCACCGGTCCGCGCCCGCCCGCCAGGTGACCTCGAACCGCGCGCCGCCGTCCGGCGATTCGCCGACGCGCACCTGACCGCCTCGGCGGCGCACTGTTTCGGCGACCATCGCCAGGCCCAGCCCGGTTCCGCCGGACGAGCGCGCCCGGTCGTCGGACACCCGGTAGAACCGGTCGAACACCTTGCTCCGGTGCTCGGGCGCGATGCCCGGGCCGTCGTCGTCCACCACGACCCGCACCTTCGAACGCGAAGCCAGCACGGACACCACGATCTGCCCGGACGCGTACCGGCAGGCGTTGCGCAGCAGGTTGTCCAGCACCAGTTCGACCTCCTGGTGCGCTGCCGACGCCCAGGCCTGTGCCACCGCACTGCTCACCCGCGTGTCCGGCGTCCCGGGCGGCAGCCGCCGCACCGCCGCGCGGACCTCGGACACCACCTCGACCGGTTCCGCGGGCGGCACCTCGCCCGCGTCGGAACGAGCGAGCGCGAGTAAACCGTCGAGCAGCCCGGACAGCCGCTCCGACTCCTCGAGGATGTCCGAGAGCGTTTCCTGCGCCAGCTCCGGATCGGGGTTTGTCACGGCCACCTCGGCCTGCACCCGGATCGACGCGACCGGCGAGCGCAGCTCGTGCGCCGCGTCGCCGGTGAACCGGCGCAGCCGCTGGCTGACCTCTTCCTGGCGTTCGAGCAGCGCGTTGAATTCCTCGGCCAGCGCGCGCATTTCGTCGTGCGACGTCGGCAGCGGCAGCCGCGAGCCCGGCGGCAACGCACGCACCAGCCCGCGCATCCGCGCCACCGGCCGCAGCGCGAGCCGGACGACCAACCAGGTCGCCAGCCCCGCGACCAGCGCTCCGACCAGCGCGACCACGACCAGCCACAACCCGCCGTAATGCACCGCGGCGGCGAAGCCGACCAGCCCGGCCCCGGCGACGACCAGCCGCTGGCTCCCGTTCGGCGTGCTGACCACCTGGCCGCGCCAGCGCGATCCGTCGGACTGCACCGGCAAACCCGCCTTGAGCTGCGAGACGTCGTGCTCGCTCAGCTTCGGCCGGGCCTGCCCGTCCGCCGGATCACCCGAGATGTCCAGCACCCGCACCGAAACCGGGTCCGCCGAGGTCAGCGGTGTCCCGGCGGAGACCGCTCGAGTAGCCGGGCCGAGCGCGGCGATCAGTTCCTTGTCGACCGAATCAGTGAGCAGCGGGTCGAGCTTGTTCGCCGCCAGTGCGGCGAGGCCCAGCAGGCAGCCGAGGGTGATCGCCGCGGCCAGCACGGTGATCCGGACCTGAAGCGAACGGCGGCTCCACCACGACGACGGCGAGCCGGTCACATGACCTCGTCAAGCTGGTCGTCGGAGGCGAGATAGCCGTGCCCGCGCACCGTCCGCAGAATCGAACCCGCGCCGACCGCGTCGAGCTTGCGCCGCACGTAACCCACGTACACCTCAACGAGATTCCGCGTGACAGCCTGCTCCTCGCCCCACACCGCGCGCAGCAATTCGTCCTTCGTCACGACCGTCCCCGCGCGGCCGACGAGCACCTCCAGCAAGCCGAATTCGCGCGGGCTCAACGGCACTTCCTGACCGTCCCAGCGCACCTGCCGCAGCGCCCGGTCGACCTCCAGCGCACCGAGTTTCAGCGCGCCGCGCGAGGCGTCCGGCCCGACGCGCCGCAGCACCGCCCGCACCTGCGCGACCAGCACGACGAACGAGAACGGCTTCACGAGGTAACCGTCCGCGCCGAGGTCGAGGCCGTCGGCCTGGTCGATCTCGCCGTCCTTCGCCGACACCAGCAGCACCGGCGTGGCCACGTTCTCCGCGCGCAAGCGTTCCAGCACGCGATAGCCGGACAAGCCGGGCAGCATGATGTCCAGCAGCACGACGTCGAACGATCCGGTGCGCGCGAGCTGCAGCCCGGTCGGCCCGTCCGCGGCGGTGACCACGTCCATGTCCTCCGCGCGCAGGCCGCGTTGCAGCGCCTTGCGCACGCCAGGTTCGTCGTCGACCACCAGCACCCGAGGTTTCACGATCCTCATCATGGCCGGTTTGTGCAGTTGACGCGCGTACTCTCAGTGCCATCTCAGCTGAACGGGCCGACCATTCAGGGGTATCTCAGCCTCGGCAGGGGAACGTCTGCACCGGGAGCCGGGCCCACCAAAGCCCGGGAACACAGGGAGAGACGAGATGGATCCGAAGAAGAAGGCCATCACCGCGGCCGTCGTCGGCACCGCGCTCGGCGTGGGCGGGCTGGTTGTCGTGGCGATGCCTGCCTCGGCGGGGGACGCGCCGAAGCTGCCGCAGGTCAGCGCGGAGGACTTGGTCCAGTCGGTGGCCACCGCGAAACCAGTGCCGTTCGACGGCACGGTCACGGTGAGCAACGACCTCGGCCTGCCGAAGATGGCGACGGGCGCGATCCCGGGGGCGAGCGCGCTGGGCGTCGACTCGGCGCAGGTGTTCAGCGACGGCGCCGGCAAGACGAAGGTGTCGCTCACCAAGGGGCAGGCGCAGGAAACGATCATCCACAACGGCAACACCGTGTGGGACTACGACTCCAAGACCAACAGCGCGACCAAGACCACGGTCCCGGCGGACGTCGCGACCAAGCACAAGGCGGCCGAGGGCGCTGAGGGCAAGGGCGCCGACCCGTCCACCGCGGCCAAGGAACTGCTCGCCAAGGTGCGCGAGAGCAGCAACGTCGCGGTCGACGGCACGGCCACGGTCGCCGACCGGCCGGCGTACGAGCTGGTCCTGACACCGAAGCCGTCCGAACGCACGCTGCTGCGCGAGATCCGCGTCGCGATCGACTCGCAGACCCGGATGCCGCTGCGGCTTTCGGTCCTGAGCAACGGAACCACCTCCCCGGCGCTGGAGCTGGCGTTCAGCAAGATCGAGTTCGCCGACCAGTCGCCCGACCTGTTCGCCTTCACCCCGCCCAAGGGCGCGAAGGTGACCGAGAAGCAGGCCAAGATCGACGAGCGCGACAAGGCGCTCGCGAACGAGGCCAAGCAGGCCACCAAGGTCGTCGGCGACGGCTGGGACACCGTCGTCACCGGCAAGGTGCCCGCGGACCTGATGAAGCAGAAGCAGGCGCAGGGCGAGCAAAAGGGCCCTGACGTGCAGAAGATGCTGAGCCGGTTCGCCAAGCGGGTCAACGGCCCGTGGGGCAGCGGCTACCTCTTCACCACGAAGGTGGGCGGCGCGGTCCTGACCGACGACGGCCGGTTCGCCGCCGGCGCGGTCCCGGAGCAGGTTCTCTACGAAGCGCTGGGCGCCAAGTGACCAGCACCGCGGTCGAAACCGGGGCGGGCATCTCGGACGAGGTGCCCGCCCCGGCGGTCCCGCTGGCCGCGCGCACCCGAGGGGTGCGCAAGGTCTACCGCAGCACGGTCGCGGTGGACCACGTGGACCTGGACGTGCCCGAGGGCGCCGTGCTCGGCATGCTCGGGCCCAACGGTTCGGGCAAGACGACGACGATCCGGATGCTGCTCGGGCTCGTCCGCCCGACCGCCGGCGAGGTCGAATTGCTCGGGCACACCATGCCCGAGGAGTCCGCGCACGCACTGCCGGATGTCGGCGCGCTGGTCGAGGGGCCGGGCTTCCACCCGTTCCTGTCCGGACGCGACAACCTGCTGCGGTTCGCCGCCGCCGAACCGCGGCTGGCGTCGTCCGCGATCCCCGGCGCGGTCGACGCCGCGCTGGACCGCGTCGGGCTGACGGCCGCCGCGCGCCGCCGGTACAAGGGCTATTCGCTCGGCATGAAGCAGCGGCTCGGATTGGCGAGCGCACTGCTGGTGCCGCGCCGGATGGTCGTGCTCGACGAACCCACCAACGGTCTGGATCCGGCGGGTACCAGGGAGATCCGCCGTATCATCGCCGATCTGCACGCTGACGGCGTGACCGTGGTGGTTTCCTCGCATCTGCTGGCCGAGGTCGAAGCGACCTGCACGCACGTGGCGGTGTTGCAGTCCGGCACGGTGGTCGCTCAGGGCGAGCTGGCGGATCTGCTGGAGTCCGGGAACGCCGCGCTGCTGGTGCGCACGCCGGACGCCGAGCAGGCGGTGGAAGTGTTGCGGGAGAACCGGATCGGGGCCCGGCTCACTCCGGACGGCGTCCGTGCCGACCTCACCGCGACGCCCGCGCCGCGAGTGCTGCAGGTGCTCGTGCAATCGGGGGTCGAGGTGCACGAGGCGACCCGGGCGCGGACCGGGCTGGAGGACCTGTTCGCGCGGCTGACCGAAGGGGAATCGGCGGCTGGCGACGAAGCCGAGGGGGATCAGTCATGACTGCCGCCGATGTACTTCCTCCCGGGGAGGCGAAATGACTACCGCGGCTGTTGCGGTGCCGGTGAGCCGGACCGGGCACGACACGGTGCCGGTGACCCGGCTGATCGCCGCGGAACTGCGCTGGATCTTCCGCAGGCCGCGCACGCTCGCGGTGCTGGGGCTGCTGGCGCTGGTGCCGATCGTGATCGGGATCGGCCTCACGCTGGTCGGGCAGAACACCGGGAGCAACGCACCGGACGACAGCGGCGGCGCGCTGCTGGTGTCGGCGGTCAACAACGCGTTCGTGCTGCCGATCGCCGCGATGGTCATGACGCTGACGCTGCTGCTGCCGCTCGCTTCCGCGATGGCGGGAGCGGACGCGATCGCCGGTGAGGCCGCGCACGGCACGCTCCGCGGCTGGCTCATCGCGCCGGTCAGCCGGGGACGACTGCTGGCGGTCAAGGCGTTCGGCGTGGCGACGGTGTCCGTGGTCGCGGTGCTCGCGATGTGCGTGACCGGCGTGGCCACCGGGTTGATCATCAACGGCACGGATTCGCTGTTCACGCTGTCGGGCACCACGCTGTCGCTCGGCGAGGCGCTGCTGCGGATCCTGCTCGTCGGCGGCTGGATCGTGCTGCAGCTGTGGGCGGTCGGCGCGATCGCGCTGGCGGTGTCGAGCTGGACCGAGCACCCGATGCTCGTGGTCGCCTCGGTGCTGGCCGCGAACATCGTGTTCACCATCCTCGGCTTCCTCGACTCGCTGAAGTGGCTGCACCCGTTCCTGCTCACGCAAAACTGGACGCTGGCCCCGGCGTCGGTCCTGCAGGATCCGATGTCGCTGTCGATGATCGGCGAGGGCGCGGTCCGCGCGCTCTGCTACATCGTGGTCGGGCTTTCGCTCGCCTACGGGCGCCTCGCCACCCGGGACGGCTGACCTGGGGGTTCAGCCCACCACGGCGATCCCGTCCGGATCCGGCTCGAGCCGGACGGGGTCGCCCGCCCGGAAGTCCGCTCCGGCCGGGGCGATCGCGTCCACAGTGGACTCGCCGCACCGGACGACCAGCCGCAAATGCTCCCGTCGGTGCACCGCCGCGGTCACTTCGCCCGGCACGCCCCCGGCGGAGACCTTCAAGCCGTGCGGGCGCAAGCCGAGCCGGACGGGGCCGTCGTCCACTTCCAGCTCAACGGTGCCCAGCTCGGTCCGCACCACGCCCTCGACCGCGGTGCCGTCCAGGAACGTAGTGACGCCGAGGAAGCGCGCCACGGTGTCGTCCACCGGCCTGTTCCACACCGAGCGGACCGCGCCCTCCTGCCGGATTTCCCCGGCGTCGAGCACCGCCACGCGATCGGCGAGCGTGAACGCTTCCTCTTGATCGTGCGTCACCAGCAGCGCGGTGATCTTGCTGCGCCGCAACAGGTCCGCCAGATCGATCGCCAGCTGCTCGCGCAGTCCAGCGTCCAATCCGGACAGTGGCTCGTCCAGCAGCAGCAAACGCGGTTCCGGAGCCAGCGCACGAGCCAGCGCCACCCGCTGCGCCTGGCCGCCGGACAGTTCGGTCACCCGTCGCCGTTCGTAGCCTTCCAAGCCGACCAGCTTCAGCAATTCCTCGACGCGCGCCGCGTGCCGTTCGCGAGGCACGCCGTGCATCCGCAGGCCGAACGCGATGTTCGCGGCGACGTCGCGGTGCGGAAACAGCTGCCCGTCCTGGAACACCAGACCGAATTCGCGCTTGTGCACCGGCACCGCGGCGAGATCGGTGCCGTCCCAGGACACCGAACCGGACGACACCGGCTCGAGCCCGGTGATCGCGCGCAGCAACGTCGACTTGCCCGACCCGGACGGGCCCAGCAGCGCCAGCACCTCGCCGTCGGCGATGTCCAGCTTCGCGTCGCGGACCGCGGCGAACGATCCATAGTGGACAGTCAGGTCCCGTACCGTCAGCGCCATCAGAACTCCCCGACCGTGCTGCGGCCGCGGACCGAACCGAACCGGTCGATCAGCGCCACCGCCACCACGGTCACCACCATGAGCAGGGCGCACGAGGCGTACGCCATCTGGTTGTTCAATTCCCCCGGCCGGCTGATCAGCGTCGCGACGGCCACCGGGAGCGTCGGCGCGTCCGGCCGGGCGAGGAAGCTGGTCGCGCCGAACTCGCCGAGCGCGACGACGTACCCGAAGCCCGCCGCGGCCACCACCGACCGCGCGACCAGCGGAAAGTCGATCTCCCGCCACACTCGCAGCGGGCTCGCGCCGAGCGTTGCGGCGGCTTGGCGCAACCGGACGTCGACCGCGCGCAGCACCGGCAGGATCATCCGCACTACCAGCGGCATGATCACCAGCGCTTGCGCGAACGGCACGAGCAGCGGCGACGTGCGCAGGTCGCCGGGCAGCGCGTCGAGCGTCACGAGATAACCGAAGCCGACGGTCACCGCGGACACGCCCAACGGCAGCATCAACGCGATGTCCATGGTCTCGCCCATCCCGCGTGCGAGCCCGCCCGGCGAACGGCGAAGCGCTACCAGCACCACGCTGGCGACCAGGCCGACCGCCATCGCCAGGAGCGTCGCGTCGGTGGCGGCGGCGAGCGAATTCTGTGCCGCGATCCAGCCGGATACCTGCAGCGCGCCGTTCTGCCCGACGGTGTTCAGCGCCCGGTATCCGGCGAGACTCCATCCGTCCGAACCGGACACCGACTCGACGAGCAGCGAGACGATCGGCGTCAGCAGCAGACCGAGCACCACGACCGCGGCACCGACCGTCCACCACTCCCCTCCGCGCGGCCGACGTGCGGTCACCTGCGCGGACCGCAGCTTCACCGCGTTCTCCCGCTTCCGGCGCGCCATCGCCCCCAGCACCAGCGCGGCGACGACGGCCGCGAACTGGATCAACGACAACGCAGCCGCGCCGGAGAGGTCGAGCAGGTCGACCGTCCGGAGGTAAATCTCGGTTTCGAGCGTCCGGTAAGTCCCGCCGCCGAGGATCAACACCACACCGAAACTGGTGGCGCAGAACAAAAACACCACCGCGGCGGCAGACGCGACAGCCGGGCCGAGCGCGGGCAACGTCACCGACCGGAACGCCCGCCACGGCGAGGCACCGAGTGCCCGCGCGGCCTCGGTCGCTCGCGGATCGAGGTGCGTCCACAGCCCGGCGACCGTGCGCGCAACGACCGCGACGTTGAAAAACGCGTTGGCCAGGACGAGCGGCAGCACGCCGCCGTCCGGCCAGATCGCCCGGAAAGCCAGGCCGACGACGACGGTCGGCAGCACGAACGGCACCAGCACGATCGTCCGCGCCAATCCGACCCCGGGCAGCCGGACCCTCGCCAGCAGATACGCGACCGGCAGCCCGGCGAGCACCGCGACCACGGTCGACGCGGCCGCGCTGGCCAGCGTGAATCCGGCGAGCCGCCACGTCTGCGGGTCGCCGAGCACGGTGTCGACGCCGCCCGCGGAAAACCCCCGGCCGACGATCGCGACGACCGGCCAGGCGAAGAACACCACCAGGAACGCGACCGGCAGCAGGCCGAGCAGCGTGAGCCCGATAGTGCGCGCGGGGATCACGCGCCCATGAGCGAGCGCCATTCCCCGATCCACTTCTCCCGGCCTGCCTGCACCTTGTCCGCGGGCATGGTGGCCGGCGCCTGCGGCAGCGGAGCCGCGGTGGCCCAGCCGGCGGGCAGTTCGACGCCCTGGCGTGCCGGGTAGACGTACATGTTCGCCGCGACGGTGGTCTGGAACTGCTGCGACAACAGGAAGTCGACGACCTTCTGCGCCTGCGGTATCTGCTTGCTGTTAGTGAGCACCCCTGCGTACTCGACCTGGCGGAAACACGTGTCGAGCAGCGCCTTGGTCCGCGGCTTGCCGTCCTCGCCGACCTCCGCGGCCGGCGACGAGGCGTAGGACACGACGATCGGCCGCGGGCCCTTGCCCGACGAGCCCGAGAAGTCCTTGGTGTAGGCCTCCTCCCAGCCGCTGACGGTCTTGAGGCCGTTGTCCTTCAGCTTCTGCCAGTAGCCCTTCCAGCCGTCCTCGCCGTACTTCGCGACCGTGCCGAGCAGGAAGGCCAGCCCCGGCGACGCGGTGGCCGGGCTCTCCGCGACGGTCAGGTCCTTGTACTTGGGGTCGGCGAGGTCGTCGTAGCTCTTCGGCTCCGGGAGGCCCTTGCTCGCGAAGTACGCCGGGTCGATGTTCACGCAGACGTCGCCGAGGTCGACCGCCGACAGCCGGTGCTGCGGGTCCACGGAGTAGCGCTGCGGGCCGCGGTCGGCCTCCGGGCTCGTGTAGGGCTGGAAGACGCCCTCGCCGAGCGCACGCGAGGCGAAGGTGTTGTCGACGCCGTACGCGACGTCGCCGATCGGGCTGCCCTTGGTGAGGACGAGCTTGTTCGTAAGCGCGCCGGCGTCGCCGGATTTGAGGATCTTGAGCTTGATCCCGGACTGGCGCTGGAAGGCGTCGAGCACGTCCTGCGGGGCGGCGAACGAATCGTGCGTGACCAGCGTGACGGTCGGCGTCTGCTGGTCCGAGCTCGCGGACGACCCGCCGGAATCGCCGCCGGACAGCGAGCAGGCGCTGGCGAGCACCGAGACCGTGGCGAGGCCCACCACCGTGCGGACGGTCCGCGACATCATTCTTCCCCTCCTGCACTGCGCCGGATAAGGGAGAGCGATACGGCCTCCCTACGCCGGCATGATCCGGATCCAGGTGCGAACGGTCGCGGGTTGACGGCCCGCCTCTCAGCCCGGCGTACCGGACTCCCGTGGCAATGCCGCAGCGTAGCCGACACCATGGAGGGATGACTCAGCTATTGAACGACTCGGCAGTGGAGAAGGCCCTCGGCACCGTTCCGGAGTGGCGGCGCGAGGGCGACACCATCGTGCGGACGACCGAACTCCCGTCCTTCCCGGCGGCGATCGAGGTGGTGGACCGGGTGGCCGAACTGGCCGAGGAGGCCGGCCACCATCCCGACATCGACATCCGCTGGCGCACCCTGACCTTCCGTCTCAGCACCCACTCCGAAGGCGGCCTGACCGAACGCGATTTCGCACTGGCCAAGCAGATCGACGAGGTCGTGGCGGCCCGCTGACCAGGTGTGACGTCGGCAACCCTGGCACCATGAACGGCCCCTTCGCGCGTCTTCCGAACAGACGCGACGAAAGGAGGCCAGCATGGTCCAGGCACTCGTGGTGGGAATCGGTTCGTTCGGCCTGATGGTGGCCGCCGCGGGCGGGGTGCTGTGGCACACCGCGCGCAACCGTCGTGACCTTGATCACAAGCGGTAACGGTGAGCTAGATCAAGGCGCTAACCCAGCGGTAATCATCGGCACTCGCCCCGCTAGGACCCGCCATGAACAGCACATCCGCCCAGCTCACCGCCGCACAGCGCACCTGGGTCGCGGTGTTCGCGCCCACTGTCGTCCTCCTGTCGATGGTGGTGCTCGGCCTGCTCGGCTGAGCCGTTACGGCAGCGGGAACATCCGGATGAACCAGAACATGGCGATCCCGATGGTCCCGATCGCGATCGACGCGCAGCCGATCACCCCGGACCCGGTCGCCCCCTCGGGGACTGATTCGGCCGGGTTCTCGGGGTTCACCGCCACCTGAAGCGTCGCCCCTTCACGAGGCGAGCTGTCACTCACGGTTTCGGAAGCGCCGCGATCTTGCGCCGCCGGGCTTTCCTCAGCTGCACCACGACGGTCGCCGCGAAGGCGATCATGAACGCCACGGAGCCGACGGGAGCGTCCCGTCCTCGACCTGGCTGAGATCGGCGCCGTCCGCCATCAAGGCCGCCAGGTGGCAGGTGTAGCTCAGCACGTCGTCGCGGTAGCTCCAGGGCGGCGCGGCCCGGCAAGGAATATTCCGCTGCCACTAACCGATCCGGAACCGCTCTCGGTATTCGTTAGGCGTCGTGTTCAGAGTCCGCCGAAAAGACCGGTTCAGCGTCGAAACGGTGCCGAATCCGCATGCCCCGGCGATCCGCGACAACGTCTCGTCAGTCGTCTCCAGCCGATGCCGCGCCGCCTCGACCCGCGCGTGCTCGACGTAGGCGGCGGGCGTCATCCCCAACTCCGCCTTGAACACCCGCGTGATCTGCCGATCCGTCACGTGCGCATGCGCGGCGAGATCGGACACCGTCAGCGGATCGGACAGATGAGCCGCGATGTACTGCCGCAGCTCGTCCACCCGCCGGGTCGCGGACGCGGGCTCCAGTGACACGCTGAACTGGCTCTGCCCGCCCGGCCGCCGCAGGAACATCACCAGCTGACGAGCCACCCGCGAAGCCAATTTCGGGCCGAAATCGTCGGCCACCAAGGCCAGCGCGAGATCGAGGCAAGCACTCAGCCCGGCACCGGTCCACACGGAACCGTCGCGGATGAAAATCGGGTCCGCGTCGACAGTCACCGCTGGATGCTCCGCAGCAAGCTGCCGGGCGGTCGACCAGTGCGTAGTGGCGCGTTTGCCGTCGAGCAGCCCCGCCGCCGCGAGGATGTGCGCGCCGACGCAAACGGACGCCACCCGGCGCGTCCGCCCGGCCAGGCGGCGGACCTCCTCGACCACCGCCGGGTCGCATCGGGCGATGACCTTCCCGTTCTCTCCGGTGGTCACCGCGCCGGGCACGATCAGGGTGTCGATCGCCTTCCGGGACAGCTCTGCGAAGGTCACGTCCGGCACGACGCGCACCCCGGCCGAGGTGGTCACCGGCTCCAGCGTCTCCGCCGCGAGCACCACCTCGTAGCCGGTCGGGCGGCTCATTTCCCGCTGCAGCAAGGAAAACACCTCAGCGGGACCGGTCACGTCGAGCAGGTCGATCTGGTCGAACAGGACGACGACCAGCAGCCTCTTCATCGCACTCCCGTGTCGGTTTCTGCGCTTCGCATGTCATTGCCGACATCCGACGCCGAGTCTAGCGTCGGTCGTGCGGAACGGAAACGAGAGGAAACCCCACTATGGCAAGGAAAACGCTGCGGGAGCTAAGCGGTCTCGACCAGACCCCGGCGACGCTGGCCGACGCGACGCTGATCCTGGTCGACTACCAGAACACCTACACCCGCGGCGTGATGGAGCTGGAAGGCTGGCGGCCGGCGCTGACCGCGGCGAAACAGTTGCTCGCCAAGGCCCGCGCCGCCGGAGCGAAGGTGATCCATGTCGCCCACGACAGCGGCGAGGGCACGCCGTACGACATCCGAGCCGAAATCGGCGGCATCCACCCGGACGTCGCTCCGATCGAGGGCGAGCCGGTCGTCGTCAAGAGCGCACCGAACTCGTTTGTGAACACCGACCTAGGCGAGCAGGTCGACGCAGCTGGGCACAAAAACGTGGTGATCGCCGGGTTCATGACCAACATGTGCGTCACGTTCACCACCGAGGGCGCGTTCCTGCGCGGCAACCACCCGACCGTCGTCGCCGACGCCTGCGCCACGCGGCCGTTGCCGACTCCGGCCGGGGAAGTGAGCGCTGACCAACTGCACGCCAGCGCGCTGGCGACCATCGGCGATCTGTACGGCGTGGTCGTTCCCAGCGTCACCGAACTGAGCTGAACACTGGCCTCGGCAGGACCGCCGTCCTGCCGAGGCGATGGTCGACTCGTTCGGAACTGCGGGTCAGAGCTTGTCGTTGAAGAAGGGAACGATCGTCTTCAACGCCTCGCCCGCCCCGTTCGGACGGTCGTACAGGTCGTAGTGCGAAGCACCGTCGATCTCAAGGAGAGTCTTGTCGGCGGACGCGGCCCGCTCGTAGATCTCGTGGCCGTCGCGGTAAGCACCGAACGCGCCCTGCTTGTCCTTGTCGCCGATCACGATCAGCAGCGGCTGGTCGAGCAGTTCTTCGGCCAGGTAGAACGCGTCCCAGCCCAGCACCGCCGTGCCGTGCGCGGCCTCGAACAGGACGCAGCCGTGCTCCGCCTGGCCGCGATCGGTGCGGTAGTACTCGAAGGCCTCGATGATGTCGATGTCTCCGGTCTGCTTCGCGGCCTCAGCCGTATCAGGCAGGAAGCCGTTGACCGCGCTCTGCTCGCCGCGCGCCTCCGCGGTGCGCTGCTGGCCGATCGTGCTGAGCGCCTGGATGACGCCGCCGTTCTGACCCGCCATCTCTCGCTGGAGCCGTCCGAAGTTGGCACCGGTGACGGACGCCACGACCTTGAAGCGCTTCTCGGTCTTCGCTGCCGCGAGGGTGTACCCGCCGCCGCCGCAAATCCCGAGCACGCCGATCCGGTCGGCGTCGACGTACGGAAGGGTCACGAGGTAATCGACGACGCGGCTGAAGTCCTGGACACGCTGGGCAGGGTCCTCGAGGAACCGCGGTTCGCCGCCGCTCGCGCCCTGGAAGCTGGCGTCGAACGCGATGACCACGTTTCCGGCCTCCGCGAGAGCGGGGGCGTAGACGTTGCCGGAGGTCTGCTCCTTGCAGCTGCCGATCGGATGCGCCACGACGATCGCGGGATAGGTCTTGGACTCGTCGAAGCCCGGCGGAAAGTGCAGATCCGCCGCGATGTCCCAGTACATGTCGCGATTGCGGAACTTGACGTGCTCGACGGTGCCGGTGGCCATGAAGCCTCCTCAGTCAGGCCCGGGGCGTTTCCCCGGTCTGCCTTCCACAGTCGTTCAAGGCGCGAAGGGGTACCAGTTCGGGTTCTTTCCTAGGAAGGATCCTTCCCAGGAAAGAACCTGCGCGGCGGCGGGGCTCAAACGTTGAAGCGGAAGGCCCGGCCTCCCAGCCGGGACACTCACAATCGACCGCGCAGGCTTCGACCTGGTCAATTCGTCTGAAATGATCTTCGCGCAGGCAGCAGCCGTACTGAAAACCGCCGTGGCCGCGCAGCTTTCGGGCCGGGATGCCGACGCCGCGGCCAGGTCGCTCGTCAGCACCTGGTGAGTCCGGGCAGTGCCAGAAACCGCGAAAGCGTGCTGGCGCTCACGGCGGGGCTCCATCCCGTCGGAGGCCCCGGTTGCCGACCTGAAGTCATGCCTGCTCGGTTATGCGTGCCGGAAGCGACAGCTACGCCTTTTGGTGAGGCTAGACGTTGAAGCGGAACTCCACGACGTCACCGTCCGCCATCACGTAGTCCTTGCCCTCCATGCGGACCTTGCCCGCCGAGCGCGCGGCCGCCATCGAGCCCGCCTCGACGAGGTCTTCGAACGACACGACCTCGGCCTTGATGAAGCCGCGCTCGAAGTCCGTGTGGATCACGCCGGCGGCCTGCGGGGCGGTCGCGCCCTGCGGGATCGTCCAGGCGCGCGATTCCTTCGGGCCGGCCGTGAGGTACGTCTGCAGGCCGAGCGTGTGGAAACCGGCGCGGGCCAGCGCGTGCAGGCCCGGTTCCATCTGGCCGACGGACTCCAGCAGCTCGCGGACGGACTCCTCGTCGTCCAGCTCCAGCAGTTCGGCTTCGACCTTGGCGTCGAGGAACACCGCGTCCGCCGGCGCGACGAGCTTCGCCAGCTCCTCGCGGCGCGCCTCGTCGGTGAGCACGGCCTCGTCGGCGTTGAAGACGTACAGGAACGGCTTCGTGGTGAGCAGGCTCAGTTCGCGCAGCGCCTCGCCGTCGACGTCCTTCTGCGCCTGGAACAGCGTGCGCCCGGAGTCGAGGATTTCCTTGGCCTTCTGGGCGTTTTCGAGCGCCGGCCGCGCTTCCTTCTTGGTGCGCGCCTCTTTCTCGAGCCGCGGCAGCGCCTTCTCGAGCGTCTGCAGGTCGGCGAGGATCAGCTCGGTGTTGATCGTCTCGATGTCGGACATCGGGTCGATCCGGCCGTCGACGTGCACCACGTCCGGGTCGTCGAACACGCGGATGACCTGGCAGATCGCGTTGGCCTCGCGGATGTTCGCGAGGAACTTGTTGCCGAGCCCGGCCCCCTCGGAAGCGCCCTTCACGATGCCCGCGATGTCCACAAAGGACACCACGGCGGGCACGATCTTCTCGGACGAGAAGACCTCGGCCAGCTTGTCCAGCCGCGGGTCCGGCAGCGGCACGACGCCGACGTTGGGCTCGATCGTGGCGAACGGGTAGTTCGCGGCGAGCACGTCGTTGCGCGTCAGCGCGTTGAACAGGGTGGACTTGCCGACGTTGGGCAGGCCGACGATACCGAGGGTGAGACTCACGGCCGGTAAGTCTACGTGCTGCGCGCGGGCCCCCGCCGACCCGGTGAGCGCGGCCGCAACGTCGTGTCGGTTTTCCGCCAGTCAGGGCTCTCACCTGCTGGCATGATCGACGGCATGGCTACCTCGACCATCCCGATCTGGCGTGACACCGAGCGCTGCTACCGCGCGGTGACCGCCCGCGACCAGCGGTTCGACGGCCAGTTCATCATGGCGGTGCGCACCACGGGCATCTACTGCCGCCCGTCCTGCCCGGCGCTCACGCCGAAGGCGCAGAACGTCCGTTTCTATCCCACTTCGGCCGCCGCGCAGGCCGGTGGTTTCCGCGCGTGCCGCCGCTGCCTGCCGGACGCGGTCCCGGGTTCGCCGGATTGGAACGTGCGCGCCGACCTGGCCGCCCGCGCGATGCGGCTGATTTCGGACGGCCTGGTCGAGCGCGAGGGTGTGCCCGGCTTGGCCCGTCAGCTCGGCTACTCGGAACGCCAGCTCGGCCGCGTGTTGACGGCCGAGCTGGGCGCGGGGCCCATCCGCCTCGCCCGAGCCCATCGCGCCCACTCGGCGCGGTTGCTGATCGAGATGTCGCAACTGCAGCTCACGGACGTCGCGTTCGCAGCCGGGTTCTCCAGCATCCGCCAGTTCAACGAGACGATCCGCGAGGTGTTCGCGACAACCCCGTCACAGCTGCGCGCGGCGAGCCTGCGCCGCGGAAACCGCAGCGAACCCACCGGCGCGACGCGGCTCAGCCTCCGCCTGCCGTTCCGTGCCCCGTTCGACGCCGCGGGCGTGCTGAACTACCACGCCTCCCGGGCGCTGCCGGGCATCGAAGCCGTCTCGGACGATGGCTACGGCCGCACCTTGCGGCTGCCCCACGGCCCGGGCTCGGTGTGGGTCAGCCCGCGCGCTGGCTACGTGCAGTGCGACCTGGCCCTTTCGGATCTGCGTGACCTGAGCAGCGCCGTCAGCCGAGTGCGGCGGCTGTCGGACCTGGACGCCGACCCGGAAGCCGTCTCACGCGTGCTCTCCGCCGATTCGGCGCTGGCCCCGCTGGTCGCCGCCACTCCGGGCATCCGCGTACCGGGCGCCGTTGACGGCCCGGAAGTTCTGCTCCGCGCCCTGCTGGGCGAGGACGTGGCCGACGTCGTCGAACTTGGCGAGCCAGTCCCGCCCGCCGACCCACCCATGGACGCCCTGACGACCCTGTTCCCGAGCCCGTCAGCCATCGCCGAGGCCGACGTGAAGCCGCTGGTCAAGGAGGTCGCCGCCGCGATCGTCGCCGGTGAACTAGACCTGCACGTGGGCCGGGACGCCGACGAGTTGCGCGCCGAAATGCTCGCGGCCGGCGTCGATTCCGGCACCGCCGACTACGTCGTGATGCGCCTGCTCAGCGCCCCCGACGTCCTGTTGACCGGCGACCCAGCCGTCCGCCGCGGAGCGGCCGAGCTGGGCATCGACCTGGCGACGTCCGCGCGCGACTGGCAGCCGTGGAGTTCTTACGCCAGCCGCTATCTCAGTTCCCGAACCGCTTGAGGAGACTTTCCGTGCCCACCGCCTTCTGGTCCACTTTGGACACCAAGATCGGCCCGTTCACCGCAGTCGCAACCGGCGACGGTGCCGTACTGGCCTCCGGCTGGACGGGCGACGTCGCCGAGCTGACGCCGCTCATCTCGCCGTCCCTAGCCCCGACGACCCTCACCGAACGCCGCGACCTGGGCCCGGTAACCGCCGCGATCCGCCGCTACCACGGCGGCGACCTCGACGCCGTGGCCGACATCGAGGTACGGCAACGATCCGGCCCCTTCCGCGAGCACGCGTGGGAGATGCTGCGCAAGGTCCCCGCCGGAAGCCCAGTGAGCTACGCGGAGTACGCCGCCCTCTCCGGCAACCCCTCCGCAGTCCGCGCGGCAGCGACCGCCTGCGCCCGCAACGCGGCTGCCCTGTTCGTGCCCTGCCACCGAGTCGTGCGGACCGGCGGAGCGATCGGCAACTTCCGCTGGGGCGTGGACGCGAAGCGGTGGCTTCTGCACCACGAAGAATCCGCCTGACGGTTCACACGAGGCCGGGGGCGGCTGAGGTCGTTGGAGTTGGCTCGAGCCGGGTCGCGGTTGACTCGGGCCAGCTCGCAGTTGGCTCGGGCCGCGTTGCGGCTGACTAGGGCCAGGTTGCGGTTCGCTCGGGCCGCGTCGCGGCTGACTAGGGCCAGGTTGCGGTTCGCTCGGGCCGCGTCGCGGTTGGCTCCGGCCAGGTCGCAGTTCGCTCGGGCCGGGTCACGGCTGGCTTGGGCCACGTTGCGGCTGACTCGGGCCAGGTAGCAGTTCGCTCGAGCCGGGTCACGATTGGCTCGGACGGCGTCGCGGGTCGGCTCGGGCCGCGTTGTGGTTGGCTTCGCCCGCGTTCGCCCGCGGGCGAACGCGGTCAAGGTGGCGGCGCGGAGCCGCCGCGCGTGGCGGAGTTTGCTGGCCGATCGCGCCTGACGGCCGTCTGTTCCCGCCGACAGCGCTGCTCGGCCCACCTCGGCTACGACCGCCGACAGCGCCCGGCTCGGCCCACGACCGCTACAGCAGCCGACCACAGCCCACCACCGCCACGGCAGCCACAGCCCGCCACCGGCACGGCAGCCGACCACAGCCCGCCATCGACGGCACCCGGCTCGGCCACAGCAGCCAGCTCGGCCCACCACCGCAGCGGCCACCCAACGACTGCACCAACTGCCCACCACTGACAGCGCCCGACTCGGGCACCACCGCAGCAACCGCCAGCCGCAGCGCTCAGCCCGCTCACCGGCCAACCACATCCAGCCAGCCGCTCACCGGCCAACCACATCCCGGCTAGCCCTGCCGCGAGCACCGCAATGCGACTGTCGTCGCGAGCCGCCCGGCCAGGCCATCAGCAACCCGGCGAAGGAGCCGCAGCCGTCAACACGGCGCAGGAGCATCCTGCTCTCGTCAGGCCATCTGCAGCTCCACTTTCGACCCGGTGCGGGACTTCCGCACCCGCAGGCGCGTGGGGATGCGCTGGCGGAGCTCCTCGACGTGCGACACCAGGCCCACCACGCGGCCACCAGCACGGAGTTCGTCGAGGATGTTCATCACCACGTCCAGCGTCTCGGCGTCCAGCGTGCCGAAACCCTCGTCCACGAAAAGGGTGTCGAGCAGCGCACCGCCGGTTTCGCCTGCCACCACGTCGGCCAGGCCCAGCGCGAGCGACAGCGACGCGAGGAACGACTCGCCGCCCGACAGCGTTTTCGCTGGGCGCACCGTGCCGGAGTAGTCGTCCAGCACGTCGAGGCCGAGGCCGCCCCTGGTACCACGCGCACCGGCCGCGTCCGAGTGCACGAACGAGTAGCGGCCCTGGCTCATGGTCCGCAGCCGTGCGGTCGCCGCGAGCGCGACCTCCTCCAGCCGAGCAGCCAGGACGTACGAGCGCAACGACATCTTCCGTGAGTTCTGCCCCCGCCCGTTGACCACTTCGGACAGTGCCCGAAGTTCGGCGTACTCCTCCTCCAGCGGACGCAGCTCCGACAGCGCTGTGCTCAACCGCCCAGCCAGCTTCACCAGTTCGCGGTGTTGCGCCGAAACCGCTTGCAGCGCGGCAAAAGCGGTGTCCGCACGAGCCCGCGTCTCCATCGCTCGCTCGGCCAGCGGCGCGACGTCCACCGTGTCGTCCGGCGAGATCCCGAACAGTTCCGGTTGCGCGAGCATCTCCCGCGCACCGGCGGCCATGGCTTCCGCCTCAGCGAGGCCCTGTTCGAGCTTCGTGACCTGCTCATCGGTCCGGACCGCGGCGCGCATTTCTTCGAGGGTCGAGAACCCCTTGGCGTGCAACGAGATTTCCACCAGATCCCGTTGCTCCGCGAGCCGGGCCTCCGCTCCGGACACCGCGGTGTGCGCCTCCGCCGCCAAGTCGAGCGCACCAGCAAGCGTGAGCAAATGCTGTCGCCGGACGGGAACGTCCGGGAATTCTCCCCTGCCTGCGACCAGCCGCTGCTCGCGCTCGGCCATCCGCACGTCCAACGCCCGGATCTCGGCGTTCGCCTCGGTGACCGTCTGCTCAGCGAGGCGCTGCTGTCCGGCCAACTGCTCGGCGCTGCGCTCCAGTTCAGCGACCTTCGCGTTCAGTTGATCCTTGCGCTGCGCCTTTTCGGAGAGTTCCGCGACGACCGCACGGGCTTCGGTCAGCGCGGTCGCGATCTCCTCCGCGGTGCGTCCGTCCAACCGTTCGCGCAAGGAGACAACCCGCGCCTTGGCCTCCTCCAACGCCGACACCACGCGCTGACGCAACGCCGACGCCTTCTGCTCGGCCTCTTCGGCAGCGCGTTCCTCATCCGCATCCACCAGAGGCGCGTCATGGTTCGCCAGTACCGGATGTTCGGCCGACCCGCACACCGGGCACGGCGCTCCCTCGGCCAAGCCAGCAGCCAACTCTGCTGCCATTCCGTCGAGACGCCGTTCGCGGAGATCGAGCCGACGCTGCCGAGCCGCCTGGTGCTCGTCGACCACTTCGCGCAGCTTCGCTTCGCCGCGCGCGACCTTGGCTTCAGCCGGCGGCAACTCCTCGGCCGCACGAGTGAGCGCCGTCAGCTCTTCGACGCGAGACCTCGCACCGTCCAGCTTCGCCGCCGCTTCGCCAGCCACTGTCGCTTCGGTACGCGCAGCGGAAATCAGACCGGGCAACTCCGCCAATCGCTCCGCGAGCCCGGCAACCTGCTCGGCGGCCTTCTCCGCGACTTTCTGCCGCTCCGCACGGCGTTGTTCGTCGCTCTTCTGCTGGTCGGCCTCCGCCGCCAACTCGGCGAGAGCGCCAGCCTCCTCGCGGACGGAACCCGCGCGCTCGCGAAGGTCGGCGACGGCGAGGCCGACCGCGTCGAAACCGAGGTCGGCGAGGTCTCGGATCCGGTCCGCCACCAGCACCTGCGCATCACCGAGTTCGGCCGTGCGCCGGTCCATCAGCTCGGCCTCAGGAACCACCGCGGCAGCGCGCCGAGCCGCCGCGATCTCTTCCGTCCACTCAGCACGTTCGGCCGTCTGCTCGGCGACCTGCGTCAGCCGGGTGTGCGCGGTGCGGACCCGGCGGATCTTTTCCGCGTCCTCCTCCGCCTCGCGCAAAGCGACCTCAGCGGCCTTCGCCGCCGAACGTGCTTGCGCCGCCTCGGTTTCCACTGCCTCGGCCCGGGTAGCGACCTCGGCCAGCACAGCCTCGACCCATTCCGGCTGTCCTTCCTCCGGCGGTTCCTGCTGCGCTTCCTGGGCGTAGCGGGCGAGCAGCTCGCGGACCTCCTGCTGCCGCTTTTCCAGCGCCCGGCCGCGTTCCGCGCGAAGGTCCGCGAACCAGCGTTCGACGTCGGAGAACCGCTCGGTGCCGAAAAGCCGTTCCAGCAGCTTCTCGCGCTCCGTGGTGTCGCTGCGGAGGAACTTCGCGAACTCTCCTTGCGGCAGCAGCACGACCTGGAAGAACTGCGCCGCCGTCATGCCCAGCAGTCGCTCGACGGTGCGCGCCACCTCGTCGATGCGGATGCTCCCGTCGGCCGGCAGCCCGGCGGGCGGTTCGCCGACCCAGGTCAGTGAAACCCGGGCCTGCTGCGTGGTGAATCCGTCGCCGCGTTTCTTCGGCCGCTGGTACTCCGGGCTGCGCACGATCCGCAGCCGCTGACCCTGCACGGTCAGCTCCAGCACTACCTCGGTTTGCCGATCGCGCTCGGCGAGATCGCACCGCAACCGCTTGACGTCGCCGCGCGCGCCCGGCACCACGCCGAACAACGCGAACGCGATCGCGTCGAGCAGCGTGGTTTTGCCCGCGCCGGTGTCGCCGTGGAGAAGGAAGAGACCGTCGGCGCCAAGGGCGTCGAAGTCCACCACCTCCCGCCCCGCATAGGGGCCGAAGGCTTCTACCTCCAGCAGATGCAGTCTCACGGCTTCTCCACCGCCGCCCGGTTCGCTGCTTCGAGCGCCAGGTGCACGAGCCGCTCCTCGCGTTCAGTCGGCGGAGCGCCGCGGCAGTCGTCGAGGAAACTGCGCGCGATCTCGATGTCACTGCGCCCGCGCACTGCTTCGGCATACTTCAGTTCGGTGCCGGCGACCCCGCCATCGGGTCGCCAATCCATGTGCACCGCGTAGGGAAAACGGCCCTGCAGCAACCGCATCGCATCGATCGGGCGCACTCGATCAGTGACGGTGATCGAGAGGAAATGCTCGCGCCATTGCTCATGCTCCGGGTCCTCGAGCAAGGCGGCGAGCTCGCCGGAGAGCGTCGCGAGCGGACGCGGCACCGGCAGCTCGTGCCGGCGGACCTCGGCCAGGCCGGTGGCGTCGAGATCCACGAACCATACCGATTTCCGTTGCCGCGCTTCGGAAAACGAGTACGCCAGCGGACTTCCGGAATACCGGAGGTGGTCCGCGAGCGTCTGCGGTCCGTGCAAATGCCCGAGCGCCACATAGTCCACGCCGTCGAAGACCGAGCCGGGAACCTGCTCGACGCCGCCGACCGCGATGGTGCGCTCCGATTCGCTGGCCTCGCCGCCGGTGACGAAAGCGTGCGCCAGCACTACGGATCGAGTTCCTGGACGAGTGACCAAATCGTCCCGCACCCGCCGCATCGCCTCGCCGAGCACACCGGTGTGGCCGCGCGCCTGCGGCACGCCCAATGCGTGCCGCGACGGCTCGGGTTCGAGATACGGGATACCGTAGAACGCGACCTCGCCGTGTTCGTCGTGCAGCACAACAGGTTCCGCGATGCCTTCGACGGTCGCGCGGACGTGCAGCCCGCCCGCCGCCGCGAATTCGGCGAACGCGCCCAGCCGCGCGGCCGAATCGTGGTTGCCCGGCGTGACCACGAGTTCCGCGCCGGCCCGGCGGATGCGGGTCATCGCGGCCGTGGCGACGCGGACAGCTTCGGCGGACGGCACCGCTCGGTCGTAGATGTCACCGGCCACCACCACGACGTCGACCGACTCGCGGTCGACGAGTTCGGCGATGTGCGTGAGGGCGGCCTCCTGTTCGGTGAGCAGATCGGCGCCGTGGAACGTGCGGCCGACGTGCCAGTCAGACGTATGGAGGACTCTCACGGCGACCACGTTAGGAGCAGACCCTGACGAAATCCCGGAGGCACGCCGGTACCCCACTCGAACGTGTGTACGAAGCCGATCCAGGTCCACTGCGGACACGCCCAGCCTCGGATCTGGAAAGTCGCAGGTCAGCTACGCAGCGCGACCGCGGGTGCCGGTTTTTGTCAGTGCGGTCCGCCATGATGTCTCGCGTCCGGACACCCGCCGGACCCGACGGAGAGGAGGACCGGGTGGAGACGGTGATCACCACCGCGGCCGTCGTGCTCGCGCTGCTCCTGTGCGTCGCGGTAGTCGCACTGTGGCGGCTGTACAACGACGGAATGCGCCGCGCCGACGCGGCCGCGCGGCTCGTGGCGGCGGAGCGCGCGAAAGGCGACCAGCAGCAGCTCGCGCTGCGCCGGTACGAGGTGGCGTTCGCGTCGATCCACGGCCGCGGCGAACTCGGCGAGCAGGTGCTCGTGGAAACCGCGCGCGCACTCGGACTGCGGGAGGGACTGCACTTCACCCTGCAGACCGATCTGGGCGGCGGCGGGAGCGCCAAGCCCGACCTGGTGCTGAATGTCGGCGGCGGCCGGGCAGTTCCGGTCGACGCGAAGGCGAGCATGGCCATCTGGGCGGAGGCGGTCGAGACCGACGACCCGGAGGAACGGCTCGACGCGCTGCGCGTCCACGTCCGGCAGCTGCGCTCCCGCGCGGCGGAGCTGGCGGGCAAGGGCTACCAGCGCTGGGCGGACGCGATTTACGGCACCATCATGTTCATCCCGTCCGACGCTGCCGTGGTCGCCGCTCTCGACACCGATCCCGAACTGCTGCGCTGGCTGATCGACCGTCGCGTCTTCCTGTGCGGCCCAACGGGATTCGGGGTACTCGCGTCGGCTGCGCTGTTCGCCGCCAGCGACCGGGCGCTCGTCGAGGACGTCGAGCAAGTGCGCGCGGGCGCCGCCGCCGCGCACCGCGCCGCGGGCAATGCGGTCGAGGCGCTGAATCTGTCCACGACGCACCTGCAGCGCTTCGTCTCGGCCCGTCGTCGGGAACTCGAGGCACTGGAGTCGTTCCGTGCGACAGTCGCGCCGCTCACCGACGCGTCGGGCAGTCCGGCACCGGTGCCGCAGCTTCGGAAGGGAGACGAGGTGGCAGCTGGTTGAGGGAGCGGTGCGATGGCCGCAGGCTCGACAGTCGCGATCGGACGATCGACGCCTGCTTTCGCGGGACGGGTCTGGCAGCGTCGCTTGCGGGCGTCGGGATGACGGCCTCAGGTTCGCTGGATGCGAGCTGATGCTTGGAGCCTGGCAGGGCTTTGGGGTCGAGCGGAGTTCGGTCAGGCGGGGTGGTGACGCGACGCCAGCGCTGTGTGGCGGGCCTTGGGTGTGGCGGCACGGTCCGACGGTATGAGACTGCGACACGGATCCGATGACACAGTCCCGGCGGGCACGGCCCGGCGGAACGAGCGCGGAAGCGCGAACTGGCGGAGCGAGTCTCAGCGGCGCGATCCCGTGGCGTAGGTCTCAGCGGGTGCGATGTGGTGCATCCAGGCTGGGCGGCGCGGCCCGGCGGTCGTGAGCTCCGACAGGGCGGTGCCCGACGGCGTGAGCCTTGGCAGCCTGACCTGACGGAGCAAGCTGAGCGGCACGGCCCGGCGGCGTGAGCCTCGCCAGCGCCTACCGGCGGGGTGAGCCTCGCCAACGCGGCCCGGTGGGGCGAGCATTGGCGGCGCAGTCTGACGGGGGCGAACGTCGGCGGCACAGCCTGGCGGGGCGAACGTCGGCGGCACAGCCTGGCGGGGCGAACGTCGGCGGCACAGCCTGGCGGGGCGAGCGCGGTCGGCTCGGTCCGGCGGGGCGTGAGCTGGCAGCCGGATCGGCAGAGCGTCCCAGCGACGTCTGGCACGGCTGCCCTGACGACTTGCCTACGGAGTGCGGTCTCGCACGGGCGTTTGCCGGGAGCGGTAGCGCACCGCAGCGAGGCGGCAGGCGTCGAACGTCCGCTGAGCGCCGTCCCGATGAGCGGCGAGCCGCGAGAGTGTGTCGGCAGGCAAGGCGGGGCCGCGGTCCGCGTGATCACGTCCTCCGCCGTCGGCAGCTTTCGGCGGTGGCGCGCGTCGAGCGAGCGCGCGCCGGAGTCCGGATTGCCCGGAACCAACGGCGGAGTCCAGGTTGGACACTGCCGCCCGGGCGGGCGAAAGGGCAGGGTTCCGACGTCGCACGGGCAGGGTCTGAACGCTCAGGCGGCTCACGGGAACGTCAATTCCTGGTCAAGTTCCGGAACGGCGAATGTTCCGGAACGGGACCGGCGATGCCGCCGTTGCCGTTGTCGGCTGGTGGCCTAGCCTGGGGTCAGCGCAGGGCCGGGAAACGGGCAGCCAGACCATACCGTCGGTATCACCGCTGGTCAGAGGTCTGGTCCACTGGTTCCCCGTCCGGCGGAGCGGGGCGGACAGGCCGTACCGCGGGTACCGCTCGACCGTACGAAATGTCATGCGGTCGAGTGGCTGCTTCGTGCTGTCCTCGGCAGTGCCAACAAGATCGTGACAAGTACGGGCTACGGTGTGCCTCGTGACCGCGATACGCGATCGCCAGAGCGATCCTGATGCCGATGACGCCCCCGTGCCGTGGGACGAGCGTCTCGTCGTCGGCACGAGGCGCGGCCTGCCCTGGTGGGCGGCCGTGCTCGTGGGCTTCGGCTTGGCAGTGCTCGGCGCCATCATCGACGAGAAGTCCTCCGGCAGCCTCGGTTTTGTTTTCAAGGCCGGCTACTTCCTCGGGGCCGTGATCGCGGTCGGTGCGGTGCAAAGACGCGGGCTGTTCGGTCCGATGGTGCAGCCGCCGCTGGTGCTCGCCGTCACCGTGCCGGGCGTCGTGCTGCTGACCGGCGGGGGTTCGGAGGCCAGCGACACTCTGTCGAAGCTGCTCAACATCGGCACGCCGCTGATCAAGGGCTTCCCGACGATGGCGGTCACCACCGGCGTCACGCTGCTCTTCGGCTTCTTCCGGATCTACCGCGAACGCGACCCGGACGCTCCCGTCAAGATCAAGGACGGCAAGGTCCCGCGCGGCCGGAACGAGGACGACGACAAAGCCAGCCGTCCGCGCTCGCGTCCGCCTGCCGGTCGCACCGGGCAGTCCGGTCAGACGCCGCCTCCGGGCAACCGTCGCCGTCCGCCTCGGGACCGGGATCTCGACGCTCCGCCGCCGCGCCGTCCGCGTCCGCCTGCCGACCCGGGTGCCCGTCCGCGGCGCGAGCCGTTGGATCCGAACGCTCCGCGCGGTGGCCGCAAGCCGCCTCCGGAGGGTCGTCGTCCCCGGCCGCCGGAAGGCGATCCGCGCCGTCGTGATCCGCGGGGCGACGCACCGCCGCCGCGTCGTCGGCCGCGCGGGGACGAGCCGCCGCCCGGACGTCCGCGTCCGCCTCGCCGGGAACCGCCCCGCCGCCAGCGTCCTTGGGAAGACGAAGGCTGACCGAGCGCACAAGGCAGGCACTCCGCAGGCAAACGAAAAGGCCGCCGATCCCCTCACCGGGGTCGGCGGCCTTTTCGTTGTGGCTAAAGGGATTCCCAGCGCCGTGGCTGCTCAGTGGACAAGCTTCACGCGGAGTTGCCAGGCATGACGGGTCCCGAAGCAAAGATCAGCTCTCGACTAATCGGTACAGCGGCAAAGCGCACCGCGCGCCCGGCCGAACATCGCAGCACCAAACGAAAGCCCGCCGATCCGAACTCCCTCGCCAGAAATCACCGCGAGGAGAGACATGCGGAAGACAACCTGCCCTCAGGACTCCGGCTTAACAGCCTTCCGAAGCTCCTTAGGCAACGCGAACGCGATCTTCTCGTTCGCCGTGGTCACCTCGTCCACCTGCCCGTACCCGCGCTCGGCCAGCCACTTCAGCAGGTCCATCACCAGCACGTCCGGCACGGAGGCACCCGACGTGACCCCGACCGTCGACACGCCCTCCAGCCACGCCTCGTCGACCTCGGACGCGAAGTCGATCAGGTGCGAAGCCGACGCGCCAGCCTTCAACGCGACCTCTACCAGCCGCTTCGAGTTCGACGAGTTCTTCGAGCCGACGACCAGCACCAGGTCGCACTCCGGGGCCATCGCCTTGACCGCGACCTGGCGGTTGGTGGTGGCGTAACAGATGTCGTCGCTGGGCGGGTCGGCCAAGGTCGGGAAGCGGTCGCGCAGCTGGTCGACGCGTTCCATCGTCTCGTCCACCGACAGCGTCGTCTGCGACAGCCAGATCACCTTCGACGGATCGCGCACGTCGACCTTGTCGACGTCCTCGGGCTTGTCGACCAGCTGCACCTTCTCCGGAGCCTCACCGGCCGTGCCCTCGACCTCCTCGTGGCCTTCGTGGCCGATGAGGAGGATGTCGTAGTCGTCCTTCGCGAACCGGTTGACCTCTTTGTGCACCTTGGTGACCAACGGGCAGGTCGCGTCGATGGTGCGCAGGTTCCGCTCCGCGGCCTCGGCGTGCACCGCGGGCGAGACGCCGTGCGCGGAGAACACCACGAGCGCGCCCTCGGGCACCTCGGAGGTCTCGTCGACGAAAATCACACCGCGTTCGCGCAGGGTGTCGACGACATGCCGGTTGTGCACGATTTCCTTGCGCACGTACACCGGCGGCCCGTACAGCTCGAGCGCCTTCTCGACGGCGACGACAGCGCGGTCAACGCCGGCGCAGTAACCGCGCGGCTTCGCGAGCAGCACGCGTTTGGCGGCGCCGGACCGGGTGATCGTCGGGGTACCGGCGGGTTCGGTTCCGGGACTCGCAGAAGTCATGCCTCCAGGGTACGGGCAGTGCCGATCCGGGGTTGAAGTCCTCGTTCGGATGACCGCCGCGGCCATTCAGGCTGTGCCGGGCGTCACGTCCGGTGCCTCTGGCCACCCGTTCGGTTGGGCAGGACGGCCTGGATGCGGCACGCTGGACCCATGAAGCCACTCCCGCTCCCCCTCCGGGTCGCCGCGGGCCTCGCCGTCACCACCGCCGAGCGGGTTCGTGAGCTCCCGAAGCAGCTCACCGGCCTGCCGGTCACCGTCGTGAGCCAGGTGCTGCAGCTGTCCATGCGCGTCCAGCAGCACGTCACCGAGCTGGCCATCAAAGGCGACGACGCGCTGTCGATGCTGCGCCCGGTCGAGGACACCCCCAGCTGGGCCACGTTCGACGAGGACGCCGAGCCCGAGTTCGCCCGGCCCCGGCCCACGCTCGTGCCGGTCGACGACCTGCCCGAGCCGCGCACCAACGGCCACCGCACGCAGCCGCCGGATCTCCCCGCGGAAACCATCGACGATCCGTGGGTCGAGGAGACCCGCGCGCTCGCCGAGGAGCACTCCGAGGGCGAGAACGACAGCTCCGGCCCGGCTGGCCTGGGCAATTACGACGAGCTGACCCTGCCGCAGCTGCGCGCCCGGCTGCGCCGGCTGACCGTGCCCCAGCTGGAGGAGCTGCTGGAGTACGAGAAGGCCCACGCCGACCGCGCGTCGTTCGTCGGCATGCTGACGCGGCGGATCGGCAACGCGCGCAAGGCCGAGGAACAGCCGGGCGACCCCGCGGAAGGCCAGTGAGCAACGACCCCGCCACCAGCGCGGAGAATCCGTGGCCGGTCCGCACCGTCGCGCGCAAAATCGGCGACTGGATCCACCGGCTCGGCGACGTCTGGGTCGAAGGCCAGGTCACGCAGATGAACGCGCGGCCCGGCACGCAGACCGCGTTCCTGACCCTGCGCGACCCGTCCGCGGACGTCTCGATGTCCGTCACCTGTCCGATGTGGCTGGTGCGCGAACTGCCGACGCCGCTGCGCGAAGGCGACCGGGTGGTCATCCACGCCAAGCCGTCGTTCTTCTTCGGCCGCGGCACGCTGAGCCTGCGCGCGGACCAGATCCGCGCGGTCGGCATCGGCGAACTGCTCGCGCGGATCGAACGGCTGCGCAAGCTGCTGGCCGCCGAGGGCATGTTCGCCCGGGAGCGGAAACGTCCGATTCCCTTTCTGCCCAAGGGAATCGGCCTGATCACCGGACGCGCGTCGGCGGCCGAGCGGGACGTGCTGGCGAACGCACAGGCACGCTGGCCGCACGTGTTGTTCAAGGTGCTGAACACCGCCGTGCAGGGTTCGCAGGCGGTGCCGCAAATCCTCCGCGCACTGTCCATCTTGGACAAAGATCCGGACATCGACGTGATCGTCATCGCCCGCGGCGGCGGCAGCGTCGAGGACCTGCTGCCGTTCTCCGACGAAGCGCTGTGCCGGGCGGTCGCGGCCGCGGGCACGCCGATCGTCAGCGCCATCGGGCACGAGCCGGACACGCCGCTGCTCGATCACGTCGCCGACCTGCGCTGCTCCACTCCGACCGACGCGAGCAAGCGCATCGTGCCGGACGTCCGCGAGGAAACCGCCCGGGTGCGGCAGATGCGCGACCGCGGCCGTCGCGCGCTGCACGGCTGGGTCGACCGGGAGACGCGGCTGCTGACCCAGCTCCGCAGCCGTCCGTCGCTGGCCGATCCGCTGGGTCCGATCGAACGCAGGCTCAGCGACGTCGAGATGCACCGCGAACGCGGCCGTCGCGCGATGCTCAGCCTGCTCGCCAAGGACCAGGCGGAAGTCGCGAACGCGCGGGGCAGGCTGACCGCGCTCGGCCCGGCGGCCACGATGGAGCGCGGATACGCCGTTGTCCAGTTCACTGATTCCGCGGGCAACCTCCACGTGCTCCGCTCCGTCTCCCAGATCGAGGACGGTGCGCGGCTGCGCGTGCGGGTCGCCGACGGGGCGGTCCACGCGGTGGCCGAATCCGTCGAGCCGACGACACCCGTACCGGAAGGAGAGCGGCCGTGATGCACCGGGCCCCGGCGTTCCTCCCGCTCACGGTGGACGCCGCCGCCCGGCTCGACGCCGGTCTCCTGCTGCGGCAGGCCCTGGTCACCGACCGCGCGGCCGACGAATGCTGGACGGCGCTGCTCGCGGGCTGCGGCACCGCCGCCCGGCGCGGACTGGCTCCGCAGCTCAGGCGACTGTCCGAGGCGACGTCGGAGCACGTCGGCGTCCGGTGGTGGTTCGCCGAAGGGACCGGGCACCGGCGACGGGTGGCGAGCGCGCAGGAGAACCTCGAAGACGCCATCGCGGACGGTGACGGGCAAGAGTTCGCGCTGGCTTTCGTCGGGTACGACCACGCGATGGCCAGCGCGGTGGTGGCTTGCCCGCGGCGGACTCGCCCCAGCGTCCCCGGCCAGCCCGGAACCGCCGCCGAACGCGGTAGTCTGCGCCGACAGCCCCGTGCACCACAAGGTCGGAGAACGTGAGCGAAGCAGACACCGCCGGACTCGGTTACGAGCAGGCCCGCGACCAGCTCGTCGAAGTGGTGAAGGAACTCGAGGCCGGCGGGCTGTCCCTGGAGCAGTCGCTCGAGCTCTGGGAGAAGGGCGAGCGGCTCGCCAAGGTGTGCGAACGGCATCTGGAAGGCGCCCGCGAGCGGATCGAGGCCGCGCTGGCCTCGGTCGAGACCGACGACGACACAGAGTGACGTGCACCATGCGTGGCTGAATCGGTCAGGTGGTTCCGGGATCTGACAGACTGGGCACCCGCTGACGAACCGTGTTCCGGGAGGCCACCATGACCACCGCCAGTGACCGCAGCCGACGCGAAGCGCCTGATCGCAACCTCGCCATGGAACTGGTGCGGGTGACCGAGGCAGCCGCGATGGCGGCCGGCCGCTGGGTCGGCCGCGGCGACAAGATCGGCGGCGACGGTGCTGCCGTCGACGCGATGCGCCAGCTCGTCTCCACCGTCTCGATGCGCGGCGTCGTCGTCATCGGCGAGGGCGAGAAGGACGAAGCGCCGATGCTGTTCAACGGCGAAGAAGTCGGCAACGGCGACGGCCCGGACTGCGACGTCGCGGTCGACCCGGTCGACGGCACCACGCTCATGGCGAAGGGCATGCCGAACGCGCTGGCCGTGCTCGCCGTCGCCGAGCGCGGCGCGATGTTCGACCCGTCCGCGGTGTTCTACATGGAGAAGCTGGCCGTCGGCCCGGACGCGGCGGGCAAGGTGGACATCTCCGCCCCGGTCGCGGAGAACATCCGGCGCGTGGCGAAGGCGAAGAACTCCAGCGTCAGCGACGTGACGGTCTGCATCCTCGACCGGCCGCGGCACGAGCAGCTGGTCAAGGAGGTCCGCGAGGCGGGGGCCCGGATCCGGTTCATCTCGGACGGCGACGTCGCGGGGGCCATCGCCGCGGCCCGGCCGACCACCGGCGTCGACATGCTGCTCGGCATCGGCGGGACGCCCGAGGGCATCATCGCCGCCTGCGCGATGAAGTGCCTCGGCGGCGAGCTGCAGGGCCGGCTGTGGCCGAAGGACGACGCGGAGCGCGAGAAGGCGCTCGCGGCGGGCCACGATCTGGACCGGATCCTGCTCAACGACGACCTGGTCACCGGCGACAACGTGTTCTTCTGCGCGACCGGCGTCACCGACGGCGACCTGCTGCGCGGCGTCCACTACCGGGCGGGCGGCGCGACGACGCAGTCGATCGTCATGCGGTCGAAGTCCGGGACGGTCAGAATGATCGACGGCTACCACCGGCTCGAGAAGCTGCGGGCGTACTCGTCGGTCAACTTCGACGGCAACCTCGACCTCGACGAGGACGACCACGTGGTGCCTCCGCTGCCCTGATCTGCCAAGGAGTTTCCCGGTGTCGAAACGGCTGCTCGCGCTGGTGCTGACTGTCCTCACCGGAGTCGTGCTCAGCGCGGGCAGCGCTTCGGCCGGGCCCGCTGCGCCGTCGATCGTCGGCGGGACCGACGCGGACCAGCCGTACCCGTTCGCGGTGTCCCTGCACACTTCGGGCGGCGCGCTGTTCTGCGGCGGCTCGCTGATCGCGCCCACGTGGGTGGTCACCGCGGCGCATTGCCTGTCCGCGAAGGACCCGGCGACGCTCGGGTTGCGCGTCGGCAGCAACGACGCGGACGAGGGCGGGGAAACTCCGAAAGCGGCGGAATTCGTACTGCACCCGCATTTCAATGCCGAAACGCAAACGGGCGACATCGGCCTGATCCGGCTGACCGCTCCGGTGAAAGCCGCGCCTATCGCGATCGCCGGTTCGGCCGCACCAGGCACGGCGGTCCGGGTAATCGGCTGGGGCCAGACATGCGCGACGCCGAATTGCGGCCCGGTGTCGAAGACACTGCGCCAGCTCGACACGCAACTGGTGCCGGGCGCGAAATGCACGTCGACGTTCGACGGAACTTCCGAGCTGTGCACGGAAAGCCCCGGCGGATCCGGCTCGTGCTACGGCGATTCCGGAGGCCCAGAGCTGCTCCGCGACGGCGACCGGTGGGTGCTGGCCGGGATGGTCAGCCGCCCGGGAAACCGGTCGTCGGCCTGCGGATCGGCACCGTCGATCGCGACCTCGGCGGTGGCGTATCAGCCTTGGCTGGCGGAGAAAACCGGCTGAGTCACTCGACGTTGCTCGAATGCCCGGGGAACAAATGCGCCTCGGGATTCAACGCCACCGCGATGTTGTTCACCGCCGTCGCCGCCTCCCCGAATCCCGTCGCGATCAGCTTCACCTTTCCCGGATACGCCGCCACGTCCCCCGCCGCGTAAACGCGCGGCCGGGCCGTCGCCATGGTCGAGTCCACCGAAATCGCGCGGTGATCGATTTCCAGCCCCCAGCTTTCGATCGGGCCCAAATCCGCGGTGAATCCCAACGCCGCGACCACAGCGTCCGCGCGCAATTGCTCTTCCCCGCCGCCCTTTACCGTCACGTCGACCGCCGTCAGCGAACCGTCCGGGGCTTCCACGAACCGGGACACCTCGGCGTCCGTGACCAGCCGCACGCCCAGCTCCCGCACCTGCCGCACGATCGATTCCGCGGCCCGGAACTTCGCGCGGCGGTGCACCAGCGTCACGCTCGCCGCGACCGGGTGCAGCGCCAGGCACCAGTCGAACGCCGAATCCCCGCCGCCGACCACGACGACGTGCTGGCCCGCGTGGGCCGCGAGCGACGGGACGAAATGGACCATCCCCCGGCCGAGCCAGCCGTCCCCGGCGGGCAGCGGACGGGGCGTGAACTCGCCGATGCCCGCGGTGATCAGGACCGCGCCCGCACGCAGCACGTCACCGCCGTCGAGGGTCAGCTCCAGCCCGCCGTCGACGCTCTCCAGCTTCTCCGCCTTGCGGCCGAGCAGGTAGTCCGGCTTCCACGGCGCGGCCTGGTCCACCAGGCCCTGCACGAGGTCGCGGCCGCGAACCGCGGGGAACCCGCCGACGTCGTAGATCATCTTCTCCGGATACATCGCGGTGACCTGGCCGCCGGGTTCGGGCAGCGAATCGACGACGGCCATCGACAGGCCGCGGAATCCCGCGTAGTAGGCGGCGAAGAGGCCGGTGGGACCGGCTCCGATGACGACGAGGTCGTAATCCATGAGGCTCGCTCCATGCCAGTGGTGGGTGGCGGTGATCGAGAACACATTGGTCGTAACCAGTATGGCGTAGCCATTCCGTTGAGGGTGGTGGCGGGGCGGGCGCGGGTTAGTCGCCGGGGTGGGCGACAACACCCGGCCACGTGCGCGAAACGGGGCCAGAATCGGGGGTATGGCTGAACAGGAATACCGGATCGAACACGACACGATGGGTGAGGTCCGCGTCCCGGTCGACGCGCTCTACCGCGCGCAGACGCAGCGTGCCGTCGAGAACTTCCCCATCTCCGGCCGCGGTCTCGAGCGCGCCCAGATCCGCGCGCTGGGCCTGTTGAAGGCCGCCGCCGCCCGCGTGAACGCGCGTCTTGGCGTCCTCGACACCGACGTCGCCGACGCGATCGCGAAGGCCGCCGACGAGGTCGCCGAGGGCAAGCACGACGAGCACTTCCCGATCGACGTCTTCCAGACCGGCTCGGGCACGTCGTCCAACATGAACGCGAACGAGGTCATCGCGACGCTGGCCACCCGCGCGCTCGGCCGCGACGTGCACCCGAACGACCACGTCAACGCGTCGCAGTCGTCCAACGACACCTTCCCGACGACGATCCACGTCGCCGCCACCGAGGCCGTCCTCACCGACGTCATCCCCGCGCTGGAGCACCTCGCCGGCGCGATCGAGGGGCGCGCCGAGGAGTGGCAGGACGTCGTCAAGTCCGGCCGCACGCACCTGATGGACGCCGTGCCGATCACGCTCGGCCAGGAGGCAGGTGCGTGGGCGGCGCAGATCCGGTTCGGCATCGAGCGGCTGCAGTCCGGTCTGCCGCGGCTGGGCGAGCTGCCGATCGGCGGCACCGCGGTCGGCTCCGGTCTGAACGCGCCCGACGGGTTCGGCGCGGCAGTGTCGGCCGAGCTGGCGCAGATCACGGGGTTGCCGCTCACCGAGGCGCGCAACCACTTCGAGGCGCAGGCGACGCAGGACAGCGTTGTCGAAACCTCCGGGCACCTGCGCACGGTCGCGGTGTCGCTCAACAAGATCGCGAACGACCTTCGCTGGCTGGGATCCGGCCCGCGCACCGGGCTGGCCGAGTTGGCGCTGCCGGACCTGCAGCCGGGTTCGTCGATCATGCCGGGCAAGGTCAACCCGGTCATCCCGGAAGCGACGCTGCAGGTCGTCGCGCAGGTCGTCGGCAACGACGCGGCGGTCGCGTTCGCCGGCGCGGCGGGCAACTTCCAGCTCAACGTCAACCTGCCGGTCATCGCGCGCAACGTGCTGGAATCGGCGCGGCTGCTCGCGGCCGTCTCGCGACTGTTGGCGGACAAGGTGTTCGCCGGGGTCGCCGCGAACGCCGAGCGCGCGCGACAGTACGCCGAGGGGTCGCCGTCGATCGTCACGCCGCTCAACAAGTACATCGGCTACGAGGAAGCTGCCGCGGTGGCGAAGCAGGCGCTCAAGGAACTCAAGACGATCCGCGAGGTCGTGCTGGAGCGCGGGTATGTCCGCGACGGCAAGCTCACCGAGGCGCAGCTGGACGAGGCGCTCGACGTGCTGCGAATGGCGCGCGGCGGCAAGTAGCGCTTCAGCTGTCCGTGAAGGACTCCTTGAGGGAACCTGATTCCCCCAAGGAGTCCTTCACGGACCTTTCCGGGCGCAGTCCGCATGCGACACCCGCGGCGACGAGCGTGACCCCGGCCAGGTCCGCCAACTCGAACCGTTGCGCGCCGATCAGCACCGCCACGACCAGTCCGGACACCGGCATCAGCCCGATCAACAGGCCCGCCCGGTCCGCGCCCAGCCCGACAACGCAGCTGTACCAGAGCACGAACGCCACCGCGGTCACCAGGATCGCCAGCAACAGCAACGCGACGAGTTCGCGTGCGTTCGGCCACCGCCAGGCTCCGGCTGGATCGACGACCGTCCCGACCACGGAACCGCTTGCCGCAGCAGTGAAACAGCTCCACGTCGAGGTCGCCAACGGTCCGAGCCGGCGCAGCAATCCCACCGCGAGCAGGGTGAACGACGCTTCGCACAACATCGCCAGCGCAGCCAGCAACAGCCCTGGCGCGGAAGCGGATCCGCCACCGGACAGCACCACGATGCCGAGTCCGGCCAGTACCGATCCCACGACTGGAGCGGCGGACGGACGGCGACCGTCGAGCATCGGTGCGATCAAGGCGAGCACGAGCGGACTTGCCCCGAGAAACGCCGCTACCGCACTGGGTTCCGCGTAGCGTTGCGCCAGCAGCAGACAGGCCTGGAACCCGATCATCCCGGTCGCGGCGAGGCCGAGCAGGGTCGGCAGATCGCCCAGATTCGGGCGCGGCAGCGGACTGCGCGTGACCTTCGCCCAGCCCAGCAGCAGAAGGCCGCCGAGCGCGTACCGCAGCGCTTGCCCGGTGATCACCGGATACCCGTCCAGCATGCCGGTGACCGGCACCGATCCGCCGACCAGCACCGCACCGGCCACCCCTGAAAGCACCATCGACCGTTTCACGCCGCTCAGTCTTCAGCGGAGAGTGGTCCATTCAGAAGGACCACTCGACAGTGGCCTAATTAGACCACTTCGCCGTACCGTCGGGGCCGTGGAAACCATCCGTGAGCTGCTCCTGCCCGCCGCCACTGGCGGACGCCGGGGTCGCGCTGTCGAAGGCGCGTTGCGCGACGCGATCCGCACTGGACGGCTGGCTGTCGGCACCCGGCTGCCGTCGAGTCGCGATCTCGCGCGCCAGCTCGGAGTCGCGCGCGGCACCGTCACCGCGTTGTACGAGCAGCTCACCGCCGAGGGTTACCTGCTGAGCAAGCATGGTTCGGGCACTCGCGTTGCATCAATCGACGGTCCTGCGCCGAAACCCGAGGTCAGTGCGGCGAAATCTCCGACCTGGGAGTTCGACCTGCGTCCCGGGCTGCCTGCGTTGTCAGCGTTTCCGAGAGCCGAATGGCTTGCCGCCGAACGAGAAGCCCTGAACGCGACGCCTGATCTCGGTCTCGGCTACCCCGATCCGACCGGCCATCCGGCGCTGCGCGCGGAACTGGCCGCCTACCTCGGGCGAGTCCGGGCCTTGCCGACGAACCCGGATGACATCGTGATCACCAGCGGTGCCGCCGAAGCACTGTCGTTGCTGGCCGAAGCCTTGCCGGACCAGCGCATCGCGGTCGAGGACCCGAGCCACCACGGCCAAGCGAACCTGCTGCGAGACCACGGACTGCGTCCGATCGGGATTCCGGTCGACGACAAAGGCATCAACGTCGACGCACTGTCTACTTCAGACTGCTCCGTCGTGCTGGTGACCGCTGCGCACCAGTTCCCGCTCGGCGTGGCGTTGCATCCGGAACGCCGTCGGCAACTGCTGGCGTGGGCGGCGGAAACCGGCGGGCTCATCCTGGAAGACGACTACGACGCCGAGCATCGCTACGACCGTCCCGCTCTCGGCGCGATGCGCGCGCTCGCGCCGGATCACGTCGCGTACATCGGCAGCGTCAGCAAGGTGCTCGCGCCAGCGTTGCGGATCGGCTGGCTCATTCCGCCGCGACGACTGCGCGACGCCGTGGCCCGGGTCAAGGAAATGCATGACCTGGGATGCCCGCCGCTCCCGCAAGCCGCACTCGCGCATCTGATCGCCACCGGCGGTTACGACCGGCATCTGCGCCGCACCCGGCGCCTCTATCGCGCCCGTCGTGACGCGCTCATCGAAGCGCTCGCCCAGCGGTTGCCACAGTGGCAGCCCGTCGGGATCGCAGCCGGACTGCACCTGGTCGTCCGGCTCCCGGACGGCACCGATGACGTGCGGCTGCAGGAAAAGCTCGCCGCGGCAGGCGTACATGCTCCAGCTTTGTCGACTTATTCCCATACCTCAGCGGGATATCCAGGCCTCGTGCTCGGATACGCCGCGCTCCCGCCGGACCGGCTCCGCGCCGCCGTCGAGCGGATCGCATCGGCGGGTTGAACCGCTGGTGAACACCTGGTGCACCGGGGAAGGGTCCCGTGGCGGACGCTTAGGGTGGACATTCTCGGGAGCGGCAAGGGGGAGGCGACCGTGAGCTTCGGAGATGTCCTGCGAGCGCTCGCCGAGGTGCTCACGTCCGATCGCGGCATCGTGCCCATCGCGGTCGTCGCGGGCGCGACGATCCTCGCCCCGATCGTCGACCGCTACGTGATCCGCCGCAGGCGCGTCATCTACCGGGAGCTGTACAACTCCAAGATCGGCCTCAACCCGGTGACGTTGAGCGATCAGGAAAACGGCGCGGTGCAAGCGGATCCGGAGCTCGTGCGCACGGTGCGGCTCCTGGAACCGCTCAGCGTGGTCGTGATCCGCATCCGCAACACGGGCAGCTTCGACATCGGCCCGGACGACTGGGAACACCCGCTGCAGTTCACCTTCGGCCGGAGGGTGGTGTGGGACGCGCGCGTGTCTGACGCCAAGGACGGGCTGCGTGAGGTGGTCCGGAACGGCCTTGAATTCTTCACTCATGATCAGCCTACGCCTGAATCCGACACCGCGCGACTGTCCGGTGTGCGAGCCCTGCTGTCGCAGCGGCTGTCCGGTTTCCTGCGCCAGCCCGAATCCCCGGTTCCGGCGGTGCAGACCCCGCAATGGCACGGTGTCCGGCTCGAACAGCTTTCGTTGAAGCGACGGGAAAAGTTCAAGCTCGTCGTCGTGCTGCGCGAGCCGGACGACTGGCGCGGCGGGTCGTTGTCCAAGGAACTGGACGTCGTCGGACGGCTCAGCGGCGGGCGGATCAAGGACGAACGCAAACAGCGCTGGCTGTCGTGGCCGGTGGTGACCGTGGCGATCGGAGTACTGCTGAGCGGGGTGTTGCTGAGCACGCTGATCGTGGCCGCGTCGCGCGGTCCTGCGCCCGGCTGCGGCAGCGGAACCCTTGCGGTGCACGGATCCAGCGCGTTCGCGCGGATCATGAACAGTGTCGCGACGGAGTATCACGGGCAGTGTCCTGGTGCGACGATCACGACGCAAGCTGTCGGCAGCGTGTCCGCGGTGCGCGAACTGGGGCCGTTGCCAGCAGACCAAAAGGACAGTTTGGCAGTGCTGTCCGACGGCAAGGCTCCCGACGCCGGGCCGGATCTGGTCACGCAACCGGTAGCGGTGCTCGTGTACAGCCTGGTAGTGAACAACTCCGTCGGTGTCGACCATCTGAGCAGCGAGCAGGTCCGCGGCATCTTCAGCGGGAAGTACACCAACTGGGCTCAGCTGCGCGACGGCCCGTCGGTCCCGATCCGGGTCGTCGGGCGCGGGCAGGAATCGGGCACGCGCAAGACTTTCGAGGAGAAAGTGCTGGGTGCGGCCGAACCTGGGCTGTCGTCGGACGACTGCCGGACGCCGATCCGCGACCCGCACGCCGCGGTGGTGCGCTGCGAACGCGGCACGACCGACGATCTGCTGCGTGCCGTAGGCGAAACACCTGGAGCGATCGGCTATGCGGACGTGCCTGCGGCCAAGATCGCCGCGGCGGGCGGCCAGGTCGCGATGGCGAAACTCGACGACCGCTACCCCGACGTGACCAGCATCGACGCTGGTTATCGCTTCTGGACGGTGGAGTACCTCTACACCAAGGGCGTGCCGGAGAACGATTCGCTGCTGAAGCAGTTCATCGACTATCTGCGCAGCAGCACGGCACGGGCGGAACTGCAGGACGCAGGGTACACGCCGTGTGTGACGAAACAGGGACTGCTGGACCAGTACTGCACTCGTCCGGATGCCTGACCAGCTCTTTTTCACCCGGTCGAGGCTGAGGCTGGAGTTTTTGTCGGTGGCGGGGGCGATGATGGCCGGGTGTTGTTCACCGACCTCGTCACCGCCTCCGCCGAACTGGCGGCCACGCGGTCACGGAAAACGAAGATCGCCGTGCTGGCCAAGGTGCTGCGCGCGGCCGAACCCGGCGAGCTGCCCGCGGTGATCGCGTATCTCACCGGGCAGACGGCGCAGGACCGGCTCGGCGCCGGCTGGCGCACGCTCGCCGACCTCGCCGTCGAACCCGCGGCCGTGCCCGCCGTCTCCGTGGCGGAGGTCGACGTCGCGCTCACCGAAGTCGCGGCCGCGGCGGGCGCGGGTTCGGTGAAGCGACGAGCGGAGGCGCTCACCGCGCTGTTCTCCCGGCTGACCCGTGCGGAGCAGGAGTTCGTGTTCCGGCTCGTCACCGGGGAGCTGCGGCAAGGCGCGCTGGAAGGGGTGATGGTCGACGCGGTCGCGGCGGCGGCCGAGGTGGAGGTCGACCAGGTGCGGCGCGCCTTCATGCTGTCCGGACGCCTGCCGGTCACCGGGCAGGCGGCCTTGACCGGGGGCGCGGCGGCGCTCGCGGAATTCGGGCTGGAGCTGGGCCGTCCGGTGCGGCCGATGCTCGCGTCCCCGGCGGAATCGCTGGAGGAAGCGGTGACCGAGCACGGGAACGCGATCGTCGAGTACAAAATGGACGGTGCGCGGATCCAGGTGCACCGGCAAGGTTCGGAAGTGCACGTATACACGCGCACGCTGCGGGAAATCACCGGCAGCGTAGGCGAACTGGTCGAACTGGTGCGGGCGCTGCCGTGCGAATCGGTGGTGCTGGACGGCGAAACCCTCGCCCTCACCGACGAAGGACGGCCGCGGCCGTTCCAGGAAACGATGAGCCGGTTCGGCAGCACGCGGGACGAACAGGTGCGGGCGTTGCTGCTGCGGCCGTACTTCTTCGACTGCCTGCATCTGGACGGGGTCGATCTGCTCGACGCTCCGTTGTCCGAACGCAACGAGGCGCTGCGCCGCGTGGCGGGCGAGCACGTGATCCCCGGTTCGGTCCGGCCGGAATCACCGGCGGCGGTGCTCGACGCGGCGATGGACGCCGGGCACGAGGGCGTGATGGTGAAGGACCTCGATTCGATCTACGCAGCCGGGCGGCGCGGCCGCGCGTGGCTGAAGGTGAAACCAGTGCACACGATCGACCTCGTGGTGCTGGCGGCGGAATGGGGCCACGGGAGGCGCACCGGGAAACTGTCCAACCTGCACCTCGGCGCGCGTGATCCGGACGGCGGACCGCCGATCATGGTGGGCAAGACGTTCAAGGGCCTCACCGACGAGCTGCTGGCCTGGCAGACCGAGCGGTTCCAGGAAATCGAGACGCACCGCGACCGGTGGACCGTCCATGTCCGGCCGGAGCTGGTGGTCGAGATCGAACTGGACGGGGCACAGGTCAGCACGCGGTATCCGGGCGGGCTGGCGCTGCGGTTCGCGCGGGTGGTGCGGTACCGGCCGGACAAGGACCCTGCCGAGGCCGACACCATCGACACCGTCCGGGGACTGCTGCGCGGCAGCCGTCCGGCGGTGGGACCCGGCCAAGCGGAGCAGTCCGGTGCCGAAGACCAGCCCGGTTCCGAGGAGGCGTCCGGATGACGATCGCCGCACCCGCCGTCGGAATGAGTGGGCACATTACGGACATCGGGCAGTTTTCCCTGCCGTACTCGGGAAAACGCCCGACGAAAGTCGATGTCGCGCCCGTGGCCGCGTGCCCGAGAGTGGGAGCACTGGCCTGTGTCGATGGGAGAAAAGCATGACGTTCCGGGTGAAATCAGCCGTCCGGGGATTCGGGCGGCCGATGACCCTGCTGGCGGGCGTGGCGCTCGCCGCCACCGTGGTGGCGGCACCGGCCAGTGCCGCGCCGGCGCCGCCGCAGCCGTCGCGACACCACTTCTCGGCTGCCGCGCAGTCGTTCGTCGGCGCGACCACCGTGCCCGAGCGGGTGGCACGACTCAACGCGGCGATGGCCAAGCTGCCGAAGGAAGCCGGCGCGTACAACGCCACGAAGTTGTGGAACCAGGGCATCACCGGCGCCGGGTCCACCGTGGCCACGCTGGTGTCGTTCGGCGACGACAAGGTCAAGCAGGTGCTGGACGAGTATTCGCGGCAGCACGGCCTGCCGCCGGCGAACGTCGAGGTGCTGCAGCCGTCCGGTGCGGTGCCCGCGTGCACCGACCCCGGGGTGGACACCGCCACCTGCCAGTCGTGGGGCGGGGAAACCGATCTCGACGTCACGATGATGCACGCGATGGCTCCGGCCGCGAAGATCGTCGTCGCGGCCACGCCGGTCGCCGAGACGCAGGGCTTCGCCGGATTGCCGGAAATGATGCACGCCGTCGACTACCTGACTGAGCACCGGATCGCCGACGTGGTCTCGATGAGCTTCGGCACCACCGAGGAGAACTTCCCGTCGTTCGAGTCGATCAAGACCCTCGACCCGGCGCTGGAGCGGGCGAGCCGCGCGGGCGTCACGCTGGTCGCGTCGTCCGGCGACGACGGGCCGTCCGGGTCGTACCTGCAAGGGCCCGGCAAGTACCCGTACCGCGTGGCGAGCTGGCCGGCGAGCGACCCGAACGTCACCGCGCTCGGCGGCACCCAGCTGCACCTGGACGCGAACGGCAACCGCACCCAGCCCGACGACCTGGTCAACGTGGCGGACAACGGGTTCAGCGAAGGCGCGGGCCTGTCGAAGGCGTACGCGCGGCCGTCCTGGCAGAACCGCGTCAAGAACATCACCGGCAGCACGATGCGGGCGTACCCGGACATCAGCATGGAAGGCGTCCAGGGCACGTCGCAGTCGGCACCGCTGTTCGCCGGGGTGCTGGCGCTGGCGGTGCAGGCCAACCACGGCCGGCTGGGCCAGATCAACCCGGCGCTGTACTCGAAGCTGGGTCCGAAGGGCACCGCGGCCGGGATCGTTGACGTCGCCAAGGGCGACAACAGCCAGTACGGCGTCGAGGGCTTCAAGGCCGGTCCGGGCTACGACATCGCGAGCGGCTGGGGCACGGTCGACGCGTCGGTCTTCGTCCCGGCCTTGGTGAAGGCGGTGCGGTGATGCGGTAATCAACGCCCGAGCACTGCCTCCGGAGGGCAGGCGGCTCTCGGCTTGAGCAAGTTCACTCGGCCCGGCGCGATCGATCCTGGTCGTGTCGGGCCGGGCGGACCCCAATCGAGCCGTAATGTCAGCGGCATGTCCTCGAAAGCGCTGGCCCGGCTGTGGTTCGGGGTGACCGCGGTCGTCGTGCTGGCCGCGCTCGTGATCCAGATCGTCGCGCTGGTGGCGCCGCAGGGTCGGTACGCCAGCTTCGGCGGGCGGGTGGCGAACCTGTTCACCTACTTCACGATCCTCTCGAACGTGCTCGTCCTCATCACCAGCGCGGCGTTCGCCCTCGGACGCGGCAGCTCCCGGCTGATGCGCGTGCTGTGGCTCGATGCGCTGGTCGGGATCGTGGTTACCGGCGTGGTCTACCAGGTCGCGCTCGCCGGGCTGTACGAACTGCACGGGCTCGGCCTCGCCGCGGACATCCTGCTGCACCGCGTCAGCCCGGTGCTGTGCGTGCTCGGCTGGCTGATCTTCGCTCCACGCGTGCTGGAATGGCGCACGGTCTGGTGGTCGCTCGTCTACCCCTTGGTGTGGCTGGTTTTCACGCTCGTCCGCGGTGCGATCGACGGCTACTACCCGTACCCGTTCGTCAACGCCGACAACCTCGGCTACGGACAGGTCGCGCTGAACTGCCTGCTCATCGGCGTCTTCTTCATCGTGCTCGCCAGCGGAGCGCAGGTCGCCGACCGGCGGCTCACGCGCGTACCCGGCGAAACGCGTTCAGCGGATCGCTGAGCCCGGCCTGAGCGAGCGCCCGCCACGCGCCGCGCTTCAGGTCGACCGGTTTGCCCGCGGCGACGCGGTGCATCTGCTGTGTGTGCCACTGAATCTCGAGCAGGCTGTCGGCGAGCCGGATTCCCGTGTGCGGGCACCGCCGTTCGGCCCGGACGTCCTCGCCCGCGAGCAGCCGCCCCGGCAGCGCGGGGTCCACCGTGAACGGACGGCCGATCCCGATCACGTCCAGCGCACCGGATTCCAGCGCCTCCGCCATCCCCGCCGCCGTGGTGAACCCGCCGGTGACCATCAGCGCGACGTCGCTGATCTGCCGCGCTTTCGCCGCGTAGTCCAGGAAGTACGCTTCCCGCCGCTGCGTGCTCGCCCGGCCGGATCCCATCATCACGGCTCGCTCGTACGTGCCGCCGGAAATCTCCAGCAGATCGATCCCGGCCTCGCCCAGCGCGCGAACCACCCGCAGCGACTCGTCCTCGTCGAACCCGCCGCGCTGGAAGTCAGCGCTGTTGAGCTTCACCGAAACCGGCACGCGATCCCCCACCGCACCCCGGACGGCGCGCACCACCTCAAGCAGGAACCGGCTGCGGTCGCGCCCCCACTCGTCGTCGCGCCGATTCACCAACGGAGACAAGAACTGCGAGATCAGATACCCGTGCGCGCCGTGGATCTGGATCCCGGCGAACCCAGCGTCAACGAACGTCCGCGCCGACAACGCGAACCTCGCCACCACCGCTTCGATCTCGTCCCCGGTCAACGCCCGCGGCGTCGCGAACGCCGTCCGCACCCCACGATCGCCAAACGGCACCGCCGACGGTGCGACCGGCTGCCGGGACAAGTACCGCGGGCTCTGCCGACCGGGATGGTTGAGCTGCACCCACAACTGCGCGTCCGTGCCGTCCACGGACCTCGCCCACGACCGGTACGCCGCCGGGTCTGGCACGGCAGGCACCGCGACGTTGCGCGGTTCGCCGAGCGCGGTGGGGTCGACCATCACGTTGCCGGTCACCAGCAGGCCGGCTCCCCCGCGCGCCCAGGTCCGGTACAGCCGCGCGAGTTCGGCGGACGGCGCGTTCCGGCGGTCGCCAAGCTGCTCGCTGAGCGCCGACTTCGCGAGGCGATGCGGCAACACGGCCCCGCACTGCAGTTTGAGCGGTTCGGCGAGCAGATCCCGGGGGTCGGTCATGTGCAGTCCCGTCGTCGCGGCTAACTTACCGCGAGTAAGAATACTCGAAAGTAAGTACCGGCGGTATGCCTCGCGGGCCACTAGGGTCTGCGGCATGACGGCGATAGTGCAGAACCTGGTCACGTCGGGCGTGTTCGAGCTCGACGGCGGCAGCTGGGACGTGGACAACAACGTCTGGATAGTCGGCGACGGCTCCGAGGTGATCGTGATCGACGCCGCGCACGACGCGGACGCGATCGCGGACGTAGTCGGAGACCGCACGGTCCGCGCGATTGTCTGCACCCACGCGCACAATGACCACGTCAACGCCGCCCCCGCGCTGGCCGACCGCACCGGCGCGCCGATCCTGCTGCACCCGGCCGACCGCGTCGTCTGGGACCTGACTCACCCGGACCGCGCCCCCGACGGCGACCTGGCCGACGGACAGGTCCTCACCGTCGCCGGCACCGACCTCACCGTGCTGCACACGCCCGGCCACGCGCCCGGCGCGATCTGCCTGCACAGCCCCGACCTGGAAGTCCTCTTCACCGGAGACACCCTGTTCAACGGCGGCCCCGGCGCGACCGGCCGCTCGTACTCCGACTACCCGACCATCGTGCACTCCATCCGCGACCGCCTCTTTCCCCTCCCCGACGCGACGATCGTCCGCACCGGCCACGGCGAAGCGACGACGATCGGCAAGGAAAAAGCCGCGTCGGCCGACTGGCCCGCCGCCTGACCGCCCCGAACCTCGCCAGGGCGGGTCGGCACCGTGGCCGGCCCGCCCGGCGAGGTCCGGATTCGGGTTGCCAGGCCGGTCCGCAAGCGCTTGCGGGTGGCTAGACCAGCTAGTTCGCCGCTCGATGCCCGACCCGCGCCGCCGAGACTTCGCGACCATCCGCACCCGCATAAGCCGAGCGCTCCTGGCAAGGCACCGAAGCCATTCGGCGCACAGGCAAGAACTCAGCAAGATCAGGGACCCCGCAGCCCAGAAACCCCTACCGGGCCAGCCGAGGAACCTCCGGCACCACCCGAGCCCGCTCCCGGGCCTCCGCCGCAAGCGCTTGCGCCCACCGTTCCAACCCGGCCACGTCCACCCCGTGTGGCGGCTTCTCCCGGAACGGCGCGATGTTCTCCGCGCCCCGCTCCAGCAGCGCGACCGCTCCGTTGCCGTTCCCGCGCAACGCGTGCGTCAGCCCGACCGCCAGCTGGGCCAGGCCGCGCCACAGTTCCCGTTCGGGCCCGTCGGTCGCCTTCCACGCGTCCTCGAAGACCTCGTGGGCGTGGAACGGGCGGCCAGCGTCCAGCAGGTCCTGCGCCTCCGCCAGGGTCTCCTCCGGGGTCCGCTGCACGCCTTCGGGCTGGCGCGGGACGCCGTCGGCGCCATAGGGCAGCGGGCGGCCCAGACCGTCACGCGGGCGGGCGTTGCGGGCCCGCCCCTGGTCGTCGCGATCACGGCTGTCCACCTGGCCATTGTTCCACGGGCCACGCCGGGTTAGCGTCCCGCGCGCAAGCCACGTAGCCTGGTGACTCGTGCGCTTTCTGGATGGGCACGTGCCCGCTCACGACCTGACCTACGACGACGTGTTCCTGCTGCCGAACCGTTCGGACGTGGAATCCCGCTTCGGCGTCGACTTGTCCACTGTGGACGGAACCGGCGCGACGATCCCGTTGGTGGTGGCCAACATGACGGCCGTCGCCGGGCGGCGGATGGCCGAGACCGTGGCTCGCCGCGGCGGGCTCGTCGTGCTTCCGCAGGACGTCGACACGGCCGCGGTGGCCGAAATCGTCTCCTGGGTGAAGTCCCGCCACGTCGTCTGGGACACGCCGCTGGTCCTCACCGGCGGCGACGCGGTGGCCGATGCCCTCAACCTCGTGCACAAGCGAGCACACGGCGCGGTCGTCATCGTCGACGGTGACGGCAAGCCGGTCGGCGTCGTGGACGAGGCCGCCTGCGCCGGCGTCGACCGTTTCGCGCGGCTGGCCGACGTCGCCGAACCCGCCGTCGTCGCCGTGCCGCTGGACACGCCGCCGCGCGAGGTTTTCGAGCTCCTGCACAGCCACGGCGGACGGCTCGCTCTCGGTCTCGACGCCGACGGTCGCCTCGCCGGCGTCCTGACCGCGGTGGGCGCGTTGCGCTCGGAGATCTACACCCCGGCCGCCGACGCGCAGGGCAAGCTGCGTGTCGCCGCCGCGATCGGCGTGAACGGCGACGTCGCGGCGAAGGCCGAAGCGGTGCTGGCCGCGGGTGTCGACACGCTCGTCGTCGACACCGCGCACGGGCACCAGGAAAAGATGATCGCCGCGCTCAAGGCAGTCCGTTCGGTGTCGCCGAAGGTGCCGGTCGTCGCGGGCAACGTCGTGACCGCCGAAGGCACCCGCGACCTCATCCACGCGGGCGCGGACGTCATCAAGGTCGGCGTCGGGCCTGGCGCGATGTGCACCACGCGGATGATGACCGGCGTCGGCCGCCCGCAGTTCTCCGCGGTCGCGGAATGCGCTGCCGCCGCCCGTGAACTGGGCAAACACGTGTGGGCGGACGGTGGCGTCCGGCATCCGCGGGACGTCGCGCTGGCACTGGCCGCGGGCGCGTCGGCGGCGATGGTCGGCTCGTGGTTCGCCGGCACCCACGAATCCCCCGGCGACCTGCGGTACGACGAGCAGGGCCGCCCGTACAAGGAGTCGTTCGGGATGGCGTCGAAGCGCGCCGTCGGAGCCCGCACGCGCACGGACAACGTCTTCGACCGCGCGCGCAAGGCGCTGTTCGAGGAGGGCATCTCCACGTCGCGGATGGCGCTGGACCCGGCCCGCCCCGGCGTCGAGGACCTGATCGACTCGATCTGCTCGGGCGTCCGCTCGTCCTGCACGTACGCGGGCGCGCGCACGCTCGAGGAGTTCCACGAGCGCGCGGTCCTGGGCGTGCAGTCGGCAGCCGGTTTCGCGGAGGGACGTCCGCTGCCTGCTGGCTGGTAGAGAGCCTCGTGAGTGGCAATCACGGTTAGAACCGTGATTGCCACTCACGACTAGGTCAGCCGTGGTCCTCCAGCATTTCGGTCACCAGCGCCGCGATCGGCGAGCGCTCCGAGCGGGTCAGGGTCACGTGCGCGAACAGCGGGTGTCCCTTCAGCTTCTCGATCACCGCCGAGACGCCGTCGTGCCTGCCGACCCGCAGGTTGTCCCGCTGGGCCACGTCGTGCGTGAGCACCACCCGCGACGCCGAACCCAGCCGTGACAGCACGGTCAGCAGCACGTTGCGCTCCAGCGACTGCGCCTCGTCCACGATCACGAACGTGTCGTGCAGCGAGCGGCCCCGGATGTGCGTCAGCGGCAGCACCTCGAGCATCCCGCGGTCGAAGACCTCGTCCAGGACATCCTGGCTGACCAGCGCGCCGAGCGTGTCGAACACCGCCTGCGCCCAGGGCTGCATTTTCTCGCTCTCGGACCCGGGCAGATAGCCGAGGTCCTGGCCGCCGACCGCGTAGACCGGGCGGAACACCACGACCTTGCGGTGCTGCTGGCGTTCCATCACCGCCTCCAGGCCCGCGCACAACGCGAGCGCCGATTTGCCGGTGCCCGCGCGTCCGCCGAGCGACACGATGCCGACGTCGGAGTCCAGCAGCAGGTCGAGCGCCACGCGCTGCTCAGCCGAGCGGCCGTGCAGGCCGAACGCCTCGCGGTCGCCGCGCACCAGCCGCACCCGCTTGTCCGCCGTGACCCGGCCGAGCGCGCTCGAGCTGCCCGCGAGCAGCCGCAGCCCGGTGTGGCACGGCAGTTCGCCCACCTCGCCGAGGCCGAACTCCGCCGGATCCGCCGAACCGCCCGAGAAGAGCGTGTCGATCAGTTCCTGCGGGGCGTCCACGTCCGCCATGCCCGTCCAGCCCGACGGCGTCACCTCCTGCGCCCGGTACTCGTCCGCGGTGAGCCCGACCGCACCCGCCTTGACCCGCAGCGGGATGTCCTTCGTCACCAGGGTGACCGCCGGACGCTCCGTCGCGAGGTTGAGCGCGCACGCGAGGATGCGATGGTCGTTCGAGTCGGTGCGGAAGCCCACCGGGAGGACGGACGGATCGGTGTGGTTCAGTTCCACCTGCAGGGTGCCGCCCTGGTCGCCGATCGGGATCGGGGCGTCGAGCCTGCCGTGCTTGAGCCGGAGGTCGTCCAGCAGCCGGAGGGATTCCCTGGCGAACCAGCCCAGTTCGGAGTGGTGGCGCTTGGCCTCCAGTTCGCTGATGACGACCAGCGGGAGAACCACCGCGTGTTCGGCGAACCGGGTGACCGCCCACGGGTCGGAGAGCAGCACCGACGTGTCGAGCACATAAGTGATGCGTGGGGATTCGGGCGAGATCGAGGCTTTCTCCGGCGCTGAAGCACCGGTCGAAGAACGGCCTGAGGCCTTGCGGGGTGAACGCTGCGCAGTCACGACGGCATCTCCCTCGAGGGCGTGTGCACCCCACGCCCGCACTCGCTGGGCCGGGCACCTCCCTGGCTGGGTCCGCACTCCCTGACGCTGGCTGCGTCAGGCGGCACGGCCACGAGGGCCGGGTGCCGGCCCCCTCGTGCATCTCGTGGGCGGCTGAGCCGCCCCCTCGATCAACGCCACGACCAGGGCCTCCCGCGAGAACCCGCACGGAACGCGAGCCCTCTATTCCGGAAGGTACCTACGTCGGCCCGGTCGTGCAGGCAGCCACACAGGTGATTCGCCGATTCGTCATCCCACCGTCGGTCGCCCGAAACAGAGTGTCCACAGTGCTCACTCAGCGTCACCAGGTCCGGCGATCGGGGGGTCACGCGGACGAATGATCTTGGAAAATTAATCACCGAGTGCAGGCAATTCCCAGGTAAAGGGCCTTGTACCACGACGCAGACCGGAAAGCATTTCGCGTCCTGGACACTGAACCGGACCGAGTGAACTGGGCCTTCCAGCGCTCACACAATGGGCGTACGCACCATTCGCTAGAGGCCATTCGGGGGTAATTTCCTTACTGCGGGACACACCACCGGAACACTCCGGTGCCCCGAATCCCAGTATCTCTACCTAGGAGTGTGCGAAGTGCTGAAGAAGGCTGGAATTGTCGCCGGTGCGGCCGCGGGCCTGATGATGATCGGCGGGACGGCGTTCGCCTCCCCGGCCGCGACGCAGGGCGCTCCGGACCCGACGTTCGGCGACGCCTACGCCACCTTCATCGAGGGCGGCGGCGCGCTGGGCTACGGTGCCGCTTCGCTGGTCGCCGGTGCCTACACCGGCATCGCCACGACGCCGGCGCTGATCGCCCACTCGATGGAGCACCACCACGGCTGAGCCGTCTTGACGCGAAGGCCCCGGAGCGCGGCTCCGGGGCCTTCGCGGTGTCTTCCGGCCCGGCTGGGTGGGTCCGCCGGGCCGGTTCGCCGCGTCAGGCCCCGAACCGGCGGTGCCGCCAGGCGTAGTCGCGCAGCGCGCGGAGAAAGTCGACGCGCCGGAATGCCGGCCAGTAAGCCTCGGTGAACCAGAATTCCGAATGCGCGGACTGCCAGAGCAGAAATCCGGAAAGCCGCTGTTCACCGGACGTTCGGATAATCAGATCCGGATCCGGTTGACCTGACGTGTACAGATGTTCCGAGATGTGGTCGACATCGAGGATTTTCGCGAGTTCGCGAATCGAAGTGCCCTCGTCGGCGTGCTGCAGGAGAAGTTTGCGGACGGCGTCGGCGATCTCCTGACGGCCCCCGTAGCCGACCGCGATGTTCACCTCCATGCCCGAGTGGTTCTCGGTGCGCGCCGCGGCGGCGGTGAGCTTCTGCGCCACCTCGAGCGGCAGCAGGTCGAGCGCGCCGACGATGCGCAACCGCCACGGCACCTCGGCCCCGGCGAGCTCGTCGGTGACGTCGGTGATGATTTTCAGCAGCGGCGTGAGCTCGTCCGGATCGCGGTTGAGGTTGTCGGTGGAGAGCAGCCACATCGTCACGACCTCGACCTCGGCCTCCTGGCACCAGCTGAGGAAGTCGGCGATCTTCTTGGCCCCGGCGCGATGCCCGTCGGCCACGTCGGCGAACCCGGCCTCGCGAGCCCAGCGGCGATTGCCGTCTAGCATGATCGCGATATGCCGAGGATGACGGCCGGCGGACTGCTGGATCAGCCGGCGGCTGTAGATGCTGTAGACGACGTCGGACATGAAGGACCGGAGGCTCACGTCGCCCGAGCGTACGCACCCTCGAATGAGGGGTGTGACGCGCCACGGGGGCTGGCGAAAAACCTACGGTTCCGTAACCTTGGGACGGTGAGCGTGACGATCGAGCCCCCAGCCCTCCCCGAGGACACCCGCCCCCGGCTGCGCGGCCATATCCACTTCTGGTCGTTCTTCGGCGCGGTGGCCGCGGCCGCCACGCTGATCAGCCTCGCCGCGTCGACGGTTTCGCCGGTCGCCGCACTGGCGACGTCCGTGTACGGCCTCACCGTGCTGGGCGTGTTCGGCGTGAGCGCGCTGTATCACCGCAGGCTGTGGAGCCCGCGCGCGTACAAGTGGATGAAGCGCGCCGACCACTCGATGATCTTCCTCTTCATCGCCGGCACGTACACGCCGTTCACCCTGCTGGCCATGTCGAAGCCGACCGGATACATCGTCCTGGGCATCGTCTGGGGCGGCGCGGTCCTCGGCGTGGCGATGAAGATGCTGTGGCCGCACGCACCGCGCTGGCTGGGAGTGCCGATCTACATCGCACTCGGGTGGGTCGCGGTGTTCGTCCTGCCGGAACTGCTGAGCCACGCCGGAGTCGCGGCTTTGGTGCTGCTGTGCGTGGGCGGCCTGTTTTACACGGTCGGGGCGGTTTTTTACGCGGTGAAGTGGCCGAACCACTGGCCGGAGACGTTCGGATACCACGAGTTCTTCCACGCGTGCACGGTGCTGGCCGCGGTTTCGCATTACATCGCGATCTGGTTGGCCATGTACGCCTAGCTCCGGTTTTACCCTCTCAGGCCGTGCCCAGGCCGTCATGCGGCCTGGGCACGGCCTGAGTCGTTTTGTGCAGGCTCAGCCGTTCAGCATCGGGGCTGCCAGGAACTGCTCCGGTACCGCGAACCCGTCCACCAGCGTCCGCGCGTGTGGGCGCAACGCGCCGCACAGTGCGTTGACCGCCGCGGTCACTGCCTTGGAGCGGGTTGCGGAGATCCGACCGTGTTCCAGGAACCATGCGCGGTCCGCTTCGATCGTCGACAGGGCGTACAGGTCGCACACCCGGTCCAGCAGCACCTTCGCGTCCGGGTCGCTGCAGGTATCCAAAGCCCGGGCGAAGGCGTCGAGAATCACCCTGTCCACGTGTACGCGGCCAGCGAGCAGCACATGATCCTGTACGGAGTTGAAGACACCGAAAGGATCCGAAGCAGCACGGCGAAGTCGGTTGGCCACGCCGCTCAGTACGTGCTCTTCGCGGTCCTCGAAGAGACGCTGTTGCCACTCGCGGTCGAAGAGCACCGAAGCGTCGTCGGACTCGGTGAGGCGTTCCAGGAACCGCCACGCGGCTGAGCGTTCCATGACGGTGTCCACCAGCTGTTCGGCGACGAAGCGGGCGGTCGCCAGGGGGCTGAGGTCCTCGAAGTGTTCCTTGTACTGCGTCAGCAAGCCCTTCGCGACCAGCTGCAACAGCACCGTGTTGTCGCCTTCGAAGGTGGTGAAGACGTCCGTGTCAGCTTTCAAACCGGCCAGCAGGTTCTCCGACAGATATCCGCTGCCACCGCAGGCTTCGCGGGCCGTTTGGATGGTCGAGGTCGCGTGCCAGGTGTTCAACGCCTTCAGGCCCGCGGCGCGGGATTCGAGTTCGCGCTGCTCCTCTTCCGGTGCGTCGGGCGCGATGTCGTGCAGTGCGGCGACCAGTTCCTCCTGCGCGAAGTGCAAGGCGTAGGTGTTCGCCAATGCAGGCAGCAGTTTCCGCTGGTGTCCCAGGTAATCGAGGATGACTACCTCGTCGCCTTCCGGACGCTGGAACTGCCGCCGCTGGTCGCCGTACCGAACCGCCAGCGTCAGGGCTCGCTGGGTGGCGGATCCGGCACTGCCGCCGACACTCACGCGGCCGCGGATGAGCGTGCCGAGCATCGTGAAGAACCGGCGGCCGTCGCTTTCGATCGGGCTCGTGTAGGTGCCGTCCTCGGCTACGTCGCCGAATCGATTCAGCAGCGCTTCCCTCGGCACGCGGACCTGGTCGAAGGTCAACCGTCCGTTGTCGACACCGTTCAGACCAGCCTTGAGGCCGCAGTCCGCGATGGTGACGCCGGGGGCCGGAGCTCCCGAATCGTCGCGGATCGGGACCAGGAACGCGTGTACACCACGGGATTCGCCGCCGGTGATCAGCTGCGCGAAGACCACCGCGAGTTGTCCGTCACGGGCGGCGTTGCCGATGTATTCCTTGGTGGCACCGGGATCTGGGCTGTGCACGACAAATTCGCGCGTCGAAGGGTCGTAGGTCGCGGTGGTGCGCAGGTGTTGGACGTCGGAGCCGTGGCCATGCTCGGTCATCGCGAAGCAGCCGAGCAGGTCCAGATTGATGATGCGGCGCAAGTACTTCTCGTGGTGCGCCGAAGTTCCCAGCAGCTGCACCGCACCGCCGAACAGGCCCCACTGCACCCCGGCCTTGACCATCAGCGACAGGTCGCCGTAGCCGAGCATCTCGAACGACATCACCGACCCGCCGACGTCGCTCATCCCGCCGTACGCGGCGTCGAAGCCGAGGGCGGGACGGTCTGTCTCGGCGAGTTTCCGCAGCTGGTCCAACACCTGGACGCGGTGCGCCTCGACGTCGAGACCGATCGTGTCCCGGAACGTCTCCGCGCTCATCTGCGCGCGCACGTCGCGCTTCAGACCGGCCCAGCGTCCGTCGAGGACTGCGGTCAGCGCGTCCGGATCCACTTTGTCGGGCACAGCAGGGACGTCCACGGTTCCTCCGATACAGCAGGCTGCCACCAGCCTGCCGCAGCGGAGGAAGTCCCGCAGCTCAGCCCAAATCGGGCCCCTTCGACCGCAGGTCGTCGACCTTGGTCATCGCCTCGCGCAGTTCGGTCAGCCACGTGTCCGCGTGCTCGCCGACCAGCCGCACCGCCCAGGCCAGCGCCTCGGACCGCGACCGCGCGACGCCGGCGTCAACGAGCGTGTCGAGAACCAGCCGTTCGGGCTGCCGCAGCCGGGTCATCACCGGCACGGAAAGCGTCGTGAAATGCACCGTCGTGCCGCCCAGCTTCGCGCCCCACGCCACCTTGCGCTGGTAGCGGTGCTCGGCCTGCCGGGCGATCTCGATCCGCTCGTCGCGGGTTTCCTCGCGGAACCGGCTGATTCGCCCGTCTTCGGCGGCCGCGCGGGCCGCTTCGTCGGCGTAATCGCCGGTCAGCGCGGGCAGCTCGCCGACGACCAGGATCTCTTCGCGGTCCACGGTGATCTCCGGATCGCCGGTGAACCAGCCGTCCGGGAGCCGTCCGCCGAACCACGCCGCGGCGTCGTCCGCCGACGGAGCCTCGGCCTGCTGCCAGCCCCGGCCTTTCCAACCTCGCCCCATGACGTCCACCGTCCGTGATTACATGATTACGTCACTACGGAAGCTACGCCGATTTCATCGAGGCGGGTAGCGCGTTCACCAGGGGCGGAATTCGTCAGAGCTGGGCGATGAGCTGGTCCGCCGCGGTCACCGGGCGTTCGCAGACGTAGCCGCGGCAGACGTACGCCGCCGCCTTGCCGTCGACCAACGGCCGGTCGGCCAGCAGCGGGACGCCGGGCGCGTCCGGCTCGCCGCCGAGCACGATGCCACCGCCATGGATGTGTCGTGCAGCGGCGGTGACCAGCTCCGCGCGGTCCGCGCCGACCACCGCGACCTGCACCGGCCCGGACTGCGCCGCTTCCGCCACGGACAGCCAGTGTCCAGCGAACCGCGGCACGCGCGCGGCCAGCAGACCGACGCGACGCAGCGCGAGTTCAGCAGCGTCCCGGTAGCGCGCTGCCTGGTCAGGTCCGGCCAGCGCGGATGCGGTAAGCAAGGCGCCAGCCAGCGCCGAAGCGCCGGACGGGCTCGCGTTGTCCGTCGGATCGGATGGGCGCTGCACCAGGACTTCGGCGTCGTCGGCGGTGTCGTGATACGCACCCGGCGCGGTGTCCGACGCGAAATGCGCCAGGGCGACGTCCAGCAGCCGGGTCGCTTCGGTGAGCCAGCGAGGCTCGCCGGTGGCTTGATGGAGGGAGAGAAGACCGTCGGCGAGGCAGGCATAGTCCTCCAGCACGCCGACCGGAGCGCCCACCGCGCCGTCGCGCGAGCTGCGGCGGAGCCGTCCGTCCACGATGTGCAGGTCCAGCAGCAGAGAAGCCGCGCCACGGGCGAGTTCGATCCACTGTGGACGCTCCAATGCGACGCCCGCTTCGGCCAGCGCGGAAATCGCGAGACCGTTCCACGCCGCGACCACCTTGTCGTCCCGTCCCGGCTGCGGACGCTCGGCCCGCGCTTCGAGCAACGCCTGCCGGACGCGCTCGAAGCGGTCGAAGTCGTCTGGATCTGTCCGCATTTGGAGAGTCGACGCGCCTTCTTCAAACGTGCCCTCTTCGGTGACGCTGAACAGCTCAGCCGCCCATGGGCCGTCCTCGCCGAGAACCTCGTTGAGCTGCGCGGGAGTCCACACGTATGTCAACCCCTCGACGCCTTCGGTGTCCGCGTCGAGCGAAGCCGCGAAACCTCCTTGTGACGTAAGAAGATCCTGCTCGAGGAACCGGACGATCCCTTCCGCCACCCGCCGTGCCGACGTCGAGCCGCGACGCGCGAGATGCGCGTACACTCGAAGCAGCAACGCGTTGTCATACAACATTTTCTCGAAGTGGGGAACGATCCACTCCGCGTCCACGGAGTAGCGCGCGAACCCGCCGCCCAACTGGTCGTGAATGCCGCCGCGCGCCATCGCGTCCGCTGCGGACTCGGCGAGCGCGTGCGCCTGCGCCGATCCCGTGCGCTCGTGGTGGCGCAGCAGGAACTCCAGCACCATGGACGGCGGAAACTTCGGCGCGCCACCGAAACCGCCGTGCACGGAGTCTGCCTCCTGCGCGAGTTTCGACACCGCTTCCGCCAAAGCGCCGGCGTCGACGGCGGCTTCCTTCAGCGGACCGCTCTGCTCGGCCAGATGCCCCACGATCTGTTTCGCACCCTCGCGCAGATCGTCCGGCCGCTCCTCCCACGCCTCCGCGACCGCCACCAGCAGTTGCGTGAACGACGGAATCCCAGGCCGCGGCGCGGGCGGATAGTAAGTGCCGCAATGGAATGGCTCCCCCTCGGGCGTGAGGAAGCACGTCATCGGCCAGCCGCCCTGGCCGGTCATGGCCTGCGTGGCGGCCATGTAGACGGCGTCGATGTCCGGCCGCTCCTCGCGGTCGACCTTGATGTTGACGAAGTGAGCGTTCATCAGCGCCGCGGTGCCTTCGTGCTCGAAGGATTCGTGCGCCAGGACGTGGCACCAATGGCAGGCGGCGTACCCGACGGACAACAGGATCGGCACCCCGCGCCGGCGCGCCTCGGCCAGTGCTTCCGGCCCCCATTCCCACCAATCGACCGGGTTGCCGGCGTGCTGCAGGAGGTACGGAGAAGTCGCTTCGGCGAGGCGGTTCGACATGGTGCCGAGTGTGCCTCATTCCGGCAGCCGACACCGAAGACGGCCGACCGCCGGTAACGCCGCGCAACGCGACCGCAGACACCTAGCGCGCGAGACCTCGGCTCGCCCGCGCCGACCCGCTGAAGGAATGCTGAGAAATCCGACCATTGTCCTTGGCTGCGCGGCAGGAAGATCGCTACAGTCCGCTTCCATGAGGCGATCCGGTGGTGCTGGCTCCTTGAAGACTCTCCCTGCGCTCGTATTCATCGGATGTATCGGTTTGTCTGGTTGCAGCGCCCATGCGGCGTCCACGGCACCGGACTGGATCACCTTCGCGGGCGGCCGCCTCGCTTACGGCACCGATGCGCAGGGCAACCGGATCCCCGACTTCTCCCGCGTCGGCTACCGCAACGGCGACGCCCCGCCGCCTGAACTGCCGGTCGCGACGACCGTCGGGCCGCAGCCGTCCGGTGACGACACCGCGCGTATTCAGCAGGCCATCGACCAGGTGGCGAACAGCGGCAAACCCGGTGCGGTGCAACTGGCGGCGGGCGACTACCGGCTCGAAGGCACGCTGCGGATCAGTGCCAGCAACGTCGAACTGCGCGGCGCGGGCAGCGGAGCGCACGGGACCAGGCTGGTCGCGGCGGGGAAACTGCACACTCTGGTCACGATCGCCGGAACCGGCTCGCGCGTCTCGGCCGGTTCGCCGGTCCCGGTCGCCAGCGGGTACGTCCCGGTCGGCGCGGATCAGCTCGACGTGAGCGATGCCTCGGCCCTGCACGTCGGCGACCACGTCATCGTGCAGCGTCCGCAGGAGCAAGCGTGGATCCACGCTATCGGCATGGACCAGATCCCGCCCCGGCCGGACGGCACGCCGAGCAAGCAGTGGACGCCGAACGCCGGCCTGCAGTTCGACCGGACGATCACCGCAGTCAACGGCAAAACGGTGCGCTTCGACGTGCCGCTCACCAACGCGCTGGAAAGCCAGTACACCCACGCCACTGTCACGCGCTATTCGTATCCCGGCCGGATCAGCGGGTCCGGCCTCGCGCACCTGTCCGCGGACGGCTCCGAGTTCGAACAGGATCCCGCCTGGCACAACGACGGTTTCTTCAAATCCCAGCTGGTCTCCGTGGACGCCGCCGAGGACAGCTGGGTGAACGACGTGGTCGCGGACCATTTCGGCTCGGCCTTCGGGACCGGAGAGAACGCGCTCCGGATCAGCCTGCTGAACACCTCGTCCCTCGACGAATCCGTGCCCCAGGACATCCACGACCAGCCGGCCGCCTACACCATCAGCGGCCAGGAAACCCTGGTGCGGCAATGCGTGGTCACCGGCAGCAACGTGCACGCCTGGATCACGCAGGCGAGGGTGCCCGGCCCCAACGTCATCAGCCATTGCACCGCGACCAACACCGGCTCCCGGATCCTCGACGCCGGCCCGCACCAGCGCTGGGCCAGCGGCACTCTGTACGACGACCTCACGGTGAGCCCGCCGTCCGGTCATCTTCAGCTTTCCGACCGGCAGTGGATGGGCAGCGGCCAGGGCTGGGCGGGCGCGAATTCGGTGCTGTGGAACTGCGGCACCGGCTCGTATCTCGTGGAAAACCCGCCGACCGCGCACAACTGGGCCCTCGGGTGCACGGGAACGCAGAGCAAGCCGCCGGCAGGCCATCGGACCGGCGAGATCGTCTCGCCCGGCAAGCATCTGCCGCCGGAAAGCCTTTACGACGAGCAACTTGCTGAACGGCGCTGACCCGTTCTGTCCCTGTCAGCGGCTTAAGACATTCGAGTGATACTTGCCGTTGGCACCAGGACAGTCGCCCTGCTCAAGTCGGTAAAACGCGAACTCCCCTGCGAGTTGCAGTTAGCAAATGCAGACAGGCTTAATCGCGGCGACTAGAGTAACTACCCGGCTCCACAGGGTGACGAACCACACCTGGGCCCAGCGGACCCGGGACGGTCTACGCACGGGGAGGCGTACATCGTGGCCGACAATCAGCAGTCCAGCCTGCCTCCGGTTCGGAGATACGGCGGCGCGTCGATCGAGACGATCGCGATCGCGCCGTTGCTGGGCGACGGGTACTCGTACGACAAAGCGACGCTGAAAGAAATCGCGGAAACCTACGAAAGCCTCGCCGACAATTTTCGCCTGGACCAAGTCCGCGCACGCATCATCGCGCAAACCGGGTCACCCGGCCTGGATTTTTCGAGCGTCGGCAACGCGACCGCGTTCCAAGGTTCCGGACGAGCACTGCTCAAGTCGCTGGAGCAATGCGAGCAGTACTGCCGAGACCAGGCCGCGCAATACCGCACCGCGCTCACAAAATACTCGGCCGCGGAGGACACGCACTCGGCCGACCTCCACCGTGCCGGGGGAAGTCTGTGAGACGCGCGCTCACGCTCGCCGCGCTCGGCCTGTGCGCGCTCGCCGGCTGTTCCAGCACGACAACCGGCCGCGCCAGCCCGAGCGAGCAGGCCGGCCGGCCAGCCTCCTCAGCACCGAACAGTCCCGCGGCCGAAGAAGTGCCCGGCCCTGGCGTGCCGAAAGTGCCGAGCCCGCTCGATGCCACCCGCTTGAAGCAGAATCCCTGCGAATCCTTGACCTCGGCTCAGATCACCGACCTCCTCGGCGACAATCCGCGCGTCAAACCGGAGCCGCACGGCGCGGGCGGGCCGGGATGCGGCTGGTTCGCCCAGGCGCAGGTGGCGGTCGTGTTCCCGGACATCAACAACCTCGGCCTGACGTCGTTCTATCGCGCCAAGGACCGGATCTACCGGTTCTTCCTGGCCCTGGCCCCGGTCGACGGGTATCCCGCCGTGGCCTACGGCGAAGACGACAATCGGGCCAGTCGCGGCGAATGCGATATCGCGGTGGGAATCAGCGACCGCGAAACGGTAGTCGTGTCGATCAGGCAGTCGCCGGCGCATCAAGGCGAGAAGGACCCGTGCGATTCCGCCCGGGACGTCGCACAGAAAGTACTCGGCAATCTGCGAGGAGGACACTGATGGCCGATCAGTCGATGACCCCCGCGGAGATTTACCACCAGGTCACCGGCGGGCAAGGCATGGAATCCCTGGCAGCGACTCAGAAATGCGCGAAGGACCTCAGCGCGCGGCTGATTGACCGGGTCGACGAAATCGCCCGGCTCGTGAAGAAGGTGCGCGCGGGCTGGCATGGCGTCTCCGCTGAGGCGGCCGCGAATTCGGCTTCCCCGCTGATGGCTGCCGCAGCGGATCACAGCGCGAACCTCGTGTTCGCCCAGACCGCGGCGGACGCGCAAATGTCCGCCTTCCACACGGTGAAACCGATCGGCGACCGACCGGAAATCACCGCGCAAGACGTGTACGACCTGCTCAACGGAAAGCCTGGCTACTTCGCCCGACTTGACCAGTGGCAGGCCGACGCCCAGCACAATATCGATGCCTACACCTGCTATCACTCCACGACGAGGACGAACTCCGACCGGATTCCGGCGCGTTACGCCGAGCTGAGCGGCACTGATGCGTCGGTCCGACTCGCGAGTACCAGCGCTCCGCGGAAACCGGTCGCGGGTCCGGGCGGGGCGAGCGGCAAACCGCCCGACGGCCGCCAACCTGGCGTGGTCGAGCCGCCTCCTGGTGCAGCGAGACCGGTCGGCCCGGTTCCCGAACCACGGGAGCCAAGGCCAGGGACAGGCAGCCACGAAGAGAAGCATCCCGGCAGCCGCGCGCCTGACGCGACGGAGAGCAGACCCTCAACGGTGCTGTCCGAACCGGCCGCGCGACCGGATTCGACGGGCACCAGTTCGTACCGCCCCAGCTCACCCGTATTGCCGCCCGGATATCAATTCGGTCCGTCCGGCCAGCCGACCAACCCTCTCGGCACCAGTGTTTTCGAGCCGGGACCAGGCGGGCTCAACGGCACCAACGGCGGTCTTGGCGCGGGAAACCGGTTCGGAGCCCGGGGCCCCGGCGAACAGATGCCAGCACGCGGCGGCCGCGCCGGCAGTCCAGGCGCGGCGGGGAAACCCGGAAGCATGCTCGGCGGCGGAATTCCCGGCAAGAGCAAGGAAAACGACAAGGAGAAAACCGCTCCGCCTTATCTCCGGGAGACCGATCCGGACGTGTTCGGCGGGAGCGACCTCAAACCAACGCCGCCGGTGATCGGGGACCGGCCGGCCCGCTAGGCCGTCGGGCGGATCAGCGGTGCGCGCGACCGAGCTCTCCCTCGACGCCCTCCTCGGAGCGCTCCGGGAAGCCGGGTTCGACGAGCCGCATCCGGTGTTCTCGGGTCGGCTCCGGTTCACGCCCGACGACCGGCGGCTCGACGAAGATGTCCGCGCCGAGCTGGCCTGGCTGGGCCTGACCGAGCACGGACGGTTCGTCGACGAATTCGAGGACATTCTCTACGCGCTGGGCCGCGCCGACACCGAATACGTCGCCCACGTCGAGAACCAGGACGTCCGCTACGGCGTGCTGGTCGCCGTCCGGGGCCGGACCGGCGTCAAGGCGCTGTGTTCCGGCGACCGGGTGCGGCTGAAGGTGCTCGACGGAGCCCGTACCCCGGCCGGTGCGCTGGTCGCGAGCCTGCCGCGGTACCGGCCAGCCCGGCTGACCGCCTTCTCCCTGCCTCAGGAGGACTTCCGGGAGGACCTCGCCGACAACCGCGGCCCGGCCGCCCGCGCGGTCGACGCCCTGTTCCAGCAGACCTGGTTCGGCGTCGGCGAGATGACCGTCGTCGTGCGCGAACGGGCCCGGCCAGGGCGCGCGGAAGCCGGACCGCTGAGCTATCTCGACCTCACCGACGGCCGCGTCGCGTTCGAGGTTTCCGGGCCCGAGGGAAACCGGTACCTCACAGTGCTGCCCGGCGAGGACAGCCTGCTCACGGACAAGCTCGCTGCCCTCCGCGACGGGCTGGCTCGCTAGCCCACGCGGTCACCGTCGCCGGAGGTCAGTCGCTCTTCTTGGCCGCCGCCGCGTCCGGTTTCTTCTCCGCGGCCGACGCCTCCGGCGCGGTCTCCGACCCGGCTTCGGCAGTCGGCTCGGAACCAGCCTCAGCGCCAGTCTCGGCTCCGGCCTCTTCCTGGTCGAACGTCGGCGGCACCTTCTTCAGGTGCTTGCTCATCGACCGGACCAGGAAGACGACCGCGACCAGGAACAGGATCAGCACCAGCAGGCCGACCGGCGAGGACTTGCCGAAGTCCTCGCCCTGGCCGCCGTTGTCCCCGCTGTCCGGCTGCTGGGCCAGGACCAGCGCCGACGCGGTGAGCGGGACGACCGCGACGGCCGGCACACCGAAACTCATGGGCTCACCTTCTCCTTGATGCCTGCGAACAGATCGTCCTCCGGCAGCGTGCTGTCCACCAGGGAGCGGTTCAGCTCGTACTCCTCAGTGGGCCACACCTCCCGCTGGATCTCCAGCGGAACGGCGAACCAGCGGCTGGTCGGGTCGATCTGCGTGGCGTGCGCCTTCAGCGCCTCGTCGCGCACCTCGAAGTATTCCCCGCACTCGATCCGGGTCGTCACCCGCTCCATGATGTCGGCGCGGTCCGGGTCCCAGGACTTGAGCCACTCCTCGTACGGCGACTCCAGCCCGGCCTCCTTGAGTGCGGTGTCGAACGCCACCATCCTGGCCTTGGAGAACCCGTGCGTGTAGTACAGCTTAAGCGGCTGCCACGGCTCGCCTGCCTGCGGGAACCGCTCCGGGTCGCCCGCCGCGTCGAAGGCCGCCATCGACACCTCGTGCGTGCGGATGTGGTCCGGGTGCGGGTACCCGCCGTTCTCGTCGTAGGTCGTGATGACGTGCGGGCGGAACTCGCGGATCACGCGGACCAGCGCCTCGGTGGACTCCTCGAGCGGGACCACCGCGAACGAGCCCTCCGGCACCGGCGGAAGCGGGTCGCCCTCGGGCAGCCCGGAGTCGATGAACCCCAGCCAGCGGTGGCTCACGCCGAGGATCTTCGCCGCGCGCGCCATCTCCTCGCGACGGATCTCGCTCATGTTCGCCAGCACGTCCGGCCGGTCCATGGCGGGATTCAGAATGCTGCCCGCCTCGCCTCCGGTACAGGTCACGACCATGACCTCGTGCCCTTCGGCGACGTATTTGGCCATCGTGGCGGCGCCCTTGCTCGACTCGTCGTCGGGATGGGCGTGCACCGCCATCAGGCGCAGTCGCTGCTTGCGGTCTTCTGTTGTCAGCTCGTCGGCTCCCACCATGGTCCGAACGGCCCTTTCCTGTCCTGTTATTCCGTGACACCTGGTTGCGCCGCGGTAAACCGCCCCGGCTCCGCGCCGCCGGAACGGGTCGCGGATACTCGACCAGGGTGGTGCCCCGGACCGGCCGCACTGCCTATTGTCCCCAGGGGTACGACAAGTTTGACCGGAGGCCCGGATTTGCAGAGCGGGGAGACCGTGACCGCCGAGGGCGGCGCCGTGCCGGCGCGGCCCGAGGACCGGTACGGCGCCGCGGGCAAGGGCAGGGCGCCGAAGCGCTGGCGGAGGTGGCTTTTCGTGGCCGTCGCGCTGGTCGTGAGCGGCGCGATCGCCTGGGTCTACTACCTCAACCTCGGCAAGACCCCGATCGACGCGGAGCGCATCGGCTTCCAGGAGCTCCCCGGCGACGCGATGGAGGTCACCCTCAACGTCACCCGGGACGACGACAGCAAGCCCGGCGTATGCGTCGTCCGGGTGCGCGACAAGTCCGGCGCGGAAAGCGGCCGCCGGGAGGTGCTGGTTCCCGCCGGGGCCAGCCACAGCAGGGTGAACACAGTGGTGAAGAGCATCGGGGAACCGGTGACCGCCGACGTGTTCGGCTGCTCGTATTCCATACCACGCTATCTGTCAACCCCGTAGCGGCCAACGGAGTGAAATGCGCGGCGAGCGTCCGCGCGGCGTGAAATGGACCGGCGTCGACCTGTCCTGCCGTGATACGCTCGTTTACCAGCACGGCCCCCGACGGGCCGTGTTTTTCCTTTATCTCAGCCGCGTGCGTACGCGGTGGCGGCTTGTACACCCAAGCCTGGCAGGCCCTACGAGGAGATGGTGACCGTGAGCGACACCAAGGTGACCTGGCTGACCCAGGATGCCTACGACAGGCTCAAGCACGAGCTCGACGAAATGATCGAGAATCGTCCGGTCATCGCCGCCCGCATCAACGACAGCCGCGAAGAGGGCGACCTCAAGGAGAACGGCGGCTACCACGCAGCTCGCGAGGAGCAGGGCCAGGCCGAGGCCCGCATCCGGCACCTGCAGGAGCTGCTGCGCAACGCGAAGGTCGGCGAGGCGCCGGAGGACGACGGCACCGCGGGCCCCGGCAAGGTGCTCACCGTCAAGTACGACGGGGACGACGAGGAGGAGAAGTTCCTGCTCGCCACCCGTGAGGAAGGCGCGGAGGGCGCGCTCGACGTGTACTCCCCCGAGTCGCCGCTCGGCAAGGCGCTGCTCGGCGCCAAGGAGGGCGAGTCCCGCGAGTACGAGCTGCCGAACGGCAAGACCATGAAGGTCACCCTGATCAAGGCGGTGCCTTACAGCGAGTCCTGACTCGTCTCCGCCGAACGCGCGCCCGCCCGGTTTTCTCCGTGGCCCGGCGCGCGTTCGGCGGTCTAGCGTGTCTACCAGCGAAACCACTGGGAGGACACCGATGAGCACGGAACCGCTCTGCCTGACCTGCGGGACGCAGTACGCCGCCACGCGAGCGGACTGCCCGATCTGCGAGGACGAGCGGCAGTACGTGCCGCCGGGCGGGCAGCAGTGGACCGACCTGGCCACGCTCCGCTCGAACGGCGAGCTCAAGCCGCGGGTCGAGGAGCAGGGGCCGGGCCTCATCGGCGTCGGTTCGGATCCGAAATTCGCGATCGGCCAGCGCGCGCTGCTGGTCCGCGCGGCGAGCGGCAACTTCCTCTGGGACTGCGCCGCCTACCTCGACGACGAGCTGATCGGCAAGATCACCGAGCTCGGCGGCATCACCGGCATCGCGATCAGCCACCCGCACTACTACACGACGATGGTCGAGTGGGCGCACGCCTTCGACGTCCCGGTCTACCTGCACGAGAACGATCAGCAGTGGATCGGCAGGCCGGACCCGTCGATCCAGCTGTGGACCGGGACGACGCTCGACGTGTCGCCGGATCTGCAACTGATCAACCTCGGCGTGCATTTCGCCGGCGGCACCGTAATGCACTGGCCGGACGGCGAGGACGGCCGCGGAGCGCTGCTGTCCGGCGACATCGTGCAGGTCGTCCCGGACCGTACGCACGTCGCTTTCATGTACAGCTACCCGAACTTCATTCCGGAGCGGCCGAGCGTCGTACGGCACGCCGCGGAACTGTTGGAGCCGTACGCCTTCGAAGCCATTTACGGCGCGTGGTGGAACGCCATCGTGCGTACAGACGGCCACAACGTCGTACAGCGCTCCGCGAAGCGCTACCTCACGTACGTGTCCTAGCCGTCCGTTCGAGCAACGGCCGCACTCGCGGCGGCACTGGTGTCGACAACGCGATCGAAGTCGACGTACGCAAGACATCCGGCACGCCAACCACTTCGTCGATGACGCGTTGCAGATCGTCGTTGTCCCGCGCGACAAGGCGCACGAAGAGGTCGCCTTGTCCGGTGGTGGCGTGTACTTCGCACACTTCGTCGATCGCAGCCAGTGCCTCCGCGACGCCGGCGCGTTTGCCCTGCGCGATTTCCAGCACGGCGAACGCGGTGAGGCTGTATCCCATCGCGGCCAGATCGAGCTCCGGCGGGAAGCCGCCGAGGATGCCGCGTTCAGTGAGGCGGTCCAGCCGCGCCTGCACGGTGCCGCGCGCGACGCCGAGCCGGCGCGCGCATTCGAGCACGCCCAGCCGGGGCGAGTCGGTGAGCAACAGCAGCAGCCGCGCGTCGAGCGAGTCAAGCACCAGTTTCTCCCTGCACAGGTTGTCCAAGATGACCGAGCATATCCAGGATATGCTGAGCACATTGTCCAGCCGAAACGGAAACCGTTGCGCAGCTTGCCGGGCGCGACTCATGCTCAATGCATGACCTCCACGATGGATCCGCACGGCGCACTCGACGACGTCAGCTATGACCAGCTCCGCCAGCTCGTCGGACTGGTGGACCACGACGCCTCGACCGACCCGTTCCCGGTCAAGGCCCTCGACGCGGTGGTGTTCATCGCGGGCAACGCCACCCAGACCGCGTGGTTCTACCAGGTCGCGTTCGGCATGCAGCTGGTCGCGTACTCCGGTCCCGAAACAGGACAGCTCGACCACAAGGCCTTCGTGCTCAAGTCCGGTTCCGCGCGCTTCGTGATCACCGGCGGCGTGAAGCCCGACTCCCCGCTGCTCGACCACCACCGCCGCCACGGCGACGGCGTGATCGACCTCGCCCTGGAGACCACCGACGTCGACAAGTGCGTCGAGCACGCCCGCAAGGAGGGCGCGACGATCCTCGAGGAGCCGCACGACGTCTCCGACGAGCACGGCACGATCCGCCGCGCGGCCATCGCGACCTACGGCGAGACCCGGCACACGCTTATCGACCGGTCCCGCTACACCGGCATCTACCTGCCCGGCTTCGAACCGCGCGAGGGCACCGTCAAGCGGCCCGAGGGCGCGCCGAAGCGGCTGTTCCAGGCGGTGGACCACTGCGTCGGCAACGTCGAACTCGGCAAGATGGACTACTGGGTCGACTGGTACCACCGCGTCATGGGCTTCGTGAACATGGCGGAGTTCGTCGGCGACGACATCGCCACCGACTACTCGGCGCTGATGAGCAAGGTGGTGTCGAACGGCAACCACCGGGTCAAGTTCCCGCTCAACGAGCCGGCGATCGCGAAGAAGAAGTCGCAGATCGACGAGTACCTCGAGTTCTACGAGGGCGCGGGCTGCCAGCACATCGCGTTGGCCACCAACGACATCATCGCCACCATCACCGCGATGCGCGCGGCGGGCGTCGAGTTCCTCGACACCCCGGACTCGTACTACGACGACCCGGAGCTGCGTGCCCGGATCGGCGAGGTGCGCGTGCCGATCGAAACGCTGAAGGAGCACCGGATCCTGGTCGACCGCGACGAGGACGGCTACCTGCTGCAGATCTTCACCAAGCCGATCGGCGACCGGCCCACCGTGTTCTACGAGCTCATCGAGCGGCACGGTTCGCTCGGCTTCGGCAAGGGCAACTTCAAGGCCCTGTTCGAGGCCATCGAGCGCGAGCAGGAGCGCCGCGGCAACCTCTGATCCGCTTCCTCCCCTTCTCCGGCCCGTCCGCGAACTTCGCGGGCGGGCCGTTTATATTACGGCGCGCTACCAGAAGTTCGCGTACAGTAGTCGACATCAGGTAGGAAACCGCGCCGTGCGGACAATTCGGAACCGCGCGGAACCGACGGGGTCGCGCGTCCGTCATTCTGAAGACGTCACCGCGGAGAAAGGGGCCCGATGCCTGACAGCATCGACGCCAGCGAGCAGATGATCGAGGGCTGGACGAAGCAGCTCCAGCAGACCGCTGCCCGCTACCAGGCCATGGCCGAGCGCATGCAGGGCCAAACCGTCACCGAGCGGTCGAAGGACGGCGCGGTCGAGGTCACCGTGGACGCCAAGGGATTGCTGAAGAACCTGGTGCTCGCGGATTCCGCGGCAGGCAAGAAGATGGCCGACGTCTCCGCCGAGGTGATGCGGCTCGTGCAGCGTGCGCAGGCCCGGATCCCCGAACTGTTGCAGCAGGCCGCGGCCGAGACCGTCGGCGGCGACGAGACCACCGAAACGCTGGTGGCCGACGCGCAGCGGACGTTTCCCGCTCCGCCGCCCGAGGAACCGGCCGAGTCCGCCTCCGACCGGGTGCGCCGGTTCCTTCCGGAGGACGCCGAGGAAACCGGTGCCGCCGCACCGCCCCCGGCGGGCCCGCCCTCTCCGCCTCAGCAGCAACGCCGCCGCCGGAACTCGTCGGACGAGGACGACGACTTCGGCGGATCGATCCTGTCCTGACCGGAAGCCGTTCCAGGGGAAGAAAAACCATGGCACCCAGGGGTTATGAGATCGGCGGCGATCTCGAGGCACACGCGCGCCAGCTCGACGCGCTCGCCGACGGGCTCAAGCAGGCGGCCGACGCCGCGCACCAGGTCAGCATGCCCACCGACGCGTACGGCATTCTCTGCCAGCCGTTCCGGATGATGCTGGATCCGGTGGAGAACTACGGGATCGAGGCATTGCAGAACACCGTCACCGCGATGGACGCGCAGGCGCAGAAGGTGCGCGACGCGGCGAAGGCGTACGACAGCTACGAAGGCGAAGCCGCCGGTTCGATGAAGGCGAGCGACTGATGGCCGACGCCAATCCGCTGGTCGCCGAGTCCAAAAAGGACGGTGACGGGCCCGGGCCGTTCACCGAGGGCAACGGCGACTACGGCTACGCCACCGGCATCAACATCGCCGAATCGGCGACCGACGCGTTCAAGGGGATCGCGGACGGCGACTGGGTTTCCGGCGGACTGGGCGTCGCGAGCCTCGCCGGCGAGATCGCGGGCGCGGCGATCGACCCGTTCGGCTACCTGATGTCGTCGGTGGCGTCCTTCCTGATGGAGCACGTGCAGCCGCTGAAGGACATGCTGGACTCGGTCGCGGGCAACCCGCCGGTGATCCAGTCCTATGCCGACACCTGGGGCAACGTCGCGAAGTCGTTGCAGGAACGGCAGAAAGACCTCGAGAACGCGGTCAAGACCGGCACCGCGGAGTGGAAGGGCGACGGCGCGGACGCCTACCGGAAGTCCGCGGCGGAGGCGGCCGAGGCGATCGGCGGCGCGGCGACGGTCGCGAGCGCGATCGGCACCGTCACCATGATCATGGGCCAGGTCGTCGCCTTCGTGCGCGGTCTGGTGCGCCAGCTCATCGCGGACCTGGTGGGCAAGTTGATCTCCTGGGTCATGGAGGAGGTGTTCTCGCTCGGGTTCGGGACGCCGCTGGTGGTCGCGCAGGCCGTCACGGCGATCTCCAAATGGGGCGAGAAGATCAGCGAGCTGCTGACGAAGCTGTGCGAGACGATGCGCCGGGTCTCGCCGCTGCTCGGCAAGCTCGCCGAGGTTTTCACGAAGATCATCAAGGTGCTGGGCAAGCTGGCCGGCAAGGCCACCGGACTCGACGTGATCAGCACGAAGAACATCAAGGCGGGCGGCTTCTTCCACCGCGGCGGCTCCGGCGGCGGTGCGGGCGGTTCCGGCGGCGGCCCGCACGGCGGATCCGGCGAAGGAGACGTGGACCCTGGCTCGCCGGCCGGTTCGCGCCGCTCCCACGGATCGGAGGACCCGGAGAGCGGCGAGGGCCCGAACGGCAGCCACGACGGTTCGGACAGTTCCGATTCGCCCGATGACCACCCGGGCGATTCCGGCGGCCCCAACGGATCCGACAGCCCGAGCAGCGACAGTCCGTCTTCGCCCGGCTCGCCTTCCTCGCTGACGGACGACCTTGGACCGTCCACAATCGACACTGCGACGTCGTCGCCCCGGCGCGTTTCGGACAGTCTGGGCGGGAGCCACACCGACTCCAGCCCGTCGACGCTCGCCGGTGATTCGAGCCCGACGTCCGGCGGGGGAAGCGATTCCCCGGACAGCTCTTACCTGCCGCAAAGCTCTCCGCACAGCGACGCCCCGTCCTCTGTCAGCGCTCCGCCCAGTACTCCCCACTCCAGCGGGTCCTCGTCGCCGGGCGGCGGCACGCATACCGGCGGCGACGAGCCGAGTCCGCCTCATGCGAGCAGCAACGACTCGACGTCGGCGAGCGGGTACGCGCCGCCTCGCACGGACGCTCCCGCTCCGGAATCCGCTCCCCCGCAGCACCTCCGCTCGAATGACGGCGGCGGTTCGGCACCGAACCAGAGTCCGGCGGGCGGAGGTTTCCCGCAGCAGGGGGGCGGCGGCGGTCCGACGAATGCCCCGGCTGGCGGCGGAGGTCCGGCACCTCGGCCCAGCGGCGGCGGCTGGACCGGAACGCCGGGGACGCGGGCTCCCGAGGCGGCGCCGAACCGGGTTCCGGACAGCGGTCCTTCGGGCCGGCGGCCGAGCAGCAGCCCGAGTCCGGCGGACAGCGGTGGGCCGAGTCGTACTCCGGATCGATCCGGGCCGGGCCCGCAGCGGCCCAGCGACGGCGGTTCCTCGACCCCGTCTCAGCGCGGTGGCGACGGCGCGCCCGCTCCGCAGCGGCCCTCGGACGGCGGCTCGACGCCCAACCGCACTGGCGACTCCGCCCCGCAACGCCCCGGCGGCGGTGGTTCTTCGCCGCAGCGTCCGGCGGATTCGTCCAGCGGCGGTCCGCAGCGCCCCGGTGACGGCGGTGACATCGGACAGCCCAAACGGCCTGGTACGGAACCAGGTCTCGGCCGTACGGAGCCAGCACCGGCGTCCGGCGGCGGATCGCCCGCGTCGGGCAACCGCGGATCCGGCGACGCGCCCCCGGCCGCGGCGGCCGTCGCGACCGGTCCCGGAGGAGGCCAGCGCGGCGCGGGGCGTCCCGACGGCTCATCCGAGCCCGTCGCACGCGGCGGCGCTCGTACTGACGCGCCGCCCGCCAAACCCGGCGACAGTCCACAACGGACCGGAAAGGAATCCCCGGCGCAGAACGGCAAACCGAACGCCGACGAATCCGGGAACCCGAAGGACGGTGCCAAGCCGGGCAAGCCGAAGGACGGCGCCCCGGAGAAGAAGCCGGGGCAGCACAACGACGCGGAAAGCAAGCCGGGCAACGACAAGCCCGACCACAAACCGGACCACGCCGACCCGAAGCACCAGGATCCGAAGCGCCCCGATTCGGACGGGTCGGACCACCATGACAATTCCGGCCACGACGGCGCCCCGCCGCACCACGACGAGCCGCTGTCGCCGGACGAGGTCAACCACCGGCACGCCGAGGACACCCCGGCAGGCAGCTCGTACCACCGCGGCGACCCGGAACTCGGCGACCTGCCGCACCGCGTCCAGCCGGACCCGGACGGGCGCTACACGGTGGACGTGCACGTCACGGCGGACGGCCACGCCCGCATCGGCGACCGGCGGTACACGCCGGAAGAGTTCGCGGACATCCTGCGGCGCAACGGGAACTACGACGGCAGGCCGATCCGGCTGATCGGCTGCGACGCGGGGTCGAACGACTTCGCGCACCGGTTGTCGCGCGAGCTCGACACCGAGGTGCTGGCCCCGAGCAAACCGGCGTGGACCGATTCGCACGGCCGCGTCTTCTCGTCCGACTACGAAATCGGCCCCGACGGACGGATGCGGCCGCGGATCCCGCCGGACGGCGAATGGTCGGTGCACCGCCCGGACGGCACGTCGCACCACGTCGGCGACGACGGGTTCGCCCCGGACGGCAAGCACCACGACCCGCACGACATCGACGCGGACAGCGCCGTCGACCGCGGACAGCCGCCGTTCAACCAGGAACAGCGGGACCAGGACGTGCGCGACCTCCGGCAGGAGAACCGCGACCGCCGGGCCGAGGGTCTCGACGGCGTGCGAGAGCTCAACGGCAACCGCAACCCGCTCACCGACGACGTGCGCCGTCCGCACGAACGGGCCCTCACCACGGCGAGGTTCCGCGACGCGAACGGCGAAACTGTCGATCTCTACAGTTTCAGTGGGAAGAGCCACGACTGGACGCCGGCGAAGGACGGCCCCGAGTGGCCCAAGTCCGAGCGGCTGTTCGGCACCAAGGACGCCGGTCCGTACCGGCCCGAACTCGGCATGCCCGACCCTGAGGGCAAGTTCGGCCGCACCCACGACTCGGAGCCGAAACTGCTCGAAGAAATGGTGCGGCACAATTTCGCGTCCCGTTCCGGTCTCGGCCGCGGCGAAATCGACGACATCGTCAAGAAGGAAATCGAAAAATCCCGGCGCGAGGAAGCCGCGTACCTCAAGAACAACAACGAAAACATGTACCGCGAAGGACTTCGCGGCGACACAGCGCGAGCCCGGGACCGAATGGACGGCGCCCTCGAGGAAATCAACCGGCGCGGCGCGGAACGCGCGCACCAAACCGGGCAGACCTATACGCCGGTCACGCGCGAGGACATCAGCGGCGACCTGCGGATGGTCGTGGACCTGCCGTCCGCCAAGCGGGACATGATTCCGAACGAGTACCAGATCTGCGACTCCTGTACCGATGTTATCCTGCAGTACAAGCAGCTTTTCCCGAATGTCCGGGTCGAGGTCGTCAACCTCGCCGGTGAAAGGTTGATGTGATGACGGCGTCTGCGGGCGACGGCGCGGAACTGGTTCGCGCGATCTTCGCCGGTGCGGTCGAAGCCGGTTTGCGCGCGGAATCGGTGCGCGGCGCATCCGATGCCGAGATCGACGCGATGGCGGAAGACCAGCGCGCCCGGGCCGTGCCCGCCGCCGCCAGGGAAGTGCTGCGCCTCATCGGCACGACGCACGGCCTGTGGCTGCCCGGCAGTTCGCTGGGCGTGCACGCGGTGCGCGGCGAGGCCAAGAACCACGCCGCCGCCACCGCGAACGCGCAGAACGCCGAACTGTCCGATGTGGACGGCGCACTGGTGCTGGCCGCGCACGGCGGGTACACCTACCACGTGGTCGACGGGGCCAACGCCGACCAGGACGACCCGCCGGTCTGGCTGGTCACCGAGGACGAGCCCGCGCGCGTCGCCTGGACTTCGGTCAGCGCGTGGTTCAAGGCCATCACACCGGACGTCGAGCGTTACCGGGAGCGACTGGAGATCATGCGCGAGACCGGGTCCGACTTCCTGCCGCCGTGGGCGCAGGACATCGTCCTCGGCGAATGACTGTGCCGACGTCCTGTGTCGCGCCGCCGGTCCGGACGGTCGCGGTGACGTTCGACGCGCAGTACGGTTGGCCACCGACCGGCCTGCTCGCGGGAACTCCGCGGAACGGTTGATCGAAATGACGCGTTCGCCCGGCGAGGAGCCACTGAACTCATGACCCGGCCACCGGTGCCGCTCACCGCTGCTCAGCAGCAGGAGCTCGTCCAGCAGATCGGCCAGGCGGCCGCGGCCGCGTTGCCCGCGGGCTGGCAGCAGCTGCAGGTCGTCTGCCGCGCCGCGGGACGGCACGTCGAAGTCGACGTCACCGTGCTCGCCCCGGACAACCGGACCTACCCGGTCCAGCCGCATCCGGAGTTGCCGCGGCTGTTCGGCGTGCTGCGCACCGGCATGTACCAGCCGGGTCGCGGCACGTGGCTGACCGCGACGCTGGTGTTCTCGCCGCAGCGGCCGCCGTACACGGACTATCAGCCGGACGTCGAACCGCGGTGGCGGCAGATGCCTCCGCCGATCGGCTTCCAGGACGAGCTGCGGTTCTTCCCGCGCGAGGACCGGTTCATTCCGCCGTGGCTGCGGCAGCGGGCTGGCGCGGTTCCTCCGCCGGGGGCTGCTCCTGGACAGCCGGTTCCTGGTGCGAGCCCCGCGGCACCTCCGCCGGTTCCTGGTGCGAGCCCTGCGACGCCTCCGCCGGTGCCGGGCTCGGGGCAGGTGCCGCCGCCGTTGCCGGGCGCGGAGAACCCGCCGTCCTCGGCTGGGCCTGCCACATCGCCGGAGCAGGCCTCGGACGCTGTTCCGGCTCTCCCCGTCGACGAGCCGGGGTCGCCTCCGCCCCTGCCCACCACTCCTCCGCCGCTGCCCGACCTCGACCAGGCCGCGTCGGCCTCGGCTGGCGACGAGGCGCAATCAGAGCCCAGTGAAGCCGCTGCGGCAGAGATCGCTCCCGAGAGTTCCGGGGCGGAAGAGGTTCCCGCAGAAGCACAACCGGCCGCGCCTGAACCGGAAACCGTTGTCTCCGAAGAGGATTCAGCGAGCGAGGCTGTCGAGCCGCGTACTCCGCGCGTGTACGACGGGTTCGACGAGGCGGGGAAACCGGTCGTCGAACGGGAAACGTTGTCGCCGGAGGAGCGCGAGCGAGTTCTCGCCTATCTTGACAGCGCGCCGGTCATCCTGGCGTCCCGCAGCAAAGACACCGACGCTTTCGATCCGTCCCGCACGGACGCCGTCCCGCTGAACTTCCGGACCGACGGCCGCTGGGTGTGGCCCGGCGCGGTCGCCTATTACCTGCGTGAGCACGGGATTTCGCCGGATCCGGAACTGGTCGAGCACATCCGGACGGCCGGGTACGCCGTGCCGGAGGTCGACGAGGCGACGCAGGCGCGGATGCTCGCGGCGATGACCAGACCGCCTGCCGAGGAGAGCCGTCCCCGCGAGGCGGACCCGAAGGATCCAGAGCAGTTGCTGAGCGAGATCTCGGCGGCACTCGTCGCGGCGGCTCCGCAGGGATGGCAGCGGATCGTCTTCGACTTCATGGCGCTGGGCAGGCACGCGAACCTCGCGTGCGGCGCGCGGATGGCGGACGGGAGCACGCAGCAGGTTTCCGTTTCGCGGGAACTGTCGAGGCCGTTGGCTGAACTGCGGCGCAGCAAGTACGTCCAAGGCCGGGGCACCTGGTACACGCTCTCGCTGGTCATCGACCCGCCGTCGAACTACCAGGCCAGCTTCAACGAGGACGACGAACCGGCCTTCCACACGCCGCCCCGCCCCGAGGATTACGCGCTGGACCAGGAACTCTACCCGCGCGACGAGGACTACCTCCCGCCGTGGTTCAGCGCCCGGCTGCCGGACAGTCCACAGTAGACTCTTCAGCTGACGATCGTGAACCCGGCGTCGGCGAGGGCCGCCTCGACCTCCTTGCAGTGTTCCGGGCCGCGGGTTTCCAGGGCGAGGGCGACGTCGACCTCGCCGAGAGCGAGGCTGCCGGAGATGCGGGAGTGCTCGACGTCGAGGACGTTCGCGCCCAGGTCTTTGACACACGACAGGACCGAAACCAGCGAGCCCGGCCGGTCCGGCACGCGCAGGTGCAGCTTCAGGTAGCGGCCGCCAGCGGTCATGCCGTGCTGGATGATCTGCTGCAGCAGCACGGGATCCACGTTGCCGCCGGAGAGGATCGCCACCACCGGCGGTTCGAAAGCGCCGGGGTGTTGCAGGAGCGCGGCCACTGCCGCGGCACCGGCCGGTTCCACGACCAGCTTTCGCCGTTCCAGGCACAGCAATACGGCGCGCGAGAGGGATTCCTCGGTGACTGTCACGACGTCGTCGACCAACGACTGAATGTGCGCGTAGCTGATCTTGCCCGGCTCGCCGACGGCGATCCCGTCCGCCATCGTGTGCACCTCGCGCAGCCGGACCGGCGCACCGGCCGCGAGCGAAGGCGGGTACGCGGCGGCGTCCTCGGCCTGGACGCCGATCACCCGGATCTCCGGATGCGCCGCCTTCACCGCCGCCGCGACGCCGCCGACCAGCCCGCCGCCGCCCGTCGGCACGAGGATTGTTTTCACCCCCGGCACCTGTTCGAGAATCTCCAGGCCGACGGTGCCCTGACCGGCGATGACATCAACGTGGTCGAAGGGGTGGATGAAGACCGCGCCGGTGCGCTCCGAGAACGCGATGGCCTCGGCGAGGGTTTCGTCGACGACAGCACCGTGGAGGTGAACCTCCGCGCCGTAACCGCGAGTCGCGGCGAGTTTCGGCAGCGGAGCGCGCAGCGGCATGAAGACGGTCGAGGAAATGCCGAGCAGCGACGAGGCCAGCGCGACCCCCTGCGCGTGGTTGCCGGCACTGGCCGCGACGACCCCGCGGGCGCGCTCCTCGGCGGTCAGGCCGTGAATGCGGGTGTAGGCGCCGCGGATCTTGAAGGAACCGGTGCGCTGCAGGTTCTCGCACTTGAGGTGCACCGGGCCGCCGTGCAGCCGGTGCAGGTCGCGGGCGTGCTCCATCGGCGTGACGCGGGTGATGCCCTCGAGAAGCTTCCGAGCTTCCTGGATGCGCTCGACGCTGACCAGTTCCATGGCGCCGATGATGCCACCGACGGACGGCCGGGGTGCGCCGCCCGCCGGACCGGTACCCTGATAACGGCAGCCACACATGATCAGGGAGTGCGACCATGGCACGCGCGCAGCACGGGACCACCGCACGGGCGAAGTCCCGCACCGGTCTGCTGCCGCTCGCCGCGGGAATTCTGTCCGCCGTGGCCCTCGCCGGAGCCGCCTTCGCGACCGTCGAGGCGGCCGCCTGCACCGGCCCCGCCCAGTACATCCGGCACGACAACCACATCGAACTGATCGGCGGCTGCATCAGCGGCAGCGAACTCCCGGCGACGACCGGGACCCGATCGTCCAACGCGCTCCCGGAGAACAGCAAACCCTGAGCGGCGCTGGGCCGTTGGGCGGCAAGGGGTTTCGGCGAGTTCGGTCGGGGAAACGGTTCGCCGGGTGGCCGATTATGCTGGATTCGAGCCGCTGGGGTGCCTTCGGCTGAAGCACTGGATCCGATGCGCCGGACGGCTCTGACCAGGGAAGCTCGGAACTTCGTAACGCTGAACGGCTGCGTGGCTTCAGCTCGAGTCCAAAGCCGCGAGCGCTAGCCAGACCAATTCGATCCTCAGCGCGAAGTCCGCACCACCCGAGCTGAAAATCGGCCCCAGCCGACGCCGCCCGGCAGATTCCCGCTGCCGAGGCCGCCCAGCAACGACTGCACGCGGCCAGCTCGCTAGCTTCCGCACGCGATCACACCGGCCGGGCCGACCCGCCTCAATCGGCAAGCCGCCTCACCACTGAAGCAGCCAGCACACCAACCACGCCAAATCGACCCCAGCACGAAACCCACACCCGAATCGGCCCAGCCGGGCAACCCCGCCAACGCCGCCGGGCAAATTCACACCCGTCCAGCTCGGAAGCACCCATACGCGATCACACAGCCCGGGCCGACCCGCCTCAATCGGCAAGCCGCCTCACCACTAAAGCTGCCAGCACACCAACCACGCCAAATCGACCCCAGCACGAAACCCGCACCGGAAATCGGCCCCAGCTGAGCAAACCTGGCGACACCGCCGGACGGATTCCCACCCGTCCAGCTCGGAAGCTCCGGCAAGCGCGCACCCCGGCCGTACCCACTCGGCTCAGGGAGAGGCAGCGCCTCACCAACGCGAGGGCAAGATCGACCCGCCGGCTCCTCCCGGCGGTGATGGGACTCCGGAAACCAACGGCCCCATCACCAAGCCGGGGTCAGCCCAGCGCCTGGGTAAGGTCCGCCACCAAATCGCGGCCGTCTTCGATGCCTACCGACAGGCGGATCAGGTCCTCCGGGACTTCCAGCGTCGAGCCCGCCGTCGAGGCGTGCGTCATTTTGCCTGGATGCTCGATCAGGCTTTCGATGCCGCCGAGCGACTCCGCCAGTACGAACAGCTTCGTGCGGGACGCGACTTCCAGCGCCGCCTTCTCGCCGCCGGCTACGCGGAACGACACCATTCCGCCGAAGCGGCGCATCTGCTTCGCCGCTACCTCGTGGCCGGGGTGCTCCGGCAGGCCGGGGTAGTAGACCTTGGTGACCTTCGGGTGCTTAGCCAGGGTGCGGGCGACCAGATCCGCGTTGTCGCTGTGCCGCTCCATCCGCAGGGCCAGCGTCTTGAGACCGCGCAGGGTCAGCCACGCATCGAACGGACCGGGGACGGCACCGGCGGCGTTGCGCAGGTAGAAGAGCTGCTCGCGCAGTTCGTCCTCGTTGGTGACGACCGCACCGCCGACGACGTCCGAGTGGCCGCCCAGGTACTTGGTGGTCGAGTGCACCACGATGTCCGCGCCGAGGGCCAGCGGGGTTTGCAGGTACGGCGTGGCGAAGGTGTTGTCCACGACCAGCCGCGCGCCCGCGTCGTGGGCGACACCGGCCAGCGCGGCGATGTCCGCGACGCCCAGCAGCGGGTTGGTCGGCGACTCGCACCAGATCAGCTTGGTCTCCGGGCGCATCGCGGCCCGGACCTCGTCGATGCGGCTCAGGTCGGCGACCGTGTGCTCGACGCCCCACAGGCTGAGCACCTTGTCGATCAGCCGGAACGTGCCGCCGTACGCGTCGTTGCCCAGGACCAGGTGATCGCCGGGGCGCAGGACCGTGCGCAGCACCGCGTCGGACGCGGCCATGCCGGACGCGAACGCCAGCGTGTGCCGGGCTCCTTCGAGCGACGCGAGGGCATCCTCCAGCGCGGTCCGCGTGGGGTTCGCGGTGCGCGAGTACTCGTAGCCGCCCTCGCGGGTACCGCCTACGCCGTCCTGCGCGTACGTGGACGTTTGGTAAATCGGCACGATGACCGCACCCGTGCGGGGATCGGGCTGCTGCCCGGCGTGGATCGCGCGTGTTTCAAAACCCAGGACGGAGTAGTCGTCGGCCATGGTTCCCAGGGTACGGGGCACCCCCGACAATCCCATCAGATGGGAGGCAACTCACCATGCGGGAGGGCTGCCGGTACAAAACCCGCACCGGCAGCCCGTCGCTCACCAGCCCTGCGGCGCCGGGTAGCCGCCCTGCTGGGCCGGCGCACCCGGACGGTAGTTGACCCAGTCGGCGGTGGGCTTCACGATCGCCAGCACCAGCGTCGCGACCGGCGGGATCATCCCGACCAACGCACCGCCGATGCCCGCGCCGAGGATCTGCGCGCTGCTGCTGGTGTGGAGACTCGAGGTCATGGCCGACGCGGCGATGACCGACACGATTCCCAGCGCGATCGTCAGCCCGCAGCCGATGATCGTGCACAGCCGAGCGGCCGGCTTGTGCAGGAACAGGCCGATGCCGCCGAAGAACAGCAGGCCGACGAGGACCGCGTCGACGACCAGCGTCAGGTAGAACTGCCACATCGTCGTGTGGACGTTCGCGATCACCACGACCGAGGCGATCACGCCGATGATCGCGAAGATCCCGCCGAGAATCGCGAGAATCCCCGCGATGATCGCGGTCGCGCCGTTCGGTTTCTGCTGATACACGCCAGGCCCGCCCGGGTACGCCGGGTACTGCTGACCTGCGGCGGGCGGGGCGAACGGCTGCTGCGGCGCGCCCGGGTACGGCTGGGCCGGCGTCGGCTGGCTCGCCGGATACGGCTGCCCGGGGAACGGGCCGCTCTGCGGCTGCTGGGGCTGGCCCTGCGGGTTCTGGGGGTAAGTCACGGGGAGTCCTCGGTGCATCGGGCCCGCCGGGCGGCGGGTGGAGTGCTTGTATCGTGCCAGGTCCGCCCCGTTTTCGGGGCGGAATTACCACTGTCGCGAGGGTGACGAAACGGGTACGACGGGTACGCGATAGCGCAAGTAGCCGAAGGTCCGCGGCAGGCCCGCCAGCACCAGCACGAGCAGCACCGCCGCCGCCAGCGCGACGCGGTCGAGCGCGGCGAAATTCTCGAACCGCAGCAGCGTCCGGAAGTACGCGAGATACGCCGGGGAACCGCCCTGCGCGGGCTCCAGCAGAAGCGCGCTGAGCGCGAGCAACGAGCCCGCGATAAGCAGCACCGCGCCGGCTGTGGCGCGGAAAAAGGTCGCGATCGCACCGAGCAGCAAGACCAGCGAAGCGGCCAGGTACGCGGCGAGATCGGCGAGCGTCAACGGCGGGAGGTCGCCGAGGCTGAACCCGGACGGAATGTCGAGGAACAGCTTTGCCGGAAGATACCCGGACGTCGCGGCGGCGACGAGCCCGAACAACCCGGCCGCGATCGCGGTGCTCCCGTTCGGCCGGTACGGCGCCGGCTCCGCCTCGGAGGATTCCCGTTCCCGCTGCCGTGCCGGAAGTCCGTGCAGGCCGCTCACGGCAGATCCCCCCTGGCTTGGAAAGGCGATTCGGACGGCGCCCACCCTAGCCCGGAAATGCGCGATGAGGGACCGGCGCGAGCGCATGGGCGCCGCAATTCCCCCGGCTGCCGGAACCGCCGGGAAAAGGCCACCACCTTTTCGCGAATCCCGCAAAAGACGGACCGGAAACGACGAAGGGCGCCGCCGTCGCGAGACGGAGACGCCCTTCGCGGAGATTCAGCGAGTCACCACTGCTGCGGCGGCTGCTGGCCCGGCTGGCCGTAGCCCGGAGGGGGCTGCTGCCCGCCCGGCGGCGGGTACTGGCCCGGCTGGCCGAAACCGCCCGGCTGCTGCGGCGGCTGGCCGTAGCCCGGCTGCTGGCCCGGGTGGCCGTAACCGGGAGGCGGCTGCTGGCCGAAGCCCGGCTGCGGGAAGCCCCCGCTGCCCGGGTTCGGACCGCCCGGCTGGCCCGGCTGCGGGAAGCCGCCGCTGCCCGGGTTGGGTCCGCCCGGAGGCGGGAAACCGCCGGACTGCGGCTGGCCGAAGCCCTGCTGTCCGCCGAAGCCGCCCGGCTGCTGCGGGCCACCAGGGCCACCCGGCCCACCGGGGCCGCCCGGACCGCCGGAGCCGCCCGAGGACGAACCGAGGCCGACGTACTGCGAGGTGGCCGGGATGATCGCGACCACGCCGATGATCAGGATGATGATGCCGAGGATCAGCGTCAGCATGCCGCCGCCGCTCGTCGCGCTGGAGCCGGCGCCGCCGTACTTGTCGGCGAAGGAGCTGCTGACCGAGGTCCCGGACTTCGCCAGGATCGAGAACAGCAGCAGCAGCACGCCGCCGACGAGCACGCCGATCGGGGCGAGCTTGCGCAGCACGGCGGCGCGCGAGGCGAGCGCCAGCGCGACGCCGCCTGCCAGCGCGATCACCGCGCCGACCAGGATCATGATCACGTAGAACCACAGCGTGCCCGGCGACGCGAGACCGGCCTCGTCGAACAGCTTCTGGTACCGGCTCGAGCTGTCGTACATCTTCGAGTAGTCGCTGGTGTCGCTCATGTAACCGAACGAGACGATCAGCGCGACCAGGCCGAGCACCGCGGTGATGCCGCCGGCGATGTAGCCGTACAGCGCGTTGCCGCCGCCCGAGGACTGCGCGGGGGACGCGCCGAACTGTGCGGGCTGGCCGAAGCCCTGCTGACCCGGCTGCCCGGGCTGGCCGAACGCGCCCTGCGGCGGGCCGCCGAAGCCGCCCTGGTCGTAGCCGCCCGGCTGGCCGAAGCCCTGCGGCGGCTGTCCCGGCTGCCCGGGCTGACCCGGCTGGCCGAAGCCCTGCGGGGCGCCGAACCCGGCGACCGCGGCCGGGTTGTCCGCCGCGCTCGGCGGCGGGGCGTACGGGATGTTCTGCGGCTGCTGGCTCGGCGGGACCAGCTGCGTCGACTCGGCGTTGCCCTCGGCGCTCACGGGGTTGACCACCTGGGTGGCGTTCGAGTCAGCCGGCTGTCCCGGCTGCACGACCTGCGTCGGTTCCGGGGTGTCGCCGAAGGTGCCGCCGCCATGGGAGGGCTGCTGCGGCTGGCCCGGCTGGACCACCTGGGTCGGCTCCGACGCGCCGAAGGGACTGTCCTGCTGCGGTGTAGGACCACTCGACGGGCCCTGCGGCGGCTGCTGGCCGCCGTCCCAGGGCTGGTTCGGTGGCTGCGGAGCACTCATGTGGGTCTTGAACCCCCTTGACGAGGACGCGAAAAAGTTCTATTCGGCCGTAACGCTATCGGATGCCCGGCCGGGACGCTCGCAGACGCCCCGGCCGGCCTTCCGCGAGGTCCGGGCTAGCGGCCCGCGAGGAACGCGAGCAGATCGTGCCTGGTGACGACGCCCGCCGGCTTGCCGTCGATCAGCACCAGCGCGCCGTCGGCCCCCTCGAGCGCCTTCATCGCGGCGCTCACCTGCTCGCCCGCCCCGATCGTGGGCAGCGGCGGCGACATGTGCGTCTCCAGCCGGTCGGCCAGCTGGGCCTTGCCGGTGAACAGCGCGTCGAGCAGGTCGCGCTCGTTGACCGCGCCGACCACCTCGGCGGCCATCACCGGCGGTTCGGCGCTGACCACGGGCATCTGGCTCACGCCGAATTCCGACAGGATCGCCACCGCTTCGGCGACCGTCTCGTTCGGATGCGAGTGCACGAGGCTGGGCAGCGCGCCGGACTTGCGGGTCAGCACGTCGCCGACGGTCGCGCCGGAGGAGTCCGGCGGGAGGAAGCCGTAGGACGACATCCAGCCGTCGTTGAACACCTTGGTGAGGTAGCCGCGGCCGCCGTCGGGCAGCAGCACGACCACGACGTCGTCCTCGGTCAGCCCCTCGGCCAGCTTGAGCGCGGCGGCCACGGCCATCCCGCACGAACCGCCGACGAGCAGGCCTTCCTCGGTCGCGAGCCGGCGCGTGGTCTCGAAGGAGTGCGCGTCGCTGATCGGGATGATCTGGTCCGCGATGTTCCGGTCGTAGGTTTCCGGCCAGAAGTCCTCGCCGACGCCCTCGACCAGGTACGGCCGGCCGCTGCCGCCGGAGTACACCGAGCCCTCGGGATCGGCCCCGATGACCTGGACGCGGCCGTCGCTGACCTCCTTCAGGTACTTGCCGGTGCCGGAGATCGTGCCGCCGGTGCCGACGCCCGCGACGAAGTGGGTGATCTTGCCGTCGGTCTGCCGCCAGAGCTCGGGGCCGGTGGAGTAGTAGTGGCTGGCCGGGTTCTCCGGGTTGGCGTACTGGTTGGGCTTCCAGGCGCCCTCGATCTCGCGCACGAGCCGGTCGGACACGTTGTAGTAGGAGTCGGGGTGCTCGGGAGCGACCGCGGTGGGGCACACGACGACGCGGGCGCCGTACGCGCGCAGCACGTTGCGTTTGTCCTCGCTCACCTTGTCCGGGCAGACGAACACGCACTGGTAGCCCTTGCGCTGGGCGACCATGGCGAGCCCGACCCCGGTGTTGCCCGAGGTGGGCTCGACGATCGTGCCGCCAGGGCGCAGTTCGCCGGAGGCTTCGGCGGCCTCGATCATCCGCAGCGCGATCCGGTCCTTCACGCTGCCGCCCGGGTTGACGTACTCGACCTTGGCGAGCACGAGCGGCTTGAGCCCCCGCGTAAGCGAATTCAGCTTGACCAGCGGGGTGTTGCCCACGAGGTCCACGATGTGTTCTGCGTACTCCACCCGGCCAGCCTAAACAGGCGGGTGCCGGACCGGCTAGCTCGGGACCGCCGCACGCCGATCCGTGATCCCGTCCCGGAGATCCGTCCCGGCCCGCGGTGCCGCACCCCAACGCTTGATGGCGCCCATTGCCGGTTCACCTCCTGGTCGGGGATCCACTTCGTGTTGACTCTCCACGAATCTTGGTGGTTCCGCCGTTATTCCGGAACGCTCGAAGGGACCACGCGGAGCCAGCCGTCGTCGCCGGGTTCCTCGGTCCAGCCGGGCGGCCAGGAGCGTTTGTATCCGGGCTTCGCGAGCGCTCCGGCCAGCCGGGCTTCCGAGTTCATCCCGAATTCCGCGTGCTGTTCGAACTTCGTGCCGCGGAAAACGTCGCGCTCGCCGCCGAAGACGGTGCCGCGGAAGTCCGCGCGGTCGTGGAACGTGGCTTCATGAAAATCGGCTTTGGTGCCGAATTCCGTACCGCGAAAGGTCGCGATTTCCTGAAATTCGGTCTGATAGCAAACAATGGAACGGATCCGGCAGTGTGACAGGGTCAGCGCGATGAGCTCGGCTCCGGAGAAGTCGAGGTCGATGTCCGGCCAGTACGACCCGTTCGGTTCCTCCCCGGCGCCCGGGCGCAGGTGCAGCATCAGGATCCGCTGCGCGGCCTTGCGCACCTGGACCTCTTCGTCCGTGCCGTCGAGCGGCATCCGCAGGTACGCGCAGAGGACGTTGACGATGGTCTGCCGCTGGTCCGCGTGGCTTTGCGCGAGCCGTTCGAGCGCGTACAGCCCGGCCAGCCGGACCGGGGCCTTGTCGCTGCCGAGCTGGTCGGCGGCCTTGCCGTACATGTCGGTGATCCGGCGCTCGGTCGCGTCGTGGTCCTTCTGTTCCAGATCCAGTTCCGCGGACCGCTGGCGTCGCGCGGCGAGCAGGAGCGCGGCCGCGCCGCCGGTGCCGACGACGATGCTCGAGGCCGTGCGCAACGCGTCGAGCCGAGACGAATCCGCCGGGGTGCCGCCGCCGAGCAGCCACAGCAGCAGAGCCGCCGCGACGGCCGCGAGCAGCACGATGCCGGTCCCCCACCACGCGATGGTGCGCGTGGACAACACCCGGTTGCGCTCTGTCACGGCGGAAATCCTCCCACGGGAGCAAGGTGGTGCATGTCGCCTTCGGCTTTCGATCGGACGCCGGACGCGGCAAGATGGTGAGCAACCGCTTAGTGCCGCCGACCCGAGGATGTGTCTGTCATGCCCGAAGCTGTCATCGTCTCCACCGCCCGCTCCCCGATCGGACGCGCCGGGAAGGGCTCTCTGGTCGGGATGCGTCCCGACGACCTGGCCGTGCAGATGGTGCGCGCGGCGCTGGACAAGGTGCCCCAGCTCGACCCGGCCGACATCGACGACCTGATGCTCGGCTGCGGCCTGCCCGGCGGCGAGTCCGGCTTCAACATGGGCCGCGCGGTGGCCGTCGAACTCGGCTACGACCACCTGCCCGGCTGCACGATCACCCGGTACTGCTCCTCCAGCTTGCAGACCACCCGGATGGCGCTGCACGCGATCAAGGCGGGCGAGGGCGACGTCTTCATCTCGGCGGGCGTCGAGACCGTGTCGCGGTTCGCCAACGGCAGCTCCGACTCCTGGCCGAACACGCACAACCCGCTGTTCGCCGAGGCCGAGGCGCGCACGCAGGCCACCGCCGAGTCCGGTGCGGACAGCTGGCAGGACCCGCGCGAGAACGGGCAGCTCCCGGACGTCTACATCGCGATGGGCCAGACCGCGGAGAACCTCGCGCGGCTCAAGGGCATCACCCGCGAGGAGATGGACGAGTTCGGCGTGCGCTCGCAGAACCTCGCCGAGAAGGCCATCGCGGACGGTTTCTGGGCCAAGGACATCACGCCGGTCACGCTCCCGGACGGCACGGTCGTGTCGAAGGACGACGGTCCGCGCGCGGGCGTCACGCTCGAGGGCGTGTCCGGGCTGAAGCCGGTCTTCCGCCCCGACGGCCGGATCACCGCCGGCAACTGCTGCCCGCTCAACGACGGCGCGGCGGCCGTCGTGATCATGTCCGACACGAAGGCGCGCGAACTGGGCCTGACGCCGCTGGCGCGCGTCGTGTCCACCGGCGTCACCGGGCTGTCGCCGGAGATCATGGGCTACGGCCCGGTCGAGGCGTCGAAGCAGGCGCTGTCCCGCGCCGGTCTGTCCATTTCGGACATCGACCTGGTCGAGATCAACGAGGCGTTCGCCGCGCAGGTCATCCCGTCCTACCGCGACCTCGGCATCGACCTGGACCGGCTGAACGTCAACGGCGGCGCGATCGCGGTCGGCCACCCGTTCGGCATGACCGGCGCGCGGATCACCTCGACGCTGATCAACTCCCTGCAGCACCACGACAAGCAGTTCGGCCTCGAGACGATGTGCGTCGGCGGCGGACAGGGCATGGCGATGGTGCTGGAGCGGCTTTCCTAGTTCCGGCAACGAGAAGGGACGCCCGCGGGGTTTCGCGGGCGGCCCTTCTCGTCGGATAGAACGTCAGTGCATCAGCACCGGCGGAGCGGTCTCGCCGGATTCCGCCGCCTCGGGCACCACGCGTTTCTTCGGCAGGAAGAACGCGGGCACCAGGCACAGCGCCAGCAGAATCGTCCCCCACAGGAACGTCGTCGCGAACGACTCGCCCGCGAGGCCGGCCGCGGCGTCGTGCGTCGCCGGGTTCGTCGTCGCCGCGGTGGCGACCAGCTGGCCCTGGCTCGTGGGGACGCCGAACTTCCCGGCGAGCAGTGCCGCCAGGATGATCGACATCACCGCGGACCCGATCGCGCCCGCGGTCTGCTGCAGGATGTTCGTCGCGGTCGACGCCTTCGCCATGTCCTTGGGCCGCAAGGTCTGCAGCGCGGCCGAGGTGATCGGCATCATCGTGCAGCCCATGCCGATGCCCATCACGAACAGCGCGGACAACAGCTCCCAGTACGGCGTGGTCGCGCTGACCCGCGTGAACACCACCATGCCCAGCGCGATCAAGACGAGGCCGGGCAGCACGATCTTGCGCGCGGCGATCTTGTCCGCGAGCCGTCCGGTGACCGGCATCGCCAGCATCGCGCCCAGGCCCTGCGGGGCCAGCAGCAGACCCGCGTTGAGCGCGGTCTCGCCGCGCACCAGCACGAAATACGTGGGCAACAGCAGCATCGCGCCGAAGAAGCCGATGCAGAACACCGACATCGTGATCATCGCGACCGAGAACGACCGGTTGCGGAACAGCTTCAGGTCGATCAGCGGATGCTCCATGGTCCGCGCCCGCAGCACGAACGCGACCAGCAACACCAGCCCGGCCAGCGCGGGCAGCCACACCTGGAGGTCCGCGACGGTGCCGGTGGACGGGATCCGCGAGACGCCGAAGATCAGCGCGGCCAGCCCCGGCGACACCATCAGCATGCCGAGGAAGTCGAACGGGTTGCCGGGTTCCGGGTTGTCTTTCGGCAGCAGCCGCAGCGCGAGCAGGAAGGCGATCACGCCGATCGGGACGTTGAGGTAGAAGATCCAGCGCCAGCTCACCGAGTCGACCAGCCAGCCGCCGAGGATCGGACCGCAGATCGGGCCGAGCAGCATCGGCACGCCCAGCACGGCCATCACCCGGCCGATCCGCTGCGGACCGGCCGCCCGGGTCAGGATCGTCATGCCGGCCGGCATCAGCATGCCGCCGCCGAGGCCCTGCACGACGCGGAACGCGATCAGCGATTCGACGTTCCAGGCGAGCCCGGCCAGCATCGACCCGACCAGGAAGGTGCCGATCGCGAGCAGGTACAGCCGTTTCGTGCCGAACCGGTCGGACGCCCATCCGGTGACCGGGATGACGGTCGCCAGCGCCAGCATGTAGCCGGTCGCGACCCACTGGATGGTGTCGAACGACGTGGTGAACTGGATGGTGAGCTTCTGGAGAGCGACGTTGACCACGGTGGTGTCGAGGATCGCCATGATGGCGCCGAGCACCACCACGGAAGCGACCTTCAGCACTCCCCGGTCGAGTTTGTCACCGGCATCCGGCACGGCCGGATCCGCTGGTGCGGACATGCGGAACCCCATCTGTGAGTGGTGAAGCGCAAGCCCGCGACGCGACAATACGACCGCGGTTCCCCCTTGCGCACGCTCCAGACTAGCCGAGCGGCAAGCGGCGACGCAGCCTTTTTCGCTGGCGGACGAACTGCGTGGGGACTTTTCGCGCAGCCACGATGACCTGCGAAAAGTCCCCGCCCGAGTCAGCAGATACTGTCCGTGCGCACCGGGTTGCCCAAACCGAACAACGGCCGCAGTTTCAGCCCGATCCAGGTGCCGAAAAGCGCGAACGCGCCCCACAGCCAGCCGTGCAGGCTGCCGACGGAAATGCCGCCGAGGTACGCGCCGATGTTGCAGCCGTTCGCCAGTCGTGCGCCGATGCCCATCAGGATTCCGCCGAGGATCGCGGCGACCGCGGTGCGCCACGGGATCGAGCTGTGGATCTTCCACGCGCCCGCGGCCGCGGCGGCGACGAACGCGCCGATCATGATGCCGATGTCGGTGAGGCTCGTCTTGTCCTGCCAGATCGGCTTGGACAGCGACGCCGCGTTCGCCTTCAGCCGCCAGAACTCCCAGTGCTCCGGGTGCAGCCCGAACACCTGGAGGATTTTCGCGCCCCACAGGCTGAACGCGCTCGTGACGCCCCAGATGCCGCCGGAAACCAGGTACACCGCGCCGGCCAGCACGCCGAGCACGACCGCGCCGACGAGGATCGGCCACGAGCCGCGGAAGATCCGGGCGAACCCGCGTGCCGTCGGCACGGTGTCGACCGGCGGCGGCACCCGGCGCTTCTGCACGACCCGGGTTACCAGGACGATCGCGACCAGCACCGCGATGGTGATCGCCCACGAACCGAACCAGCCGACGTGGTCGGACAGCAGGAACCCGGAGACCTGCGGCCAGCCGGTGAAAAGCGGGTAGCCCCACGTGTAGAGGACCGAGCCGGTGATGAACCCGCCGAGCGTCAGCACGATCGTCGACTGCCCGGCCCCGACCGCGAACAGCGTCCCGGACGCGCACGCGCCGCCGAGCTGCATGCCGATCGCGAACAGCGTGGCCCCGACGAACAACGCGAGCCCGATCGGCCCGACGTTCGACACCGGCAGCGGTTTGCTGCCGAAGAGACCCGCGCCGGTGCCGCAGATGAGGGCGATGAGCGTCGCGGCCGTTCCGAGCAGGAGGGTGTGCGCGCGAAGGCCCTGGCCGTTGCCGACGGCGATGAACTGCCGCCACGCGGACGTGAACCCGAAGCGGGAGTGGAAAAGCGCGAGGCCGAGCAGCAGCCCCAGCACGAGCAGAACCCCGAACTTCGCACCGTGCGCCGCCCAGACGTAGGCGGTCAGCCCGACCGCGAGCACCGCGGCGACGGCCAGCGGCACGACCTTGACCGGCTCTTCCGGTTTAGGTGCCGGAGCCGCACAGGAGGTTGGGAAATCGAGGAGTTTTCGCTCGTCGACAGGGGAATCAGTGGTCGCCACCACGTCTCCTGGGGGTGTCGGGGATTAACGGGGCCTGCCCGGCAGCGGGCGGCGATCCACGTTAGGTCCCGGTGCGGCCCCGACGCAGCCTGTCTCACGGAGTGCGACGAACGGCCGAAACCGGGCGTCCGGACGGCCCCTTTGTACCGCCCCGGTCAGCTCTTGATGCAGATGGCTTCCTCGGGGTCGGAGTACCAGCGGGCCGCGGTCGAACCGCTGCCCTCGCACGCCGAACGGTCCTTCGCGCCGGGCACCACCTTGACTATTTCCGCGTTCTTCTGCGGGTCCGTGCAGGCGACCTTCTGGTAGGTCGTCGTGGCCGTCCGCAGTCCGGAGAGGCAATCCCCCTGCTGGACGTTGGGAATCAGGCAGAGCACGCGGCGGTTCTTGCCGCCGGTGGTGTAGCGGTAGTAGTCCCCGCGCGGGCAGCTCCCGCTCCGGTTGGCGCGGGTGACGGCGACCTTGACGTTCGCGCCGGGGTCCGTGCAGTCGACGGTTTTCGTCGTGGTGGTCGAGCCGGACTTCTCGATGTGCATGCAGTCGCTCGCGTGGGTGTCGCTGGTCGAGTTGCCGAACGTGAAGAAACCGATGGCGACCCCCGCGACCACGACGGCCACCGCGACGGCGATCAGGACCGCGATCCGGGTCGGGAACTTGCGCCGCGGACCCGGCTGCGGCGGCATCCCGCCCGGGCCGTAGTGCTGCTGGAACGGCGACGGGCCGTTCTGGCCGTAGCCCGGCTGCGGTCCGTGCCCGTGCGGGGGGACGCTCACGTGGTACCTCGCAAACCCGAAAGAAAGATTCCGACCGGGCATATCCAACACGACGGCCGAGGGCGCTCGCAGAGGTTCTCGGCAGAAAAACAGAAAAGGCGCTCCGCGTAACGCGGAGCGCCCCTTCCCGGGAAACCTGTACGACGGCTAGTCGCGCAGGTAAGACAGCAGGCGCAGGATCTCCAGGTACAGCCACACCAGCGTGGTCATCAGACCGAACGCGGCGTACCAGGCCCACTTCGACGGCATGCCGGCGCGGATCATCTTGTCGGCCTGGTCGAAGTCGAGCAGGAAGCTGAACGCGGCGATGCCGATGACCACCAGGCTGAAGACGATGGCGAGCGGGCCCCCGTCGCGCAGCGGGTTGAACCCGAAGAACACCGCGGTGATCAGGTTGACCAGCATCAGGATCGCCGCGCCGGCGACCGCGCCGACGATCCACTTGGTGAGCTTCGGCGTGACCTTCACCGCGCCGGTCTTGTAGACGACCAGCATCGCGACGAACACGCCGGCGGTGCCGATGAGCGCCTGCAGGGCGATGCCCGGCAGGAACACCTCGAGCAGGCCGCTGATCGCACCGAGGAACAGGCCCTCGGCGCCGGAGTAGACGAGCGTGAGCGGGCCGCTCGGCTTCTGCTTGAAGATGATCACCAGCGACACGACGAGGCCCACCACGAGCCCGCCGAGCAGCGCGCCGAGGAGCGGACCGGTCGGCGTGAGCCTGCCGAGCGCATCGCGCACGAGCTGGGTCTGCGCCCAGATCGCCGTGAGCACGCCGATGACGAGCGCGACGCCGAGCGACATGCCGGTCTTGATGACGACGTCGTCGACCGTCATCGGACGGTCGGCGGAGGCGGTACCCATCTGCCCAGGGCCGTAACCCGGGACGCCGCCTTGGCCCGGCGGCTGGCCGTAGGGCTGGTCGAAGCCGACGTTCGGCCCGTACTGCCCGGTCGCGGCCCCGCCGCGCGGGAGATTGCGGAACGCCGGATTGCTGCTGGAACGCACCTGTCCTCCTGGACTTTCTGGCACCTTGCATCGGGTTCAACGACCGCGACGGCTCGCTGGTTCCCGTTCGGGTAAAGCCGATTTTACTCATCACCCGCACGGGTGGGGCGACCCCCGTTACGGCCACCGTAGGCGATGAAGGTCACGACCGTTCACCGCAGGTCACCCGATGGTCTCTAGACAACCCCCATGGTGACCCGCGAACCTTCACATCGCGTGTCCGGGAAGTGACCGAACGCGTGTCGGGGAGTTGTTCGATCAGGTGAACTGCGAGGACGCCGCTGAGGCGTCGGCAGGCACGTCGAAGGAGCCAACACACCATGGGGTGGATCTCACGCCCGCGCGCTCGCTGGCGCGCGGCCACCGGGCTGGTCGCGACCGCACTGCTCGGCGCACTCTCCGTAACCACGCCGGGGGTTGCCTCGGCCGCCGCGGACCCGGTGAAGGGCCCTGGCCTGACGATCGTCCACAACGAGGGCGGCACCAATTACGAAGACTGGCTCGGCTCGTACAAGGTCGGCGGCAAGAACGTGTTCTGCGTCCGGTTCCATCTGAAGGCACCGGGCAGCGACGAGGCGTACCAGCCGGGCGACGAACTGCTGACGAAGTGGGGCGAAAAGCTGCAGCCCGACGTCGCGGGCAACATCTCGTATCTGTTGCTGCGCTACGGCAACACCGCCGACAACGACGAGGCCGCGGCGCTGGCTCACCTGTTGCACTCGTGGACGGCCAAGTCGCGAACGCCGGGCGACACGGACTTCGGCACGCCCCCGGACAAGGCCGCCTATCCCGAGCAGAAATACTTCAACGCCCTTACCCCGGACGCCAAGAACGACGTGGCCAAGATGAAGACCGAGGCGGAGGCGAACCGCGGTCCGTGGACCGCGTCGGTCACCGCGCCGAAGGGCGACCAGCACGTCGGCCAGTCCGCGACCTGGACAGTCGCGGTGAAGAACTCCCAGGGCAAAGGCATCCCGGACGTCCCGGTGAAGTTGACCGCCACTGACGGGACCGTTGGCACGGCAGACAAGCCGTCGGACGTGGAGAAGACGGCGGATTCCTCGTCCGGCAATTCCGCGCCCCAGGCAGCGCAGAAAGACACGACACTGAAGACCGATGCGAACGGCACGGTCTCGGTGAAGGTCACGCCTACCGGTGACCAGCCGAAGCTCGTCGCGTCGTTGTCGGCGCCCGCGGACAAGCCGACCGTGCAGAACCCGGTCAACACCAAGGACGGGATCCAGAGCGTCGTCGGCACCGGCGGGGAAAAGCAGCTGACCGCACAGGGCGTCGTGGCCGTGGCGAAGCCGGGCAAGGTGCAGGTCACCAAGACCGACGCCAAGACCGGCAAGGGCATCGGCGGCGCGACGCTGCGGGTCACCGGCAAGGACCGCAAGACCGCGGCCACCAGTCAGAACGGCAAGCCGCTCACCGGACCCGACGGACAGCCCGCGGTGGTCACCACCAGTGGCGACAACGGGACCGCGACCGTCGAGAACCTGCTGGCCCCGCAGGAGGTCTGCGTGGTCGAGGTGAACGCGCCGCCGGGCTACACCAACGCGTTCGACCCGAACAACCCGCCCGCCGCGTGCGGCTCGTTGACGCCGGGCGGCACACTTGCGCTGACTGTGGCCAACACGCCGAACGAAGTGCCGCACGCGATTCCCGCCGGCGACCTGCCGGTGACGATGGCGAAGGGCACTGTCGAGACGAGCTTCTCCACCTCCGGCATCGCGGGTCTCGCGGCGCTGGTGCTCGTCGGGTCGGCGCTGGTCGGGTTCGCCGCTCGGCGGTCGGCCCGGCGGTAATCGAAAGCAGCAAGGGCAATGAGCGGAAAAGGACGGCTGATCGGCGGGTTCGTGCTCGGCGCGGCGAGCGTGCTGGCAGTGGAACTCGCGACGGTCGTGATCAGTTCGCCGCCGACGACGGTGGTGGCCGGGAGCGCGTCCCCGGCCACCGCCGCCGTTCCGGCCGCTTCCCCGCAGCAGCTGGCTCCCGCGCCGCCTCCGCCGTCGAGCAGTTCGGCGCCGCCGCCCGGCAGTTCGGCGGCCGCACCGCCCGCCGCGCCCGCGGAGCACCGGGAAGCTCCGCAACCGGGACCGCAGGCGCCGGGCACGATCCGGCTGCCCGGCGGCGGGACCGCGGCGATGGTGCGCCAGGACCTCGGACCCGGCAACACGCTTCCGGTGCCGTCGGACATCGGCCAGGCGGCCTGGTGGGGCGCGGATCTGGACGCGGTCAGCGGCGCGAGCGTGTTCGCCGGCCACGTGAACTGGCGCGGCGCGACCGGCCCGTTTTCGGAGCTGTGGAGCGAACGCATCGGCGGCGTGGTGACGATCGTGGACCGCGCGGGCAAGACGAGCCGGTACCGGATTTCGCAGCTGGTCACCGTGCACAAGGACGATCTGCCGAGCCGCGCCGACGACCTCTTCGGGCAGGCCGGGCCGCATCGGGTGGTCCTGGTGACCTGCGGCGGACGGTGGATCGGCGGGAGCGACGGGTACGAGGAGAACCGCGTGGTGATCGCGGACCCGGCGTGAGGGGTCCCCTCATGCCCCGCGGAGACCGCGCGAGGGGTCCATTCGCGCAGTATCCGCCGGGCCCGTCGCGCGCGGAAATCCGCCGTCACCTGCGAAAATCCTTGCCGACGCTAAGTTACTTGCGAGTAACATCACCCTGCCGCGTTGTGGTCAGGGCGGCGTCCATGCAGCAGAATGCCCATGGGTCCAGGCGGCGGCACGGCGGAGGGTGATGGAGATGGCGAAGTTCTTGGTGACGGGCGCGACCGGGTTGATCGGACGCCAGGTCACCCGGCAGCTGCTCACCCGGCCGGACGTGGAACGGGTCGCGCTCGTGGTGCGCGCGTCGTCGCGGGAGAAGCTGTCCGTGCTCGTCGACGGATGGCCGCATCCGGACCGCGTGACGCTGGTGACCGGCGACCTCGGCGAACCGCTGATGGGAGTGTCCGAAGCGGACCGGGAGGCACTGCGCGGCGTCGACCACGTCATCCACCTCGCCGCGCTGTACGACCTCACCGCCGACGACGAAACCAGCATCCGGGCCAATGTGGAGGGTACGCAGAACGTCCTCGACCTCGCCGCGGACCTGAACGCCGGTTGTCTGCACCACGTCTCGTCGGTCGCCGTCGCGGGCGACCACGGAGGACTGTTCACCGAGGACATGTTCGACGTGGGCCAGCGGCTCATCACGCCGTACCACCGCACCAAATTCGAGGCGGAGAAGCTCGTCCGGGAGCAGCACGAGGTGCCGTGGCGGGTGTACCGGCCCGCGGTCGTCGTCGGCGATTCGCAGACCGGCGAGATGGACAAGGTCGACGGCCCGTACTACCTCTTCCCGGCGATCAGCAGGCTCGCCGGGCTGCCCGACCTCCCGACCGCGGGCCCGGATCTGGGCGACACCAACGTGGTTCCGGTCGACTACGTCGCGAAGGCCCTGCTGGAACTGGTCACCACGCCGGGCCTCGACGGCCGTGCCTTCCACCTCGTGAACCCCGAGCCGCAGCCGGTGGTGTCGGTCTACAACGCGTTCGCCCGCGCCGCCGGGGCGCCGACGATCACCGTGCAGCTCGGCGACAAGGTGTCGAAGGGAATCGTCGGGCTGGTCAAGCTCAGCGAGCACATTCCCGGATTCACCATCGCCCGCGACGCGGTGCTGGAGCGGCTCGGCATTCCGCCGGTGCTGCTGGAAACGATGGCGTTCCCGTCGGTGTTCGCGTCCGCGGAAACCCGGAAGGCGCTGGCCGGCAGCGGCGTCGAGGTGCCCCGGCTCGAGGAATACGCGCCGACCCTGTGGCGCTACTGGCGCGAACACCTCGACCCGTTCCGCGCGCGCAAGCACGGTCCGCGCGGCGAACTGGACGGCCGCCGGGTGATCATCACCGGCGCGTCGTCGGGCATCGGACGGGCCACCGCGCTGAAGGTCGCCGCTGCGGGCGGGGTGCCGCTTCTGGTCGCGCGGCGGCAGCACGAACTGGAAGAAGTGCGCGACGAGATCATCGCGGCGGGCGGCACCGCGTCGGTGTACCCGGCGGACCTCACCGACGAGGATTCGGTGCACAAGGCCGTGGACGCGATGCTCGCCGAACACGGCCGGATCGACATGCTCGTGAACAACGCCGGCCGGTCGATCCGGCGGTCGATCAAGCTGTCGTACGACCGGATGCACGACTACGAGCGCGCGATGGCCATCAACTACTTCGGCGCGGTGCGGCTGATCCTGGCGGTCCTCCCGCACATGTCGGAGCGGAAATTCGGGCACATCGTGAACGTTTCCTCGATCGGCGTGCAGGGAATCGCGCCGCGGTTTTCCGCCTATGCCGCGTCGAAGGCCGCGCTGGACTACTTCTCCCGGATCGCGGCGACCGAAACGCACGGCGACGGGATCACCTTCACCACCATCCACATGCCGCTCGTGCGCACGCCGATGATCCGGCCGACGAAGATCTACGACGCGTTCCCGACGAAATCGCCGGAGCAGGCGGCGGACATGGTGCTGAAAGCGCTGGTCCGGCGGCCGAAGCACATCGGCACCCCGGCCGGCCAGGCGATCGGGCTGACCTACACGCTCGCGCCCGGGCTGACCGACGCGATCGCCTACCAGGGTTTCCGGATCTTCCCGGACTCCGCGGCGGCGGGCGGCAGCGGGAAACTGAAGATCGGGCGGGGCGAGAAACACCTGTCCCGCGCGGCGATGGCGCTGGCCCGGCTTTCGCGCGGGTTCCACTGGTAGTGACGGCTTCGCGCGGGGGTGAGGCCGTTCAGGCGAGATCATCGCCAAGATTCGACCCGGGGCGGTGATTCACCACTCCTGGCGGCACGCACGCCAGGTGCGCGGGTACGGTCGTGGACATGGTTCCCGAGCGAGACAACGGCCTCCTCCCGCTGCGGCGCGAGTACACCGAAGCCTGGCGCGGCTTCGACCGCACCGAGGTGCGGCAGTACCTCGACCACCTCGAGGCCCAGCTGCACCGGCTGATCACCGACCGCGACGCGGCGGCGACTCAGGTCGCCACGCTGTCGCGGGAACTCGAAGCGGCGCGCGGAGAGACGGCGAAGCTGAAGGCCCGCGTAGAGGAACTGATGAAGCCGCCGGAGCGGCTCGAGGACCTGGACGAGCGGATGCAGCGCACCGTCATGCTGGCGCAGGCGCGGGCCGAGGAGATCACCAAGCGCGCGGAGGTGGCGGCCGAGAAGCACTGGGCGTCGTCGACCGAGGCGTCCACGAAGCTGCGCGAGCGGTACCGCCGCTTGGTCGAGGAGCTGGACAAGCAGGCCGACGCGCTGCACTCGGAGCACGAGGCCGCGCTGAAGGAAACCCGCGCCGAAGTGCAGCGGCTGACGGTCGAGGCGGCGCAGCGCCGGGAGCTCCTCGACAACGAAGCCGAGCGCAAGCGCCGCAAGATCGAGCGCGATTTCGACGCGAAGATCACCGCCGAGCGCACCGCGCACGAGAAGATGATCGCCGACCAGCGCACGGCCAGCAAAAACCAGGCCGAGCGCCGGATCGCGGAAGCCACCGCGGAGGCGACCCGCCGCGTCGAGGAGGCGACGGCGGAGGCCAAGCGCCGTCTCGACGAGGCGACCACGCAGGCGGCTCAGCGCACCACCGCGGCGACGCGGAAGGTCGAGCGGCTCGCCGAGATCCGCGAACAGGCGCGCAAGAACCTCGCGCTGGCGGACGAGGTCCTCGGCCGGAGCGAAAGTCTGTTGACGGCGCTGCCGTCGGAATCGGTGCTGCCGTCCGCCTCGAAGCTCGTCGGCGGCGACGACCCGGCCAAGCCGGACCCCTCGCCCGCGCCGGTCGAGACCAAGGCCGCGCCGTCACCGTCGCCTAAGCCGAAGTCTGAAAACGGTTCCGCGGCCAAGGCGCCGACCGGGAACGGTTCGTCGGCGAAGGGCGGATCGGCGGAAAGCTCGACCGGAAACGGCGCGAAGAACGGTTCGACCGGGAACGGCGCGAAGTCCCAGCCGCAGACGGCGGGCAAGCCGAGCAGCTGACCCAAGCGGCTCACCGCGGTTCTGGAACGAAGTCCGTGAAGGGCTCCTTGCGGGAAACTGATTCCCGCAAGGAGCCCTTCACGGCGTTGAGGCAGGCGAGTCCTAGACCGTCCGCGGCCAGGGGTTCGCCGATTCCAGCTCGCCCGCCAATCCCAGCAGCACCGGTTCCCCGCCGGGGCGCGTCACCAGTTGCACGCAGATCGCCAGGTCGTGGACGGGATGGCGGGCCACGGGAACCGACAGCGCCGGGTATCCGGCGAGGTTCCACGGGCCGGTGAACGCGGCCACCCGCACCGACGGGACCGCGTTCGCCAGCCAGGATTCCCGGTGCCAGCGGCGGGCTTTCAACGGCAGCGTCGCCAAGGTCGGGGTCACCAGCACGTCGTGCGACTCGAAGAACCGCGCCGCGATCGCCTGCCATTCGTCGCGGGCTCGGTCGTTGACCAGGCGCGCCGTCAAGCGGCCCAGGCGGACGTGGAATCGCGTGCGCGGCTGGAGACGGGACAGATCGAAGGACCCCTCGATCTGCTCGGCCGGACCGGCGAACCAGCGGGCGAGCAGGCCGCCGAGAGCACGGAGTGGGTAGGCGGGCGTCGCGGAAGCGACCGAGTGGCCAGCTGAGCCCAGGAGAGCTCCGGCTTGGTCGACGGCGGCGCGAAGCGGGCGCGGCAGCGGGGCCCGGGTGAAGGGGACCTGGGTAGAGGTCGCGACGCGTTGCGGGCCCGACGGGGCCAGCGTCGCCCATTCCGGGCGGTCGGCCAGAACGGACATCAGGAGGGCGGCGTCGGCGACCGTGGTGGCCAGCGGGCCGTGGGTGGAGAGACCGAACCAGCCCGGGGTTTCTTCGCGGACCACGTCCCGGCCGGGTTTCAGGCCGACGATCCCGCACATTCCGGCGGGCAGGCGGATCGAACCCAAGCCGTCGGTGCCGTGCGCGATCGGGACCAGGCCCGCGGCTACCGCGGCTGCGCTTCCGCCGGAGGAACCGCCCGCGGTGAAGGACGGGTTGCGCGGGTTGCGGGCGATGCCGTCCGGATCGTCGCTGGTCGGGAAAATGCACAGCTCCGGCACGCGGGTCAGGCCGACGATCACCGCGCCGGCCGCGCGCAGGCGGGCGGCGATCAGACCGTCGGCATCGGCCAGGGTGCGAGGGCCGGCTTCCGAGCCCCAGCCCTGGTACTCGCCGGCGACCTCGGTGACGTCTTTGACGGCGACGGGGACACCCGCCAGCGGCAGCGAAGCCAGATCCGGGCGGGCCGCGACTTCGGCGGCTTCGGCCCGCGCCTCGGCGGCGCGCACGCGGCGGAAAGCCCCGACGACGCCGTCCGCCGCCGCTATCCGGGCGAGGGCTTCCTCGGTCACCTGGACCGGGTCCAGCTCTCCTGCCCGCACTCCGCGAGCGATCTCTACCGCCGTCTGCGCCATGGTCAGAACATTAGATCGCGCCGGCGCGCAAGGCATACGCCACGGCGTGCGCCCGGTTGTTCAGACCGCACCGGGTCATCAGGCCGTACAGCACGTTCTTGACCGTCCGCTCCGAATAACAGAGCTTCGTCGCGATCTCTTCGGTGCCGTAGCCCTCGGCGACCAGCCGCAGCACGTCGCATTCGCGCGACGCCAGCCCGGACAGCGTGAGGCCGTTCGGCTCGAGCACGTCGCGGCGCATCCGCTGCACCTGCGCGAGCAGCGCGCCCTGCAGCCGCGGCGGCAGCGTCGCCGTGCCGTCCCCGGCGGCCAGCACGGCCGAGATCAGCTCGCCGCCGCCGGTTTCGCGGCGCGGCAGGATCGCGACGACGCCGCATTCGACGGCCGTCATCAGGTCACTCTCGCGGAAATGGTCGACGACGATCACCAGATGCGGTCCGGTCAGCTGCTCGGACTGCCTGCCGAGGTCCCGCACCTGCGAGAGCACCCGCTCGGTCACGTGCTCCTCCATCACGAGGACCACGTCCGCCTGGCTCGCCGCGTCCTGGCCGAGCAGGGCGATCTCCGGGCGCGAACCGAGCAGGCTCGCCGCTCCGGCCCGGGTGATCGGGTCCGAGGCGAGCACTGCGACCTTGACGAGCTTCACGACTGCCCCTTTCCGCATTGCCTGGAGGCAGTGTGTCGGGCGAGACTTCACGTTTTCTGGCGCGCTCGTGAAGGCCAGTGAAGAAAACCGAGGTTTTCGCTGTTCAGCGGGCTCTTTTCGGGTCTTCGGCAGCGATCTCGCGGACCGCTTGCGCGGCCCGGTCGAGGCATTCGGGCATCCGGTCCAGCGCGGTGGCCCACTCCCGTTTGGCCTCGCGATAGCGGGCCCGCGCCGCGGCGGGCCAGCCGGCCAGCTCGGGTTCCACCGCGGACTCCAGTTCGGCGAGCACCGCGCCGAGGTCGCCGGTCGTCCGGCGGATCCGGGACAGCACCTCGGCGGCCTGCTCGAAGCCGGGGTCTCCGCTCATGGTCGGTCGGCGCCCCGCACGCGCTCATCTGAGCAGTTTGCGGCGACGGGCGCGGCCGCCCCGCGCGCGACGTCGACGAGGTCTGCCAGACTTCCGAGGATGCGATCGAACTGCTGCTCCCAATCGTTCATCGCCTGGCCGAACCGCACCGCGGCCTCGCCGCGCCACGACGCCTGCAGCGCCGCCATTTCGCTGTTCACCGTGCCGAGACAGGCGTTCGCGGCGTCGATCGCCGCCGCGAACCTCTCGGCCTGCTCTGGCAGGCCCGCCGGGGCCGGAACCGGGTCCACGCCTCCTCCTCACCGTCCGCACGTCGTAGCCGCGATCGGGCGCGCGGGTCCGCGATCGAGGCTGCCGCAGGGATTCCCGTCCGGAAACCGGAGCGCGGGCCCGATGCCCCTTTGTCGCGGCAGGTGTGCCTGCCGGAGCGCCCCGCCGGTTTGCCCAGCGTTCACCGCCGGTCCTCCCGCCCGACGATGTCCACCGGACAATTCGCTGGACAAGACCGGCGGAAGCAACCTGGGGCAGTCCCTCCACGTCACCTTTTCGGCGTAAGCTCACCAGAGGCATCCGGCGTGTGACGATCCGTCAGCGCGTGAAGGGAGACCGATGTCGGCATCCGGCGGCGTCCCGGCGCCGGAAATCCAGCTGCTCGGACCGGTGCGAGCCTGGCTCGGCGACCGGCAGCTCGACCTCGGGTCCGCTCATCGGCGCACAGTCTTCGCGGTGCTCGCCCTCTCCCCGAACCGCACCGTCTCCCGCGAAGCGCTCATCGACGCAGTGTGGGGCGACGCGCCACCGGCCAGTGCGCAAGGGAGCATCTACACCTACATCTCCGGGCTGCGCCGCGTCCTCGAACCCGGCCGCCGCAAGGGGGCCGAATCGCGGCTGATCGCCTCCACCGGATCCGGCTACTCGCTCTGCGTCGAACCGGAGCAGATCGACGTCCACCGCTTCAGCGCCCTGCGCGACCTCGGCAACCAGCTGCTCGCCGAGGGACGCCGGGCCGAGGCGCGGAGCGTGCTCGACGAGGCTCTCGCGGAATGGGACGGCACGCCGCTGCAATGCCTGTCCGGACATTACGCGACCGCGCAGCGGGTCCGGCTGGAGGAACTCCGGCTGGCCACCGTCGAACGCCGGGCCGAGCTGGCGATGGACTCGGGCGACTCGGCCGGGCTCGTCACGCAGCTCGGCGAACTCGCCGCGGAACACCCGTTCCGCGAGCCGCTGCACGGTCTGCTCATGCGAGCACTCGACCAGGCGGGCCGACGCCAAGAGGCGCTCACCGTCTACACCGAACTGCGCGAGCGGCTGATCGAAGCGTCCGGAACCGAGCCTGGGCCCGCGCTGCGGGAGCTTTACGAGAAGCTGCTTTCCGCCGATGAGGCGGTCACCCCCGCGCCGGCCACGAAAGTCCCCCGTTTCCCGTTGCCGGTGCTGCCGCCGCGCCCGGCGACGTTTGTCGGGCGGAAAGAAGAGCTGCGAGTGCTCAACGAGGCCATCGCCGGTCTCGGCGGTGGCCTCGGCCGTTCGGTGTGGGTCAAGGGCGAACCGGGAATCGGCCGGACGGCGCTGCTGGCCGAAACCGTCGCGCTGGCACACGAAAGCGGTTATCCCGCACTGTTCGCCGCCGCCGACTCGCTCGACCAGGGTTTTGCCTTGCGTCCGCTGCTGGACGCGCTCGGCGTGCACCCGCGCGCCTCGGATCTGCGCCGCGCGGAACTGGCGGTGGCGCTCGCCGAGAACCCGGACCAGGACCCGGTCGAGGGCATTCTCGGACTGGTCCGGCAGCTCTGCGCGGACGGGCCGCTCGCGCTCGTGGTCGACGATCTGCAGTGGGCCGACGAAACCACGCTGCAGGTGTGGCAGCACCTCGCCCGCGAGACCCGGCGGCTGCCGTTGCTGCTCGTCGGAGCGAGCCGTCCGCTCCCCAGCTCGGCCGAGCTCGAAGCGCTGGCCGCGGAGCTGGCGTCCGGCGCGACCTCGCTGCTGCGGCTGGAACCCATGCCGGAGAACGAGATCCGGAAGATCGCCGCCGACCTCACCGGGGCGCCGCCGAACCGGATGTTCTCGGTGCTGCTCGGGCACGCCGCCGGAAATCCGCGCTACGCCACGGAAATCGTCGAAACGCTGCTCGCCAATTCGATGATCCTGCTGGACGGCGCGCACGCGATCGTCGACGGTACCTCGTGCCGCTCGATCCCGTCGCCGCTCGGCTCGCGGATCACGCTGTACCTGATCTTCCTCTCCAGCTCCGCGCGAGACCTGTTGCGCTGGGCGGCCTTGCTGGGCAAGGAATTCTCGCTCGGCGACATCGCGATCGTCACCGAACGCGCGCCGACCGCGCTCGTCGCCGCGGTCGAGGAGGCGCTCACCGCGGGGGTACTGGTCGAGTCCGGCGATCTGCTCTCGTTCCGGCATCCGTTGCTGCGCCGCGTGTTGTACGAAAAGACCCCGGCCGCGATGCGCGTCGCGTTGCACCGGCAGCTGGCCGAGGCGCTCGACGGAGCGGGCGCGGGTGCGGAACGCGTCGCCGAGCAGCTGGCCGCCGCGCCCGCGCAGGTGGACCCGTGGGTCGCGAACTGGCTGGTCGAGCACATCGGGACGGTCGCCGCGCAGTCGCCGCGGACCGCGGTGGACCTGCTCAAACAGGTCGTCAAGCAGGCCGTGCTGCCCGCCGAGGCCCGCGAACCGCTCACCGCCACGCTCGCCCGGCTGCTGTTCTGGCTCGGCCGGGAGCCGGAAGCGGAGGCGCGGTCGGTCGTCGCACGCACCAAGGACAGCAGGCAGGCCGCGGAAATGCGCTGGATCCTCGCCTACATCTATTACCGCCGCGGCGAATTCGCCGAAGCGTCCGCGGAAGTCCGCCGCACGCTGGCCGATCCGAAGGTGCCGGAGATGTGGCGCGGACGGCACGAGACCCTGCGCTCGACCATCGAACGGTTCGCGGTCGACCATCGAGCGGCCGCACCGGATCTGTCCGAACTGGGCGTGCTGGACGGGCTCGACAACGACGCCGACCTGAGCACCGCGCGCCGGCTGGCCGCGATCCGGGCGGTGCCCGGCGAAATGCACCTGGCCGGCGCGGTGCACTACTACTGGCGCGGCCGTTGGGCCGAAGCGCTCGCCGAACTCGACACGGTGATCCGCGGCGGCGCGGAAACCGCGTCGTATGTGTTGCGCAGCCCCGGATCAGCGTTGCTGGTGCACGGGGTCGGCGCGCTGATCGCGAGTCACCGGGACGAGCCGGACGAGGCTCGCGCCCATCTCGACGCCGCGGCCCGGCACCAGTTCCCGCACGGTCTCGAACCGAACGGCGGCGACTACCTGCTCGCCGCGCGCGCCCAGCTCGCCGAGCTGCAAGGCGACCCGGAGGCCGCGCTCGCCGCGCTTCTCCCGTTGCTGGAACAGAACTATCCGCCCGCGGCCCGCCAGCAATGGCTGCCCGACCTCGCCCGGCTCGCCATGCAACTCGGCGATCAGTCGCACGCGTTCCGGGCGCTGCGGCTGATGGGCGACACCAGCGGCTACGACACTCCCCCGTCGCACACCGCGGCGACCGCGCACTGCCGGGGCCTCGTCACCGCCGATCCGGACGCGATCCTCGGCGCCGCCACGCACTACGAGACCGCCGGGCGGATGCTGAAGCACGCTCGGGCCAGCGAGGACGCCGCGATCCTGCTCGCCGAGTACCGCCGCCTGGACGAGGCGCGCATGGCTTTCCTCGCGGCGCTCACCAGCTACACCTCGGTCGGCGCGGCGTGGGACGTCCGGCGGGCCGAGACGCGGATGCAGCCGTACGGCATCCGGCGGGCCAGTCCGGTCCGCGCGCGTGCGGCAGGAGAGTGAACCGGGGTGGACTCGCGTCCATGATCGATCGGTAGACTCGGTCAACACGGCGAATGGAACGGCATGCCAGGGGATGTGCGGGTGACGGCGCTCGGCCCGTTGCGCGCCTGGCGCGGGACGACCGAAATCTCGCTCGGACCCGCGCGGCAGCGGGCGGTCTTCGCCATGCTCGCGGTCGCCGCCGGACGGCCGGTGCCCCGCGCCGAGCTGATCGCGGGCGTCTGGGGCGATTCGCCGCCGGCCAGTGTCGAAGGCAGCGTGCACACCTACATTTCCGGGCTCCGCCGCGCTCTGGAGCCGGAACGCACCCGGTGGTCCGCGTCGACCGTGCTCGGGTCCGGCCCGGCGGGCTACACGCTCGACCTCGCGCCGGAAGCGCTGGACGCGGCGAAGTTCGAGCAGCACCGGGAGAACGGCAAACGCGAGGCCGAGGCCGGCGCGCACAACCGGGCGGTGGCCGAATTCAGCGCCGCGCTCAAGCTCTGGCACGGCGAAGCGCTGTCCGGGGTTCCCGGCAATTTCGCCGAGCGGCACCGCGCATATCTGGCCGAGCTGCGGCTGGACACGCTGGACCGGGCTGCCCGCAGCAAGCTGGAAATGGGCGGCCACCAGGAGATCATCGCCGAGCTGACCGCACTGACCGCCGAATACCCGCTGCGCGAATCGCTGCGGGCCTCGCTGATGCTCGCGCTCTACCGCAGCGGCCGGCATTCCGACGCGCTCGACGTGTTCCGCGACGCCCGGGCCACGATCCGCGCCGAGCTGGGCGTGGAGCCCGGGCCAGGACTGCGCGAACTGCACCAGCGCGTGCTCGCCGAGGACCCGGCGCTGGATCTTCGACGGCCAGCGGTGCCGGCGTCGGTCGTGCGTGCGCCGCGGGATCCGTTGCTCGGCAGGGAAACCGAGGTCGGCAAGCTGCACCAGCTGCTCGACGGGGTCCGCGCGGGCCGCGGCCGGGCGGTGTGGATCGAGGGCGAAGCCGGGATCGGGAAGTCGGAGCTGCTGGCGCACGCGTTCGGCGACGCCGGGGGCCTGCAGGTCGCCTGGGTCGCCGCGGACGAGCTGAGCATGCGGTTCCCGTTGCAGGTCATGCACGAATGCCTGGCGATCGACCCGCATTCACCGGATCCGCGCCGGGCTCGCGTCGCGCTGAACAGCGAGGAGCCGGTGCGGCGCGTCGGCGACCCGGTGCTGGACTCGGTGGACCGGCTGCTGGCGCTCGTCGACGAACTGTGCGCCGAATCGCCGCTCTTGCTCGTGGTCGACGACCTGCAGTGGGCGGACGAGCCGAGTGTCCTGGTGTGGCACCGGTTGTCCGCGGCCGCCCGGCAGCTGCCGTTGCTGCTGGTCGCCGCGACGCGTCCGGTGCCGGAGCGCCCGGAGATGACCCAGCTGCGCCGGGGCGTCGAAACGCGCGACGGGGTCGTGCTCGATCTCGGTCCGCTCGGCGAGGACGACGTCCTGCGCCTGCTGCGGCGGCAGATCGGTGCGGACCCCGGGCCGCGGCTGCGCGATCTCATCGCGCGCGCCGGCGGCAATCCGTTGTACCTCAAGGAAATGCTGGACGCGCTGGTGCACTCGGACGCGGTCGAGCACCGCGACGGCCTTGCCGACGTCCCGGATCCACTGCGGTTCGAGCCGCCGGAATCGATTGTCGCGGCGGTCAACCGGCGGCTGGAGCTGCTGCCCGCGGAGACCCGGCACGTGCTCGGCTGGGGCGCGATCCTCGGCATGGAGTTCGCGGTCGGCGACATCGCGGCGGTGCTCGGACAGCGTCCGTCGGACCTGCTCGGCCCGCTCGAAGCCGCCGTGGCGGACAACATCCTGCTCGACACCGGAACCCAGCTCGCGTTCCGGCTTCCGTTGCTGCGCCAGACGTTGTACCGCCATCTGCCGCCGGAAACCCGGGCCGCGCAGCACCGGCAGGCGGCCGAAGCGCTGGCCAAGATCGGCGCGCCGGTGAAGCGGGTCGCCGAGCAGCTCGTGGCCGTTCCGTCCACTGTGGACCCCTGGGTGCTGGACTGGCTGGTGGAGCACCAGAGCGCGGTGTCGAACCGGGCCCCGCTGATCGCGGTCGAGCTGCTGGAGCGCGCGCTGGCGGTGGTCGAGGACGACGATCCGCGCCGCGAGCCGTTGCTCGTCGCGCTCGTACGGGTGCTGTTCCGGCTCGAACGGAGCCCGGAAGACCTTGCGCTGCAAGCGCTTGAGGCGTCCCGCGATCCGGACAACGCGGCGGAGATGCGCCACGTCGTGTCGGCGATGCGGTTCCGCCGCGGCGACGTGCAGCTGGCCGTGGAGACGCTGGGGAATCCAGCGGAGGACCCCGGGGTCCCGGAACTGTGGCGGGTCCGGGGCCGCCACCTGCTGGCGAACTTCCGGCGCGGCGGGCTCGACGACCTCGACGTCGCGGAGGAGAACGCGCATCGCGCCCGGGCCGAGGCGAACGGCGACGGCTACCTCACCGCGCACGCTCTGCAGACCTTGTGGCTGGTCGATTCCGTGCGGCGGCACCACGCCAGCGCGCTGAAGCACGTCGACGAGGCGATCGCGGCGGTCGGCGACGAGCACGAACTGGCCGACCTGCACCTGGATCTGCTGGACAACCGCGTCTTCACCCTGCAGAACCTCGACCGGCTGGACGAAGCGAACCGCACGCTGCAGGAGGCCGCCGAGGTGACGCGGCGGCACAGCATGCCGAGCGGGCTCCAGGTTTCCGTGGCGGTGCACCGGTATTGGGAAGGCCGGTGGGACGAAGCGCTGGTGGAGCTGGACACGGTGACCGAGGACGGCCCGGCCATCACCTTCTTCGGCCTGCGCGAACCGGGTGCCGCGGCACTGCTGCTGCACGGGGTCGCGGCACTCATCGCTGCCCGGCGAGGCGAGCACGCGCAGGCGGCCGCGCTGCTGGACGCGGCGGAGGAGCACGCGCCCGCGACCAGTGCCGAGCGGGAGAGTTTCGACTTTTTGCTCGCCGCGCACGCGCTGGTCGCCTATCAGGAGGGTGATCTGCAGAAGGCGATCACCGTGTTCGAGCCGATCCTGAATCCGACGTACGCGCAGATGATGCTGCGACATCAGTGGTTGCCGCAGTTCGCGCAGATCGCGTTGGCGGCGGGCGACCGGGCAGCGGCGGAGCGGGCGCTCGCGGTATGCGTCGAAGAAGCCGAGAAAGAACTCGAACCGGCGCGGGCGTTCGCGGCGGCTGAATGGTGTCGTGGGTTGCTGGGCGAGGATCCGGAGCCGGTGCTGCGGACGGTGGAGCATTTCCGCGCGGTGGGGCGGAAACCGGAACTGGCCAGTGCGCTGGAAGACGCCGCGGTGCTGCTGGCCGGAGTCGGCCGGCTGGACGCCGCGCAGACCGCGTTCGACGAGGCGGCTTCGCTGTACACGGAACTCTCGGCGGCGTGGAACCTGCGGCACGCGGAGACTCGGTTGCAGGCGGTCGGGGTTCAGCGCGGGGCTTCGCTGGCGTCGGCGCGGCCCGAGCGCGGCTGGGAATCGCTGTCCGCGCTGGAAGTCCGCATCGCCCGGCTCGTCGCCGCCGGCCGGTCCAATCCGGAGATCGCGACGGAACTGCGGTTGCCGCGCCGGACGGTCCAGGCGCACGTGGTGCGGTTGCTCGGGAAGCTGGACGCGCCGTCGCGCAGCGAGCTGGCCACCACCGTGGCGCGACGGACGGGTTGACGATCGTCCGGGGTCTTTGCCGACGAGCGGCAGGCGCGGGCGTCCGCTTCGCCCTTGACCAGCTGCCGTCCGCGATCGCCGGGTTCTTCGGGCGTTACCTCTCGTAAGTTACGCCCTCGTCAGACCGGTGGAAATGCTGCGCACCAGGTTCCGGCCGAGCAGCAAGAAGAGCACGATCACCGGCAGCACGCCCAGCGTCGCGCCGGTCAGCATCAGGGCGTAGTCGGTGAAGTAGCCGCTGGCCAGCTGGGACAGGACCACCTGCACAGTCGGCGTTTGCGCCGGGTCGAGGACTACCAGCGGCCAGAAGTAGTCGTTCCACGCGCCGAGGAAGGTCACCATGGCCAGGACGGTCGCTTGTGGACGGATCGCCGGGACCGCGACGTGCCAGAAGGTGCGCAGGATCGACGCTCCGTCCACAGTGGCCGCGTCCACCAGGTCCTGGTCGATCGAGCCCTCGCACGCCTGGCGCATCCAGAACACGCCGAACGCGCTCACCAGCGCGGGCACGATCACCGCTTCGAGCCGGCCGTACCAGCCGAAGTCGCTCACCACCAGGTAAAGCGGGACGACGCCCAGCTGTGCGGGCACCATCGCCGAGCCGATCACGATGAGGAAGAGGGTGTTGCGGCCGCGGAACCGGAGCCGGGCGAAGGAAAAGCCCGCGAAACTGGACAGGACCACATTGGACACCATCACCGTCGTGGCGACGATCAGCGAATTGCCGATCGCGAGCCAGAAGTCGACGGTGGTGAAGACGCGCTGGATGTTGTCGAAGAGATGGCCGCCGGGCAGCAGCAGCGGAGAGGTCTCGCCGATCGCCGCGTTGTCCCGGGTGGACACCACGAACGACCAGTACAGCGGGAACAGCGATGAGGCGACCAGCCCCACCAGCACCGCGTACACCCAGGCTCCGGCCCGGCCCCGGCGGATCACGGCGCGCCCACGAACCGGCGCACGAGCCGGTAGTTGACGATCGCGAACACCAGGCAGATCAGGAACATCACCCAGGACAATGCCGCGGCGTACCCGGCGTCGAATTTGCCGAAGCCTTTTTCGTACAGATACATCGTGAGCGTCTGGAATTGGCGGTCGTTGCCGCCCGCGCCGCTATTGCCGGTGGCGTCGAACAGTTGCGGCTCGGCGAACAGCTGGAGCCCGTTGACCGTGCCGGCGACCACTGTGAACGCGATCGTCGGGCGGATGCCGGGCACGGTGATCGACCAGAACGACCGCCAGCGCGAGGCGCCGTCGAGTGCCGCTGCCTCGTACAGATCCTGGGGCACCGCCTGCATCGCGGCCAGGTAGATCAGCGCGTTGTAGCCGGTCCACCGCCACATCACCATGCTCGCCACCGCCAGATGCGACGACCATTGGTGCGCCTGCCAGGAAACCGGCGGGACGCCGAACCAGCCGAGCACCTCGTTGACCACGCCGTAGCCCGAGCTGTACAGCTGCGCGAACACCAGCCCGACGGCGACCACGGACACGAGGTTCGGCAGCAAAAGCCCGGCGCGCCACCAGGTCGCCGCCCGCAGCGGCCGGTTCAGCAGGGCGGCGATGCCGAGCGCGAGGAAGAACTGCGGAATCGCGGCGAGCAGGAAGATGCTGACGGTGTTGAAAAGCGCGTTGTAGAACCGCGGGTCGCCGAACAGCTCCACGTAATTCGCGAGGCCGAGCCCGCCTTCCGGGCCGGACAGCAAATCCCAGCGGTGCAGCGAGACCCACGACGTGTACAGGAGCGGGAACGCGCCGAACAGTCCGAAAAGGACAAAGAACGGCAGGATGAAGACGTAGGGGGTGAGCTTGCGGTCCACGACGGCTACTTGATCGCGTCGCGGCCCATCCGGACCGCGTCGGCCCACGCCTGCTCGACGTTTTCGCTGCCGTCCTCGATCCGGCCGAGGGCCCGGCCGAATTCGGGACGCACGTCCGCGTCGTGCAGGCCGCGGTAGTTCGGCCGCAGCCGGTCCGCCGACGCCGCGTAGATCTGGCCCACCGGCGCGTTCGAGAAATAGGGATCGGTGTGCGCGACGACCTGCGGGTCCTGGTACACGCTCGGTTCGCTCGGCAGGATTCCGTCGGAAAGGAAGAGCCGTTTCTGCTGCGCGGGCGCGGTCAGCCACTGCGCGAGATCGTAGGCTTCCTTCGGGTGCGCGCTTTGCTTCGGCACGGCGAGGAAGGAACCGCCCTGGTTGCCGCTGTTGCCCGGCACCGTCGTGACGTCCCATTTGCCGCTGACCGCGTCGCCGCCGGCTTCCTTGATCTGCGTGAGCATCCAGGCCGGACACGCGATGGTCGCGAAGCTGCCCTGTTTGATCGCGACGTTCCAGGCCTGCGTGTAGGTGGTCGCGCCGGCGGTTTCATGGGCTTGCGCGAGACCGCCGGACAACTGGAAAGCGTTGCGCACGCTGGGGTTGCGGTCGGCGATGTAGGAATCGTCCTTGGCGGAGAAGTAGTTCTCCGGCGACTGGTTGAGCATCGCGGTGTAGACGGTGCCCGCCGAATCGGCGAATTTCACGTTCGGGAGCTTCTCGGTAAAGCGGGCGGCGGCGTTCGCGTACCCCTGCCAGTCCGGCATCAGCTCCGCGACGGCCTTGCGCTCGGTGGGCAGTCCGGCCTGCTGGAACAGATCCCGGCGGTAGCACATCGCGAGGCTGCCCATGTCGGTGCCGAGCCCGAAGACGTAATCGCCCGAGGTGCCCTGCGCCCACTTCCACGGCGCCCATTGCTGCTTCAGCTTGTCCGCGCCGTAATCGGCGAGGTTGACGAATTTGTCCTTGGCCCGGATGTACTTGGGGATGTACTGCTCCTCGACCGCGACGACGTCGGCCGCGCCGCGCCCGGCCGCCAGCTGCGTGGCGAGGCTCTTGAAATGCGTGTCGAAATCGGTGACCCGGCTGCGGATCTCGATGTTCGGATGGTCCTTCTGGTACTGCGCAAACAACGGCGCGTAGCCGAACTCGCCGAACGTGGCCACGCTGAGCGTGATCTTTCCCGAGGACGCGGCGGAACCGCACGCGGCCGCCAGTAACAGGAATGCGGCGGCGAGCGCGGCAACGGCCGGACGCCGGGTCAGCTTTCGCACGTGGTGAGCATCCTTCAAATCACTCCGGCGCGCAGCGCGTAGGCGACGGCGTGCGGACGGTTCCGCAGCTTGAGCCGGTTCGTCATGCCGTAGATCACGTTCTTCACGGTCCGCTCCGAATAGCAGAGCTTGTTCGCGATTTCCGCGGTATCCCAGCCCTCGGCCATCAGCCGCAGCACGTCGACCTCGCGCGGCGACAGGGTGGTCGCCTCGCCGCCCCGCCGCAGGGTCTCCGCCTGCTGGAGCAGATCGCGCATCGAGGTCTCGCGCCCGGAAGCGGCGGCCACGATGCTGCGCACCAGCTGGTCGCCGCCGATCGCGTCGCGCGGCAGCACCGCGGCGACGTGCCAGGCAGCCAGCTCGGCCAGATCGTCGGCGTCGACGTATCCGGCGATGAAGACAATGGCCGCCGGGGTCTCCGAGGCCGCGGCCCGCAGCGCCGCCTTCACCTCGCGAGTGACGCGGTTCGCGGCGAAGACGAGCACCGCGGCTTCACCGCGTTGCTGGCCCGGCATCACCCGCACCTCGCGACGCGTGCGCAGATGGTCGATGAGGCCCGCGAGGGTGATCGGGTCCGAAGCCCACGCCGCCACCTTGACCTGATTCATCGCTGCCTCCCCGGTGCAGAGCACTCGCCTGTCGTGTGCCAGCCAGTGTGCCTACCGCGGCTTCACGAAATCTCTAGTCGGGACGCGCTCATTCTTCACAGCGTGAAGTTGGGGCCGCCGGTGGGGTTCGGTTACCGTCACGGAGACCTGTCCGGACTGCCAAAGGAAATGATGAAGGCGCACGCACGACCCCGCTGGAGCACCGCAGGAGCCGTCAGCGCGTTAACGCTCATATGTGCGCTTTCCGCGTGTTCCGGGGATCGTTCCGTTTCCGGAACAGCGACGTCCGGCCCGCTCGTCGCGCCGAGCACGGGAAGTTCGCCGCAAGCCGCTCCACCTGCGTCAACTTCGCCTTCGCAGACCGCGCCGGGACAGCTGACGTGCGCGTCGGCGGTGTCGGCGATGGATCCGCGGGCGCGGGTGGCGCAGCTGGTGGTGCCGGGCGTCAACGCGGGCGATCCGGCGGCGGTCGCAGAGCTCGTGCGGACGCAGCAGGTCGGCGGGATCTTCGTGGGAGACAAAAAGACCACGCTGTTGCAAAATGACGCTCTCGACGGCGTCCAGCGGGCGGCGAAGATCCCCGTTTCGGTCGCGGTCGACGAGGAGGGCGGTCGCGTGCAGCGCATCGACGACCTCGACGGCTCGCTCCCGAGCGCCCGGCAGCTGGCGGCCTCCAAGACGCCGGACGAGGTGCGCGCGATCGGCGAGCAGCGGGGCAAGCAACTGCGAGCACGCGGGGTGACCGTCGATTACGCACCGGACGCGGACGTGAGCGACGAACCCGACGACGCGGTGATCGGCGACCGTTCCTACAGCCCGGACCCGGAAAAGGCGCGGCAGTACGCGATGGCCTTCGCCGAGGGCCTGCGCGCGGGCGGGGTGCAGCCGGTGCTCAAGCATTTCCCGGGCCACGGCCACGGATCCGGCGACTCGCACCGGGGAACCGTCACGACGCCGCCGCTCGACCAGCTGCGTCGCGTTGATCTGGTGCCTTACCGCGATATCTCGGAGTACGGGCAGGTCGGGGTGATGGTCGGGCATCTCGAGGTGCCGGGGCTGACCGGGGACGAGCCGGCGTCGCTGGCGCCTGAGGCGTATCAGTTGCTGCGCAACGAGTTCCACTTCACCGGGCCGGTGATCACGGACGATCTGGGCGGGATGAAGGCGATCACGGACCGGTTCGCGTTGCCGGATGCGGTGGTGAAGGCGCTGCAGGCGGGGGCTGATCAGGCGTTGTTCTCGTCCGGGCACAACGACGTGAAGGCGGTCGTGGATCGGCTGCAGCGGGCGGTGGAGAGCGGGGAACTGCCGGCTGCCCAGGTGACGGCTTCGGTCGAGCGAGTGTTGGCGGGCAAGGGGTTTTGTCGACCTTGACCTGGCGTGAGCGGCGGGTTCATCCCTCCTCCGCCAGTACCTGAGCCAACACCGCCGCAGCGCTCACTGTCTGCGGATGGTCCTCCCCCAGCGCCCTTCGGCACCTCGGCAGCAGATCCTCCAGCACAGCCAGGGCCGAAGCGCGATCGCCCAGGCGGAGGTGGATCTGCACCAGGTTGCCAGTCGTCCGCAGGGTCCCCAGGGCGTCCGGCCCGAGTGCACGGCGGCTCCGGGCCAGGACGTCCTCCGTCTGCTCGCGGGCGCGTTCGTATTCGTTCAACCTCAGGTACACCACGCAAAGGTTGTTCGCGACGGTCAGCGTCAGCGGGTCGTCCTCGCCCAGGACGCGGCTGACCCGGGGCAAAAGCTCCGCCAGCAGGTCGCGCGCCTCCGCATGATCGGTGGTGCCGATCAGGCACCCGGCCAGACGGTTGGCGACGGCGAGGGTGTCCGGGTGGTCCTCGCCCAGCTCCGCGGTCCATTCAGCGTGGACGAGGCGGCCCAGTGCGACGCCGGGGTGGGCTTGGCCGGAGACGAACAGGTAGCGCAGCACCCGGATGAGCAGCGCGCGGCACTCCGGCGGTTCGTGGCTGCGGAAGTCCGGCTGAGCGGCGGACATCCGGATGGCCACCGCGACGCGGCGGTATTCGGGCCACGATTCCTTCAGGTCGGGGTCCAGGTCCAGGTCCAGGTCGGAGGTCTCGGTCGCCGAGTGCGGCGGCAGCACGGGATAGGGCGGAGGCTGTTCGCGGTCCCAGAGCGAAGCGGGAGCACCCGACGCCGCGAGCAGGTTCGCCGGGCAGCCGCGTTCGTGGAACAGGTCGCAGCCGGAGCTGAGCACCGAAGGCGAGCGGCCAGAGAAGAGAACGGGCACCGGGTACGCGTGGAACGGCTCGCCCTGGTTGTCGATGACTGTGGTGCCGTGGCGGCCCGCGCAGGTCCAGTCCACTTCCAGCCGCCAGGCGACCTCGTGCGTCGTGGTGACCGGTTCGATCTCGAACTGCTCGATGTCGGTGGCGCTGACGGTGAACGGGAAGTCCGGGCCCTGCGCGACCAGCCGCGGCGACGGGGCGTCGAAGTCGGTCGTGAACGGGCGCGGTTCGAGGAGCCCGCCGATCCGGACCTGCAGGCAGGCCGGGCGCGGAGGCGTCCGGGAGACGACCACGACGCGCGCGGATTGCAGGACTACGGCACGGTTCGTTCTGGCTTCCACCGTGATGATGTGGACCGTTCCGCCGGGCACGGCGACCTGCGGCGGATCGGTGTCGAGCACCAGGTCGGCCAGGGTTCCGCCGGGTTTCAGCCGGACCGAGGCGATGAGCGGGTCGGCCAGGTCCGCCGGAGAGTCGCCCGAACGGCCTACGTTGATGTCGCCGTGCACCGCCCCGGCCATCACGACCTTGTCGAAGTGGCCGCCGGAGATGCGGTTGACAGAGGACTCTTCCGCGTCCGTCACCCGAGCGAGCCTAGCCGTTAACTCAATGAACGAAAGGGTCGTCCGGGGTAGATGCGGGGTGACGATGGTCGCGCTCGCCCGTCGATCGAGGAGGATCGGATGTCCGGACTTTTCCGTGCAGGCGTTGCCGTGTTGGCGGCGGCGATCGGGCTCGGGGTGCTCGCCGCGCCGGCGTCGGCCGAGCCGGTACCGACGACCGGATGCGGGCAGGCGGTGGCCAACCCCGGTGCCACGACGGTCGAGCATCTGACGTCCGGCGGCATCGATCGCGAGTACCGGATCTACGTCCCCGCGCGGTACAACCCGCACCGGCAGTACCCGGTCGTCCTCTCCTATCACGGGCACGGCCGCACGGCGGAGTACCAGGAGGAACTGTCCGGCTTCTCCGGCTCGGACGTGATCGCGGTGTACCCGCAGGGCGTCGCCGGCACCGACGGCAAATCCGCCTGGACCGGCGCGCCCTACTCGGCCCCCGTCGACGACGTCCAGTTCACCGGCGACCTCCTCACCTCGCTGCAGCACCGGATGTGCGTGGACCCGGCGCGGATCTACGCGGCGGGCAAATCGAACGGCGGCGGGTTCGTCGGCGTGCTGGCCTGCCGGATGGCCGACCGGATCGCCGCGTTCGCCCCGGTCTCCGGCGCGTTCTACCCCCAGGGCGGCGCCTGCGATCCGGGCCGGAAGGTCGCGCTGCTCGACTTCCACGGCACGGCCGACACCACCATTCCTTACTCCGGAAATCCGGCTAAAGGCCTGCCGTCCATTCCGGACTGGCTGAACGGATGGGCCGCGCGAGACCGGTGTTTCCCTTACCCCGTCTCGGTTTCTCCAGTTCCCAGCGTGGTGAAGCAGTGGTGGCCAGGATGTTCGCTGGTGCATTTCCGGGTCGAGGGAGCCGGACACGTCTGGCCGAGCACCCGCCCGAACAACGACTCCGACACCCCCACCGCGATCGACGCCACCCCGGTCATCCTTCAGTTCTTCAAAGCGCACCACCTCTGAGCTCAGCTGGCGTGCTCCCGCTTCGCGCGAAGGTCGTGGCCGAGGGATTCCGCCGGATGCTCGCCAAGCGGCCTGCCTCCGGCCCGGCCGCACGCTCCTGGCAGTCCGCTGCCACGTTCTGACAGCGCGTCACAGTCTGGGATCCGAGACAGAATCCCCGGGCTGCTACTTGGCCGCCAGGCCGCGCTGACGTTGAGTTCGTCCAGCGAATTCACCGAAGAACCGCAGGAGGAGCACGTGGCTGCCACACTGGAGCGGCGCTCGATCGACCCGGTCCCCGAGTCCGAGCGGCACGGGCATCCACGCAGCCTGTTCACCCTGTGGTTCGCCGCGAACACGCAGATCACCTCGGCGGTCACCGGCGCGCTGACCGTGCTGGTCGGCGTGCATCCGCTGTGGGCGATCGTCGCGGTCGTGGTGGGCAACGCGCTCGGCGGCATTCCGATGGCGCTGCACGCCGCGCAGGGGCCGAAGCTCGGCATCCCGCAGATGATCCAGTCGCGCGCGCAGTTCGGCGTGTACGGCGCGGCGCTCCCGCTGGTGCTCGTCGTGGTGATGTACCTCGGCTATTTCGCGAGCGGTTCGCTGCTCGGCGGCCAGGCGGTCGCCCAGATCACGCACCTGCCGACGGACGCCGCGATCGCGGTCTACGCGCTCGCCTCGGCGCTGATCGCGATCGTCGGATACCGGCTGATCCACCGGTTCGGCTGGCTCGCGTCCGCGCTGTCCGTGGTCGTCTTCTTCTACCTGACCATCCGGTTGATCAGTGGACACGACCTCGGCACCGTGCTGGCCGCGCCGCACCTCGACTTTCCGAAGTTCCTGCTCGCGGTCTCGCTGACCGCGTCCTGGCAGCTGACCTTCGGCCCGTACGTCGCCGACACCTCGCGCTACCTGCCGTCGGCGACGTCGGTGCGCGCGACGTTCTGGTGGACGTACGGCGGCACCGTGCTCGGCGCGGTGTGGGCGATGTCGTTCGGTGCGCTGGCCTACGCCATTGCCGGGAAAGCGTTCAAGGGACACGAAGTCGCGTACGTCGTCGGCCTCGGCGGCGAAGCGTTGTTGATCCCGCTGCTGCTGGCCATCGCGCTCGGCAAGTTCACGGTGAACGTGCTGAACATCTACGGCGGCTACATGACCGTCGCGACCGCGCTGACCGGTTTCGGCCGACGCGCGGCGCTTTCCCAGGCCACGCGGATCGGTTACATCGCGGGCGTCGGCGTGGTCGGCGCCGTGATCGCCATCCTCGGCCGCGGCCAGTTCCTGTCGAACTTCGTGCTGTTCCTCGACTTCCTGCTGTACTTCCTCACGCCGTGGAGCTCGATCAACCTGGTCGATTTCTACCTGCTGCGCAAGGAAAAGTACGACCTCGAGGCGCTGTACGACCCGAACGGCCGCTACGGGCGCTGGGCCTGGCCCGCGCTGGCCGCCTACGTGCTCGGGATCGCGGTGCAGATCCCGTTCGCCAACGTCGAAGGCATTTTCGTCGGCCCGATCGCCCCGCTGCTGGGCGGCGCGGACATCTCGTGGCTGCTCGGCCTCATCGTGCCCGGCGCGCTGTACGTGGCGTTCGTGCGCCGGCCGGCCGCGGTTCGAGTGTGACCGTCCGCCGCGGGAACAGCGACGCCGTGCCCGATCACGGGTACCGACTGTCCTTTGAGGAAACAGCCGGGCTAGCTGGACTCGCGCACGACCAGCGACACCGGCAGGATCTGCGCCCCCGGCGCGACATCCTCGCCGTCCAGCAACCGCATCAACGTCGACACCATCGCATGGACCTGCTCACGCGGATCCTGGTGCACCGACGTCAACGGCGGTGTCATCGCCGGAGCCAACGCCGCGTTGTCGTCGAAACTCACCACCGCGACATCGCCCGGCACGGCACGACCAGCGTCTGACAACGTCCGCAACGCACCCACCGCCATCATGTCGCTGCCGACGAACACCGCATCGAGGTCAGGCACCCGCTCCAGCAGCGTCGCCATCGCTTTCGCGCCGCCGGCCAGGGTGAAGTCGGCCTCCTCGGCCAGCCCGGACGGGTCGATCCCGGCGTCCACGAGCGTCTTGCGCCAGCCGGCGAGCCGGTCGATCGGAGCGCCCTGGTCCTGCGGGCCCGCGATGGTCGCGATCCGGCGGCGGCCGGATTCCACCAGGTGCGTCACCGCCTGCCGGGCGCCGCCTTCGTTGTCGAAATCCACCAGGTGCACGCCTCGGCGCAGATCGGCGGCCTGTCCGCCGAACACCGTCGGCAGCTTCAGCAACCGCAACGCCCGGGGCAGCGGATCGGCGCGGTGCGGGGCGAACACGAGGACGCCGTCGACGTGCCCGCCCTCGAGAAACCGCACGGTACGCCCGAGGTCCTCCCGGGTGTCGCTGAAGAGCAGCACCATCTGGCAGCCCACATCGGCCAGTTCCCGATAGCCCGCGCGCATCACCGCGGTCCGGTACGGATCGTCGAGCAGCCGCGCTTCCGGCTCCGACAGCACGACCGCGATCGCGCCGGTCCGCCGGGTGACAAGCGAGCGCGCGGCCTGGTTCGGCGAATACCCGAGATCCCGCGCCGCGGCCAGCACCTTCTCGCGCGAGCGCGCGCTGACGTACGCGTCGTCGTTCAGCGCGCGCGACGCGGTGGACCGCGAGACCCCGGCGAACGCCGCGACGTCCTCCAGTGTCGGCCGCTCGTCCTCGGACCGAGGCACCACTCCGCCCACCCCCTGACTGTCGATCGGGCTCAGCTTAACCGGGTCCAGCCGGGAGCGCTCCCGGATACTCCGGCCTTGACATCCCCCGTTACCTGCAACACACTCGTTCGGCATCTGGGAGCGCTCCCAGAACAACTTCCAAGGGGTTGACGACGGTGACAACGTTCCGGAAGGGCCTGGTGCTGGCACTGGGCATGACGATGACCGCGGTGAGCGCCACGGCGTGCGGCGGTGGCGGCAGCGGCGACGTGCCCGCGGCGGCCGGGCCGAACGAGCACGTGGAACTGACGCTCGCGACGTTCACGGAGTTCGGCTACGAGGCGCTCATCCCGGAGTACGAGCGGCTGCACCCGAACATCAAGATCACCCACCGCAAAACCGGCCAGGGCGGCCCGTACGCCCAGGACATGATGACGAAGCTCGCGGCGGGCTCCGGACTGGCGGACGTGCAGGCCGTCGAGGAAGGCCACCTGTCGGACATCCTCAGCAAGTCCTCGAAGTTCAACGACCTCAGCAAGATCGGCCCCTCGGACGTTTCGCCGGACCGGTGGCTTTCGTGGAAATACGAGGCGGGCAAAGACAAAAACGGCAAGCTCATCGGCTACGGCACGGACATCGGCCCGCTCGCCATGTGCTACCGCAAGGACCTGCTCGCCGCGGCCGGGCTGCCCAGCGACCCGGAGGCGGTGAAACCGCTGTTCGCCACGTGGGACAGCTACTTCGCGGCCGGCGCCCAGTACACCGCGAAGACCGGCAAGGCGTGGTTCGACTCGGCGGCGCAGAACTTCAACTCCATGGTCAACCAGCTGCCGGTCGGCTACCTCGACACCAATGACAAGCTCACCCTGGACACCAACCAGGGCATCAAGGACGCCTGGACGAAGGTGACCGGCGCGGTCGCGAAGGGCGAATCGGCCAAGCTCACCGCGTTCAGCAACGAATGGAACTCCGGGTTCAAGCAGAGCGCGTTCGCCACGAAGGTCTGTCCGGCGTGGATGCTCGGGGTCATCAAGGAGCAGGCCGGGCCGGACAACGCGGGCAAATGGGCAGTCACCGCGGCGTTCCCCGGCGGAGGCGGCAACTGGGGCGGTTCGTACCTGACGGTGCCGACGCAGAGCAAGCACCCGCGGGAGGCCGCTGAGCTGGCCGCGTGGCTCACCGCACCCGAGCAGCAGATCAAGGCGTTCGAGGCCAAGGGCAACTTCCCGAGCCAGACGAAGGCGCTGGAAAGCCCGCAGCTGCTGAATTCGACGGACGCGTACTTCGGCGGCGCGAAGATCGGCGAGCTGTTCGCCGAGCAGGCGAAGAAGGTCGCGAAACCGCAGTACAAGGGCCCGAACGACGGCCAGATCCAGGAAAACGTGGCCAGCCCGGCGCTGCAGTCGGTGGAACAAGGTGCTTCGGCCGCGGACGGCTGGCAGCGGCTGGTCGACGGCGCGAAGAAACTCACCCGCTGACGATGACAGTCACCGACAAGGCCGCTCCGGAAAGCCGGGCCACGACGCGGCAGCAGGCCGCGCCGCGGCCCGGCCTGCGCGACCGGCTCGCGCGCTGGGACGTCAAAATCTCGCCCTATCTCTACGTGGCGCCGTTCTTCATCGTCTTCGCCATCGTGGGCATGTTCCCGTTGCTGTACACCGCGTATGTGTCGCTGTTTTCCTGGAAAGCCGGCGACGACAACCCGGACTTCATCGGACTGGACAATTTCAAGGAACTGTTCGCGGACGCGCAGTTCTGGCACGCGCTGGAAAACACGGTCAGCATCTTCCTGCTCTCCAGCGTGCCCCAGCTGATCATCGCGGTGCTGCTCGCCGCGGTGCTCACGCTGCGGCTGCGCGGCGCGACCGGCTGGCGTGTCGGCATTCTGCTGCCCTACGCGGCGAGCCTGGTGGCGCTCGGGATCATCTTCGCGAACCTGTTCGGACCGCGGTACGGACTCGTCAACGGCGTTCTCCAGACCCTCGGACTGTCCCCTGTGGACTGGCAGGCCAATCGGTTCGCCAGCCACGTCGCCATCGCGATCATGGTGAACTGGCGGTGGACCGGCTACAACGCGCTGATCGTTCTCGCCGCCATGCAGGCCATTCCGAAGGAATTGCACGAGGCCGCGCTGATCGACGGCGCCGGAACCGTGCGCCGTTTCACCCACGTGACGTTGCCGCTGCTCCGGCCCACGCTGATCTTCGTCGCCATCACCTCGACGATCGGCGGTCTGCAGATCTTCACCGAGCCCAAACTGTTCGACGCGATGCCCGGGTCGAACAACGGCGGTTCCACCCACCAGTTCCAGACCGTGACGCTGTATCTGTACCAGACCGCTTTCGAGAACTTCGATCTCGGTTACGCGTCCGCGATCGCGTGGGTGCTTTTCCTGATCATCGTCGTGATCGCGCTGATCAACTACTTCCTCACCGGGCGGCTCGCGGGGAGGCGGACATGACCACGCAAACCAGCTTGCGGGCGCGCGCGGCCCGGCTCGGCAAACCGCGCAAGGCGACTTACGGCGTGCTGATCGTGTTCGTGCTCGGCTCGCTGTTCCCGTTCTACTGGTCGTTCCTCGTGGCAAGCCGCGACAACGGAATGCTCACCGAACGAATCCCGCCGCTGCTGCCGGGCGGAAACTTCTTCGCCAACGCGGCGCGAGTGTTCGACACTGTGCCGTTCTGGCGGGCGCTGGCCAACAGCATTATCGTGTCCGGCACAGTCACGCTGACCACGGTGCTGTTCTCGTCGCTGGCCGGGTTCGCCTTCGCGAAATTGCGCTTCCGCGGCCGCAACGGCTTGTTCGTCTTCATCGTGGTGACGCTCGCGGTGCCCACTCAGCTCGGCATCATCCCGTTGTTCATCGCGATGTCGAAACTCGGCTGGGCGGGCGGACTGCAATCGGTGATCGTGCCGAACCTGGTCACCGCGTTCGGCGTGTTCTGGATGCGGCAGTACACAGTGGACGCGTTGCCGTACGAGCTGATCGAGGCCGCGCGCGTGGACGGCTGCAGCATGATCCGGGTCTTCTGGAACGTGTGCCTGCCCGCTGTCCGCCCGGCCGCGGCGATCCTCGCGATGTTCACGTTTATGACGTCCTGGAACGATTTCCTGTGGCCGCTGGTGGTGCTCGACGCGGGCAATCCGACCGTGCAGGTGGCGCTCGAGAAACTGCAGAGCGGCTACTACGTCGACTATTCGCTGGTGCTCGCGGGCACCACGCTGGCCACGATTCCGATCCTCATCGTCTTCCTCCTGCTCGGCCGCCAGATCGTGGCCGGGATCATGCAAGGCGCCGTGAAAGGGTGACCATGTCCGCACAGCCGATCCCCGACGTGCTCGCGTTCCCGGACGCGTTCGTCTGGGGCGCCGCCACGGCGGCCTTCCAGGTCGAAGGATCGACCACCTCCGACGGGCGCGAGACGTCCGTCTGGGACACCTTCGCCGCACGCCCGGGCGCGGTGGCCGGCGGCGACACCGGCGACCCGGCGGCCGACCACTACCGCCGCTACGCCGAGGACGTGGCGCTGATGCGCTCGCTCGGGCTCGCCGCGTACCGGTTTTCCCTTTCCTGGCCGCGAATCCTGCCGTACGGCAAACCGGAGCCGCGCGGGATCGAGTTCTACGACCGGCTCGTGGACCGGCTGCTGGCCGCGGGCATCCAGCCGTGGGCGACGCTGTATCACTGGGACCTTCCGCAGTCGCTGGAAGACCGGGGCGGCTGGACCGCGCGCGACACCGCCTACCGGTTCGCCGAGTACGCCGAGACCATCGCGGCCCGGCTCGGCGACCGCGTGGCGAGCTGGTCGACGCTGAACGAACCATGGTGCGCGGCGATGCTCGGCTACGGCTCGGGCGTCCACGCGCCCGGCCGGACGTCGCCGGAAGGCGCGGTGGCCGCGGCGCATCACCTCCTGCTGGGGCACGGGCTGGCGATGGACGTGCTCCGGCAGCACACGAGCACCCCGTCCGGGATCACGCTGAACCTGTACCCGGTCGTCGCGGACACCCCGGACGACGCCGACGCCGACGCCGTCCGCCGGATCGACGGATTGCAGAACCGGTTGTTCCTCGACCCGCTGCTGCGCGGCGGTTACCCCGCTGACTTGCGCGAGGACCTGTCCCGGTTCGGCTTCGACGCCGTGGTGCGCGACGGCGACGAGGCGGTGCTCGGCAAGCCGATCGACTGGCTGGGCGTGAACTACTACCGCGGCTACCGGGTGGCCGGTTCGGCGCGTCCGGGCAGCACCCCGGCGGGCCGGGAATGGCCGGGCGCCGACCAGGTGCACTTCGTCCCGGACCTGGCCGCGCCGCGCACCGATTCCGATTGGGAAGTGCATCCCTCCGGACTGACCGCATCGCTGCTGCAAGTACATCGGGACTATCCGCCGGTGCCGTTGTACGTCACCGAAAACGGCGCGGCGTACCCGGACACGCTCCGAGACGGCGAGGTCTCCGACGACGACCGCATCGCGTTTCTCGACGCGCATCTGCGGGCGGCGCACGACGCGCTGGCCCACGGAGTTGATCTGCGCGGCTATTTCTACTGGTCTCTGCTGGACAATTTCGAATGGGCCGAGGGGTACGCGAAACGCTTCGGCCTGGTGCACGTCGACTATCACACCCAGCAGCGCACGCTGAAGCGCAGCGCGCGGTGGTATGCGGAGGTGATCGCGCGCAACGCGCTCGGCTGAGCGGGAAGTGACCTACTACCGGGTTCTTTCGCTCCGCCGGGAAAGACTTTCTCTCCGGTCTTCGCGTCACGGTGCCCGGGCGCGGCCGTCGGACCAGTGCCGGGGCCGCCCCGAACGGTCCCGCGAGCGGAGACTGGAGTGTCCGATGACGGTGCGGAGCCGGGTGGCCGACGAGGTCACCACGTGGCTGGCCGGGGAGTTCGCGGGCCGGGTGCCCGCCGAGGCGGTCGAGGTGGTGGTGCGCGCGACCGGACGCGACCTCGGCGGCCGGGTCGTCCCGGACGAGCGCGGCGACCTGCTGTACCGCGTGGCGCGCGCCCGGCTGGTGCGGATGCTCGAAGCTCCGGACGAGCCGCATATCCCGCGTTCGCGCCGGTAAGCCGGTCGTTCCCCGGACCCGCGTGTCCGGGGACCCGGCTGTATCCGGACTTCGCCAGTGGCGTGTGGTAACCGGGCGCGCGCCGACCGTGTCCGACGCGCGCCGGAAGCTGTTACGAGCCCGGCAGGATCCGGCTGCTCAGCGGCGCGTGCGGGCGCTCCGGCGGCCACCAGACCTGCGCGGGCGGCGGGGGAACGTCATCGTCCGGAAGTTCCAGTTCGTCCGCGCCGCTCTGCCAGCGGTTCCAGTGCACGGAGCACAGTCCGCGCCACAAGGAATCCTCCGCACAGTCCCGCCGACGGCACCTGCGTACCTGCTGCCCGCTATCAATCACGTCCACGACTCCAAACCGCGCTCAACCTCCCCGCCGGTTCCAGTCTGCCTCGGCTCCGGCGGGAACGCCCCGCACTCGCGCCAACACAACCCTTGTGCAGCAACGGAACGGGAGATCTCACCCTACTCCAGCCACCTGTGCGCATGCCGAGCGACCACAGTGCACTCTTTCAGCGGTTGACGCGTCCGGCGCTCGGCGTCAGCGGCGAATCTCCTGTGCCGCAACGGAGAGTCAGCGGCCGGCGGCGTACGGTAGGTATGTCCACAGTGGATGATCAAGGCCGTGGATGGCTGGCGTCGTACTCGTGCACGGCGGAGCGCTGAGTTCGGGTGCGCAGGAGATGCTCGTGCGAGGAGTCGTCCACATCGGCCAGTCCGAGCGCGACCGCGCGGCGGATCTGCTCGCGGTTGTCGCGCACGACGGCGGAAAAGAAGTCGTCGATGCGCGGGTCCAGCAGAACCTCCAGCAGCACCCGGAAGGACGTGTCGACGGTCGCCCGGACGATCTCGTCGTGGAACGGCAGCCGGCGCAGCTTGCCGAGCTGCGGGTCCTCGGAGATCTTCTCGGTGATGATGGCGCGGAGTTCGGCCTTGTTCTCGCTGAGGGATTTGGCGAGGTTCTCCGGGTAGTTCCCGGTTTCGAGGACTTTGACGACCTCGTCCAGCACGGCGATCGTGACCGGTTTCTTGATGGCGTGCACGATCGGCTCGGACAGTTTGTCGACGAGGCGGTAGGTGAACTGCTCGCCCACGGCTCGGTCGGCGGCGCGGCCGAGGCGGACGATCAGCAGGATCACGCCGATCACGTGGTGGTGTGCGACGAAGACCGGATGGGCCACCGGGATCATCGCGAAGACTTCATACCAGGTGCGGGCGAGGAAGGCGGCTCGCCAGGCCTGTTTGCGCCAGCGGTGCAGGAGTTCCAGGAAGAAGATGCCGCAGACGATGCAGTCGGCGAGGAAGAACCAGCGGCTGATGTCCGACGGCGGCGGGCCGATCAGGAGCCAGGCCAGCATTCCGGTGGAGACGACGGCGAGGGCGAGCATGATCCAGTCGTCTGCCCGGACGTTGCCGGGGAGGATGCCGCTGTTGAGCTCGCCGCTGGAGGCGTCGGTGGTGCGTTCAGGCTGGGCTGAACGGCCGGTGGTCATGCTGGCTCCCTGGTCCCGGGGGTGTGGTGCTGGGGGTGATGATCGCATGGCCGGGTGGCTCGTCGCCTGGCGGCGACATTGCCTTGGGTGAGGGGTGGGGGCACCCCGAAGCTGGAGTGTGCTGACGGTCGGTGGGTGCTTGTCAAGGCGGGAAAGATGCCTTGACAAGCACCCGCCGACCGCAGGGAGGCTTCGTATCGGGGTGCGGGGGTGGTGTGGGTGCCTGGTCGCGTTGAGTGCGCGGGTTGCGGTTTCGGGAGTAGGCGCGGGGATTGGGCGGCTGGTCGGGTTGCGTGGGCGATGCCAACGTTGGGGCGGATCTTGGCGGGCGGCGGCGGGTTGGTCCGTGAAGGGGCCCTTGAGGGAATCTAGGTCCGCGAAGGGGTCCCTCACAGATGACGGCGGGCTGCGAGGAGAACCCTTGGGCGGCGTCAGGCTCCTTGAAGTTCCCTCACGGAACGCTAGGC
>NZ_JACJHR010000150.1 GCF_014174495.1 Amycolatopsis echigonensis
CCCGCGCCGTGCGCGCCCGCTCCGCCCATGCCGCCGCCCATCGGGTTCATGCCGCCCTGCGGCTGGCCGATGGTGCCGCTCGCCGGGACGACGCCCTGCTGCTGCGGAGCCGCCGACGCGGCGCTCTGCCCGCTCTGGTGCTCGGACGCCGCGGAGGTCTTGCCTTCCTCCTCCTTGCGCGAACCGCTGCGGTTGCCCTCGCCGAGCTTGCCGCCGGCGAATCCGGCCCCCGCGCCGATGGCGCCGAGGCCGAGCGCGGCGCCGAGCCCGCTGCCGCCCGAGCTCGCGGGTGCGGCCGGAGCGACCGGGGCCGCGCCGACGCCGGAACCCGCGCCCACGCCGACACCCGCGCCCGCGCCCGCGCCCGCGCCGAGCGCGCCACCGCCGCCTTCGAAGCCAGAGGTCCCGTACTTGCCCGAGTCGGCCGAGACGTGCGCCGGGGCGCCGTGCCCGGCGACCCCAGTACCGCCGAAGGCACCGTGCGCGCCGACCGTGCCGAAGCTGGCCGGCGAACTGAGCGCGCCGGGAGCGTCGGTGTGGCCGATGTTGTTGACGTTGTTGAACGAGTTGCCGTTGAAGTGCGTCGCGGTCGGCTTCATGCCGAGCGAGTCCGGGCCGAAGCTCGGGGTGGAGCTGTCGACCTCGCTCATCGCCTGCGTGTAGGCGTTGAAGAACGCGACCTGCTGCGCCTTGACGTCGTTCGCGGCGTCCGCCTGCGCCTTCTGGTCCGCGGCCAGCGCGGCCGGACCGCCCGCGAGCGCGGCCGTCATGGCCTGCTTCGGGTCGTAGTCGCGCGGGGCGGGCATCTTCTTGACCTCGGCGGCCGCGGCGGCCTGGCGGGCGAGCCGGTCGGCCATCGTGTGCGCGGCGTCGGACGCCTGCGTGCCGGAGTTGGCGATCGCCACGAGCGCGCCCTGCGCGCCCGCCGCGCCCTGACCGACCCAGACGTTGCCCAGTTCGGTGATCGCGTTGTACAGGTCGTCGGACGCCTGCTTCAGCTCGGTGCCGTGCTTGGCCCAGTGCTGCCCCGTGGACTCGGCCGTGCCCGGGTCGTTGTCCGTGGTCGCGCCGAGGTAGAGCTGGTGGCTTTCCTGCGCCTGCCAGTTCGGCGGGTTGGCGATGGCGCGGTCGCCGCCGATCTCGAAGCCGCCGGAGCTGCTGCGCGCCGACGCGACGATGTCGTCGGCCGTCGAGTTCGAGCCCATCGCGACGGCCGAACCGGGCGCGGGAACCGACGACGAGGTGCCGTAGCCGGAAGTGTTGTAGCCCGATCCGTCCGGGACGGAGCCGCCCGGGGCCGAGGTGTTCGTGTTCGGTGCCATGACTGCGTGATCCCCCTAGGACGTCAGGCCTTGTTGCGGAACGGGTCGCCGGCGGACTGGTCGAACTCGTGGTAGCGGGCCATCGCCGCGACGATGCCTTCCTCCGCCGCCTGGTACTGGCTGAGCAGGTTCTGCAGCGCGGACGAGTAGGAGTCGCCGCCGCCGTCGGCGCGCTGCACGAACTTCGTCGCCATCGCCTTGCCGACCGGGTTCGCGCCGAGCTTCGGCGGCTGCGCGAGCGTGCCGGCGCTGTTCAGGAGAGCTTCGACCGCGTCCCGTCCGGTCCGGATCTTCTTCAGCACGGTCTGCGCGGCATCCGGGTCGATTCCGACCTGGCCGTTGACGGCGGCGTTCTTGAACGCCGCGGCGTCCGCCGAGCTGTTGTTGCCCATCTGCCTCTCTCCGTTCCCCCGCGCGAGGACCAGCCCGTCGGCTGGTGTCACTCGTCCGCATGGCAATAGGTCTTCGCATAGGTTAACGCACCTGGTCGAGCCCTATGACGCGATTTCGCGCATCCGGGTTCCGCCCCGAGGGGTTTCTCGCGAACCGGGCTAACCGGACGTGTAGACGTGCGGATCGAGCGTGCCGATGTAGGGCAGGTCGCGGTAGCGCTCGGCGTAGTCGAGGCCGTAGCCGACGACGAATTCGTTGGGGATGTCGAAGCCGATGTACTTGACCGGCACCTCGACCTTCACGGCTTCCGGCTTGCGCAGCAGCGAGACGACCTCGAGCGAGGCCGGGTTCCGGCTCGCCAGGTTCTTCAGCAGCCAGGACAGGGTGAGCCCGGAGTCGACGATGTCCTCGACGATGATCACGTCGCGCCCGGCGATGTCGCGGTCGAGGTCCTTCAGGATCCGCACCACCCCCGACGACGAGGTCGAAGACCCGTAGGACGACACGGCCATGAACTCCAGCTGCGTCGGCACCGGAAGCGCCCGCGCGAAGTCGGTCATGAACATGACGGCGCCCTTGAGGACGCCGACCAGGAGGAGGTCGCCCTGGCCGTTTTCCGGGTGGTCCGCGGCGATTTTCGCCGCCAGCTCCGCGATCTTGTCCTTGATCTGCTGCTCGGTGATGAGCACGGAGGCGATCTCGCCCTCGTACACGCGTCATTCCCCTCGGGTGGTGGGTTCGGGTCCGGCAAGCGAGAGCCTGCCACGCCGCCGTCGAGCCTCCAAGTTGCCCGGCAGCCACACCCCGCCCTGGCCCCGCCACCGGGCCACGAGCGCGTCGACCGAACGCAGGTGCGCGTCGGTCAGCTCGCGAACCCCGGAGTTCAGCAGCCACCTGCGGAGAACCCGTCTGCGCAGCGCAGCGGGCTCGGCCGCGAGCACGGCTACGTCGAGGTCGTCTTCGCGGGCCGCGCGCTCGTGTACGCGCGCGGCGAGTGTGTCCAACGCCTCGGTGTCTTCGCGCAGCTGTGCGGCCGTACGGGCTAAAGCTGGAGCGACTCCACCTGACAGCACGTCCTCCAGGAGCGGCAGTGCTTCCGTACGCAGCCGTACGCGGGTGAAGCGGGGATCGGCGTTGTGCGGGTCTTGCCACGGCTCCAGGCCAAGTTGTGCGCACGCCGCAACGGTTTGCGCGCGGGTGATGCCAAGCAGCGGACGGCCCCACGGCGGATCGTGCGGACGCATGCCGGCCAGCGACCGCGGTCCGGAGCCACGGCCTAGACCGAGCAGCACTGTCTCGGCTTGGTCATCTTGAGTGTGACCGAGCAGTACGAGCCCTTCGCCGTTCGGCAACGCTTCGCGCAGCGCGTGGTACCTCGCGGCACGCGCCGCTGCTTCAGGACCGCCTTTGCCTACGACATGCACGGCGTGCACTTCGACGACGTCGATGCCGAGGCCCTTCACGGCCGTCGCTGCTTCGGCGGCAACGACGGCTGAATCGGCCTGAAGACCGTGATCCACCACGAGAGCCCGCGTACGGACGTCTCGGTGCCGAAGGACGTACGCCGTCGCTTCGGCAAGCGCTAGAGAGTCCGCGCCACCCGACACCGCGACACACACTTCGCCAGGAACAGCGACTGTCGCAAGGAAATCGCGGACCGCTGTCCGGACCGCGGCGAGCGCGCTCACCCGTGCAGGCGCCGCACCCAGGCCGCGGGGTCGGCGATCTCAGCGCGGGTCGGCAAGGTGTTCGGCGAGCGCCAAACCTTGTTGAACCCGTCCATCCCGACCGCGTCGACCACGTGCCGCGTGAACTTCGCGCCTTCGTCGTACTGGCGGATCTTCGCGTCGAGGCCGAGCACCGCGCGCAGCAGCCGATCGAAAATCCCGCCGCCCTGGCGACGTGCGGTGAACCGCGCCCGGATCTGTTCGACGCTGGGCACGACCTGCGGGCCGACCGCGTCCATCACGTAATCGGCGTGGCCTTCCAGCAGCGTGGACAACGCCAGCAGCCGATCGAAAACCGAGCGTTGCTTCGGCGACTGCAGCAATTCCGCGATGCCACCGCCCTTGCCGCGGTTGCGCAGCGCGTCGGGCAGCCTGCCGAGCAGCTCGGCCAGGCCGTCGGCGGAGCTCTCCGCGAGCCCGGACACCAGCCGTTCGACCTCGTCGGCGAAGTAGTCGCGCAGCCACGGCACCGCGGTGAACTGCAGCCGGTGCGTGCATTCGTGCAGGCAGACCCACAGCCGGAAATCGTGCGCGGGCACCTTCATCGCGCGTTCGGCGGCCACTACGTTCGGCGCGACGAGCAGCAGCTCGCCCTTGTTCTCGGGCCCGCCGAACGGGTCGTACTGGCCGAGCACGCGGGACGCCAGGAAGGCGAGCAGCAACCCGGTCTGCACGCCCGCGCCGGACGCCAGGATCGGGCCGAGCGGACCGCCCTGCGCCGCGGGCAGCGCACGACCGGTGAGCTCGCCGAGACCGGACGCCGCGGACCGGACCCAGCCGGGCCGGTCGACCACGGTGCCGGGCAGCAGCGGCAGGTCCTGGCCGAGGCCGGTCAGCTCGCGGACGTGCCCCTCCGCCTCGGCGGTCAGCTCCCGCAGGTCGACCACCGCGCGGTCGGCTTCGCCGCGGGCGACCTGCGGGCCGCCGCGCACCAGCAGCGCGCCGGTGGCGGCTGCCCGGTCCCAGTCGACCATGGGCCGCCGTCGGGTCTCGGTTTCCTGGCTCACCCCTCCGACGCTACCTGCCGGTCCGCGATTGTGGGCAGCTCAGCCGAGCGGGTTCAGCGAGTCGGCTCAGTGCCGCTTGCCTGCCGGTTACTTGCAGCCGCAGCCTCGCAGGGCCGTCGCCAGCACGTCGAGCGCCGCCTGCCCGGCGTTCTTCTCCGAACCGTTGGACATGAACGCGAAGGCGAGTACGCGGTTGTCGCTGTCGAGCACATACCCCGCGAGGGTGTTGACGCCGGTGAGCGTGCCGGTCTTGGCCCGCACCCAGCCCCTGCCGCCTTGGGTTTCGGGCGAGTGGTACCGGCCGTGCAGGGTGCCTTCCGGGCTGCCCGCGACCGGCAGGCCGGCCAGCAGCGGACGCAGCTTCGGCGTGTTCGGGTCCTTGCCGTCCGGACCGGCCGCCGCGGCGAGCACCTGGGCCAGCAGCCTGGCTGGCACCTTGTTCTGATTGGACAGTCCGCTCGTGTCGAACAGCTGAAGGCCGTTGACGTCGAAACCGTGGTCCGCCAACACCTTCTTCACCGCAGCGGCGGCACCGGCGAACGACGCTTCCCCGCCGGTGGCCATGGCGACCTGGCGGCCGAGCGAGTCGGCGAGCACGTTGTCGGAGATCTGCAGCAGCGCGTACGCGAGGTCCGGCAGCGGCGCCGACTGGACCTCGCCGAGCACCTTCGCGCCTTCGGGCGCCTTGGCGGGCCCGCCGGGGGCCGCGCCGAGCTTGTCCGCGACGAGCTGAGTGAGCGCGGTCCCCGGATTGGCCGAGCGCATGGTCTCGTCGACCTTCGGGTTGCCGCGGCCGCCGTCGGTCATGGCCGGGACGATCGGGGCGCCGTACAGCGACGGCGCGTCACTCGGTTCCCAGCCCGGCGCGGTGTTCGGACCGCTGAAGGCGCTCGCGTCGAGCTGGACCTTCGTGACGGTGCCGACGGCCTTCTTGACCTGGTTGACCAGGTCGTCGACGTGCGCCGCGCCCGGGTAGAGCGGCGAATCGGTACCGACCGGCAACGCGGTCAGCGACGGGTCGCCGCCGCCGACGATGACGACCGTGCCGGGCTGCGCGCCCTGGACGATCTTGGTCGGGATCCGCTTCGTCGGCTCCATCGCGAGCAGCGCCGCGGAGACGGTGAGGATCTTCGTGGTCGACGCCGGGGTCAGCGGGGTGTTCGACGCGTGGTCCCACAGCACGGTGCCGCTGGCCGGGTCGATGACGCTGCCGCTGAGCTGCGAGAGCGCTGGCGCACCGGCGGGACCGGAAAGCTTCGCGGCGACGCCGTTCGCGGACGGCCCCTGCCCGGAGGTGTCCGGGCCGTGCAGCGCGAGGCTGGCGTCGGCGGGGTCGGGCGCACTGCCCTTCGGCGCGTTCGGCGCCCACGGCAATCCGAGCCGGTTGGAGATGGCCGGCACGGCCGACGCACCACCCGCGGCGGCCAGCAGAAGCAGCACGACGAGCGCCAGGATCAGCGCCTTCCGGCGAGGTTTCTTCCCCTCCGGACGAGGCGCGTCGCCCGCGGGCGGGGTCGGCCCGGCACCGGCAGGCGGCTCCGGGGGCGACTGCTCCGCGGCGGCGCGCGGCGAAATCTGCTCCGGACCTGGACGCTCCGCGAAGCCGTCCGCGGGCCGGGGAAATCCGATGGTCGCTTCGGACGGCCCCTCCTGCGCCTCGGGTGCGCTGGAGAAACCCTCTGCCGGGCGCGGAATCCCGACGGTCGCCTCCGCCGGGAACTGGCTACCGGTGGGGTCGATCCGCATCGGCCGCACCGACCCGCCCGCGGGCGGGATAGTGCCGGGCGCCGGTTCGGGCAGAGCGGGACGGACCGGGATTTCGATCTGCTGCGACCACGGCTCGGCTCCGGAATCGGCCGGACCGGCTTCGTTCCGGTTCGCCTGCGACTCGTTCCCTTGCCGACCGGGCTGGCCCGCGGTGGAGTTGCCGGAACCAGCCCGGTTTTCCTGCGCTTCGTTCCCGGGACGGCCCGGCTGAGCTTGATTCGCACCGCCAGAACCAGGCCAGCTCTCCCCCGAACGCCCCGGCTGGCCCTGATCAGAACTGCCAGAGCCAGCCCGGTTCTCCTGGCCTTCATTCCCGGGACGGCCCGGCTGACCCGGGCCGAGACGCGCGACGGCGGATCCAGCGACCGGGCCGGATTCGCCCCGGAAGCCGGTCCAGTTCGTCTGCGACTCCTCCCCGGCGCGGCCCTGGGCCTGGCCGGATGACGCCGGGCGGGCGGCACCGGACTCGCCTCGGAACTCCTGCGCCCCGTCGCCAGCACGACCCGGCTGCGCCGAGCCAGCTCCACCGGCCTGGTCCTGGCCAGGCGAGCCAGCAGCGTCCGCCTCGCCGGGACCAGTGTCGTTCCGGAAGGCGGTCCAGCCCTCCTTGGGCGGCTCCTGCCCCTGCTCGTCACGCGCGACGATCGGCCGGAACGCCGCCCAGCCCTGGTTGTTTTCGCCCGTTCCCGGCGTTTCGTCCCGGAACGCGGCGAACTGCTGCCCGGCAGGCTCGGCGGGCTGGCCGGACTGGAACGGGTTCCACCCCTGCCCCTCGCCCGAAGCCCCGGAACCGGACTCGGCTCCGCCGGGCTCGAACAGCGAGTTCCCCGGCTTCCGCGCGGCCTGCCACGCGGGCGAGGACTCCTGCTGCCCGGCCTGACCAGGCGAAACGTTCGGCTGCGCCCGGACTGTCCGCTCCGCGGAACCCTCCTGCTGCCGGGACGGCGCCGGGGAAGTCTTCTCCCCGGAATCCTTGGCGACCGTCGACGACTGCACGGTCTCCTCAGCGTCCGGACCGCCCGCGTTGTCGCCCGGCCGCGGCACTCCGGCCGCGAACCGCGTCGGTCCCTCCACCGGCACCCACGGCGCCTGCGGCTTCGGTTCCTCGGGCCGCGCGGAAGTCCCGGCCGTCGAAGCACCGCTCATCCGGTCCGCGAGGTTCGACCGCGGCGGTTCCGGCGGCGAGACGGGAGCGTCCGAGGGCGCGTTCAGCCCGGGGATCTCCTCCGGCGGGACGTTCGGCCGGAACCACGATCCGGGCCCGTCGCCCGGTGTGACGTTCGGCACGGAAAGCTGCGCGGTGGCTCCCGCGTCGCGCTTGGGCAGGGGAAGGCGGGAGGTCGCCCGGTCCGCCTGCGACGAGGTGTCCTCGTCGCCCGTGGGCCACCTCGGCTGGTCGTTTTCCGGCACCCACCACTCCTTCTCACCCGCCCCCGGAGGGGCCAAGGTCACATGCCGTCTGGCCGACATCGGCGCGACCGGCCGATGGGGCGTAGTCCACACTAGTGACGTCAACGAGGTCATGAGGGTGCCGCCCACGAGCGTGTGGGACACCGAGATTCGAGAAGCAGCGAGGACGGCCGTGGAATTCGACGTCACGATCGAAATCCCCAAGGGGGAGCGCAACAAGTACGAGGTCGATCACAAGACCGGTCGGATCAAGCTCGACCGGACCCTGTTCACCGCGACCCAGTACCCGGCCGACTACGGCTTCATCGACGACACGCTCGGCCAGGACGGCGACCCGCTCGACGTGCTCGTGCTCGTCCAGGAGCCGACGTTTCCCGGCTGCCTGATCCGCTGCCGGGCGATCGGCATGTTCCGGATGACCGACGAGAAGGGCCCGGACGACAAGGTCCTCGCCGTCCCGACGAACGACCCGCGTCTCGAGCACCTGCGGGACATCCACCACCTGAACGAGTTCCACAAGCTCGAGATCCAGCACTTCTTCGAGGTCTACAAGGACCTCGAGCCGGGCAAGAGCGTCGAGGGCTCCTCGTGGGTGGGCCGCAGCGAGGCTGAGGCTGAGATCAACCGGTCGCTCGAGCGCGAGAAGGACCGCCTCGCCAAGGAAGAGATCAACGGCGAAGCGCACCACTGAGCCACGCGAAAAAGGGCCGTCCACCGGAGAAGGTGGACGGCCCTTTCTCTGTTCGGTCAGCCCGCGAGGGCCAGTTCGCCCGCTTCCTGCTCGGCGCGCTGCTCCATCGCCGACTTGTCCGAAAGCGGCTTCTCCCGCAGCAGCCAGACCAGCGCGAACCCGACGGTCAGCACCGCGCCGCCGATCAGGAACACCGTGCTCATCGAGCTGGAGAACCCTTCCAGGATCGGGCGGGCGAGCACCGGGTCGAGGTGCGCCAGGAACGAGGTGTCGTTCACGTCGAGCCCGCCGCCGGCCAGCTGCCGCGCGAACTCCGGGTGCTGCGCCAGCGCCGCGGTGTAGGCCGGGGAGGCCATCGCCGAGCGGACCGCCGCCGCGATCCGGTCGCCGACCGTGCTGAACAGGATCGACAGGAACACCGCGGTGCCCGCCGTGCCGCCGATCTGCCGGAAGAACGTGACCGACGAGGTCGCGACGCCGATGTCGCGGGGCGTGACGTCGTTCGTGGCGGCCAGGGTCAGCGCCTGCATGGTCGAGCCGAGGCCCAGTCCGAGCACGAACGCGATGGCCATCACCACGCCGAGCGCGGTGTCCACCCCGATCAGCGAGAACGAGAACACCGCCGCGGCCATCAGGCCGAGTCCGGCGACCGCGAAGCCCTTGTACCGGCCGGTCCGGGTGATGATCCGGCCGCTGCCGAGGCTCGCGACCATGATCCCGAGGGTCAGCGGCAGCATCTGCAGCCCGGCCTGGGTCGGCGTCGCGCCCTTGACGATCTGCAGGTACAGCGGCAGCGACATCATCGCGCCGAACATCCCGATGCCCTGGATCACGGTGACCGCCGTCGACACCCGGAACACCCCGCTGCGGAACAGCCGAAGCGGCAGCAGGGCAGCGTCGCCCATGCGGCGTTCCTGCAGGATGAACAGGGCCACGCCGAGCGCGCCGATCAGGTACATCGCCAGCGACGCGGGCGAACCCCATCCCCATTCGCGGCCCTGCTCGGCGACGAGCAGCAGCGGCACGAGGCCCAGCGCCAGCGCGCCTGCACCGAGGAAGTCGACCTTCTGGTCCACGCGGGTGTGCGGGAGGTTCAGCACCTTGCTCACGACGACCAGCGCGGCGAGCGCGATCGGGACGTTCACCATGAACACCCAGCGCCAGCCGGTCAGGCCGGCGAACGAGTCGAGTCCGGCGAAGAACCCGCCGACGACCGGGCCGGCGACGCTCGAAACGCCGAACACGGCCATGAAGTAACCCTGGTAGCGGCTGCGTTCCCGCGGTGAGGTGATGTCGGTGATGATCGCCAGCGCGAGCGACATCAGACCGCCGGCACCGAGTCCCTGGAACGCGCGGAACGCGGCCAGTTCGTACATCGATCCGGCCATCGCGCTCGCCAGCGAGCCCGCGAGGAACAGCGAGATCGCGGTCAGGTACATCGGCTTGCGGCCGAAGAGGTCGGACAGCTTGCCGTACAGCGGCGTGGAAAGCGTCGCGGTGATCAGGTAGGCGGTGGTGGCCCAGGCCTGCAGGCTCTGTCCGTGCAGTTCGTCGGCGATGGTCTTCATCGCCGAGGACACGATGGTCTGGTCGAGGGCCGCCAGGAACATGCCGAGCATCAGTCCGGACAGAACCGTGAGGATCTGCCGGTGTGAAAGCCGTCCGTTCGTGGTGGCGCCCCCTTCCGCAGTGGCGGTGTCGCTCATGGTGGTCTCCCTCAGTGCCGGGTTACTTGCTTGTATCCCTCAACTACTTGCCTCCCACAACTGTTCCCGAAAAGCTTGCATTCATCAACCAAATATCCTGTGACGCTAATCTCTCGCCCAGCGATGTCGAGAACGCGAGACCGGCTCCGTCCCTGGCGCGAACGTGGCCGACAAGGGGTCGCCACCAGCACTGAG
>NZ_JACJHR010000151.1 GCF_014174495.1 Amycolatopsis echigonensis
GCTGTGGCTGGAACGGCCCGGCCCGCCGAGCCCGGTGGACGCGATGGTGCTGGAGCGCGCGTCCGCGGCGGCGCGCGCGGTGCTGGACCGCACGCGCGGCCGGGTCGTCGATCCGGCGTCGGTCGAAGTCGTGCTCGACGCGTCGGCGGACGAGCGAACCCGGCTCCGTGCCGCCCATCGCCTCGGGCTCGGAGCCACTGCGAGGGCGGTTGTGACCGACGCGGTACCGCTGGTCGTCCCTCCACAGTGGACCCCGCCGGAGCGAAGCAGGGTGGGCCTGGGGACCGTGGTGAATCTGGTTGACCTGCCGCTGTCCGGCGAACAAGCGCGGACGGCTTTCCGATTCACCGCAACCGAAGACGACCCCGGACCGTCCGTTGTGGAGTATGCGGAACTCGGCGGCCTGGCCGTGCTCGCCGACGCGGTCGGGCCCCGCACCAAACCGGTAGCGGACGTGCACAGCTTGGAGAACGCCCGCACGGCGGCCCCGTGGGTACTGCCCACACTGGTCGCCGTCGCGGGCGCTCCGAGCTTGCGTGCCGCCGCGAACACGCTGGTAGTGCACCATTCGACCCTGCAGGAGCGCCTGGCCCACGCCGAACACCTGCTCGGCTGGCCAGTGCGCGATCCCGCTGGACGGTTGCGGTTGCAGCTGGCTATCGCGCTGTGGCGGCTGCACCGCAACGGTTGATCACGGCGTGAGCAACGGCAGCAACGGCTTCCGCACGGCCGTCGCGACCCCGTCCGACGCCTGCGCCGCGGCGATCCGCTCGTCCGTCGGCGTCCCGTAGGACGTCGTCCGCTGCCGCAGCGGACGGCCGAGCGGCTCGACCATCGCGCGCATGTCGCTGATCGTCTTGTACGACCCGTTCGACGCGCCCGCCATCCGGCTGATCGTCTCCTCCATCAGCGTGCCGCCGATGTCGTTGACGCCGCCCTGCAGCACCGCCCGGCTGCCTTCCTCGCCGAGTTTCACCCAGGAGCTCTGGATGTTGTCGAACGTGCCGTGCAGCAGCAGCCGGGACAGCGCGTGCACCGCCCGGTTCTCGCGCAGCGTCGTGCCCGCGCGGGCGAGACCGGCCAGGTAGATCGGCGAACTTTGGTGGATGAACGGCAAAAGCACGAACTCGCTGAACCCGCGCCGTCCGTTGCGTTCCACGCCCTCTCGCTGCAGTTTGGCCAGGAGCTTCAGGTGACCGACCCAGTGGCTCGGGTTGTCCACGTGGCCGTACATCATCGTCGCCGTGGTCGGCAGCCCGACGTCGTGCGCAGTGGTGACCACCTCGATCCACGCGTCCGTCGGCAGCTTGCCCTTGGTGAGCACCCACCGGACGTCGTCGTCGAGGATTTCCGCCGCGGTGCCCGGCATCGAGTCCACTCCGGACTCCTTCGCCCGGATCAGGAAGTCGCGAATGGACAGATTCGTCCGCGACGCGCCGTTCACGACCTCCATCGGGCTGAACGAATGCAGGTGGATGTCCGGCTGCCGCCGCTTCACCTCGGCCGCGAGGTCGAAGTACGCGGTGCCCGGCAGATCCGGGTGGATCCCGCCCTGCATGCAGATCTCGGTCGCGCCCGCGGCCCACGCCTCGTCCACCCGGTCGCCGACCTGCTCCAGCGACAACGTGTACGCGTCGGCGTCGGTTTTCCGTTGCGCGAAAGCGCAGAAGCGGCAGCCGGTGTAACAGACGTTGGTGAAGTTGATGTTCCGCGTGACGACGAAGGTGATGTCGTCCCCGACGACCTCGCGGCGCAGGTCGTCGGCCAGTTTCGTGAGCGCGTCCAGCTCCGGTCCGTCAGCGTGCAGCAGGGCGAGCGCCGCGTCGTCGGACAGTCCGGCGGGGTCCTTTTCCGCGCTGCGCAACGCATCCCGCATGTCGGTGTCGAACCGCTGCGGCCCAGTCTTGATCTTTCGGCCGATTTCCTTCCAGTCGCCGTAGACCGAATCGAAGTCGCCTCGCCGGTCCTCGGTGCGGCCGGTCGTGTCGATCTCGGTGTGCAGGTCGGTGCGCCCGGACCCCTGCCAGCCGCCGTCCGGCTCCTGCCACGGGATCCCGACCGGCATCGCGCCTTCGCGGGCCAGCCCGGTCTCCGCGTCGACCAGCGCCGCGACGTGCCGCGTGACGCGCGGGTCGAGCCACGGCTGGCCGCGCTTCACGTACTCCGGGTAGATGGTCAGCCGCTCGCGCAGCGCGAAACCGGCCTTCTCGGTCTGCCGGGCGAGCAGGTCGATCTGCGGCCACGCGCGTTCGGGGTTGACGTGGTCCGGGGTGAGCGGTGAAACGCCGCCCCAGTCGTCGATGCCCGCGCGGATCATCAGGTCGTACTGGTCGCCGATGAGGTTCGGCGGGGCCTGGATGCGCATCCGCGGACCCAGCACCAGCCGGGCCACGGCGATGTTCGCGGCCAGTTCTTCGAGGCCGGCGTCCGGCGTCGCGCGCATCTTCGTGTCCGGCTTGGCCCGGAAGTTCTGCACGATGACTTCCTGGATGCCGCCGTACTCGCGTGCGGTCTTCCGGATGGCGAACAGCGCGTCGGCGCGTTCCTCGTGCGTCTCGCCGATCCCGATCAGCACGCCGGTGGTGAACGGCACCGAGCTGCGGCCCGCGTCCTCCAGGACGCGCAGCCGGACCTCGGGATCCTTGTCCGGCGAACCGTAATGCGGCCCGCCCTTCTCGCTCCACAGCCGTCGCGCGGTGGTCTCCAGCATCATGCCCATCGACGGCGCGACCGGCTTGAGCCGCTGGAAGTCCTGCCAGGACATGACGCCGGGGTTGAGATGCGGCAGAAGACCGGTCTCCTCGAGCACCCGGATCGCCATCGCGCGGACGTAGGAAAGCGTGTCGTCGTAGCCGTGCGCGTCCAGCCAGTCGCGCGCGGCCTTCCAACGGTCCTCCGGCCGGTCGCCGAGGGTGAACAGGGCTTCCTTGCAGCCCATCTCCGCGCCCTTGCGGGCGATGTCGAGCACCTCGTCCGGCGACAGGAACGGCGATTCGAGCCTGCCGGGGACAGTGACGAAGGTGCAGTAGCCGCACCGGTCCCGGCACAGCCGGGTCAGCGGGATGAACACCTTGCGGCTGTAGGTGATGATCCCCGCGCGCCCGGCTTCTTCGAGGCCGGCGTCGCGGATGCGGGAGGCGTGGTCGGACAAAGTCTTGAGGTCGTCGCCGCGGGCGTGCAGCAGCACGGCCGCCTCGGCGACGTCGAGCGTCTTCCCGTCTCGCGCCCGGGCGAGCGCACGGCGCATGGCCGACGGGGTGGGCGTGGTCACGCCAGCTTCGGGCTCCATTCCCGCCACGCTAGGACCCGGCCGCCGCGACCAGCCAGCTCTCCGCCCGCCGCCGCGCCCGCGAGGAGTCCGGGGTGATCATCGCCGCAGGTTGCGGGCTTGTGGGTGCGGTCTGCCGACGGTATTACCTAAAGGGTGGCGTCAGTGATCGGGAAGCGCATCGGCGGGCGGACGTACTACTACTTCGCCGAGTCCGCGCGCGTCGACGGCAAGCCGCGCGTGGTCGGCCAGCGTTATCTCGGGACGGCCGAGGACATCGCGGCGGCGGTGGCCGGCGGCGGTCCGGAGGCAGCCGGCGCGCGGCATCGGTCGTTCGGCGATGTTTCCGCCGTATGGGGGACGCTGCAGCGGCTCGACCTCGTCCGGCGCGTCGACTCGGTGGCGGGACCGCAGCGGGCGCGGCCGACGCTCGGTCTCCACGTCGCGCTCGCCGTGCTCCATCGAGCGACCGCCCCGGAGATGGAGTTTGAGGAATGGTGGACGGGCGGTCTGGCGCAGGATCTCGTCCGGCCGCGTCCGCCCAAGGGATCGATCACGACGGCTAGCCACTGGAGGGCGTTGCAGCGGCTTACCCCGGAGCGGATCGCGGGGGTGGAAACCGTTGTGGCGGAAGCAGTTCTGGAGCTGCTGGGCGACGACGGCACGGAAGCGCTGGCGGTCGATGTCGCGCAGTTCGCCGCGTTTACCGCCGCGGATTGCACGCTGCCGTCGGCCTGCCAGGACGTGCTCGCGGGACTCGGCCTGGTCGTCACGCGGGACGGGGCGATTCCGCTGGCTTCCCGGGTCTATCGAAGGGAAAACGCGCCGACGTTCGGTGCATTGGCCGTCGAGCTGGGGGAGCGGTATCCGGCCACGGACGTCACGCTGGTCTTCCACGCCGGACAAGCCGCGCAGCTCGACCTCGGCGCGCGGACCGGGTTCGTCGGCTCGCTGCCGCTGGCTGACCATCCGGACTTGCTCGCGCGGCCCGCGTCGGTGCGGCGGCGGGTGGATCCGGAGCGGTTCTCCGGGCTGACTGCCTTCGACACGGTGGCGACTGTGGACGGTGCTCACCGACGCGTCATCCTCACCCATTCCGCGACGTTGCACGCGGCGCAGTATCGGGCGTTCACCAGTGAATTGAGCACTACGGTGCGCGAACTCGACGGGCTCGCCGCCGCGCTCGAGGCAGGCACTCATCGCGGCGACCGGACCCAGGTGCACGCGGAGATGTCCCGGATCATCCGCGGACGCCGGGTGGAACGGGTGCTGAACACGACCCTCACCGGCAACCGCGCCGGGGAACTGCGGCTGGAGCGGCGGGTCGACGAGGCCGCGGTCGCCCGGCTGGCGGAGGAGTTCTTCGGCAAGCAGATTCTCGTGACGGACCGGGACTGGCCGGTCGCCGAGGTCGTCACCGCTTACCGCGCCCGGACGCACCTCGAGTCGACATTCCGCTGGCTGACCGGGCCCGCCGCGGCCGGGCCGTCGCCGCGGTGGGAGTGGACTTCGCATCGGATCGCGGTGCATACGTTGGTGTCCGTGCTCGCGGCGACGGTCACGCACTTGATGCGGCGGGAGGCGGACCGGGCGGGGATGAATTTGTCGGTGGCGGAGTTGCTCGACCAGTTGCGGGGGATCGGGGAGACGGTGCTGCGGCATCGGTCCACTGGGGGGAGGCCGCGGACCAGGCGGATTTTGTCTGATCGGACGGGGAGGCAGCAGGCGTTGTTCGAGTTGTTCGGGTTGGAGAGGTTTGCGCCTGGGTGAGGGGGCTGCTCGTCGCCCTGGCGGGCGACATTGCGCCGGGTGGTGCGGTGGGGCACCCCGAAGCCGAGTGTGCTGACGGTTCGGGGGTGCTTGTCAAGGCGGGAAAGATGCCTTGACAAGCACCCCCGAACCGCAGAGAAGGCTTCGTATCGGGGTGCGGGGTGGTGTGGGTGCCTGGCGCGTTGGGCGCGTTGGCTGGTGGGCGCACGGCTTGGGTTGCGTGGTCGCGATCGGCGGGTCGTCCGTGAAGGGCTCCTTCCGGGAATCTAAGTCCGGGAAGGGGCCCCTCACGGATTGTTCAGGAGTCGCGGTCGATGTTCAGTGCGGAGAAGGTCTGCACCACCGGCATCAGCTCGATGACGTTGATGTTCACGTGCTTGGGCTGCGAGCTGGCCCAGAAGACCGACTCGGCGACGTCGTCCGCGGTCAGCGGGGTCGTGCCGGCGTAGACGTTCGCCGCTTTGTCTTGGTCGCCGTCGAATCGGACGGTCGAGAACTCCGTGCCGCCCACCATGCCGGGCTCGATGTTCGTTACGCGGACGCCGGTGCCGCGCAGGTCGGAGCGCAGGTTGAGGCTGAACTGGTGGACGAACGCCTTGGTCGCGCCGTAGACGTTTCCGCCGGGGTAGGGGTAGCTGCCCGCGACGGAGCCGATGTTGATCACGTGCCCGGCACCGCGTTCGACCATGCCGGGCAGCACTGCGCGGGTGAGGTGGACGAGACCGGTCACGTTGGTCTCGATCATCTGGTCCCAGTCTTCCAGCTTCGCCTCGTGCGCGGGTTCGAGACCCTTCGCGAGGCCGGCGTTGTTGACCAGGATGTCGATCTTCGCCCACTCCTCGGGCAGTTGCGCGACGACGTCCGCGACCGCGTCCGCGTCGCGTACGTCGAGTACCAGCGGGTACACCGCGTCGCCCAGTTCGTCCGCGAGCGTCTTCAACCGGTCGCCGCTGCGGGCCGCGGCGACGACCCGCGCGCCTTCCGCGACGAACCGGCGCGTGATCGCGGCACCGAACCCGGCGCTCGCGCCGGTCACCAATACGGTCTTCATGGAGTGAGTCACCGTTCTTCCGCGTGGTCCAGGAACCGGCCGAACACGTCGTTGAACTCGGCCGCGCGTTCCAGGTTAGGCAGGTGCCCCGCGCCGTCGAGCACCACCAGCTCCGAGCCGGCCACGAGCTGGTGCAGCAGCCGCGCGTCGGCGACCGGCGTGAACTCGTCCTCGCTGCCCACCACGACCAGCGTCGGCACGGTGACCCGCTTCAGCGAATCGCGGTAGTCCGGCCGCTTCGCCCTCGCCCGCAAGGCCGCCGCCGCGCCTGCTGCCGGTGCGTCGCGCATCATCTTCTGGACGTGCCCGGTCACCTCGGGGTTCTCGCGCAAAGTGCCCGGCGACACCATCTTCGGCAACAGCTCGTCGGCGTACGCGGTCATGCCCTCCGCGAGCACCCGGTCCGCGGCCTGGTTGCGCACCACCTTTCCTTCGTTGGTCTCGGGCTCGGCGAAGGTGTCGGCGAGCAGCACCGCGGCGATCCGCTCCGGGTGCTCCCGGACGGTCTGCATCACGATCTGCCCGCCCATCGACAGCCCGCCCAGCGCGAAGCGGTCCAGCCCGAGGTGGTCAGCCAGCCCGATGAGGTCCTCGGCGAAGTCTTCGAGCCCGCGGACCGCCGGCCCAGTGCTTTCTCCGTATCCGCGCAGGTCGGGCACGACGACGCGGTGCCCGTTCCGCGCGAGGTGCTCAGCCTGCGGGCCCCACATGGACCGGTCGAACGGGTGCCCGTGCACGAGAAGCACCGGGAGCCGCGGCTGGTGCCCGAGGTCGTCGTAGGCGATCCGAGCGCCGGAGGAGAGGAGGACTGTCTGCATGTCGCCGACGCTAATCGGAGCGATTTCTCAGAGCAATACAGCGCAATGTAGTCGGAGCAATGTTTTTCTAGCGCACCTTCGCGAAGAACTGGCGGACGTCGCCCGCCCACAGCTCCGGCACCTCCTGCGCGGCGTAATGCCCGCCGCGGTCGTACTCGTTCCACGACACGAGGTTCCGGCGGTGCTCGGTGAACACGCGGATCGACGGCAGATCGCCGGGGAACTGCGCGACCCCGAGCGGCACTGGATTGCGGCCCTCGGCAGGCGTCTCCCGGGCTTGCTCGGCGTAGATCCGGATCGCCGAACCCGCGGTGCCGGTCAGCCAGTGGATCGTGACGTGCGTGAGGATCCCGTCGGCGTCGAGGCCGTGGTCGTGCATCGCCTGCGCGTTCCAGCCGAGCAGGCCGACGGGGGAGTCGGACAGCGCGTGCGCGAGGGTCTGCGGCTGCTGCGCCTGGACGACGCCGTAGGACGCCTCGTCGGTGAAGTAGTGGTGGAACGCGTCCCATGCCGCTTTGTCCTTAGGGGACAGTTCGGCAATCCACTGTGGATCGTCGTCCGGCGGCGGATCCCAGGTCTGCGTCACGTGCGCGCCGATCACCTGCTCCGGTGCCACGCGACCGACCTCCGGCGCGATCCTCGAACCCCAGTCGTTGCCCGCGGTCCCGTACCGCGCGTACCCCAGCCGGCGCATCAACTCCGCCCACGCCCGCGCGATCCGCTGCGGACCCCAGCCGGTGTCGGCCGTCGGGCCGGAAAACCCGAACCCCGGCAACGACGGCAGCACGACGTCGAACGCGATCGACGGGTCCAGCCCGTGCGCGCGGGGATCGCTCAACGGCCCGACCGCGGCCAGATACTCCGCCACCGAGCCCGGCCACCCGTGGCTGAGAAGCAAGGGGATCGCGTCCGGCTCCGGCGAACGGGCGTGCAGGAAATGCACGTTGCTGCCGTCGATCGTGGTCGTGAACTGCGGATACCGGTTGAACCGCCGTTCCCAAGCCCGCCAGTCGTAGCGATGCCGCCAGTGCTCGGCCAGCTCGCGAACCCGGCCGACGCTGACGCCGTACCCCTGGTCGCCGCCGGCCGGCTCGGGTGCCCATTTCGTCCGATCGAGCCGTTCCCGCAGGTCGGCAAGGTCCGCTTCCGGGATCTCGAGCCGGTACGGCCGGATCTCGTCAGTCATGTCCAGCTCCTTGAGAGAGCCGCCGGGCGCAGGCGTTGAGATACCGCACCTGGCGGATGTTGGTGGCGAGTTCGGCGGCGCGCAGGTACGCGCTCCGGGCCGCTTCGCGGTCGCCCGCCCTTTCCAGAAGATGTGCTCGCGCCGCGTAAAACCGCCGGTCGCGGTTGTCCAGCGCCTCCAGCAGGTCGAGCCCCGCCGCCGGTCCGTCCGCCATCCCGACCGCGACGGCGTGGCTCACCTTCGCGACCGGACTCGCCGAAACCTTGAGCAACAGCCGGTAGAGCCCGGCGATCTGCCGCCAGTCGGTCTCCTCCGCGGTGGCTGCCTCGTCATGGACCGCCGCGATCGCCGCCTGCAGCTGACACGGCCCGACCGGCCCGCGCGGCAACGCCGCCGTCACCAGCTCCACCCCGCGCCGGATCGGCCCGGCCTTCCACCGCGTCCGGTCCTGTTCGTGCAGCGGAACCAGCTCGCCCTGCTCGGTCACGCGCGCCGGCGATCGCGCGTCCGTCAGCAACATCAACGCGAGCAGTCCCTCGGCCTCGCTGTCGCCCGGCAGCAACGCGGCGGTCATCTCGGCCAGCCGGATCGCTTCGGCGACCAGGTCGCCCCGGCGCAAATCCGGCCCTGACGTCGCCGAATACCCCTCGGTGAAAATCAGGTACAGGACGTGCAGGACCGCTTCGAGCCGCTCGTCCCGTTCCTCCTTCGGCGGCATCCGGAACGGCACACCGCTGTCCTGGATCGTGCGCTTGGCCCGGGAAATCCGGCGGGCCATCGAATCCTCGGAAGTGAGGAACGCCCGCGCGATCTCCGCGGTGGTGAGCCCGCCGACGGCCCGCAGGGTGAGGGCGATCTGCGACGCCGCCGACAACGACGGGTGGCAGCAGAGCAGGAGCAGGATCAAGGTGTCGTCCCCGGTCTGCTCGCTGACGTCCTCGCGAGCCGCGCGGATCTCTCGCTCCCGCCTCGCCTGGTCAGCCCGGAGCAGATCGATCAGCTTCCGGCTCGCGACCTGCAGCAACCAGCCGAAGGGACGCTCGGGGATGCCCGACTCCGGCCACTGCTGGGCGGCTTTGAGCAAAGCCTCCTGGACCGCGTCCTCAGCCGGATCGAACCGCCCGTAGCGGCGGACCAGCGCTCCCAGCACCTGCGGTGCGAGGGCGCGCAGGGTGTCGTTGACCGCGGAGTCGGTCATCTCTGCCTGCCTCGTGGCTCAGAGTTCGCCCTCGGACCCCATCACCGGCCGGACGACCACTCCGGCCTCCGCCAACCGCCCCGGTGCCTTGAGCAGTCCCGCCGCGATGTCGGTCGCTCGGTCGAAACTGGCGCAGTCGACCATCCAGTACCCCGCGATGACCTCCTCGGTCTCGCCGAAGGGCCCGTCGGTCACGACCGGAGCCCCGTCCCGCAGGCGAAGGCTGCGGGCCAGCACCGGAGCGGAGAGCCCCTGCGTCTCGACCAGCTCGCCCGATTCGGCCAGCTCCCTGCTGAACCCGGTGAGGAAGTCGTAGACCGCCGCCGCCTCCGCCGGGCTCGCCCCGCCGTCCTTGCCGCTGAGGTAGTCGTAGTCCTGCTGGTTGCCGTACGCCAGGATCAGGTACTTCATCGGTGCTCCCTCTTCGCTCGGGCCTGCTCTCGCGACCGGCGCTTGCCCGCCAGTCTCGGAATGAACGAAGCTGCCCGCCCCGCCCCGGACATCGCCTCGGCGCTCTTCTGGGTGACCCGGGTCACTCGGCGCTCATGATGCCCCTGCTGGAACGCGCGCGCCCAGGGTCGTTCCGCGCGGCAGGTCGATGTCCAGCAGCAATCCGCGCTCCGTCCGCATTGCTCGGCGCTTCCTTTGGCAGTCGTCGGCCCGTGCCTGCTCGGGCATTCGCCGATAACGCGAGCCGCCCGTTCTTCCGCATTACGACATCCGCGAGCCGATAACGCCGCGCTCTGGCCCGCGGGCTTGCCGCCGCCCAGCCCGCCGGATCGGCCGCATCGGGCCCATTCGGCCGGTTGACCTGCGAAGATCGTATTAAGGGACCCCCCTGTTTCGGGCCGTTTTGGGCCGTGTAATGTTCTCCAG
>NZ_JACJHR010000152.1 GCF_014174495.1 Amycolatopsis echigonensis
ACCACACCAGACCAGGCCACCGCCGAACTCGCCGAGAACTGGGTGAAGGCGCTGGCCGACATCGACCTCTTCCTCAAGATCTGCGTCAAGGACTGTCCCGTGTGGCACAGCGCCGACGACAAATGGGTCACGGTGTCCGAGGCGGTCGCCGCCGTGCACGAGCGCGCGGGCGACGGACCGGTGCCGGACTTCCGCCCGGTCGGCGTCACCTTCACCGAAAAGGGGTTCTTCAACGAGGCGGCCGTCGAGATCGAGGTCGGCGGCAACCCGGTGAAGCTGCACCTCGTGCAGATCGTCGAGGCGAAGGACGGGAAAGCGGTCCGCGTGCGCGAGTACATCGGCCCAGAGATGGACATCCAGCCCTGACCGGCGCGGGCGCGGGTGCTACTCCCCGGTCCGCGCCCGCACCCAGTCATGGAACTCGCCGATGTGGTGTTCGCTCGGCACCAGCACGCCGCCGCGGGCGTACGCGCGCGAGCCCATCGCCTGCTGACACCGTTCGCACGCCTCGAAATCCTGCTGGTTCACCCGGTGGAACAGCTCCACCGAACGATCCAGGTCCGCGCCCGACTCGACCACCTCCGGCAGGTACAGCCAGTCGCAGCGGACCAAGGTGCGGTCCGGCGCGAGCGGGAACATCCGGTGCACGATCACGTGGTCCGGCACCAGGTTCACGAACACCTGCGGCCGGATGGTGATCGCGTAGTACCGGCGGTCCTGGTGCTCGCCGACGCCGGGCAGCCGCTGCAAGCCGTCGCCGCCGTCCACAGTGAACCCGGTGACGTCCGCGCCGAATTCCGCGCCGTGGCCGACGTAATACTGTGCGGCGTACCCGTCCGCGAACTCCGGGAGCACCTCGGTGAGTTCCGGATGGATGGTCGCGCAGTGGTAGCACTCCATGAAGTTCTCGATGATCTGCTTCCAGTTCGCGCGCACGTCGTACTCGATGCGCCGGCCCAGCGCCAGATTCTCGATGCCGTACGCCTCGATCTCGCCCGGGCCGCCGAGCCGTTCGCTCACGTCGGCCATCACAGTGTCCGCAAAGGACGGTGCTTCTTCGGCGAGGCAAACCCAGGCGTAGCCGAGCCATTCGCGCAGATGCAACCGGGTGAGGCCGTACTCGACGCGGTCGACGTCCGGCATCCCGGTCAGATTCGGGGCGGCGACGAGCTTTCCGTCGAGGCCGTAGGTCCACGCGTGGTACATGCACTGGAAAGCGCGCTTCACCGACCCCTTTTCGTCGGTGCACAGCCGCGCGCCGCGGTGGCGGCACACGTTCAGGAACGCGCGCAGAGCCCCGTCGCGACCGCGGGCGATCAGCACGCTTTCGCGGCCGATCTGCACGGTCTCGAACGAGCCGGGCGACGGCAGGTCGGCGCTGCGCACGGCGCAGAACCATCCCGCTTCGAAGATCCGCTCCTGCTCCCGGGCGAAGATCGCCGGGTCGGTGTAGTGCGGCCCGGGCAGAGTCGGCAGCAGGCTCTGCGGGAGGTCGATCGCGGTCACCGGCAGGGCTCCTCTCGAGGTTCTCGATGTTGCGTATTACGCGTCTTGTTGCCCTCTCCGGAACAAGATGAGGCTCGGCGGGGGCGCTGTCAAGCACCCGTCCCTGGCCGCACCCGTTCGCCGGAACCGCCTTCGACCAGCGGTTTCATCCGGAACCGCGCTCCGCAAAACTCGCCCGCGTAACCTCTTGACGACACCCCTTCCGCGCGCTCAGACTCTGTTGCGTATCACGTTGGGTGTTCCTCAATACGCAACAACTCCCAGCTTCGGAGGAATCAATGCTGCGCGCGTGCACTGTGGACGAACTGCCCCCGGGCGAGTCCGTCCGGATCGCGGGGCCGGAGCCCATCGCCGTCTTCAACGCCGACGGCGAGCTGTACGCGATCGGGGACACCTGCACCCACCAGGACGCGTCGCTGGCCGACGGCTGGCTCGAGGGCTGCTTCGTGGAGTGTCCGCTGCACGCGGCGCTCTTCGACCTCCGCACCGGCATGCCGTCGTGCCTGCCCGCCAAGCAGCCGGTGCGCACCTACCAGGTGCAGGTCGCCGAGGGCGTGATCTACGTGCTCGCCGACGCCGCCGAGGACGCTGCGTGAAGACGGTCGCGATCGTCGGCGCTTCGCTCGCCGGCGCCCGCGCGGCGCAGGAACTGCGCGCCCAGGGGTTCGACGGCCGCGTGGTCCTGGTCGGCGAAGAGCCGCATCTCCCCTACGACCGGCCGCCGCTGTCGAAGGCCTTCCTCGCCGGGACGGCGTCGCGCGAGTCGCTGGAGCTGCTCGACGCCGACGACCTCGCCTCGCTGGACGTCCGGCTCGGCACCCGCGCGGAACGTCTCGACCCGTCGACCGGCCGTCTCGTCCTGTCCGACGGCGAACTCGAAGCGGACGGCGTCGTGCTCGCGACCGGCGGGCGCGCCCGTGCCTTGCCGGGGACGGAATCCGTTGCCGGAGTTCACGTTCTGCGCACCTTGGACGACGCACTCGCCCTGCGCGAGGAGCTGATCCCCGGCGCGCGCGTGGTGATCGTCGGCGGCGGGTTCATCGGGGCCGAGGTGGCGTCGACGTGCAATGCCTTGGGCTTGGACGTCACTGTGCTGGAGGCGCTGCCGACGCCTCTGGCCCGCGTACTGGGTCCGGAGCTCGGCTCGATCTGCGCGCGCCTGCACGACCGGAACGGCGTCACCCTGCGCTGCGGCGCTTCGGTGGCCGGGCTTTCCACGCTCTCCGGCCGGGTCACCGGGGTGGAGCTGGAGACCGGCGAGACTCTGCCCGCGGACGTGGTCGTCGCCGGAATCGGCATGGTTCCCGCGGTCGAATGGCTCCATGGTTCCGGGCTGGTCGTCGACAACGGCGTACGGACCGACTCCGGCCTGGTCGCTTCGCTGCCGAACGTGGTCGCGGCGGGGGACGTCGCGGCGTACGGTCCAGCGGGCACCCGGCACGAGCACTGGACGAACGCCAGCGAACAGGCGTCTGTCGCGGTCGCGAATCTGCTGGCCGGGCAGGCGGTCCGGGAGTACGAACCGAGCGGTTACGTCTGGTCGGATCAGTACGCCGGCACCCTCCAGCTGGCTGGGCATCCCTCGCCCGACGACGAGGTGCGCTTTGCCGACGGCGGCCCGGACGACGAGTCCTTCCTCGCCACCTACCACCGCGACGGCCAGACCGTGGCAGTGTTCGGGCTCAACAACCCGAGGGGGTTCGGCCGCCTGCGCAGGCAAGCGCTGCGGCGGCCGATGCCCGTCGGGTGATTACCGCACCACCTGCACCACGTCGCCCGGCTGCAGCGTGTTGAAGAACGCCACCGCGTCCGCGTGCGAGAGGTGGACGCAGCCGTGCGACTGGACCTTCAGACTGCCCTGATGGAACGCCACCCCGGTGTTGGTGAAGAAAACCGAGTACGGCATCGGGCCGTTGAACTCCTTGCTGTAGTGGTGAAGATCCTTGTACTGCACGTGGAACGTGCCGACCGGGGTCGGGAACGCGGGCTTGCCGACGGTGACGGGCACGCCGCCGCGGGCGACCTTGCCGTGGTCCATCAGCCACGCTGTGTTCGCCGAGAGCTTCAGGCACGCCTTCGCCTGGGCGCCGCACGGCGGTCCCGCTGCCTCCGCGTTCGCCGTGAAGCCGACCGTTGCCGCCATCGCCGCGATACTGGCCAGTACTGCCGTGATTTTCCGGTTCATCCTGTGCCTCCCCGAGATGGTCGTTCTTTGGATCTTTCCCAAGGAGGACAGTCCTAAACCAGAAGTGCGCCCATGTGGGTGAGCTCTAACGAGACCGCCAAGCCAGTGGCGATGTCGCCAGCGCGGCCTCGGCAACCCGCCTCGCAGTTTCGGTGAAGAGCCCGGCCTGCGCCGACGCGAGCCATTCGTCCACTGTGGAGACTCCGGTCGCCCGGTATTCGAGGGCCTGGAAAAGCATTTCGAGTTTGTCGGCGTCTTTCGCGCATCGCGCCTCGGCCGATTCGCGTGTTTCGTACTCGTCTACCGCCGCCCGCACGGTTTCCGCCGACGCGCGCGGCAGGCTCGCGGTCTGGTCCGCTGTGATCGCGCGAGGCTCCGGTTTCGTCAGGTACGGCGCGGCGGTGTGCGGCAGGTCGCCGGTGCGGGTCTCCTGAGTGTCGTGCCACAGCGCCAGAAACGCCGCGCGCTCGGGGCTCGCGCCTTCCTCGGCGGCGAGCAGCGCGGCCAGCTGCGCCGCGCGGAGGCTGTGCTCGGCCACCGACTCCGGGTCGCGGACCCCTGCCTGCCACCAGCCCGCGCGGCGGACCCGCTTGAGCACCCCCAGTTCGAACCCGAACGCGGCCAGGCTTTCGGCGTCCATTCCCGCGGTCTCCTTCCCGTGCCGATCTCCGCGCCGGAGCCTACGGGGCATGGCATGCTGCCCGGGCACCCGCTTTGTCCACCGCTTTGTCCCCGAGGAGGCCGCGAGTGAGCACAGTGCTGGTCGAGCGCGACGGTCCGGTCACCACCATCGGCATCAACCGGCCGGAACGCCGCAACGCCGTCGACCGCGACACCGCCGAAGCGCTGGCCGACGCGTTCCGGGAATTCGACGCCTCGGACGCCGCGGTCGCGGTGCTGTACGGCGTCGGCGGGACGTTCTGCGCGGGCGCGGATCTCAAGGCGGTGAGCGAAGGCCGCGGCAACCGGACCGAACCGGACGGCGACGGCCCGATGGGCCCGACGCGCCTGCGGTTGCGCAAGCCGGTGCTCGCGGCGGTGTCCGGGCACGCCGTCGCGGGCGGACTGGAGCTGGCGATCTGGGCAGACCTCCGGATCGCGGACGAAACGGCGGTGTTCGGCGTGTTCTGCCGGCGCTGGGGCGTCCCTCTGATCGACGGCGGCACGGTGCGGCTGCCGCGGCTGATCGGCCGGAGCCACGCGCTCGATCTCGTGCTCACCGGCCGCCCGGTCGGCGCGGAGGAGGCGCACCGGATCGGCTTGGCGAATCGCGTCGTGCCCGCCGGGCAGGCGCTGCCCGCCGCGGTCGCCCTCGGGCGGGACATCGCCGCGTTCCCGCAGACCTGCTTGCGGGAGGATCGGGCGGCCTTGCTGGAAAGCGAGTCCCTGAGCGAGGAATCCGCGATGGACAACGAATTCCGGCACGGGATTCAGTCGCTCAGCGCGGATACCCTCGCGGGAGCCACCCGGTTCGCCGAGGGAGCCGGGCGGCACGGGTCGTTCGAGAACTAGTCGCTGCCGCTTGTCTTTGCCAGCAGGGCATTTCGCGGTCGGCGGGTGCGGCGTTCCGTTGAGCTGGTCCCCTCACCTTCGCCGGAACCTCAGCGGTGACGCGCAATCCGGTCTCTCCGCGGTGCGAGATCGCTGGTCCTCCGCCCGTACGACGCCCCGACGGTGCTGCTCGAAGGGCGAGCCGAGGGTCTCCACCTCCGCCGGGCTGCGTTTCTCCCGAGGCTCTGACGCACGCGCCCCGGGACACTCCGACCCCGATCGACCGGCGCGCTGCTCCGGTTTCCGCCCCATCTCCTGCCGGTTCCCCCGTCCGACCCGGCTCCCCGGCCGGATTCCGAACCTCTCCCCCGATTCCGGCCCGTTTTCCTTCCCTGAGGGCGAAATCTCCGGTTGCCGTCCCGCCCACCGGCACGACCCCCCGATCGTGGCCGCGCGCGGTCCGCCGTCCGGCGGGCGGATCTGGGTAGCCTGACGGCGTGGCCGACCCGATCCCCCCAGTCCCCGCCCCCGGCGAGTCCGGATCCGACCGTCCCGGCGCGGACGAACCGCCCCGGAAAGCGCGGCGGAAGCGTCCGTTCTGGCAGGAGCTGCCGATCCTGATCGGGATCGCGCTCGTGCTGACGATCCTGATCCAGCAGTTCGTCGCGAAGGTGTTCCTGATCCCGTCGGCGTCGATGGAGACGACGCTGCACGGATGCGACGGCTGCTTCGGCGACCGGGTCGTCGTCGACCGCGTCACCTACGATTTCACCGATCCCGCCCCCGGCGACGTCATCGTCTTCCGCGGCCCGCAGCCGTGGACCGCGAACGAGATCGCCCCGCAGGAATCGGGCAACATCTTCACGAAGGCGGTGCGCGGCCTCGGTTCGCTGGTCGGCTTCGCGCCGCCGGACGAGCGCGACTTCGTGAAACGCGTCATCGCCGTCGGCGGCCAGACCGTCCAGTGCTGCGACCCGCAGGGCCGCGTCCTGGTCGACGGCAAACCTCTCGACGAGCCGTACGTGCACTGGCTGGAGCAGCCGCCGACGGCGCGCCAGACGTTCGCCCCGGTCACCGTCCCGAAGGGCAGCCTCTGGGTGATGGGCGACAACCGGGAGAACTCGTGCGATTCCCGCTGCCAGGGCGGCGGCGGGGTGAACGGCACCGTCCCGGTGGACGACGTCATCGGCAAGGCGCGCGTGATCGTCCTGCCGCCCTCGCGCTGGGGCGGCGTCAGCGACCACGACCCGCAAGCCGCGCCCGCGGCGCTCGGCGCTCCCGCGTGGCAACAGGGAATCCCGCTCGGTGCGGGCGCGCTGCTGGCGTTCCCGACGCTCGCGGCCGGACGGGGTCTGCGACGGAAGCTGAGCAAGCACGACTGACCTCCCCGCCCCGCGGACGTCCCCGCACTCGTCTCAAGCCGGATGCCGGGTCACCACCCGGATCCGGCGGACGGTGGGCGATGCGGGGCTGAACTCGGTGAGCCGTGCCTCCGGTCCGGCGGCCGCCGCGCCGCAGGGCCTGCCCGGCAGGAGCTCCACTGTGGACACGGCGACCGCTCAGCGGGACGCCTGGGTGGTCCGGACCTGTGACCTGCGGTTCTCCCGGACACCGCCCTCCCGCCGCAGCGCGGCCCGGCGGCGGTGGCATGATGCCCGCACGGTCCCGGCCGATCGGACCGCTCGCCGAGGAGGAAGGTGACGCTTGAGCACGCGCACAACCCAGGTGGACGACCTCCGGCTGGTGGCGCAGCCGAGCGCGGTCCCGTGCACCGAGCTGTTCGTCCGCCTGATCCTGACCGACTGGTCGCTCTTGCCGATGCTGGAGCAGGTCACGAACGCCGCGGTCCGGCTCGTCGGCGACGTCGTCGACCAGAGCAGCCCGTCCGCGCCCGCTTTCGTGACCGTCCGGCTCCAGCTGCGCGGCGACCGGCTCGTCATCGAGGTGGACGACGATCTCGTCGCCCCGAGCCCGCCTCGCGACGAGCGGATCGGGGTGCGGCAGGGCGACCGCGGCGGCCGCACCACGTGGTGCGAGCTTCCGCTGCCCGGCGGGATTTCGGCGGGACAGGTCCGGCTGCCGCGCCGGGGCGACCGGCGCACGCTGGTGGACGAACCCGTCTCCGGCGAACCGGTCACCGCGGACCCGCAGGTGCTCGAACGGCTGCTGAACCGCCTCAGCACCTGGTCCGAGTAAGCGTCGCCCCGGCGAGTCCGGACCTTTCGCGACCGGCATTGCCGCAGCAGCACCCGAAATCGCCGGGACAGCCACGCTCGCTCAGCATTGAAGACGGGCAGTCGAATCCCGGCGATCACCCGGCGGAAGCGGCCCAAGCCTTTTCGAGCGCCTGCGCGAAAACCTCCACGGACTGTCCTCCGGAGACCCCGAACCGCCGTCCCAGCACGAAAAACGGCACCCCGCCCGCGCCCAGTTCCGCGGCTTCCCGCTCCTCGGCGCGGACCGCCTCCGCATACCGCGACGGATCCGCCAGCACCGCTTCGGCCTCAGCGCGCGGCAATCCGGCCTCCTCGGCGACATCGGTCAGCACCTCGGAGGTGAACACCGGCCGAGCCTCGGCGAAATTCGCGCGGAACAACGCGGACAGCATCTCGTTCTCCAGGCCCTTCTCGCGAGCCAGATGCAGCAGGCGGTGCGCGTCGAAGGTGTTGCCGATTTCCCGGTCCGTCCGGTAGCCGAGCCCTTCCGCCTCGGCGAGCCCGGCGACCCGCTGCTCCATCTCCCCCGCCTGCGGCCCGTACTTCGCGGTGAGCATGTCCAGCAGCGGTTCGGTCCCGGTCCGCCCGGGGTCGAGCTCGAACGACCGGTACGTCACGGTCACCTCGTCCCGGTGCTCGAACCCGGCCAGCGCCTTCTCGAACCGCGCCTTCCCGAGATAGCACCACGGGCACACGACATCGCTCCAGATTTCCACCTGCATGCCGCCAGCCTAGAGCGCGCCCGCTAGACGGCGGTCTTCACCGGTTCCCGCGCCCCGGTCCGTTCCGCGCCGATGCCCGCCGCCACCACGAACGCGATCCCGGCCGCCGCAGCGAAATTCGGCACCTGGTGCAGCACGATCAGCCCGAGCACCAGCGCGATCGCCGGTTCCAGGCTCATCAGGGTCCCGAACGCCGACGCCGTCAACCGGCGCAACGCCATCATCTCCAGGCTGAACGGCACCACCGGCACGAGCACGGCGAGCCCCAGCCCGGCGAGCAGCAGCGGCCACGTCACCTGGCCCAGCACCGCAGGCCCGTGCACGACGGTGGCGAGCAGACCCGCCACCGGCATCGACACCGCCAGCCCGCGCAGGCCCGACACCTCGTCGCCGACTCGTTGCGTCAGCACGATGTAGGCGCCCCAGCAGGCCGCCGCCGCGAGCGCGCAGCCGAGGCCGACGAGGTCGGTCCCGCCCTGCCACGGCTGGGTCAGCAGCACCACTCCGGCCGCCGCCAGCACCGGCCACACCCGGGTTCCGTTGCGGCCGCGCACGATCGCGACGGTCAGCGGGCCGAGGAATTCCAGCGCGCTCGCCGTGCCCAGCGGCAGCCGGGTCGCGGCGATCATGAACAGGATCGTCATCCCGGCCGTCGCGAAGCCGAGCACTACGCACGTCAGCAACGCCGGGCGGCGGAACGCCGACGGCCGCGGCCGCACGAGCACCAGCAGCAGGACGCCGGCCCACGCGAGCCGCAGCCACGCGACGCCGGTCGGCCCGATCCGGTTCGCGAGGCCGACCGAAACCGCCAGTCCGAGCTGGACGGACAGCATGGCGCCGACGGCGAGGGCGACGCCGGCCCGGGGAGTGGAGGGAAGCACGCTGTCCAGGAGAACCCATCCGGACCGTTCGTGTCCACGTGCCAATCCTGGACGTACTGTCCGGATATCGTGAACAATCAAGCGATGGAGACCCGCAGGCTGCAGTTCCTCCTCGAGTTGTCGCGGCTCGGCTCGATGCGCGCGGTCGCGGACGTGCTCGAAACCACAACGTCGACCGTCTCGCAGCAGATCTCGGTGCTGGCCAAGGAAACCGGGGTCGCGCTCCTCGAACCGGACGGCCGCCGCGTGCGGCTCACTCCTGCCGGGCGACGGCTGGCCGAGCACGCCGTCACGATCCTGGCCGCGGTCGAGGCCGCCCGCGTCGACCTCGATCCCGAAGCCGAACCCGCCGGAACCGTGCGCGTCGCGGGCTTCGGGACCGGCGTACGCCACGCCGTGCTCCCAGTCGCGGATCAGCTCGCGCAGCGGCATCCGCAGGTCCGCGTGACGATCAGCGAGCACGAACCGGCCGAGGCGCTCGCACAGCTCCGGACCGACGACATCGACCTCGCGCTCACCTACGACTACAACCTCGCGCCCGCGACCGCGGATCCGTCGCTCGCCGTGCGTCCGCTGTGGGCCGAGCCGTGGGGTCTCGCGGTGCCGCGCGCGGACGCGAAACGGTTGCGGGGCAACGGAACCCTGGACGTCTTCGCCGCGCTCCGCGACCGCGACTGGATCGGCAACTCCCGCAACGGCGCGGACGAGACAGTCGTCGGGACGCTGGCGTCTATGGCCGGGTTCTCCCCGAGGTTCACCCACCGCGCGGACAACCTCGACCTGGTGCAGGACCTGATCGCGGCGGGCGGCGGAGTGGGCCTGCTGCCCGAATCCTGGCCGACCCGGTCCGACGTCACCGTCCTGCCGCTGACCGGGCCGGACGTCCGGCTGCGCGCCTTCGCCTGCACCCGGCGCGGACGGGACGCGTGGCCGCCGCTCGCCCTCGTCCTCGGGCTGCTGCCCGGCGACTAGCATGGGAGCGCAGCGGTTCGAGCACGGAGGAGGCGACATGGCGGAA
>NZ_JACJHR010000153.1 GCF_014174495.1 Amycolatopsis echigonensis
CCCAATCCACCCCGCACCAAACCGCAGCCCGATGCACCCAACGCATCGAGGCACCCAGCCCCTCCCCCGCACCCCGATACGAAGCCTTCTCTGCGGTTCGGGGGTGCTTGTCAAGGCATCTTTCCCGCCTTGACAAGCACCCCCGAACCGTCAGCACAATCAAACTTCGGGGTGCCCCACGCACACACCCACCTGCAATGTCGCCCGCCAGGGCGACGAGCAGCCCCTCAGACAGGAACGCAAACCCCGCCCAACACAGCCGAAGCCTCCCCCACCATCCCGTCCACCTCGGCCACCAACCGCTCAATCTCCCCCCACCACCGCCAATCCCGCCCCGGATCCGGGATCAGCGACGTCCCCACCAGCAACAGCAAAGTGTCGATCTCATACGCCCGATCCGCCAACCGCAACAACGGCACCGGGTCCCCGCCGCCGTTGCCCGCCGCGAACCGGCACGCCGCGTGCCCCAGCCCCCGGCACACCGTCCGCAATCGCTCCCGCACCGCGTCCGCTCGAGGATCAGCCCGCGGACCGCCCGTCCGGATATTCCACGCCACCGAAAGCAGACAGCGTCCGGCATCGTCCATCGACGTGTTCGTCACCGGGCGAGTCTGGAGACACCCTCCCCGCCGCGGGTGACCCGACACGCACAGCTCACCGCATCGAGTGAAGCAACCGCACAGTCGCGTCCAGCGGCAGGCGATCATCTGCGGCACGCGCGAGGAAATCCTTGATCCGCTGCCCGTCCGGCGTCAGCGAATCCACGTCGTTGACCTCCGCGCTCACCGCCTCCAGCGTGCCCAGCCCGGCATAGTGATGCGCGTCGCGAACCGCGTTGCGCAGCACCGCCAGCTCCGCCGCCGACGGCCCCCGCTTCTCCGCACGCAACCGCTCGACGATCCGAAGCACCTGCGGCGACTGCGCGGCCAACGCCTGCCGTCCGGCGAACGACGCCACCATCCGCGGCGTCGCACGCGTCTCAGCCGGCGGCGGTGGCACCTCGACCGCTTCGCCGACCACCCGCAGACTCTCCAACGCCGCGGCTCGCCGACGTTCACTCTCGCGCACGCGCGCGAGCGGATCCTTCCTCCGGGACGCCGCGATCGAGCGAGCCTCGGCCCGAGCCCGCTCGCCCGCGTCGGTCAGCCGCGAGCGCCGCTGGTACGTGCCTTCGTCAGCGACCTGCTTGCGCCGGTTCGCGAGCCAGGCCTCGAAGGTCTGCCCGCGCCGCGGCGGCTCGCGCACCTCGCTCAGGTCGGCCGCGGACTCGTCGGCGAACCAGGCCTTCATCCGCGAGCGCAGGAAGTCGCCCGGCTTCTCGCCGGACCGCCGCGGCCGCTGGCGCGTCCCGTCCGGCAACGCGCTCATCGCGATCAGCAGCGCGTCCGGGCAGTACCCGTGGGAGTACCAGAACTCCAGCTGCCGCTCGACGTCGTCGCGTTCCTCCCGGGTCAGCCGCTCGGACACCCAGCCCAGGCGGCGGACGAGCACGCCCGTCGCCTGGGCGCGTTCACGCGCGTCGGCGGGCACGACTGTCGCCGGCCACTCCTGATCCGCGATCCGCACCCCTGCCACACCTCCTTGCCAGCGACGCCTACGTTATCCCGCCCCACCGACAATTACGCGGCCCGCCGCAGCACCGCCGCCGTGTTCGCGGCCACGATCACCCCGATCGCCGCCCACGCGACCGCGTCCAGCCGCTGGTCCAGCACCACGAGCCCGACGAGCGCGGCCATCACCGGGTTGACGCTCATGAACGCCCCGAAGAACTGCGCCGGAACCCGTCGCAACGCCACCAGATCGACGAGAAACGGCAGCGCCGACGACAGCAGCCCCGCGGCAAGAGCGGCCGCGAGCGCGCCGGGCGTCGGCGGGTGCTGCAGCATCGCGAACACCCCGATCGGCACGTACAGCAGACCGGACACCCCGGCCGCGGCGGCCGACCCCGCCGCCCCGGGGAGACGACGGCCGACGGTCCGGTTCAGCAGGATGTAGCAGGCCCAGCACAACGCGGCGACCAGCGCGAGCCCGATCCCGAGGTAGTCGGTGCTCGGCCGCGGCCGCATCAGCGCGCCGACCGCGACCGCGGCGGCCACCGCGCACGCCAGGTCCGTCCGGCGCCGCGAGCCGGCCAGCGCGATCGCCAGCGGGCCGAGGAATTCGAGCGTCACGGCCAGGCCGAGGCCGATCCGGTCGATCGCGGTGTAGAGCGACAGGTTCATCGTCGCGAACACGGCGGCCAGGCCGAGCACCGGCCGCCATTGCCGTGCGGTGAACGTCCGCAGCCGCGGCCGGCCGACGGCCAGCAGCACCACCGCCGCCACCCACTGGCGGACCGCCACCACGCCCGGCGGGCCGAGCACCGGGAACGCGAGCGCCGCGGTCGCCGCGCCGACCTGGTTCGACAACGCACTTCCGAGCAGCATCGCGGCACCGGCCGCCCGGGCGTCGCCGCGCGTTCGCGGAGCCAGTTCCGTAGTCGCCATGCGGTCGAGCATGCGTCCGGCAGATCCATGCGCAAAATGCATTGACCGCAAAAGCGATACGCTGGACGTATGGATCTAGAGCTGCGTCAGCTGCGCTGCCTCGTGACGATCGTGGACGCCGGCACGTTCACCGACGCCGCGCTCGAACTCGGCGTCTCGCAGGCGGCCGTGTCCCGTAATCTGGCGTCGCTGGAACGGGTTCTCGGCGTGCAGCTGCTGCACCGCACCAGCCGGAGCCTCGAGCCGACGACCGCCGGCGTCCAGGTCCTCGCCCGCGCCCGGCACCTGCTCGCCGAGGCCGACGATCTCGTCCGCGAAGCGACCACCGGGCACACGCGGCTGCGCATCGGCCACGCGTGGTCGGCGATGGGCCGGCACACCGCGGAGTTCCAGCGCCGTTGGGCCGCTCGGTATCCGGACGTCGAACTGCTGCTCGTGCGCGCCAACACCGCGACCGCCGGACTGGCGGAAGGGCTGGTCGATCTCGCGGTGGTGCGGCATCAGGTGCCGTCGGGCAAGTTCGCGCACGCGACGGTCGGCCACGAGGACCGCTACTGCGCCATGGCCGTCGACGACCCGCTCGCCCGCCGCCGCACCGTCACGCTCGCCGATCTCGCGTCGCGGCTGCTGGTGGTCGATCCGCGCACCGGCACCACTTCCGCCGAGCTGTGGCCGCCGGAGTCGCGCCCGCGGATCGAGCCGACGCACGACGTCGACGACTGGCTCGCCGCCATCACCACCGGGCGCTGCGTCGGCGTCACCCCGCATTCGACGGTGACGCAGTACCGCCGCGACGGCATCGTGTACCGCCGGGTCCGCGACGCCCCGCCGGTGCCGGTCCGGCTCGCCTGGCGCGCACACGATCCGCATCCGGCCACGCACGCCGCGGTGGCCTTGCTGGGCGAGCTGTACCGCGCGAAACGGGAAACCGCTTCGGCGCGCCACCGGTAATCCCCGCGTAAACCGGACCGATCATTTTCCGTTGACGGGGCGGCGCGCGGCGACAATGATGAAGCCGTCCAGCCACGAAAGGATCCACGGAATGCCGCACCGCACCGAATGCATGCGCCTATCGGGCATTCCCGGCTCCGCGCCATGACGTGGCCCGCCACGCCGTGAGCGAGGAGCCGCCCGCCGGAGAACCGGTCGGGCGGCTTTTGCGTTCGCGGCCCGTTTCGCCCGGAAGGAGGTGCCCGTCGCCATGGGAGTCCTGGTTCTCAACGCCGGCTACGAGCCCCTGCACACCGTCTCGCTCCCCCATGCCATCCGGATGCTGGTCCGCGAGGTCGCGGTCGTCCACGAAAGCGACGGGCCGGACCTCGGCGTCTTCCCGCGGCCAAAGGTGGTGCGGTTGCTGCGCTACGTCGTGATGAAATGGCGATATTCCGGGCCGCCGCGCTGGTCCCGTTCCGGTGTGCTGCGGCGCGACCGGCACACGTGCGCCTACTGCGGGCGCCGGGCCACCACAGTCGACCACATCACGCCGGTTTCGCGCGGCGGCGCGCGTACGAGCTGGCTCAACACCGTCGCGGCCTGCGGCGGGTCCGCGCGCAGCTGCAACGCGCGCAAGGCCGACCGCACGCCCGCGGAAGCCGGGCTGACGCTGCGGTTCCCGCCGCGTGTCCCGCGGTGGGAGGAGCTGCATCCGCTGACCGGACTGTCCACATGAGACTCGCGGTAGGCTGGACGCCGTGAAGGGCTTGCTGCTGCGGCTTTCGGCGGTCGATTCCGGCGCGGAAACGGCGGTGCGCGTCATCGCGTATTTCGACGAGCTGATCGCCCGCCGGGCATCGCTGCCGGATTTGCTGCGCGCCACGGCCTTCCTCGCGGAATGCGTCGCCGGGATTCGCCGGGTCGACGGAACGGTGCTTCGGTACCGGCCGACCGGCGAACCCGGCGGCGACGGTCCGGTGCCGCCGGACGCTGTCGTCGTGGACCTCGACGGAGCCGGTCGGGTCTGGCTGGAGCGCGGAGGCGAGCCGGGCCCGCTCGACGTCCTGGTGCTCGAACGGCTCGCGATCTCGGCGAAGGTGCTCAACCCGGTCGAGCCGCCGCCCGCCGCGCCGCACCTGGCGGACCCGGCATTGGTCGAACTGGTGCTGGGCGAGCAGGCGGCGGACGAGGACCGCGCGCGGGCGCTGACGCTGCTCGGCCTGGACACCGCGCGTCCGCTGCGCGTGGTGGCGGTCGCTTCGGGGGCCGAGCGTGACGCCGGTGCGGACGCGGTCGCGCTCGTCGCCCGCGGCAAGCCGCTCGGCGCGCGGGTGGCGGTGGTCGGCGGGGTGGCCGCGGTGGTGCTGCAGCCGCGCGAGGGTCCGGATTCGGTCGTCTCAACGCTGCGCGAAACGTTGGCGTTGCGGGCCAAAGACCGCACGCTTCCCGACACCGTCCGGGTAGGTGTCGGCGACGCGGTCAACAGTCTTGAAGCCAGGCGCTCGTGGCTGCAAGCCCGCCTGGCCCAACGATTCGCGGCACCGTCGCGGCCGTTGATCGTGCACGAAGACCTCGGCGCGGTGACGCTGCTGGCGGAGATCCCGGCGGAGCGACTGCGCGCGCAGCCGGACGTGCTGGCGTTGAACGCGCTCGCCGAGAGCGGTGACCTGGAGACGCTGGAAGCCTTCTGCCGCACGGGTTCCCTGCGCCAAGCCGCGGTGGCGCTGCACCGGCACCACAGTTCGGTGGCGGCGCGGCTGGCTCACGTGGAGGACGCGCTGGGATGGTCGCTGGACGATACAGCGGGACGATTCCGGGCACGACTGGCGCTGGCGGCACGGAGGTTGGCGGAATCCGGTTGAGGGGCGGAGGCCCCGCGTACGGCGCGGCGCGGCGGGGTTCACGGAGGTAAGTCAGCAAACAACCGAGGGCCGGAGCACCCTTCCCGTGCCGATGCGGACGGTCGTGAAGGCAGGCAGCCCGCAAGCACCGCAGGCGGGCCGGGTCCCGGTGGGGCAAAGCGTCACCGGGTAGACGGGTGCTGGTGCTGCGTCACGACCAGCGGCTGGAGGACCTGGTCTGCGGCAACGGGATTCCGCCTCGGTGGGTACTGGAACTCGTCTCGCTGCTCGCGGCCCGCACGCCCAGGCTCGACCGGCTCCACGCCGCAGGATCCAAAGTCCGCACTGGGGAAGCCCGGCTCGGTGCCAGGGAACGCGGCTGGAATCGGCTTGAGCCAGCGATTCCAGCCGCATCCGTCGAGGGCGGCGGAGCCAGCCCTCAGCTCGCCTCGACCCCGAGCACCCTGGCCAGCACCGCCCGTCGCTCCGCGGCTTCCCGGCGGCTCACCGTCGCGTGCCGGATCACCCCGGAGCCGTGGAAAGTCCCCGGGAACAAATGCAGTTCCGTAGGCACTCCCGCGGCCAAAAGGCCCTGTGCGTAAGCGATTCCCTCGTCCCGCAGCGGATCGAATTCCATCACCGACACGTACGCCGGCGGCAATCCCGAGAGATCAGCCGCCCGTGCCGGTGCCGCATAAACCTCGACGTCCGGGCCGCCGCGCTTCCCCGGGCCGCCCAGGTAGTAGTCCCAGCTCGCCTCGGCGGCCCGCAGGTGCCACATCGGCGTGTCCGCGAACTGGCGCATGCTTCCGGTTTCAAGGCGGTCGTCCAGTTCCGGCACCGCGAGGAACTGGAACGCGACCGCCGGGCCGCCCCGGTCGCGGGCCAGCAGGGCCAGCGCCGCGGCCAGACCACCGCCCGCGCTCACGCCGTACAGCACCACTTTCTCCGGGTCGATGCCCAGTTCGTCCGCGTGCTTGACCGACCATTCGAGCGCCGCGTAGCAGTCCTCCAGCCCGGCCGGGTACGGATTCTCCGGCGCGAGCCGGTACTCGACCGACACGATCACCACGCCGAGGTCCCGAGCCAGTTCGACGTTGCCCGCGTGGTCGACCTGCAGGTCGCCGAGCGCGAAACCGCCGCCGTGGATGTCGAACACCAGCGCCTTCGTCGCGACGCGATCGGGGGTGTAGACGCGGACCGGGACGTCCGGTGCGCCCTCCGGCCCGGGCACGGCCACGTCGCGCGTCGTCACGCCGGTTTCGTCGACGTCGCCTTGCATCGAGGCGATCAGCTCGGCCATGCCCGCCCGCGCGGCGGCGACGTCGAGGATGTCGACGTCGGGCAGCATCGGGATCGCGGCGGCGATTTCGGGATCGAACGGATAACTCATCGGCGGGCCTCCGTTTTCCAGGGGAAGACCCCATCGTGCCGAAATCCCGGCCCCGGGAGGCACCGCCACGTGTCGCGTACCGCGCCGGGTCACCCCGCCGAGTGGCGAAACCAGTGCCCGGAAAGACGCCCCACGCCGTCTCCCGGGCCGCCCCGCCCTCAGCGCCCCGCCTTCTTCCAGATCACCACCACGCCGATGACCGCCACCAGCACCGCGCCCAGCACGATCAGCCCCTTGACGAACAGATCGTGCACGAGGTGCTGCAGCATCTCGTGCCCGTCCGCGAGCAGAACCGGGTTCACCGGCCGGACCGCTTCCGGTCCGGATCCTCGTCCAGCCACCGGGCGGCGTGACGCACGACCTCGCCGCGCACTCCCCGCGCCCCGCGCCGGTCCATCGCCCTGGCCGCCGATTTCGCCAGCATCGCCGCGCCTTCCCGCACGCGCTCCCCCTTGCCGCGCCGCCGCAGCGAAACGATCAGCGCGAACCCGGCCAGCCCGGCGACCACGACGATCCCGGCGATGATGCCGAACCGGATCAGCAGGATGTTCAGCACCGTCTCCACGGTGCACCCCCTTTCCATCACACTTGTGATACTAAACGAACAGTATCACGGCTGTGATAGAAAGGACCAGTGCCGAGAGTGGTGGACGGGGAACGGCGGCGCGCGCACATCGCCGACGCGGTGCTGCGGCTGGCCGCGAAAGGCGGGCTGCACGCGGTCTCGCTGCGCGCGGTGGCCGCGGAATCGGGCCTGAACATCGGCTCCGTGCGGCATTACTTCGACAGTCAGCACGAGCTGATGCGGTTCGCGATGCGCACGACCATCGACCGGACGACCGCGCGGCTCGTCGAACGCCGCGAGCAGATGGGTTCGCTGTCGGAACTGCCGCCGGACAAGGCTGTCGACCAGCTCACCGAGTTCCTCTCGGAGCTGCTGCCGCTGGACGAACGGCGGCGCACCGAGGTGACCGTGCTGGTCGAGTTCCTGATGGCCGCGCGCGCCGACCCGGGTCTGGACGACCTGGCCCGGGAAGCGGTCCAGGGCACCGTGACGCTCGCGCGCCGCATCCTCGACGCCCAAGCCCGCAGCGGCCGGTTCGAGCCGAAGGACCCCGAGGTCGAAGCGCCCCGGCTGGCCGCGCTCCTGGACGGGATCGCGTTCCGGGCCGTGCTGCAGCCGGACCTCACCTCCGCGGAGGAATGCGTCGCCATTCTTCGCGCGCACCTCGCCGAGCTCATCCGGCCGGCGGGTGACACCCACGTGTGAGCGCCGCGGAGACGGGGTAGCCGGGGCAACTGGAGCGGTTCCAGATCCCGGGGAGGACTCCGATGCCGGACTCGGCGGCGACGCTGCGGGCGGCGGGCCTGCGCGTCACCAAGCCGCGGCAAGCCGTGCTCCGCTGGCTCGGCGAGCATCCGCACGCGACGGTCGAGGCGATCGTGCACGGGGTGCGCGAAAGCCTGGGAAGCGTGTCGGTCCAGGCGGTCTACGACGTGCTCGCCGCGTGCGGCGACGCCGGGCTCGTCCGCCGGATCGAGCTGTCCGGCCATCCGGCGCGCTTCGAACGGCGGACCGGCGACAACCACCACCACGTGGTGTGCCGCCGCTGCGGCCGGGCCGAGGACGTCGACTGCGTCCGCGGCGAGGCCCCTTGCCTGACGCCGGACGACCGGCACGGGTACGCCGTGGACGAGGCCGAGGTCGTCTTCTGGGGTCTGTGCCCGGACTGCTCCGGCGTTTCCGACCACCACGAGGAGCTCGCGACATGACTGAAGAACCGAAACCCCCGGCGACCACCACGGACTCCGGGATCCCGGCCGAGAGCGACGAGCATTCGCTCACGCTCGGCCCGGGCGGCCCGATCCTGCTGCAGGACCATTACCTGATCGAGCAGATGGCGCAGTTCAACCGGGAACGGGTGCCGGAGCGGCAGCCGCACGCGAAGGGCAGCGGCGCGTTCGGGCACTTCGAGGTGACCAGCGACGTCAGCCGCTTCACCAAGGCGGCGGTGTTCCAGCCGGGCGCGAAAACCCCGATGGCGGCCCGGTTCTCCACGGTCGCGGGCGAACGCGGCAGCCCGGACACCTGGCGCGACCCGCGCGGATTCGCGCTCAAGTTCTACACCCCCGAGGGCAACTACGACCTCGTCGGCAACAACACGCCGGTGTTCTTCATCAAGGACCCGCTGAAGTTCCAGCACTTCATCCGGTCGCAGAAACGCCGCGCGGACAGCAATCTGCGCGACCACGACATGCAGTGGGACTTCTGGACGCTGTCCCCCGAATCGGCGCACCAGGTCACCTGGCTGATGGGCGACCGCGGGATCCCGCGCACGTGGCGGCACATGAACGGCTACAGCTCCCACACCTACCTGTGGGTCAACGCCGCGGGCGAGAAGTTCTGGGTCAAGTACCACTTCAAGACCGACCAGGGCATCGAGTTCTTCACCCAGCACGAGGCCGACCAGATGGCGTCGGCGGACACCGACTACCACACGCGCGACCTGTTCGAGGCCATCGCGCGCGGCGACTACCCGAGCTGGACCCTGCATGTCCAGGTGATGCCGTTCGAGGACGCGAAGACCTACCGGTTCAACCCCTTCGACCTGACGAAGGTGTGGCCGCACGGCGACTACCCGCTGATCGAGGTCGGCCGGATGACGCTCGACCGCAACCCGACCGACCACCACACCGAGATCGAGCAGGCGGCGTTCGAGCCGAACAACCTGGTGCCCGGCATCGGCCCCAGCCCGGACCGGATGCTGCTGGGCAGGCTGTTCGCCTACGCCGACGCGCACCGGTACCGGATCGGCGCGAACTACAAGCAGCTGCCGGTGAACGCGCCGGTCGCGCCGGTGCACAGCTACAGCAAGGACGGCTCGATGCGCTACGCCAAGGTCTCCGACCCGGTGTACGCGCCGAACTCCAAGGGCGGCCCGCGCGCCGACACGGAGCGCTACGGCACGCCCGCGGGCTGGCACGCCGACGGCGAGATGGTCCGCTCGGCCTACGTCGACCACGCCGAGGACGACGACTGGGGCCAGGCCGGCACGCTCGTGCGCGACGTGCTGGACGACGCCGCGCGCGAACGGCTGGTGGACAACATCGTCGGGCACCTGCTGAACGGGGTGACCGAACCGGTGCTGAAGCGAGCCTTCGAGTACTGGCACAACGTGGACAAGGACCTCGGCGACCGCGTCGAGTCCGGCGTGCGTGCGAAGCAGAACGAGAAGGACCCGAAGGCGGCCGAGCAGGCCAACCCGGCGCGGGAGAGCATGCAGCGGAAGGCGTAAAGCACGGCTTG
>NZ_JACJHR010000154.1 GCF_014174495.1 Amycolatopsis echigonensis
ACGCGGCTGACGCCTCAGCGCGCCATCGCGGCCTCTGCCTCCCGGAACGCCGACGGGGACAGCTGCCGCCATACCACCGACGTCCCGACGAGCTGGACCGCCGCCGCCATCACCCACACCCCGCGCAAGCTCCAGTGCACCGCCACGAAGCCGCCCGCGAGCGCACCCAGCGGCGTCAAGCCCCAGGCCAGCGCGCGATGGCTGGTCAGCACGCGGCCCAGCAGCTCCGACGGGGTGAACCGCTGCCGGCTGGACTGCGAACAGACATTCCAGATCAACGTCGTCCCGGTCAGGAAGATCAGCACCGCGCCGACCAGCGCCGGCCACGGCGGCACGATCGCGAGCAGCAGCTGGCTCAGCACCGCGCACGCCTGCGCGATCCGCATCGCCGTCGAGTAGCCGAACCGCCGCACGAACCGGTCCACGAAGAACGACGACACCACCCAGCCGACGGCCAAGCAGGCCAGCAGCACGCCGTAGCCGAACGGAGCGAGGTGCAGTTCCTGCGTGGCGTAGAGGACGAGCATCGAGTTGCCCGCGGCCGCCGCGAACGACCCCAAAGCGACCGTGATGGTGATCGACCGCAGCAACGGCGTGCCGACCAGATAGCGCAACCCGGCCGTCACGTCCTTCAGCGGATGCACCGGTGTGCGCACCGGCTTCGCCGACGGGATTCCCCGTGCGAGCAGCAAGGCGCCCAGCGCGGCGACGGCCGCCAGCCACGCGGGCAGTCCCGCGCTGACCCCGATCAGCAACCCGGTCGCCGGCGGCACCACGAACTGGACCATGCCGCGGTCGATCACCTGCAGCCGGGAATTCGCCATGTTGAGCTGATCCGGCGCGACCACCTCGGGGACCACCGAACCCGCCGCGCCGTCGCCGAACACCTGCGCCGTCGTGAGCACGAAGGCCACCGCCAGCAGCGCGGGCAGGCTCAGCGAACCGGTGGAACCCAGCACTGCCAACGCGAGCGCGGCGACGACCTGCACCGCGTAGGCGGAAGCGAGCACGGTCGTCCGCCGGACCCGGTCGATCACCACTCCGGCGAACAGCGAAAGCAGCAGCCACGGCGCTTGCCCGGCCACGTTCACCAGGGACACCGCACGCGGGTCGGTGGTGATCGAGACGGCCAGCAAGGGCAGCGCCGCGAGCAAAAGCCCTTCACAGGTTGAACCGGACACCGCCACCGCTTGCAGGCGGACCCAAGCCGGCCCGCTCCCACCCCACCCCGCCATGTCCGCCAGTGTCCTCCGCGCCGCAACCGGTTTTCCGCAGCACACCGCCGCGCGCTCCCGCTCTCCGGACCTTCTCGCCGAACAAAACCGCGCCGGATATCACGCGGGCGCGGGCCACGCTTTCCCTTGTCCGTCAACCGGAATCCGCGCGCCCGGCCGGATCGCGGGCCAGCGGTTCACGTGCTGGGACGGGCTTCAGCGAACCGCCGCGAACGGTTGAGCTGGAGGCATCCGATCCGTCCCCGCTGGAGGAACTCCGTGCCCCGCCACACCCCGCCCCGGCCCCCGCGTCCCGCTCGAGCGCGGGCCCGTCTCGCCTTCGCGCTGGCCCTTCCGCTGCTGCTCGCCGCCTGCGGCACGGCGGGCGGAGCCAGCCCGCAGGACGCCGGTCCCCCGCGTCCGGGCGGCACGCTCCGGCTGGGCATCTCGTCCAATCCGGACTGCATCGACCCGCAGCAGGTCAGCACGAACGCCTCGGTGAACGTCGGCCGTCAGCTGGTCGATTCGCTCACCGACCAGGACCCGAAGACCGGCGCGATCACGCCCTGGCTCGCCGACCGCTGGACGGTCAGCCCCGATTCCACGAGCTTCACCTTCCACCTCCGCTCCGGCGCGACGTTCTCCGACGGCTCCCCGGTGGACGCCGCCGCAGTGAAGACCAGCTTCGACGGCATCAAGGCGCTCGGCGCGAAAGCCCTGCTCGGCTCCAGCTACCTGGCCGCCTACCGCGGCGCGACGGTGCTCGACCCGGCGACGGTCCGGCTCGACTTCACCCAGCCCAGCGCGCAATTCCTGCAGGCCAGCTCCACGATGTCGCTCGGCGTGCTCGCCCCCGCGGCGTTCCGGCACACCGCCGAGCAACGCTGCCAGGGCGCCGGACTGATCGGCTCCGGTCCGTTCGTCTTCACCAGTCTGAAGCCGAACCAGGACATCGTGCTCGGCAAGCGCACCGGCTACCACTGGGGTTCACCGTTGTGGCGGCACCAGGGCGAGGCGTACGTCGACAAGATCGACTTCCGCGTGGTGCCGGAGCCGGGCGTGCGATCCGGCAGCCTGACCTCCGGCCAGCTCGACGCGATCACGGACGTGCAGCCGGTGGACGAACCGCAGTTCTCCGGCAACGGCTTCACCGAACCGGTCCGGCCGAACCCGGGCATCGTGTTCAACCTGCACGCGAACACCACGCGCGGCGTCCTCGCCGACCAGAAGGTGCGCCAGGCGGTGTCGAAGGGCGTGAACCGGCCCGAGGTCACCAGCACCGTGCTCACCCCGAACTACAAGCCCGCGACGAGCATCCTCGGCTCCGCGACGCCGCTGTACACCGATCTGTCGAAGGAACTCGCCTACGACCCGGCGGGCGCGCAGGCGCTGCTGCAGTCCGACGGCTGGGTCCCCGGCCCGGACGGCATCCGGACGAAGAACGGGCAGCGGCTGACCGCGTCCGTGCTGTTCTCCCCGGTGTTCAACCAGAATCAGAGCGTCCTGGAGCTGATCCAGCAGCAGTTGCGCAAGATCGGCTTCGACCTGAAGATCGAGCTGCACACCAACTCGGAAGTCACCCGCCTGCAGCAGGCCGGCGACTACGACTTCCTCTGGTACAACGTCACCCGCGCCGACCCGGACATCCTGCGCCAGCAGTTCTCCACGAAGACGAACAATCGCAGCAAGCTGCCCGCGGACAATCCGCTCGACGCGTCGCTGACCGAGCAGTCCGCCACTGTCGACCCCGCGAAGCGCAAGCCCGCGGCGGAACAAGCGCAGCGGACCATCGTGGAGCAGGCCTACGCAATCCCGGTGTTCGAGCTGACGCAGGTGCTCGGCGTCGGACCGAACGCGCATGACGTCGGCTTCGAGGCTTCCTCGCGGCTCCAGCTGTTCGACGCCTGGGTTTCGGGCTCGTGAACGGCTTTCCGCTGCTTCGCCGGGTTCTGCAGGCCGTAGTGGTGCTGTGGGCGGCGTTCACGCTGTCGTTCGTCATCCTGTACCTGCTGCCCGGCGACGCGGTGCTGACCAAGCTCGGTTCCGCCGAGGGCGGGCCCAGCGCGTCGCCGGAGCAGATCGCCGCCCTGCGCGCCGAGTACGGGCTGGACGACCCGGTTCTCGTGCAGTACGGCAAGCACCTCCTCGCCGCGCTGCACGGCGACTTCGGCACGTCGGTGGCCACCGGCGACGACGCGACGCACCAGGTCCTCACCGCGTTGCCGCCGACGCTCGCCGTCTCCGGCCTTGCGCTGGTGCTCGCGATCGTCTTCGGCGGCGGGATCGCCGTGCTGGGCACCTTCACCCGCACCCGCTGGGTGAGCCAGCTGCTGCTTTCCTTGCCGCCGCTGGGGACTTCGCTGCCGACGTTCTGGGTCGGGCTGCTGCTGATCCAGCTGTTCTCGTTCCAGCTGCGGCTGTTCCCGGCACTCGGGTCGACCGGCTTCGCGTCGCTGGTCCTCCCCGCGGTCACGCTCGCCCTGCCGACCGGGGCGATCATCGCGCAAGTGCTGGCGAAGAGCCTGCGAACGCAGCTCACCGAACCGTACATCGAAGTCGTGCGAGCGAAGGGCGCGAGCCGCCGTCGAGTCCACTTCGGACACGCGCTGCGCAACGCCGGACTGCCCGCGCTCACGCTGGTGGGCGTGGTCGCGGGCAACCTGCTGGCCGGTTCGGTGGTGACCGAAACCGTGTTCTCCCGAGACGGGCTCGGCCGGGTCACGGCGTCGGCGGTGACCGCGCAGGACGTGCCGGTGGTGCAGGCGGTGATCGTGCTCGCCGCGTTCTTCTTCGTGGTGCTCAACCTGGTCGTCGACCTCGTGTACCCGCTGCTCGACCCGCGGGTGTCCGCGCGCAAGGAGGTGCCCGCGCATGTCTGAAGCGGTTTTGCCGCAACGGTTTCTCCTGCGGCGGCCCGGTCTGGTGTTGTCCGGGTTCGTGCTCGCGGCGGTGCTGATCGCCGCTTTCGCGCCCACGCTGTTCACCGGCCAGGACCCGATCACCGGCGTCCCGTCCGAACGGCTCCAGGGCCCGTCGCTCGGGCACTTGTTCGGCACCGACGAAACCGGGCGCGACGTGTTCGCCCGTGTCGTGCACGGGGCCGGTTTGTCCCTGCGGGCGACGGTTCTCGCGGTCCTCGTCGCGTTCGCCGCCGGGTCTGCCCTGGGGCTCCTCGCCGGGTTCCGCGGCGGCTGGCTCGACGCGGTCGTGATGCGGATCGTCGATGTCCTCCAGGCGGTCCCGGCGATCCTGCTGTCGCTGGCCCTGGTGACGGCGCTCGGGTTCGGCACCACGAACGTCGCGATCGCCGTCGGGGTCGCGAACCTCGCCTCGTTCGCCCGGCTCATGCGCGCCGAGGTGCTGCGGGTGCGCTCCGGCGTGTTCGTCGAGGCGGCGCGGGCGTCCGGCGTGCGCTGGGCCGGGGTGCTCGCGCGGCACATACTGCCCAACGCACTAGGACCGGTGCTGGTACTGGCCACGGTGACAGTCGGAACCGCGGTGCTCGAAGTGTCCGCACTCAGCTTCCTCGGGTTCGGCGCGAGCCCGCCGACGCCGGAATGGGGTGCGCTCGTGGCCGGCGGACGCAATTTCCTGGCCACCGCTTGGTGGATGACCACGTTCCCGGGCTTGACCGTCGCGGCCGTCGTGCTGGCCGCGAACCGCGTGTCCCGGGCTCTCGACGGCGAACGGAGCTGACAAGTGCTGGAAATCAGCGAACTCGCGGTCACATACCGCACCTCGGGCGGCGTGGTGCCTGCCGTGCGCGACGTGAGCCTGCGGGTCGGAGCGGGCGAGATCGTCGCGGTGGTCGGCGAATCCGGTTCCGGCAAAAGCACCACGGCGCACGCCGCGATCGGCCTGCTGCCGCGCGGCGGACGGGTCCACAACGGACGGATCGCCTTCGACGGGCGCGACCTGACCGCACTGTCCGAAAAGGACTGGCGGAAGGTACGCGGCACCGGGATCGCGCTCGTGCCGCAGGATCCGACGGTGTCGCTGAACCCGGTCCGGCGGATCGGCGAGCAGGTGGCCGAGGTGCTGCTGATCCACCGTCTGGCTGCCCGTGGCGAGGCCGCCGACCGCGCGGTGGAACTGCTGCGCCGGGCTGGCGTCGACCGGCCGGAATTGCGCGCGCGACAGTATCCGCACGAGCTGTCCGGCGGGCTCCGGCAACGGGTGCTGATCGCCGTCGCGCTCGCGGGCAAACCGCGGCTGATCATCGCCGACGAGCCGACCAGCGCGCTCGACGTGACCGTGCAGAAGGAAATCCTCGACCACCTGGCGGAGCTGGCCGCCGACGACGGCACCGCGATCCTGCTGATCACGCACGACCTGGGCGTGGCCGCCGACCGGGCGGGGCGGATCGCCGTGCTGTCCGAGGGACGGCTGGTCGAGGAAGGACCGGCCCGCGAACTCCTCGCCGCGCCGACGCACGACTACACGCAACGGCTCCTCGCCGCCGCGCCGAGCCTCAGCCGCGAACCTCTCCGGCCCCGCCGCGCGGAGGGTCCGGAGGTCCTGCTGTCGGTGGATTCGGTGTCGAAGACCTTCGTCTCCTCGCGCGCCGGTTCCGTGCGAGCCGTGGACGACGTGTCGTTCCAGCTCACCCGCGGCCGGACCCTGGCGCTGGTCGGCGAATCCGGCTCCGGCAAGACGACCACCGCACGCATGGCGGTCGGCCTGGAGACCCCGACCGCCGGCACGGTCAGCTTCGACGGCCAGGACGTCACCCGGCTGTCCGCCGCCGAACTGCGCAGGCTGCGCCGCCGGTTCCAGCTCGTGTACCAGAACCCGTACGCCTCGCTGAACCCTCGCTTCTCCATCGCCGAAGTGATCGGCGAACCGCTGCGTGCGTTCCGCGTCGGCAACCGCGCGGAGCGGGTCGCCGAGCTGGCGGACCAGGTGGCGCTGCCGTCGTCGGTGCTGCGCCGGAAGCCGGCCGAGCTGTCCGGCGGCCAGCGCCAGCGCGCCGCGATCGCTCGCGCGCTGGCGCTGCGGCCGGATCTCGTCGTCTTGGACGAACCCGTGTCCGCTTTGGACGTTTCGGTGCAGGCCCAGATCCTGAACCTGCTCGTGGAACTGCAGGACGAACTCGGCCTGACGTACCTGTTCATCACCCACGACCTGGCCGTGGTGCGGGAAATCGCCGACCAGGTCGGGGTGATGCGCCAGGGCAAGCTGCTCGAATTCGGCCCGGCCGACGACGTCCTGCTGCGTCCGCGCGAGCAGTACACCCGCGACCTGCTGGCCGCGATCCCGGGCGGCGAGCAGGTGCGGGCGTGACCCTAGTTGGCGAGCACGAGCCGTCCGACGGCCTCGCCCGCGTCCATCCGGCGGTGCGCCTCTCGCGCCTGCGCCATCGGCAGGACGGTGACCGGCAACCGGATCCGGCCCTCGGTGTACAGCGGCAGCACGGCGTCCGCGGCGGGACGAGCGGGCGCGGTGTCGGCGGCCAGGAAGCCGCCCACGTTGAAGCCGAGCACGCCGATGTTCTTGCCCCACACGGCGTTCGAGTCCACCATCGGCGCGGTCTCGCTGCCCGCGCTGCCGACCACGAGCATCCGGCCCATCGGCGCGAGCAGGTCGAGCGATTCGATCCGCAGGTCGCCGCCCACCGGGTCGACGATGATCTCGAACCGCTCGCCGCTCAGCTCGCCGAGCTCCCCGGACAGCACGACGCGGTCGAAGCCGAGTTGCTTCGCCGCCTCGACCTGCTCGGGCCGCCGGACCGTGCCGACGACCTCGCGCGCGCCGAGCAGCCGCGCCACCTCGGGGTACACCGAGGCGAGGCCGCCGAGCGCACCGTGCACGAGCACGCGCGCGTCCTTCGGCAGCCGAACTGCCTCGGTGAGCGAAAGGTAGGCCGTCACCGTGTTCGCCAGGCCCGCGACCGCCTGCGCGCGCTCCACTCCGCTGCCGGCCAGCGGCACGACGAGACCGGCGGGCGCGAGTTTGACGTCGGCGTATCCGCCCATTCCGGGCAGCGTGAGCGTGACGACCTCGTCCCCGACCGAGAAGCCGCTATCCGGTCCGGCCGCGCGGATGGTGCCCGCGACCTCGAGCCCGGGCACCAACGGAGGCTTCGGCGCGTAGTCGTACTCCGCGAGCGTGCCGCGGCGGATCAGCGCGTCGATCAGCCCGACGGACGCGTGCGAGACCGTGATGGTCACTTCGCCCGGCCCTGGAACGGGCTCGGGCACCTCGATCTCTTCCAGGACCTCGGGACCGCCGTAGCGGGTGATGGACAAAGCGCGCATCGTGCGTACTCCCCAGTGTTCTGCGTGTGTGTCAGCGAGCCGGAACAACCTGGACCAGCTCGCGGTTATTCCGGCTTAGTTGATCTGAGGAGGGCCTCGCCGTGCCGAGCGAAACGCAACCGCTGCGCAAACTGGGTTTCCTGACGATCGGCCTGTTCGACGGCGACGACCCGCGGCCAGGCCACGAGTCCACGCTGCGAGTGCTGGAACTCGGCGAGCAGCTCGGGTTCGACAGCGCCTGGGTGCGCCACCGGCACCTGCAGTACGGCATCTCGTCGCCGGTCGCGGTGCTCGCCGCGGCCACCCAGCGCACCAGCCGGATCGAACTGGGCACCGCCGTCATCCCGCTCGGCTGGGAAAACCCGCTGCGACTGGCCGAAGACCTGGCCACCGTGGACGTCCTCTCCGGCGGACGGCTCAACCCGGGCGTCAGCGTCAGCCCGCCGATGCACTACGAGGACGTGCGGGCCGCGCTGTATCCGGACACCGGCGACCGCGAAGATTTCGGCTACGACCGGGTGTCGCGGCTGTTGTCCCTGGTCCGCGGCGAGCCCGCGTCGACGTTCAGCGGGGTCGAAGGCATCGAGACGTTCTCCGACCGCGTGCAGCCGCATTCTCCCGGCCTGGCCGGCCGGATGTGGTACGGCGGCGCGAGCACCCGGTCGGCGACCTGGGCCGGACAAGCCGGGATGAACTATCTGACCAGCAGCGTCGTCCGCGCCGAAGAGGGTTCGACGGACTTCGAAAAGATCCAGCTCTCGCACGTGCGGGCATTCCGGTCGCACCATCCGGACGGTGCGCGGGCCCGGGTTTCGCAAGGCCTGGTGGTGATTCCGACCGACAGTGCCACGGCTGAGCAGCGCGCGAAGTACGAGGACTACGCGGCGAAACGCCTGCCGCGCACGAAAACCCCGCAGGGGCCGGCCGGTCTGCTGTTCTCGCGCGATTACGTCGGCACCTCCGCCGAAATCGCCGACCAGCTCTACCGGCACGCCGCCTTCCGCGAGATCGACGAGGTCGCCTTCGCGCTCCCGTTCACCTTCGAGCACGAGGATTACGTGCAGATCCTCACCGACCTGGCCACCCGGCTGGGCCCGGAGCTGCGCTGGAAGCCTGCGTCCTGACGGTCGCTGATGCTAGCGTGGCGGGGTGCCGGATTTCACGTCCACAGTGGACATTCCCCGTCCCGCCGGAGACCAGCGCGACGCATTGCAGTGGGCCCGCGCGGTCTGGGAGGACGCTCCGCCGCCGATGCGCGCGTTCCTGCGCACCGGATGGCTCGGCCTCGGCCTGACCACGCGCCTGGCCCCGGACCGCGTGCTCGGCTGGACCATCGCTTCGGCCACGCCGGACCGGGTCGTGCTCGAAGCGCCTTCGCCGCTGATGACCACGCGCAACATCGTGCACCTCGACGCGAGCCGGGTGTACTGGACCACTGAAGTCACCTACCAGCGTTTCCCGGCCCGCCACCTGTGGGCGTTGGCAGTGCCGATCCACGAACTCGTCATCCCCGCCCGGCTGCGGCGCGCCGCCGGTCAGGTGCGACCCGGCGACCTCCAGCACCAGCTCGTGACGACGTTCCAGCGGAAGCTCGGCAACCCCGTCCTCTCGCGGCTCCCCGGCCAGACGCTGCTCGAAACCACCGGCCGCAGCTCAGGTCTCCCCCGCCGGACCCCGATCGGCGGCCGTCGCGTCGGACCGGAATTCTGGCTGGTGTCCGAATTCGGCGAACGGTCGCAGTACGTACGCAACATCCAGGCCGACCCGCACGTCCGGCTGCGCCTGCACGGCCGGTGGCTGCGCGGGGTCGCGCACCTGCTCCCGGAAGACGACGCCCGGACGCGGCTGAAGTCGTTGCCGCGCTTGAACAGCGCCGCGGTCCAGGCGCTCGGCACGGATCTGCTGACAATCCGGATCGACCTGGACTAGCGTTGGGTTCTCGTGAGCGGCAATCCCGGTTAGAACCGCGATAAACACTCACGAGCCGGACACCACGGCCTCGATGGTCCGCCGCGAGTTCGCCGCCACCACCGGATTGGTGTCGCGGTAATACGGCAACTGGATCAGCGCGATCGACAACGCCCAGCCCCGGCCGCGTTCCCACGTCGCGTCGTCCGCCTCCACCGCCTCGCGGAACACCGCGCGCCTCCGCAACCACCTCCGGCAACCGCGGCCCGAGCCACCGCAGCCAGCGCTGTTCACGCACGATCTCCGCTGCCCCGAGCACACCGCACGGCCGTGACAGGGGGCAACCGGTTTATTCCCGCTCTCGCCGACTGTCTCAGACGCTGGTTACCGTCGCCCTCGGCCCGCCCTCCGCGCCACACTGCTGGCATCCACGGG
>NZ_JACJHR010000155.1 GCF_014174495.1 Amycolatopsis echigonensis
GGTGGGCGAACGGGGTCGGCCGCCCGCGGGCGGTCCTGCGCGCAACATACCATTAGTGATACGTATGATTTAAGAGGCAAATCCTCATGTCACACCGCCGGGGTCACGTGCGGGAGGCTCGCCGCAGCAGCCGGATCACCGCTTTCTCGATCCGCTCCCGCAGCTCCTCCTCCGCGAGCCCGTCCGCGTCGGCCTTGCGCAGCGCGCGGCGGATCGTGGTGCGGCGCTCGAACTCCCGCAGCACGCGTGGATCGACGTACGAGCGCCGGGCGACAGCAGGCGTGTTGCCGAGTTCTTCCGCGACCTCCTTCATCGCAGCGGTCTCGGCCCTCGCCTTCCCGCGCTGCGACGCCGGCACTTCCTGGGCGGCCAGGGAGACCGCGGCGAGCACCGTCGCGTGCCAGGTGCGCAGGTCCTTGACGGTGAACTCCTCGCCGGCGAGTTCCTTGAACCGTTCGTTGACGTCGCTGGCGTGCAGTTCGTGCCAGCCGTTGCCGGTGCGGTAGACGAACAGGCGCGAGGTGCCGGTGCGACAGCGGCGGAGCGAGTTGAGGACGGCTGCGAGTTCGCCGTCGCGCAGGGTCAGCGACCGGACGAGGCCGCTTTTGGCGGGGTAACAGAAGGTCAGCTCGTCGCCGCTGATTTTCACGTGTTCGCGCAGCAGCGTGGTCGCGCCGTGGGAGCCGTTGGTTTCGGCGTACTCCTCGCCGCCGCTGCGGAACACGCCCCGGTCGATCATCCGGAGCACGGCTGCCGAGACCCGCAGCCGATCGAGGCCCCGTCGGCACAGGTCCTGCCGGATGGCGGCCCGGACGCTCGGCAGCTCGCCGGCCAGCGCGAGCACCCGATCGTGTTTCTCCTCGTCGCGCGCCCGGCGCCATTCGGGGTGGTACAGGTACTGGCGGCGGCCCGCGTCATCGGTCCCGACGGCCTGGATGTGCCCGGTGGGGTGCGGGCAGATCCACACCCGCCGCCACGCGGGCGGGATGACCAGGTCGTGGATGCGCTCGAGGACCTCCGGATCGGTCACCGGGGAGCCGTCCGGCGCGAGGTACCGGAAACCGCGGCCCCGGCGCTGCCGCCTGGCGAGGACAGCTCGCTCCGCCGTAACCGCATGCTCGCGGTTGCCCGCGCCGGCCCGGTTCAAACCGGAATCCGGACACCGGTTGCGCGCCGGACATCGGTTCGCGCCTGCTCAGGTTTTGCCCGGTGCCTCGCCGGTTATCCGGGTAACTCCGTGCCGGTCCCGGCGCGGGCGAACCAGGGAGGGCTCGGGCATGACTTCTGCCGTTGCGCGGCGCACCCCGCGGCCCGGCCTGGCCGGAGGAACGAGCGTGCCGCCGACGAGGAGCCTCTGATGACCACCACCGCAGACCAGTCCCTGTGGCTCGCGACCGCCTCGGCGACCAGCCGCTCCTCGCTGAGCGGGCGGGGACGCGCCGAAGTCGCCGTCATCGGCGGCGGCATCGCCGGGATGACCACCGCGTTGTTGCTCGCCCGCCGTGGCGTGAACGTGGCCGTCCTCGAATCGGGGCGCGTCGCGGAAGGGGCGAGCGGCAACAACACCGCCAAGGTCACCGCCCTGCAGTCCACTGTGTACTCGACACTCCTCCGTGAGCACGGCGCCGCCACCGCGACGGCCTATGCGGATGCGGCGCTGGCCGGCGTCGAACTGGTGGCTGAGCTGACCGAGCCGATCAGCTGCGGGCTCCGGAGGCTGCCAGCCGCGACGTTCGCGATGGATGCCGACGAGGTGGACACCGTCCGAGCCGAGTACGAAGCCGCGAAGCAGGCCGGTCTGCCGGTCGAATGGACGACCACGCTCGACGTGCCGGTCCCGGTGCACGGCGCGGTGCGGCTGCCTGAACAGCTCGCGCTCCATCCGGCCGACTACGTGCGCGGGCTCGCAGACGCCGTCGAGGCCGAGGGAGGCCGCGTATTCGAGGAGAGCCGGGTGCGGCAGGTCAGTGCGGCGCCGCCGTATCGCATCACGACCGACGGCGGCGCGCTCGACGCCGAGAACGTCGTCGTCGCCACGCATTACCCGATGCTGGACCGCGGGCTGTTCTTCCCCCGGCTGGAGGTACAGCGGTCGTATTGCGTGGCCGCGACCCTGAAGTCCGGCAAGCCGCCGCAGGAGCTGGCGATCAGCGCCGGGAGTCCACTGTGGTCTTTCGCCTCCTACGAGGATCGGCTGATCCTCGGCGGCCAAGGCCATCCGGCGGGCGACCCGGTCGACTTCGCGCGGTACACCGAACTGGGCGAGTTCGCGGCACGCCACTTCGACCTCGACGAGGTCACGCACCGGTGGTCCGCCCAGGACCCGAAGGCCTACGACAGCATTCCGATCGCCGGGCCGTACTTCCCCGGCGCCCGGAAACTGTGGGTCGAGACGGGCTTCGGCAAATGGGGGCTGGCGATGGGCACCGTCGCGGCGGCCGTGGTCGCCGACGGGATCACCGGTTCGGCCAACCCGCATCGGAATCTCTTTTCCCCGCAACGGATCTCGCTGCGGTCGGCGTCGAAGCTGGTGCAGCAGAACGCGAAGGTGGCGAAGGACTTCGTCGGCGACCGTCTCGCCCAGGTCGACGCGAAGAGCACCGAGGACATCGCGGTGGACCAGGCGAAGGTGCTGCCGGACGGGCGCGGCCGCAAGGGCGTTTACCGAGACCGCGAAGGCACATTGCACGCGGTGTCCATGCGCTGCACGCATCTCGGCTGCTTCGTGCGGTTCAACGCCGCCGAACGCAGCTGGGACTGCCCGTGCCACGGTTCGCGGTTCGATGTCGACGGCGCCGTTCTCGAAGGTCCCGCCACCGAGCCGTTGCCCCGCCGGAATCCCTGAAAAGGAACCGGATCGCCGCGTGTAGGACAGCTGATCGCGGGCACTCCTGCCGGACTTGCCGGGCACGCGCCCGGCTCGGATCCCCGGGAGAGGACGCTGATGTTCCGACACACCAAGCTGCTGCAGTTCGAGGCGAAGCCCGAGAAGCCCGACCCGGTGTACGCGCACAAGCTCCAGGAGCTGATCGGCGGCGCGTTCGGCGAGATGACGGTGACCATGCAGTACCTGTTCCAGGGCTGGAACTGCCGCATCGAGGGCAAGTACAAGGACCTGATCATGGACACCGCGACCGAGGAGATCGGGCACGTCGAAATGCTCGCCACGATGGTCGCGCGGCTGCTGGAGGGCGCGCCGGCCACCGCGACCGCGGAAGCGGTGAAGGACCCGGTGATGGCGGCGGTGCTCGGCGGGATGGATCCGCAGCAGGCGATCGTGGCCGGCGGCGGCGCGCTGCCCGCCGACTCGAACGGCACGCCGTGGAACGGCAAGTACATCGTCGCCTCCGGCAATCTCCTCGCCGACTTCCGCGCGAACGCGGCGGCCGAGGCACAGGGCAGGCTGCAGACCGCGCGGCTGTACCAGATGACCGACGATCCCGGCGTGAAGGCGATGCTGCAGTTCAACCTCGCGCGCGACACCGTGCACCAGAAGCAGTGGCTGGCCGCGATCGAGGAGCTCAAGGCCGACGGCCTGGAAAGCGACATCGCGCCGACCGCGTTGTTCGACGAGGAAAACCAGGAGCACAACAACACGGTCTGGCACCTGTCGGACGGCCCGGACGGGGCCAAGGCGGGCTGGAGCTTCGGCGGGGAAGGCATCGAATACCTCACCGATCCGAAACCGCTCGGCGGTCCCGGCACCGCTCCGAAGCCGGACCCGGCGCTGTACGGGACGTACTCGCCCACGCAGAACGCCGTCGGCTCGCTGAAGGGGAAAGCGAAAGAAGCGAAGAACAAGGCCAAGTGACGACGAGTCGCGGGAGCCCCGGGCCGATCGCGCCCGGGGTTCCGGCATGTCGTAGGCAGTCTTGCGCCAGGAAACGCCCGCTTCCGCGACTCGGCCGTCCACAAAGGACCAGTGGCTGCTCGCCTGCTCGAGCCGCCGTCTGCAAGTTTTCCGGCGCGTACGGTCAGGCCCGCCGTCGATGCGCGGTGCCGGATACCGCAGCGCCGCCGTTGAGTTTGGCCGTGGTATGCCCGTTCGGTCGCGCACAGCACGGGCGGGGAGGGGCCGAGGCAGCCGATGACTCACCCTCCGTGAGTCCGGGCTCACCGGGGCGGCGGATTGCGCCACCTGGACCAGTGGAACGGGTGCCACGGCGGGTATCCGTGCCTCATGCACCGGATCGCTGACAAGGTCGCCCGAGGCGAAAAGACCGACACCGCCCAGCTTCTCGGCCGGGCGGGGATGGTCTGTTACGCGCTCGTCCACCTCATCCTGGCCTACCTCGCCGCGCGGGTCGCGGTCGGCGCCGGCGGACAGCCTGACCAGAAGGGCGCCCTGCAGGAGGTCGGGTCGACGGCGTTCGGGCAGGTTCTGCTGTGGGTGCTCGCGGCCGGTCTGGTCGCGTTCGGACTGTGGCAGTTCCTGATGGCCGCGACCGGATACACCTGGACCAGCGGCGGGCAGCGGACGCGCAAACGGCTCGGTGCCGCTGCGCGGGGGATCGTCGTGCTCGCCATAGGCGGCACCGCCTTCCGTCTCGCCGCGGGCGACGGCGGGGGCGGTTCGAGCGATCAGACTCAGCAGGAGTTCACCGCGAAGCTGCTGCAATTGCCCGCGGGCCGAGCACTCGTCGTGGTCGTCGCCGCGGTGGTGCTTGGTGTCGCCATCGCCGCTGGGGTCAAGGGCGTGAAGCAGACCTTCCTCGAAGACCTCGATCTCGGCGGATTGCCCGGCAAAACCCGCCGTTGGGTCGGCCGCCTGGGCTCGACCGGGTACCTGGCCAAGGCCGTTGTCTTCGCGCTGACCGCGTTTCTGCTGGGCTACGCCGGGTTCCGCGCCGACGCGAGCCGGGCGGGCGGGTTGGATGCCAGCCTCAAGACTCTCGCTGCCCAGCCGTTCGGTGCGGTGTTGTTGGCGGTGGTGGCGTGTGGTTTGGCGGCGTTCGGCGTTTATTGTCTCGCGGCGGCGTGGGCGCACCGGCGCTAACGCGGGGCAGGTGGTGGGGTGCCCGCCAAGGCCCTGCCTGAACCGCCTGCGGTCAAGGGGTTCCCGCGAGCAGGTCCACGACGTCCTCGCCCCGTCCCCGCTCGGCGAACCTCCGCCGTTGCCGGTCCGCGCCGCTGCCCTCCGCGCACAGCCGCGCCGTGGCTTCCTGGGCGAATTCCAGGTCCCCGGCCGATTCCAGCGCGGGCTCGGTCAGCTCGATCAGATCCGCGAGCACCGCCTTCGCCGGAGCCAGGTCGCCGCTGCGCGGGTGCGGGCAACAGCCGCTGATGCCGTCCCGCGACGCGCGCCAAAGCTGGGCGCGCAGCACCTCGTTCGGCAGGTCCGGCGGCGGGTCCTCGTCCGCCAGCGCGGTGGCGACCAGCCCACGCGCCAGCACGCCGAGCAAGACCGCTTCCTCCGGCGTCGCGGCTACGTCGCCGATGCGGAACTCGATGGTCGGCTGTTTCTCGGAGAGCCGGACGTCCCAGTAGACCATCCCGCGGTCGAGGATCGCGCCCGAGCGCAGCCACGCGTCGACGACGCTTTCGTACTCGTCGAACGACGCGAACCGCGGCGGCGGCCCGGCCGAGGGCCACCGGCTCCATTGCTGGTAGCGCCAGCTGCGGTAACCGGTGTCGTAACCGTCGGCGACGGCGGAATTCGCGGTCACGGTCAGCAGCGGCGGCAGCCACGGCCGGACCCGCCCGAGCACCTGGACGCCGGTCTCCTTGTCCGGGATCGCGACGTGCACGTGACAGCCGCAGGTCAGCGACGTCCGCGCGGTCGCGCCGAAATGCTCGCCGATCCGCTCGTAGCGCGGACTCGGGGTGACCCCGGGCAAGCCCTCCTCCGGCAGCGGCGGCGAGCCCGCGGGCAACAGGCGGCAGTCGCGTCGCCGCGCGGCCCCGGCCAAGTCCTCGCGCAGTTCGCGCAGCCGCCGCAGCGCCTCGTCGCGGGTCCGGCAGACGTCGGTGGCGATCTCCGCCTGCGACCGGGTGAGTTCGTGCTGCAGCTCTCCGTCGTCGCTGCCCGTTTCCGCGGCGTTGTCGACGACTTCGTCCGCCCGGGCCAGGTGTCCGTCCCGGTCGACGACGAAGAACTCCTCCTCGATGCCGAAGGTCAGCTCGTCGCCGGTCTGATCGTTCACCGGTCTTCTCCTGTGGTCCGGGGGCATCGGAGTACCCGGACCGCTCCGCGCGCAAACGACGTTTTCCCGGCTGGGAAAAGGGTAGTCCGCCGGCCAGGAAACGCCGGGCGGCCTGTCCCGCGCCGCCCGTGCCCGGACCGCACTGTGAGGACGCCGATGTCGACCGACGCGATCGTATTGCTCAAGAACGACCACAAGACGGTGGAGAAGTTGTTCAAGGAGTTCGAAAAGGCGGGGGACAAGGCCCACCGGAAAAAGCGTCGCATCGTCGACTCGATCATCGAAGAGCTGACCGTCCACGCCTACCTCGAAGAAGAGATCTTCTACCCGGCGGCGAAGGAAGCCGTGCCGGAGACCAAGGACCACGTCCTGGAGAGCGTCGAAGAACATCACCTCGTCGTGTGGATGCTCTCGGAACTGGTCGACTTGAATCCGGAGGACGAAACTTTCGCCGCGAAGGTGACGGTGCTGACGGAAAATGTCCGCCACCACGTCGAGGAGGAAGAGGACGAGTGGTTCCCGGAGGTCCGCTCGGCGATGGGCCGCAAGCAGTTGCGGGAACTGGGGCAGCGGATGATCGACGCGCGGCCGGACGCGCCGAAGAATCCGCTGAAACTGCAGAGCGCCCAAGCCTGATCGCGGTTCCGGGACAGTCGAGTCGGTTCGCCGGGCGCGGGCGCCTGGCGGCGATTGTCCCGGTTCCGCACTCGACGCGGGACCCGCGAACGCCTCCGAGCGCGGTGGCCGGGCAGATCCGCGCTGCGTCCACAAAGGACTGGAGCCCCGGAGCGGCTTTGCACCCGGGCCCATCCGTGCCGCCGGAACCGCAGACCGAAGAGTCCGTCGATTTCGGCCAGTCGGCGGGCAACCACGTCCGGGCATCGGCCCGCAGCAGGCTGAGCCGCGACGACTCGACTGCCGAGGGCGAAGCGGCGACGGAGGACGGGAGCCCGCACAAGGCGACGACGGCGAAAGCCGGTGGACGTTCAGGCAACCCTGCCCGCCCGGGACCTTTCCGCCGTCGTCTGCTTCCGGGGTTCGCTTCAGTCGGTTTCCGGCTGCTGCCACGTCCTTCCGGCCCGCTGGGCGGCCAGCTGGATCTCGTCGCCGACCTCCTGCCAGTTCTGGTCCGTCGGGTCGTGGTCGCCGATCCACGTGCGACGCGGCGTCGCGAGGGAACTGCCGACCGGCTTCGGTTCTTCGGTCATCTGAGTCATGATTCCTCCGTCTCCGGGTGAAGACCACCTCGGACTACCCCTTTCGAGCCCCCTGAAACGGGCCGGGGTTTGAGATCTGCCCCGCTGGGTATGCGGCTCGCGTGGCCGATCATTCCCGCGCACCTGTGCTCGAAGCGATCCGGCGGTTCCGCGCGTCCGGACACGTGTCGTTCCTCCCGCCCGGACACAAACAGGGCCGCGGCGTAGACCCGAGGCTGGCGGAGATCGTCGGCCGCGACGTGTTCGCCTCGGACATCATCCTGATGAACGGCCTGGACGACCGGGCGCTCAACCGCGGCGTGCTGGCCAAGGCCGAAGACCTCATGGCGGACGCGGTGCGCGCGGATCGCGCGTTCTTCTCGACCTGCGGCAGTTCGCTGTCGGTCAAATCCGCGATGCTGTCGGTCGCGGGCCCCGGCGAAGAGCTGCTCATTTCCCGCAACGCGCACAAATCCGTGGTGGCCGGGCTCATCCTGAGCGGCATCCGGCCGGTCTGGGTGTCCCCGCGCTGGGACCGCGACCGGCACTTCGCCCATCCGCCCGGCCCGGAGGAAACCGAGGCGGCCTTCGCGGAACACCCGGCGGCGAAGGGAATGCTGCTGATCACGCCGACCGACTACGGCTGCTGCGCGGACATCCGCGGCGTCGCGCGGATCTGCCACGAGCGCGGGGTGCCGCTGATCGTCGACGAGGCCTGGGGCGCGCATTTCCCGTTCCACCCGGACCTGCCGGCGTGGGCGATGGACGCGGGCGCCGACCTGTGCGTGACGAGCGTGCACAAGATGGGCGCGGGCCTCGAACAGGGCTCGGTCTACCACCTGCGCGGCGACCTGGTCGACGCGGACGTGCTCGCCATGCGCGCCGATCTGCTCGACACGACCAGCCCGTCGTCGCTGATCTACGCCGGGCTCGACGGTTGGCGCAGGCAGATGGTCGAGCACGGAGAAGGTCTGGTGGACACCGTGCTGCAGCTGGCCGAGGACACCCGGAAGCGGCTGGCCGGAATCGCCGGGATCACCGTGCTGGGAGACGCCGAACTCCTCGGCCCCGGCCGCGCGGACGCCCGGGATCCGCTGAAGCTGCTGATCGACGTGTCCGAACTCGGGTGCTCCGGCTACGACGCGAACCACTGGCTGCGGGAACACCAGCGAGTCGACGCCGGGCTCTCCGACCATCGCCGGATCGCCGCCCAGCTGACCGTCGGCGACGACGAGGACACCGCCGCCCGGCTGGTCGAGGCGCTGCAAGCGCTGTCCGACCACGCCGGCGAGCTTCCCCGCGCCAAACCGGTCGACCTCCCCGCGCCCGAAGACCTGGAACCCGACCAGGCGCAGCTGCCGCGCGACGCGTTTTTCGGTCGGGCCGAACAGGTCCCGGTCGAGGAGGCGGCGGGACGGATCGCCGCCGAAACGGTGAGCCCGTACCCGCCGGGCGTCCCGGCCGTGCTGCCCGGCGAAGTGCTGACCCGCCCGGTGCTCGACTACCTGCGGAGCGGCGTGGCCGCGGGAATGTTCATGCCCGACCCGGTGGATCCGCTGCTGCGCAGTGTGCGGGTCGTCGCACGCTGAGCCGGGATTGCCTCCGGCGGACGCGGGTAATCCCCGGCCCATGACGGAATGGGACAACCGGCTGCCCGTCGTGCGCGACCTCGAAGAACTGGTCTCGGCGTTCCGCCGGGCCGGCGAGGAAGACCTGTACGTGCGGTGGTCGCGCGGCCCGGACGCGGATCTGTGCTCCGGCGAGGAAAGCCGCGACGGGCTCACCGGGATGCCGCTGCCCGGGCTGTCGGCGAACTCCCTGGCCCGGCAGCCGTGGTGGCGCGGACGGTCGCTGCGGCTATGGCTGGCCCGGCGCCTGCACGACTACCAGCACCTGCGCGAACGCGGCGGCCCCGGCGTGCGTCCGTGGCTGTTGCGGGGCAGGGAAATCGCCCGGGGTCCGGACAACGAACCGTTGGTCGTGGACGCCGAACCGCTGGCGTGGATCGAGGACGCGGTGATGCACGAAGCGCGGCGGCTGGTCGAGCGGGAAGCCCCGGCGGACTGGGGGTCGATGGACCGGCAGTCGTGACGGGATCCGGCGTTCCGCCCGGCCCAGGTTGCTACCGTCGTCCGGGCACGGCCGAGAAGCTCGAGGCAGCGGGGGAACGCAGATGCGCGCGGTGAAAATCAGGGACGGCGGGTTCGAACTCGGCGAGGCGCCCGACCCGGCCGCGGACGGCGACCAGGTCGTGGTCCGGATCCGCGCGGCCGGATTGAACGCGGCGGACCTGCAGCAGGCCCGAGGGACGTACCCCGCCCCGCCGGGCTGGCCGGACGACATCCCCGGGCTCGAAATCGCCGGTGTCGTCGAACAACCGGCCCGGACCGCGAGC
>NZ_JACJHR010000156.1 GCF_014174495.1 Amycolatopsis echigonensis
GTCGCCATGCAGCCCTTCCCCGTCCCGCCCGACGAAATCCCGGTCGGGGGCGACTGGCAGCGCGGCGGCGGTCCCGCGTCCGCGTGCGTGGATCCCGCCGACGGCTCGACGGTCGCCTCGATCCACGCCGCCGACTCCGCCCAGGTCGACGCGGCCGCCCGGGCCGGTGCCGCGGCCGCGGCGGATCCGGCGTGGCGAGACCTGCTGCCGCATCAGCGCGCCCGGCTGCTCACTCGCGTCGCCGACGCGATCGAGGACCACGCCGAGCAACTGGCCCTGCTGCAAACCCGCAACACAGGCAAGGCGCTCGGCGAAACCCGCGCGCTGGTCGCGAGCGCGGCCGGCACCTTCCGGTACTACGCGGCTGCCCTCGAAACCCTCGAAGGCGAACTCCCGCCGAGCCGCGGCGCGCACCTGACGATGAGCGTGCACGAACCGATCGGCGTCGTCGGCGCGATCACGCCGTGGAACTCGCCGATCGCCAGCGACGCCCAGAAAATCGCCCCCGCGCTGGCCGCCGGGAACGCCGTCCTGCTCAAACCCGCGGAAGCCACTCCCCTGGTTTCGCTGGCACTGGCCCGCCTCGCGCACGACGCCGGCGTCCCGCCCGCGCTGCTGTCCGTCCTGCCCGGTCCGGGCTCGGTCGTCGGCGACGCGATCTCCCGCCACCCGCTGGTCGGCAAACTCGCCTTCACCGGCGGCACCACCACCGGACGCGTCCTGGGCAGGATCGCCGCCGACCGGATCATCCCGGTCACCATGGAACTGGGCGGCAAATCCCCGACGATCGTCTGCGAGGATGCCGACGTCGAGGAGACTGTCGCCGGAATCCTGTATGGAATCTTCTCGTCGACCGGCCAAAGCTGCATCGCCGGATCGCGGATCTTCCTGCCGCGCGAGCAGTACGACGCATGGAGCGCCCGTCTGGTCTCCGCCGCGTCGGCCCTGCGGCTGGGCCCCGGCACCGACTCCGCCACGCAGGTTGGCCCCCTGGCGACCTTCGCCCACCGCGACAAGGTGGCCGCGATGGTCGACCGAGCCCGAGAGGAAGGCGCGGCTGTCCTTTGCGGCGGCCAAATCCCGGACGACGAACGCTTGGCGCGCGGCGCGTACTACCTGCCTACTCTCTTGGACGGCCTCGCGCCGGACGCGAAGACGTGCCAGGAGGAGATCTTCGGCCCGGTCGGCGTCCTGCTGCCGTACGACGACGAGGAAGACCTGGTCGCCCAAGCCAACTCGACCGTCTACGGCCTGGCGTGCGGGATCTGGACCGCCGACTACCGCCGCGCGCTCCGCCTGGCGCGCCGCGTCGAGGCCGGGACGGTGTGGATCAACACGTACAAGCAGTTCAGCATCTCGACGCCGTTCAGCGGCACCAAGGAAAGCGGCCTCGGCACGGACAAGGGCCGCACCGCGATCCGCAGTTACCAGCGGCAGAAGAGCCTGTACCTGAGCCTGGCGGACGAACCGATCCCGTGGGCGCGGGGCTGATCCGTCGCGGGTGTTGGCGCCGGCAAGAACCGGCGCCAACCCAGCCCAGCCTTGCCGCGCGCCCGTTCAGTCGCCGAACTCGGCCTGGTCCAAAGACTGCTCCAGCCGCGCCAGCAATTTCGCCAGCTGCGTCCGTTCCGCCGCGGTCAACCCGGCCAGCATGCGGTTTTCGTTGGGAAAGTGCTCGTGCACGACTTTGTCCGTAGCCGCGAGCCCCTCCTCGGTGAGGCCGATGAACACGACCCGCCGGTCGTCGGCGTCGCGTTCGCGGCGGACGAGCCCGGCTTGCACCAGCTTGTCGACCCGCTGGGTGATGCCGCCGGTGGTGAGCAGGTTCGTGTCGGCGAGGTCCCCCGCCGTGCGGCGGTAAGGCGCGCCGCCCCGCCGGAGCGCGGCGAGGATCCCGAAGTCCGCCACCGTGATCCCGTGCCGGGCGAACACGCGCGTCAACTGCCGCTGATACCGGTCGAACGAACGATGCAACCGCCCGAACACCGCGAGCGGCGACGTGTCGACCTCCGGCACCTCCGCGCGCCACTGCGCGAGCATCTCGTCGACCTCGTCCGGCTCGGTCCGCTTCGGCATCCGGCACCCCCTGATTAGCTTTGGGCTAAGAATAGCACCACTAAGGTTTTTCCGGAGGGACGCTCGCGCCGCTACGGTGAGGCGCATGACGGTCAAGCGGATGGACAACGTCCTCATCGTCGTCGAGGATCTCGACGCGGTCATCGCGTTCTTCGTCGAACTCGGGCTGGAGCTGGAAGGAAAAGGCCCGCTCGACTGGAGCGGCGCGGAACGGGTCGTCGGACTGAGGGACGTCCGGCAGGACGTCGCCATGCTCCGCGTCCCCGACGGTCCGGGACGGGTCGAACTGGCGAAATTCCACCAGCCGAAGGCCCGCGCGCCGGAGCCGTGGAACGCCCCGGCGAACACGCTCGGCATCCGCCGGATGATGTTCGCCGTCGACGACCTCGAGGACACCCTCGCCCGCCTGCGCGCCCACGGAGCCGAACTGGTCGACGAGGTGGTGCGGTACGAGGACATCTACCTGCTGTGCTACGTGCGAGGGCCGGAGAACATCGTCGTCGGGCTCGCCCAGGAACTCGGCTGACGAACCTGGTCCCCCTGCGGTGCTCGGGGCGGCCGGGCCGCGTCGGCTAAGGAAGCGGTGTCGCGCTCCGGCGACACCGCTACCGGCCGTCAGTAGCCCAGCGCTTTCCAGACCACGTCAGCGATCAAACCCTGGCCTTTCACGCTCGGGTGGAAGTAATCCACAGTGGACAGGTCGCTCGCGTCGAACCGGGCGGCGAAACCGGCGCCTCCGTCGTATTCGCACTGCGAGAACTCGGCGCAGACCGCGGCGAGCTGGGCGTTGTAAGCGATGATCCGCTGCCGGAAGGCGTCGCGCCGCTGCTGATCGGCCGGGTCGGTCGAGGTCGGATTCGTCAGCAGCGCGTCGCATTCGTGGAAGGTTCCCCATTTGGCGACGGCGGACTTGTCGGTGTGCAGGAGGACCCAGAGCTGGTAGATGTCCGGGATGGACACGACCTTGACCTGGGCATTGGGCAGCCCCTGCCGCAGGGTCGTCATCGCCTCCTTGAACTGGCTCGCGAACGTCTCCGCGGCGGTGCCACCGCTGCAGGCGTCGTTGTTGCCCATCAGCACGGTGACCAGGCCGACATGGTTCGACACGGCGGCTTTCGCCTGCCTGGGCAGGTCGCTCATCCGGGCGCCGCTCACCGCGAGATTGTGGGTCGCGACGTCCGGTTCGAGCTTCCGCAACCGCTCAGAGTAACTGTCGACTGCGGTGCCTGTGGCCCAGGAATTGCGGACGCAGTCCGTCCACGGCATCGCGCAGGTATTGAACGCCCTCGTCATGGAGTCGCCCAGCGCGGCAATCGATGTCGGATACGCCGCGGCACCGGCCGGTTGGCACCCCAGGACGGCAGTCACCACCGTCACGCCGACCGCCGCAGCCCAGCGAGTCACCGATTTCCCATGCATTCGCTCGTCTCCTCGGATCGTCCTACCCGCCGTCGGCTCGGCTGTCTCGGGCAGAATCCGACCAGACCTCGATATCCCGGCGCAAGTCGAAGCTCGAACCATAGAACACCTGGTCGCACGCCGCGACAACGTTCTTCTGGTTCGTTTTCGGCTGATTCCCCTTGCCCGCACACCGAGGTGCCGTCCCTGCCGGGGCGGCACCTCCGCGGGTACCGGTCACGCTTTTCGGGACGTCAACAGCAGCAGGCAGCCGATGGCGACCGCCGTGACCAGGCCGGCGACGAGCAGTTTCGGGTCGATACTGGTGGTCGCTGCCGCCTGCGCGACCGGCGCTGACGAGGCCGGAGCCGCAACCGGCTGGCTCGGTGCGACCGAACTGGCCACTGTGGACGATGACGGCGGCGCGGCGGCTACCGGCGGCGCGGCCACCGCGGTACGGCTCGGCGCGGACGCGGGGCGGGAAGCAGGCGCGACCGCGGACGCCCGGGTCGGCGGAGGCGGCGGCTGCGCGGCGGGGGCGGGCTGGACGATGACCTGGGCGCGCATGTCCGGGTGCACGGAGCAGTAGTAGGAATAGGTGCCGGGAGTGCTGAAGGTGTAGCTCCAGCTTTGCCCCTGCGACAGCTGCGGGCTGCGGAACGCGACGGGCGCGCTCGTGGTGACCACGTCGTGCGGCGCGGTGTCGTGCTGGACCCAGGTGACGGTGTCGCCGACGTGCACGGTCAGCGACGCGGGCGAGTAGGCGTAGTCCTGCATCATCACCGTCTGAGTAGCCGCGGCGGCTGGTGCCGTCACGGGCGCGGCGAGCACGCAGAGGACAGCGACGGCCAGGAGAGCGAAGAAGCGTTTCACTGCACGAACTCCCCGGCGAACTCGACGTGGACCGGTCGGCGGGCGAGCAGTCGCGTGATCCGGCCGACTGTCCGAAGAGGACGCCGGCGCGGCGGCAACGTTCCTTTCAGCCACAGGATGACGCGTCCCTCCCCCGCTTCGCGGAGTTCGCCGCCGAGGACGAGATCGCGCGTGGAGTCGCCGAAGTCCAGCCGTCCGGCGAATTCGACTGGCGGGCGTTCGACGATCTCGTCGGCGGTGAAGCCCAGCTCGCCCAGCTCCCGGGTGACCATTGCGGACACGAACGGAACTCCGGTGCGGAACGAGGAGCCGTCGATTTCGGCGGTGACGACGCCGCCGTCCGGGCCGCGGGTGAACGTGGCGCGGCGCACGGTCAGCCGTCCGCGCAGCACGGGAATCCCGAACGGGCGCAGCGTCACCTCCAGCACGCAACGGTCGGGCCGGATCAGGTGGACGCCGGGGTCCGCGTCGAGGCTTCCCGCCGCGGGCAGGAACCGGGTGTCGGTGGGCACAAGTCCTCCGGGGGTCGAGGTGGTCCGGGGCGGGCGCGGCGGCCCGCCCCGGACCGGGTGGGCACGCCTCAGCAGGACGCCTGGTTCAGCAGCGGCGTCAGGACGTTCTCCAGCCAGACGGTGTGCGTCTTGATGTACTGGTCCAGGTTCAGCAGGTCAGTGACCTGCTGGCCCGGGGACTCCTCGAGGTGCGCGGCCTTGATGTGCGCGATGATCGGCGCGAGCGTGTCGGTGACGACCTTGTCGGCCGAACCGTCGAACGCGGGCTTGAGCACGCTTTCCAGCCACACGGTGTGCGTCTTGATGTACTGGTCCAGGTTCAGCAGATCGGTCGCCTGCTGGCCCGGCGACTCCTCGAGGTGCGCGGCCTTGATGTGGTCCAGGATCGGCTGCAGCACGTCCTTCGGCACGCAGTTGCCCGGCGGGGTGTCCGTGGGCATCGGCATCGGGTGAGTCGGGCTCGACGGCGCGGTCGGCGTCGAGGACGACGACGGCGGTGCGGTCGGCGAAGACGGCGGTGCCGGCGGCGTCGCGCCTTGCACCGTCACGGTCGCCTTCATGTCGGGGTGGATCGAGCAGTAGTAGGAGTAGGTGCCCGCCTTGGTGAAGGTGTGGGAGAAGGTGCCACCGGTCTGCAGAGTCGGCGACGAGAATTTCTCCGGCCCGTCGGTGACGACGACGTTGTGCGGCGCGGTGTCGTGGTTGGTCCACGTCACCGTGTCGCCCGCGGCGATCGTCAGGCTGGCCGGATTGAACTTGTAGCCCTTCATCTCGACCGATTTGGCCGAGGCGGCCGAGCCGGCCGCGGCGGGGGCCGCCGCACCGCCCTGCTGCTGCGAGAGTCCCTGGTAAAGCGGGACGGCGAGCGGGCTCTGCTTCGCCAGCGCCGCGAGGTCGACCTGGGCCGTGCCCGGCGCGGCGACCGGAGCCGTCTGCTGCCCCGTGCGCAACGTGGTGAGGCTGACCAGGGCCAGCGCCATCGCGACGACGGCGACCGCGATCGGCCATCGGCGCCGGCGGCCCGCCGCGGGCGGGGCGTCCGGCCGCGGTTCGGCGGCGGAGGTGGGTTCCGGGTTGTGCATCAAGGAGATTCCTTTCGGGGGTGGGACGTTCACCGGCCGGGACTGGCGGTGACGAGGAGGCTCGCCGCGAACAGCACCACGACGACGAGCGTGGCTTCCGCGGCGACGGAATAGACGAAGGGACGGACCGCGGCGGCGTCGCCGCGCAGCACCACCGCGAAGTCGAGCCGCCGCGCGACCCAGCTCTTGCTCGCTTGGGCGAAGAGCAGGACCACCGCGAGCGCCGCGAGTTTCGTCAGCAGGATCCGGCCGTAGCCGGAGGTGAACAGCCGTCCCGGGTCGCCCAGCGTCCCGGCCGCGAGCAGGACGCCCGCGCCGATCACGACCAGGACCGAGACCAGGGCGAGTTTCGAATAGCGGGGGACGACGGCGGCGAGTTCGCCCGGATCGCGCCGGGACAGCACCCCGAACAGCAGCATCGCGAGTCCGCCGACCCACGCGCACACGCCCGCCAGGTGCCCGAAATCCGCCAGCTGGCTCAGCAGCGGACGCGCGCTCTCCGCGGAATGCCCGGTCAAGCCGGTCGTGCGCAGCAGCCCGGCGGCGACCACTCCCGCGCCGACCCGCCATCCCGCCGACACCGCGGCCCGCCGGCCGCGCTGCAGCACGTCGGCGAGGACCACTCCGCCGAGCACCCACACGAGCGCCTTGGCGAACCAGATCCGGCCGAACTGGCTGTCGAGCACCTGGCCGAGCAGGTCCGGGTCGAACAGATCCCCCGGGGACCGCTGCGCCACCCACACGCCTTGCAGCCCGAGCCCCGCCACCGTCCCGGCGAAGCCGAGAACCCAGCCGGTGACGAGCACGCCGCGCGCCCGGCGGTTGTCCGCACCGGACGGCCACAGCAGCGCGAGGAAGAGCATGCCGCCGACGAACAAGGCGAGCCCGGCGTAGTCCGCGCAGCGCGCGGCGACGTACCAGAATTTCGCGGAGCCGAGATCCACCGGTTCAGCCCCCGCTCGCCGGAGCCGGGGCCGCGGGGGTCGCCGCGGGCGACGGCGCCGGGGTCGCCGGAGCCGGGCAGGAACCGAGGAGGGTGGCGAGAATCCCGCCCGGGCCGGTCAGCCCGGTCCCGGACGCGAGCCCGCCGACGAGCGGCAATCCGCTCACCGTGTCCAGGACCGGCTGGACCGCGCCGGGCTGGCAGGCCGGAGCCCCGGTCGCCGGAGGGCTGGACGGCGGGGTGTCCGTCGGCCCCGGAGGAGCCGGATTGCCCGACGGCTGCGGGGTTTCGCCGGTCGGCATCGGCATTTCCCCCGGCGGCGTTTCTCCCGGAGGCATCGCTCCCGTCGGCATGTCCGGCATCGGCGCCGCGGGCGGGAGCGCGTCGGCAGGCGGGGGGCCGCCGTCCGGCACGGGCGGCATCGGCTGCACCGCGCCCGCCGGAGGCAGGTCCCCGTTCGGCAGGGCCTGCTGCGGCGCGGGCGCGGCCTGCGCCGGAGCCTGCCCGGACGGCGCCGGTCCGCTCGCCGCCGTCGTTTTCAACCCGATTCCCGAGGCGTACCCGACCACGATCACGACCGCGCCCGCCAGACAGGCCGCGACCACGTGGTCCCGGCGCAGTCCACGCCCGGCTGAAGCCACCACAATCATTTCCTCCCGATGCGCGGTTTCGCTCTCGCGGCCCGCGGTCCGTGCGGATGGATCACGACGAGTGAGCACCACATCAGACTGCGCGTTTCGATAGCCGACGCGGTCGTGACGGGAGCGTAAAATTGATTTCCGAACAACTGCGTGCACCCGGTGAACTCTCACTCGGTCCCGGCGGTGAGAACTATTTAACGCAGCCGTTGCGCGTTCGACGCACTGCCGACCACGAGTTGCCGAGACCATCCCGGCCTGACCCTCATTTCCTTCCGGAAGCAGGATTCATGCAATTGCTCTCCAACCCTTCTGCCTCCCGCCGCGACCGACGACGCCGAGGAGAACGCGGCGCACGCCTTCTCGCCGCAATTCTTTTCGGCCTTGCCGCGATGTTTTTCCCGCAGACCTCGGCCGAGGCGCACAGCTTTCTGGAATCGAGCGTTCCGGCAAAGGATTCCTCGATCGACGCCGGGCCTGCGAAAATCGTGCTCACCTTCAACGAACCCCTGGACAGCGGATTCACCGAATTGACCGTGCTCGGCCCGGACGGCGCGACGCATTGGGAAGCCGCGGCGGCCACCGTCGCCGGAGCGGCCCTGTCCGCGCCGGTGAAACCGCTCGGCCCGGCCGGGAAGTACACAGTGGACTATCGGATCGTGTCCGCCGACGGGCATCCGGTGTCCGGCTCCTACTCCTTCACGCTGACCAAGCCCGGCACCGGTGTCGCGGCCGCGGCCGCAGCCGCTCCGCCCGCGCCGCCGTCCACCGCCGCGGCGTCAGCAGCGCGCGAAAACGACGGGAGCGGCGACGTGCCACCGTGGGTCTGGGTGGCCGCAGCCGCGGTGCTGCTGATCGCGGGCGGAATCGTCGCCGCCCGCATTTCGCACGGCCCGTCGTCGGACTGAACGAACGCCCGCTCTGTCCGGTTGCGCACCAGACGGGGCAATTCACCACGGGCTCCGCGGACTGTGCGCACTCGGACACCAGATGCTGATCACCGCGCTACCGGGGCGCAGAGTCCGCGGGGTCGAATGCCGGGGTACCGCCCCCTCGTCCGGAAGGCCTGCCTCATGCCTATCCCCGTATCCGAAGCCCTCGACCTGCAGGCGGACGTCGCCGACGGGAAAATCGAGGAACTGCGCCGTCCCGGCCGCTACCTGGTGAGCTCGATGCTCGCCGGGGCGTTCATCGGCGTCGCGGTCGTGCTGCTGCTGTCCGCGACCGGACCACTCAACGCGGCGAGTTCGCCGTGGACGAAAACGGTGCAGGGCCTGGTGTTCGGGATCGCGCTGACGGCCGTGGTGTTCGCCGGCGCGGAACTGTCCACCGGAAACATGATGACCATGGTGCAGGGCGTTTTCGTCCGGCGCCGCGGCGTCGGCACGGCCGCTGCGGTGATCGTGGTGTCGTTCGTCGGCAACCTGCTCGGTTCGATCGTCTTCGCCTGGCTCGTGCACGAAGGCGGCGTGCTGTCCATCGGCGCCACCGCCGGGCACCCCGGCCCCGGCGCGGCTCTGCTGGCGAGCCTCATCAAGACGAAGACCGCGGAATCCGCGAGCGCGCTGTTCTTCCGCGGAGTGCTGTGCAACTTCCTGGTCTGCCTCGCCGTGTGGATGGCCGCGCGCACGAAGTCGGACGGCGCGAAGCTGGCGCTGATCTTCTGGTGCCTGCTCGCGTTCGTCAGCTCCGGGTTCGAGCACGTGGTCGCCAACATGACGACCTTCTCCCTCGGCCTGATGGACGGCGTACCCGGTGCGACGATCGGCGCGTTCGGCCACAACCTGCTGTTCGTCGGACTGGGCAACCTCGTCGGCGGCGGGCTCCTCGTCGGAGCCGCCTACGCCCTGCTGGGCAACCGGTCCCGCCCCGCCGCTACCCCGGTTCCCGCGGCGGAAGAGCTCGCCACGACCGGCAGCTGAC
>NZ_JACJHR010000157.1 GCF_014174495.1 Amycolatopsis echigonensis
GCCGGTCATGCCCGCTCGAGCAGCCCTTGCTGAACCGCCTTGGCGACCGTCTCCGCACGGGTGCTGGTGCCGAGCTTGCGCATGGCTTTGGTGAGGTGGTCTTTGATCGTGTGATGGCTCAGGTGCAGCCGGGCACCGATCTCGCGGTTCGTGAGCCCGGCGGCGACCAGCGCCAGCGTCTTGAGTTCCGAGTCACCGAGCAGCCGACGCGGCTCGAACACCGCGGAAGCGACACGCGCGTCCACGACGAGGTTGCCGTCGGCGACTTCGCGGAGCTGACGGCCCAGCTCACTGGAGAGGGTGGTCTTGAGCAGGAAACCGGTCGCGCCGGCCCGCACGGCCTCGCTCGCGGCGGCCGGGTCGTCGTAGCTCGTGAGAACGGCGATCCGCGAGCGCGGCAGCAGTGATCGGACTTCGCGGACCGCCTGAAGGCCGGACATCTCCCCCAGCCGCAGATCGACGACCACGAAGTCGACCGGGCTCTGACGGAGGAAGCGGCACGCCTCGGCACTGTCGAGGAAGGTGCCGACGACTTGCATTCCTTGGCGCTGGAGCACCCGGCCGAGGCCTTCGAGCACCAGCTGGTGGTCGTCGATGAGGACCGCACGCACGGCGGATCTCGTAGTCGTTCCGTCCGCTGTCTCCACCAAGGCGATCACTTCCCTGCTTGCACCGGGACCGACACACTCAGGCTGACGCCGCTGAGCCGGCCGGCCGAGGACAGCCAGAGCCGCCCTCCGAGTCGTTCGGCTTCGGCACTCAGGCTCGCCAAGCCGAGCGAGAGGCCTGCGGACTTCGTGATGATGTGGCGGACGACGGCCGCGTCGCCGATGCCGTCGTCCTCGACCATCACCGTCCACCAGCTACCGCCGCGCCGGACGATCACCAGCACTTCGGTGGCATCGGCGTGCTTGACGACGTTGGCCAGCCCTTCGCGGACACAGCGGACGACGAGGCCCGCGCACTCGTCGTCCGGCTCGGTACCCGTGCCTTCGAGCCGGATGTCGACCGTGAGATCGCTGCGCTGGAGCAGGTCGTCGACACAGGCGCGAATCCGGTCCACGACGGTCCGGCCGCGCTCGGCGTTGCCCGGCTCGAACATCCCCACCAGAACACCGCGCAGCTCGAGCGACGCCTTGTGCAGGTTGGACGCGATGCGTGCCATACGTTCGCGGACGTCCGCCGGGACCCCGGCGACGTCGGTGAGCTCCTCGATTTCCATGCTGGAAGCGAAAAGCGTCTGCGCGACGCCGTCGTGCAGCTCGGCGGCCGCCGCGCGCAGCACGCGGCGGTCGTCCACGACCGGACGCTCCACAGTGGTCACGGCGACCTCAGAAGACCCGCCGCATGAGCTTCAGCTTCTTCTCGGTGTAGGGCGGGTAGACCATCGCCGGGTCAGGCCGGGACGGCTTGGCGAGAACGGCCTTCCGGTGGCTGAACGTCTCGAAGCCCCACCGTCCGTGGTACGCGCCCATCCCGCTGTCGCCCACACCACCGAAGGGCAGGTGCGGTTCGAGGCAGTGCATCGCGACGTGGTTGACCACGGCGCCACCCGAGCTGACTTCGTCGAGTACGCGGTCGCGATCCCGGAAGTCCTTGCTGAACAGGTATGTCGCGAGCGGCTTCGGCCGCGCGTTGACGAAGGAGATCGCCTCGTCGAGCGAGTCGACGGTCAGGACCGGGAGGACCGGGCCGAAGATCTCGGCGGCCATCACGTCGGAGTCCGGGGAGGGGTCGACGATGACGGTGGGCTCGATTCCGAGCCGTTCCGCGTCGGTCCCGCCGCCGCAGGCGATGACACCGTCAGCCTGCTCGATCAGCGCGGCCACCCGGTCGAACTGCCGCCGGTTCACGATGCGCAAAGTGCCCGCCTCGTCGACACGGAACGCGCCGATCGTCTTGACGACCGCATTCACGAACTCTTCGCGGACGCTGCGGTCGACCAGGACGTAGTCGGGCGCGATGCACGTCTGACCCGAGTTCATCAGCTTCACCCACGCCACCCGGCGGGCGGCCACCTCGATGTCCGCGTGCCGGGTCACGATCACCGGGCTCTTGCCGCCCAATTCGAGCGTGACCGGCGTGAGGTGCGGGGCCGCGGCGCTCATGATCAGCTTGCCGATTTCCGTGCCACCGGTGAAGAAAGCATGGTCGAAGCCTTGCGCCAGCAGATCCTGCGTCACCTCGGCTTCGCCTTCGACGACCGCGATGGCATCCGGGTCCAGGTACTGCGGAATCAGCCGGGCGAGCAGCGCCGAGGACGCCGGGGCATGCTCGGATGGCTTGACCACCGCACAGTTGCCCGCCGCGACGGCGGCCACGAGCGGCCCGAGCGAGAGGTAGACCGGATAGTTCCAGGGGCCGATGATCAGAACGGTGCCGAGCGGCTCGTACTGGTACCAGGCCCGGCCCGGGAGCGAGCTCAGAGACAAGCCCGTGCGGCGCTTCTTCATCCACTTGCCCACGCGCTTGCGGGCGAAGGTGGCCTCGGCTTTCGTGGAGGCGATGTCGCCCAGCCACGCCTCGGCGGGCGGCCGTCCGAGGTCTTCCCCGAGTGCTGCGGCGATCTCGCTCTCCCGCTCGTCGAGCAGCCGCTCGATGGCGCGCAGTTGCCGGACTCGCCAAGCGTGTGACCGGGTGCGGCCCGACGCGAAGGTCTGGCGCAGTCCCGCCACGACACGGTCGACCGCCGGTTCCGGCGAACTGCCGGCCGGCGCGGGCACCGCGCTGCCGTTCACCGTCGTGTTCGAGACGTCCGATGTCACTGCAATCTCCTTCGATCGACAGCTTGCCGCCGGGCCTACCACCCCTTGAGCGGACACGATACCTCATTTTATAGTCTAAGTTAAAATCGAATGACGGCCGGGAGGCACCTGCCACGCCGCCCGCCGTCAGCCGAGTTTCGCTACGAAGGGACCCTCAATGACGAGCGTTAACGGCCTCCGGTGCGTCGTCACCGGCGCGGCTTCCGGAATCGGCCACGCGGTGGCCGAGCAGCTCATCAAGGGCGGCGCGGAAGTTGCAAGCCTCGACCGCAACACACCGACCGCCGCGGTGAACCAGCACATCGCGATCGACCTCAGTGACCCGGCCAGTATCGATGGCGCGGTGGAGCAGCTGGGAACCGGATGGAACGCACTCATCAACGTCGCCGGCATCCCCGGGACCGCTCCGTCCGAACTGGTCTTCAAGGTGAACTTCCTGGGCCTGCGACACCTCACGGAGTCCCTCTTCGACCGGCTCGAGCCTGGTAGCGCGATCGTGAACGTCGCCTCGACCGCGGGGTTCCGCTGGGCCGAACGACTGGAGGCACACCGGGCTCTGCTGGCGGCCGATGATTTCGAATCCGGGCTAGAATGGTTCCGGCAGAACCCGCAGGAGGGCAACACCTACAACTTTTCCAAGGAAGCTGTCATCGTCTACACGATGGCCATGGCCACGGGCCTGGTCGAGCAGGAGATGCGGATGAACGCCGTGCTGCCCGGACCCGTCGAAACGCCGATCCTGGCGGACTTCGAGGAGTCCATGGGCAAGGACAACCTCGACGGCGTCAAGTTCCTTCTCGGGCGGCACGCGACACCGGACGACATCGCGGCGCCGGTCCTCTTCCTGGCCTCACCGGAGTCGGGCTGGGTCAACGGCCATCCGCTCATCGTCGACGGAGGCATCTCGGGCGCCGTGCTGTCGGGCCTGGTGCCCGCGCCCGAGATCTGACCAAGCGACCGACTGCTCGAGCATTCATCCGAAAGAGGGCACCGTGCGTCTGGGTATTTTCGCATCGTACTCGTCGGACTTCCGCCGGACCGCGGCGGAGATCGCCGACTACGACAAGCTCGGTCTCGATGTCGCGGCCGTCGCAGAGGCCTACTCCTTCGACGCCGTGAGCCAGCTCGGCTACCTCGCTGCCAAGACCGAGAACATCCGGCTGCAGTCCGGGATCCTGGCGATCTACAGCCGGACGCCGACACTGACCGCGATGACAGCGGCCGGGCTCGACTTCGTCTCGAACGGGCGATTCGAGCTCGGCCTCGGCGCGTCCGGCCCCCAAGTCGTGGAAGGCTTCCACGGCCTGCCTTACACCGCGCCACTGGGCCGGACCCGCGAGGTCATCGACATCTGCCGCGCCGTGTGGCGCCGAGAACGCATCGAGCACTCGGGGCAGCACTACCGAATTCCGCTTCCCGCAGAAGAGGGAACGGGCCTGGGCAAGCCGCTGAAGCTGATCAACACGCCGCTGCGGGAGCGCATCCCGATCTCCCTGGCGGCGATCGGGCCGAAGAACGTCGCCCTGGCCGCAGAGATCGCCGAAGGCTGGAACCCGATCTTCTTCGCGCCCGAACGAGCTCACCTCGCCTGGGGCCAGGCCCTGGCGGAGGGCAAGAGCCTCCGAAAGCCGGACTTGGGCGAGCTGGATGTGATCGTGACCGTGGCTTTCGCTCTGGGCGACGGCGCCGAACAGCATCTCGACGCGGTCAAACCACAGCTGGCGCTCTACATCGGCGGCATGGGCGCCCGCGGCAAGAACTTCTACAACGACCTCGCCTGCCGGTACGGATACGAAGGGGCCGCCGCCGAGATCCAGGATCACTACCTGGCCGGCCGACGGGACGCCGCGGTTGCCGCGGTCCCGGACGAACTGGCCCGCGCGGTATCCCTGATCGGCACCGAGGACGAGGTCCGCGAGCAGCTCGACGCATTCTCTGCGGCCGGCGTGACGACGCTGATGCTCAACCCGCTGGCCGGAGACCCCGGGAAGCGGATCGATCAAGTTGGCAGGCTACGCGCGCTCGTGGCGAACTGACCCGACGGAAGCGGGCGCTGGACCGAGTTCCTCGGTCCAGCGCCCGCTTCCGGTGGCTCAGCGGACAGTGCAGGGCATCGACTTCACCCCATGCACGAAGTTGCCGACGAGGAACGTGGGGTCGCCCACCTGGAGCTTCGGCACCCGGTTGAGGAGCTGGTCGAAGATGGCGCGCAGCTGCGTCTTGGCGAGCATGTTGCCCATGCAGAAGTGCGGGCCGCCACCACCGAAGCCGACGTGCGGATTCGGGTTCCGCCGGACGTCGAACTTGGCCGGATCGACGAACGCCCGCTCGTCGCGGTTGCCCGAGGCGTAGAACATCACGACCCATTCACCGGCGGAGATGTGCCGGCCGTGCAGCTCGACGTCCTTGAGCACCGTGCGCCGGAACGTCATCACCGGGCTGGCCCACCGCACGAACTCCTCGATCGCGGTCTTGATCGTGCCGTCGAAGTCACCGACCAAAGCCTCGCGCTGGTCCGGGAAGTCGCAGAGCGCCTTCATCGCCAGGCTGATCGTGTTGCGCGTCGTGTCGTTGCCGGCCACCGACAGCAGCACGAAGAACGCGCCGATCTCCTCGTCGGTCAGCCGCTGCCCGTCGACCTCGGCCTGCAGCAGGTTCGTCATGAGGTCGTCGCCCGGATGTTCCCGCCGGTACTCGGCGAAGTCCATGCCGATCGACAGGAGGCTCACCAGGGAATCGTTGAGGACCTGTCCGGCCTCGCGACCGCCCGCGACGTCGGGGTCGGCCCACGACACCATGCCGTCCGCACCGTGAGCGGCAGCCTCCCGGTGCTCCTCAGGCAGGCCCATCATCTCGTAGATCGTCCACATGGGAAGGCGCTTCGAAACCTGGGAGACGAAGTCGCAATCGCCGACATCGAGCAAGTCGTCGACGATCCGGGCGGCCTGCGACTTGATCTGGTCTTCGATCTTGGCGACCTGCCGGGGTGTGAACGCGGCGCTCACCAACCGCCGCAACCGGGTGTGGCGGGGCGCGTCCATGCCGAGGAAGGACTCGGCGGCATCGAGGATGTCTTCGGGCACTTCCTCCTGCTGTACCCCGTACGCGGACGAGAACGTTTCGGGGTCCTTGCTCACCTGGGCGATGTCGGCGTTGCGAGTAATCGCCCAAATCCCCTCCTGCTCCGGAGTGGTGAGCGTGCCTTCCAACGGCGGGTGCCAGCTGATCGGGCGCTCGTCGCGGAGAACCTTGAAGGTCGCCTCGCGCTCTTCTGCCGTCGCGGCCCAGAACGACAGCGGGGAGACCGATGCCGGGTCGTACTGCCGCTTCCGCTCGATGATCGACGTCATCGTCGCTCCTGATTCTCGATGGTGTGCTAGACGGTCGCGGACGCGCCGTTGAGGTACGGCTGCCGGATGGCGTGCTTCAGCAGCTTCCCGGTGGGCGTGCGTGGGAGCTGCCCGACGAAGTCGACGCTCCGGGGCGCCTTGTAGTGCGCGATGCGGGCCCGGACGTACTCGATCAGCTCGCGTTCCAGGTCCGCGCCCGCCGCGGCGCCAGCCGCGGGTTGCACGACCGCCTTGACCTGCTCGCCCATTTCGGGGTCCGGGATCCCGATCACGGCTACGTCGAAGACCTTGGGATGCAGGGTCAGCACGGCCTCGATCTCCTGCGGGTAGATGTTCACCCCGCCAGAGATGATCATGAAGGACTTGCGGTCGGTGAGGAAGACGTATCCGTCGTCGTCGACGTACCCGACGTCGCCGATAGCCGTCCAATTCGGGTGGTCCGGGTGCTGCGCGGCCCGGGTCTTCCCGGGGTCGTTGTGGTAGACGAAGGGCAGTTCGTCGCGCTCGAAGTAGATCAGGCCGACCTTCCCCGGCGGCAGCTCGCGGTCGTTGTCGTCGCAGATGTGGACCGGCCCCAGCGCGCTTCGTCCGACCGACCCGGGACGCTCGAGCCACTGCGGGGTGTCGATGAACGTGATCCCGTTGCCTTCGGTGGAGCCGTAGTACTCGTGGATGATCGGTCCCCACCAATCGATCATCTTCCGCTTGACGTCGACCGGGCACGGCGCGGCAGCGTGGACCGCCACTTTGAGACTGCCGATGTCGTACCGGTTCCGGATCTCCTCCGGCAACTTCAGCATCCGGACGAACATCGTCGGCACCATCTGCGTGGCCGTCACGCCGTGCCGCTCGATCACGGCGAGGGCCTGCTCGGGATCGAACTTTTCCATGACGACAACGGTGGCCCCGAGCGAGTGGAACACGCCGCACCAGCGCAGCGGTGCCGTGTGGTAGATCGGCGCCGGGGACAGGTAGACGTCATCCGGGCCGAGGCCGTACATCTTCTGGAACAGCGGCACCAGGAAGTCACCCGGCTCATCGACCTGCCGGTCCGGCAGCGGAAGCCGCACCCCTTTCGGGCGTCCGGTCGTGCCGGACGAGTACAGCATCTCGGCTCCACGGGGCTGGTCCCCGAGTGCCGGGCCCGCATTTTCGAGTGCGTTCCGGTAGTCGCCGTAACCCGCGACCTCGCCTCCGAACGCCAGCTTCAGCTCGGCTGCGTTCGTCAGGGGGACGATCGCCTCGGCGATCTCCTTGAGCGCGGCGGAGACGACCAGGGCCTTCGCGCCGCTGTCGTTGACGATGTATCCGACCTCGTCCGCGGCGAGGTGGCGGTTGATGGCCGTGATGTACAGCCCGGAGCGCATCGCCGCCCAGTAGACCTCGAAGCACTCGGCCGCGTTGTCCGATAGGAGCGCGACGACGTCGCCCCGGCGCAGGCCGGCGTCGTGCAGCACCCGCGCGAGCTTCGCGGAGTCGTGGTCGAGCTCGGCGTACGTCAGCACTCGGCCGGAACCGGCCATGACGACGGCCGGCTTTTCGGGCGTCGAACGCGCGTGGATTCCGGGATACACAACAACTTCCTCTCGTCGAGCGGGGTCAGGCGTCGAACAGTTCGGGCGCCATGAGGGCGCCGAGCCGGCGCACGGCCCGCAGCTGCAGCTGCCGGACCGAGCCGTTGCTGCGTCGCATCAGCTGGGCGACTTCTTCGACCTCGAGGTGCTCGAAGAATCGCAGGTACAGGCATTCCCGCTGCTCAGCGGTCAGTTCCAGCATGCGACGCCGGAGCTCCTCGGCCGCGACCCGGCCACACACGGCCGATGCCGGGTCCGGACCGTTCGCGACGCCGTCGAAATCGTCCGGCAAGAACACTTCGTACCGGCGCCTGGCCGACTTCGCGTCGTCCAGGATGAGGTTCCGCGCGATGGTCATCAGCCACGCGCGCACCGACGTACCCCGGTAGGTGAGCGTGTTCAGCCGGCGCAGTGCGCGGAGGAACGTCTCGCTGGTGAACTCCTCGGTGAGGGTCCGATCGCCGGTGCGGACGAGGATGTAGCCGAAGATCGAGTCGACGTGCCGCTCGTACAGCTCCGCGAAGGCGCCACGATCGCCTGCTCGAGCACGCTCGGCAACGCGCCACCAGTAGCCGGCCGCCGAATCCACCGCCGGCCGGTCCGGAACGTCCGGCGCCGGAGCGACGCCGCGGTCGTCCCCTGCCAGGAGCAATCCACCCATGGAGTGCCCTCAGACCAGCAGGTCTTGGCGACCGTCGTTCGTCAGATGGTCGATGTAGACCGGGTACAGCTTCTTGCCGAGCGGAGCGAGCTTGAGCAGGCTGGCGACGTTGCCTTCGACGGAGATCTTGCCCCTGGCCATGGCGAACGGCAGGTTCACCTTGCCCTGCCAGTAGGCGTTCGCGACTTCGCCCTTCATGGACATGGTCGCCGAGGGCGTCAGCCCGTCGGTGTCCGCGCGGTGCACCTGCTTGCCCGGCATGTCGATGACGAGCTCGCTGTCAGGCTCGGTGAAGCTGAACTTGAGGACGAGACCGGTGTCCACGAGCTTGGGACCGATCTCCGCATCCTCGAACGCGGATTCGAAGATGCCGCCGATGTAGCGGTAGACCTCATCCTCATTGCTGAACGACGACATAGCTGCCTCCACGACGATGTGGTACTTGAGGCGACCCTCGCGGCCGACTGGCAGCCGGTGGATCACTCGGAGGATAGTAGCTGGTTTCTAATCTTCATTCAAACTTCTCGCGCCTCGGAACATCACTCGTTCGAGTGACAACGCACGTTCGTCGACGCCTTCAGACCAGGACGAGGGCGACCGTGGCCACGCCCGCTGACACGATCCACAAGGTGAAAGCGAGACGAAGCGGTGCGGGCGCCGAGCGCAGGTCCATGAAGTCGAGACCGACGTAGCGCACCTTGACGAACGCGATGACGACCACGAGCGCCGAGCCGGCGTGCCCGGCAACGCCGGCCAAGGGGTGATCGGCGCCCAACCACCACGAAGCGGCGGTCGCGACGACCAGCACGACCCAGACCAGGAAGACCCGAAGCGGCACGAACTCCCTCATG
>NZ_JACJHR010000158.1 GCF_014174495.1 Amycolatopsis echigonensis
CCCCGGCCCGCCGAGGGGGCCCCGCGGTGGGGTCGGGTTGGGAGTGGATGGCTGGGGTGGGGGGGGCTGGCGAAGTGTTCTGGCGCGGCGGGTTCCGGGAGAGGCCGGGAGAGGGTTGCGTTGGCGAAGGGGGAGGAGGTCGTCCGGCCGTGCGCGCCGTGATCTGCTGGTTCCGGTTGGGTGCGTGAAGGGGTTTTTCGAGGAAAGCTGATTCTCTCGAGCAGTCGGCCACTGCGTTCGGGCCGGGCCGGGCGGCCGGGGGCGAGACCGACACCACCCGTCCGGGGAGACCGGGTCACCGGCTTCCCACACACCGCCCCCTACTCTGTCCCGCATGGCCGCGACCAGTCAGCACGGCGCCGGGCCCGCTCGGCGCGCCGGCGGGGACGGCGGCCTGCTGCTGTTCCGCGTCGGCGGGGTGCCCGTTGTGCTCGCCCCGTCGTGGTGGATCGGGTCGCTGATCATCGTGGTGCTCTACGCGCCGCTGGTCGGGCGGCTCCTGCCGGACGTTTCGACGCCGACCGCCTGGCTGCTCGCCGCCGCGTTCGCGGTGCTGCTCGGGCTTTCCGTGCTCGCGCACGAACTGGGGCACTGTCTCGTCGCGCTGCGGCTGGGGATCCCGGTACGGCGGCTGCGGCTTTTCCTCCTCGGCGGACTGTCCGAAGTGGCCCGAACGCCGCGGCGCCCGGGTCAGGAAGGGCTCGTCGCCGCGGCGGGGCCCGCGGTTTCGCTGGTGCTGGGCGGCTTCTGCTCGCTGCTGCTGTTCGCGGTGCCGCCGGACGGTGCGGTGTGGCTGCTGGTCGCCGAGTGCGCGGTGGCCAACTTCGCGGTCGGGTTGTTCAACCTGCTGCCGGGCTTGCCGCTGGACGGCGGACGGCTCGTGCGCGCCGGGGTCTGGGCGATGACCGGGTTGCGGGCCAAGGGGACCCGGGCCGCGGTCGCCGGCGGCGCGCTGGTCGCGACCGGGCTGATCGTCTGGGCGCTGCTGGGCTTGGCGATGCAGAGCCCGGACCGTTGGCTGCGGCTCGGCGTGTGCGTCGTGACGGCGTGGTTCGTGATTCTCGGCGCGCGCTCCGAACTGGCGGCGGAAGCGCGGCGCGGCTGGCCCGCCGGGCTGGAACTGTCCGATTTGGTGCGTCCGGTGCTGCAGCTGCCCGCTGAAAGCCCGGTGTCCGACGCGTTGGCGGCAGCAGCGGGACGCGGTGTCGTGCTGGTGCGCGCGGACGGGGTCGCGGCGGGATTGCTGGACGAGCAAGCCGCGCAACACCTGGCGAGCGTCAGTCCGCACGCGCCCGCCGAACAGGCCGCCGAGCCGATCCGCGCGGAAACTGTGTTGCTGGCGTCGGAACCGGGCGAGGAGATCGCCGAGCGCGTGCGCGAGACGCCTGCCTGGCAGTTCCTCGTGGTCGACGACGAAGGCCGTCCCGCGGGCGTCTTGCGCCGCGAGGACCTGCGGACCGCGCTGATGCAGGGCCGTCGCGCCCAGTGAGGGGCACCCGCGCACGACGCGCGCGGGACGACCTGCGAGGATTCGACGTCGGCGTTCCGGGTTTCGCAGTGGAGGAAGAAGTTGTCGGTCAGCGGACCGTTTCGTGCAGGTGACCGGGTTCAGCTGACGGACTCGAAAGGCAGGCACTACACCCTCACGCTCGCCGACGGCGGCGAGTACCACACGCACCGCGGCGCGCTCGCGCACGACGACCTCATCGGCCGTCCCGAGGGCAGCGTGGTCACTTCGGCCGGGGGCAGCACGTATCTCGCGCTGCGGCCGCTTCTGCCGGACTACGTCCTGTCGATGCCGCGCGGTGCCCAGGTGATCTACCCGAAGGACGCCGCGCAGATCGTGATGTGGGGCGACATCTTCCCGGGCGCCCGCGTTCTCGAGGCCGGCGCCGGTTCCGGCGCGCTGACGTGCTCGCTGCTGCGCGCGGTCGGTCCGGCGGGACAGGTGTTCTCCTACGAGATCCGCGACGACCACGCGGAGCACGCCGAGCGCAACGTCGTGAAGTTCTTCGGCGAGAAGCCGGACAACTGGACGCTCACCGTCGCCGACCTGGCCACGCACTCCGGCGAGGTCGACCGGGTCGTGCTGGACATGCTCGCGCCGTGGGACCAGCTGCCCAACGTCGCCGAGCATCTGGTCCCCGGCGGGGTCCTGACCGTCTACGTCGCCACCGTCACCCAGCTGTCGCGCGTCACGGAATCGCTGCGGGAACAGCAGTGCTGGACCGAGCCGGAGTCGTGGGAGACGCTGATGCGGCCCTGGCACGTCGTCGGCCTCGCGGTGCGGCCGGACCACCGGATGGTCGCGCACACCGCTTTCCTGCTCACTGCCCGTCGTCTCGCGGACGGCACAGTGTCGCCGCGCGTTTCACGACGGCCCAGCAAGGGCAAAGGCTAACCAGGGACGCACCATCGGCCGTTCTCGCGCCGCAGCGGGAACGGCGTCTCCTTGTGCCCGCCGGTGCCCTCGACTCGGACGGTCACGGTGGCGTCGTCGCCCGCGATCGCCGGTTGTCCAGCCAGTGAGACGCGAAGCGGGCCCGCGGCGTCCCATTTCGCCTGGAGTTCCTTCAGCGCCGCAGCAGTTTGCGGTTTGCAAGTGAGAGTGCCGAATTCGGCCGAGTCGGCGCGCGTGATCGCGTCGACGAGAGTGCGCGCCAGCGTCGCGACCGCGGCCTGATCCGCCGCGGGCGCGCGACTCGACGATGTGCTGCTTCGCGGCGAAGGCGGGGGAGCGGGCGGGTCCGAGGAGGGACGGGCGGGCCCCGGCAGGCCGATCGAGACCAGGCCGAGGACGCCGCCCGCGACAACGACTGCGAGCAGGCCGAGTGCCGTGCCGAGCCGGCGTCTCACCTAGTGGTCCGTGCTGACCTTCCCGAGGCACCAGGCCCCGCCCTGGCGCAGGGCGGTGAGGGTGCCGTCGGCGGTCTTGCTGGCCATGGTGACGTGGTACTTCACCGTGGCCTGGTCGCCGTTCTCCTGCGGGCTGCTGGTGAGCTCGAAGTGGATGCCGGAGGGCATCTTCTCGGTCGGCTTCTGGCCGTTGGTGAGGCTGGTGCAGAGCATCGAGTACAGCCCGTCGGTGTCCGAGCTGTTGTACGCCTCGGACGCGGCCTGGAACAGTTCGCCCGAGGTCGGCTTCGCCCCGGACGCGGCCGGGTAGTCGCCGCTGCCCGAACCCGCGGACGTCGGGGACGACGACGAACTGCCGCTCGGCCCGCCGGACTGCGGGCCCGCGGCCGGAGCCGAGGACGACGCCGGGGCGGCGGTCTTGGTGTCCTTGCTGTCGCCGGTCAGCCAGATGACCAGGCCGGTCGCGCCGCCGAGCAGGACCACCGCGCCGATCGCGAGGCCCACGATCAGGCCGGTCTTCTTCTTTTTCGGCGGCTCCTCGCCGAACCCGCCGAACTGCCCGCCCGGCTGCTGCCCGAACGGCCCGCCGGGCTGTCCCGGCTGCCCGAACTGGCCGGGTTGCTGCCCGAACTGGCCGTACTGGTCCGGTTGCTGCCCGTACTGCTGGGGACCGCCCGGCTGCTGGTATCCGCCCTGGTAGGGGCCGCCCTGGCCGGGCGTGCCGGGGCCGGGAGCGGAGGGGAATCCGCCGGACTGCGGCTGCCCGCCCTGGTTCCATCCGCCCTGCTGAGGCTGCCCGTACGGAGGCTGGCCGCCGGGCTGCTGCCCGTACGGATTCGGCTGCTGTCCGCCCTGGTCCCAGCCGCCGGGCTGCTGCGGCGGATACGTCATCTCGGTTCCCCCTGCCGTGCTCGCGAAAGTGCGGGCCACGAGCAGAGCGTGGCCACCCGGGGATGCTAGCCAGCCGCGCGGGTTTCCGCGCAGCCAACCCGCAACTCGGGTTTGCCGGGCGCTCGGCGGGGCATCCTTACCGCGTTCAGTTCCGCGTTGCGGAAACCCGCGCGGAGCGGATTCCCGTCCGCGGCACCGAATCGGCCGCTTGCGCTGCGCTCGCGGCCGTGCTTCGCCGGAGGAAAAAGCGCGACGCGCCGGTCTTGTGATGCGGAAAGGCCTTTTCTTGTCGGTGATCGCCGGTACCGTGGAATGAAAAGCACTCCGAGGAGGTGCCCGATGCATCATGACCTTCCCGGAGGTCGGCGCGAGGAGGCCGACCCTTCAGCAACCGGCGGAGCAGGGCAGACACCAGAGGAACAAGCCCGGCAGATCCGTTTTCTCGAGGAAGAAGTGGCGCTGCTGCGCCGCAGGCTCACCGATTCTCCGCGACAGAACCGCGTTCTCGAACAACGCCTCGCCGAGGCGTCGGAACGGGTGAGTCAGCTCACCGAGCGGAACACGAAACTCGTCGAAACCCTGCGCGAGGCGCGGGGTCAGCTGCTCGCCCTCCGCGAAGAGGTCGACCGGCTGGCCCAGCCGCCGAGCGGCTACGGGGTGTTCGTCGAGGCGTACGAGGACAACACGGTGGACGTCTACACCGCGGGGCGCAAGATGCGCGTCTCGGTGTCGCCCGCGGTGGAGGTCTCGTCGCTGCGGCGCGGGCAGGCGTTGCGGCTCAACGAGGCGCTCACGGTCGTCGAAGGCGGCGATTTCGAGCGCACCGGCGAGGTGTGCGCGCTGCGCGAGGTGCTTGCACCGGACGTCGAGGGCGGCAGCACGCGCGCTCTCGTGGTCGGGCACGCGGACGAGGAGCGGGTGGTCCTGCTGTCGGACCCGCTCGCCGAGCAGCCGCTCAAGCCGGGCGATTCGCTGCTGGTCGACTCGAAGGCGGGCTACGCCTACGAACGGGTGCCGAAGGCGGAGGTCGAGGACCTCGTGCTGGAGGAGGTCCCGGACGTCCGCTACGAGGACATCGGCGGCCTGACCCGGCAGATCGAGCAGATCCGCGACGCCGTGGAGCTGCCGTTCCTGCACGCGGACCTGTACGAGCAGTACCAGCTGCGCCCGCCGAAGGGCGTCCTGCTCTACGGCCCGCCGGGCTGCGGGAAGACGCTCATCGCGAAGGCGGTGGCGAACTCGCTGGCCAAGAAGGTGGCCGAGGCTCGCGGGGACAACGCGGACGGCAAGTCCTACTTCCTCAACATCAAGGGCCCGGAGCTGCTGAACAAGTTCGTCGGCGAGACCGAGCGGTCGATCCGGCTGATCTTCCAGCGGGCGCGCGAAAAGGCCTCCGAGGGCACCCCGGTCATCGTGTTCTTCGACGAGATGGACTCGATCTTCCGCACCCGCGGCTCGGGCGTGTCGTCCGACGTGGAGACGACGATCGTGCCGCAGCTGCTGTCGGAGATCGACGGCGTCGAGGGGCTGGAGAACGTCATCGTCATCGGCGCCTCCAACCGCGAGGACATGATCGACCCGGCGATCCTGCGGCCGGGCCGGCTCGACGTGAAGATCAAGATCGAGCGTCCGGACGCCGAGGGCGCGAAGGACATCTTCTCGAAGTACCTGGCCGAGGGCCTGCCGATCCACGCCGACGACCTGGCGGAGTTCGGCGGGGACCAGAAGGCGACCTTCGACGCGATGATCCAGCACACCGTCGAGCGGATGTACGAGGAGAGCGACGAGAACCGGTTCCTGGAGGTCACCTACGCCAACGGGGACAAGGAAGTCCTGTACTTCCGCGACTTCAACTCGGGCGCGATGATCCAGAACATCGTGGACCGGGCGAAGAAGTCGGCGATCAAGTCGGTGCTGGAGACCAAGCAGCCCGGCCTGCGCGTGCAGCACCTGCTGGACGCGATCGTCGACGAGTTCGCGGAGAACGAGGACCTGCCCAACACCACCAACCCGGACGACTGGGCCCGGATCTCCGGCAAGAAGGGCGAGCGGATCGTCTACATCCGCACGCTCGTCACCGGCAAGAACCAGGAATCGGGGCGGGCGATCGACACCGCCACGAACACCGGTCAGTACCTGTAGCGCAGCGCGAGCACTGTGGGGCCGCCGGATCCCTCCGGCGGCCCCACGGGCCGTTTCAGACCCGTTCCAGGACTGGTTGGCGCGCCCGGGAAAGCCGTCCGTGCGATGCGAGGATCCCGAGCACCACGAGGAGCGCGCCGACGGGCTCGTTCCAGTGCACCGGTTCGTCGAGGACCAGCACGCCGAGCAGAACCCCGACCACCGGAGTGAGGTAGGTCACAGCGGATGCGTTGGCAGCGCCCCAGGCGCTGGCGATGGCGGTGTTCCAGGTGTAGGCGACGCCGGTGCCGAGCACGCCGAGCGCCAGCATGGACAGGACCACGGCGAGGTTCAGGTGCACCGGCTGTGCCGCGACGACCGGCGTCGCGGCGAGCAGAATGACGGTGGCGAAACCGGTTTGCCCGAACGCGACGACGACCGGGTCCGGGTTGCGCGGCGACACGAACTTCCGCAAGTACACGAAAGCCAGGCCGTAGCAGGTGGTCGCGCCGAGGCAGGCGAGCTGGGCGAGGACTTCCTTGCTGAGATCGATGCCGCGCCAGACGCCGACAAGCGTGAGCACGCCGGCGAACCCGATCAGCAGACCGGCGGCTTTCGGCCGGGTCAGTCGTTCCGCGGGCAGCGCGGCCGCGGCGAACAGCATGGTCAGCAGGGGAGTGGTCGCGTTGAAGATGCTGGCGAGCCCGGACGCCACGTACTGCTCGGCCCACGAGTACAGCAGGAACGGGCCCACGCAGAACAGCAGCGAAACCACCGCGAGATGCGCCCACAACGCGGGATCGCGGGGGAGCGGCCGCCTGCGCAGCGCCAGAAACGCGCCGAGCGTCAACGCTCCCAGCGCGACCCGCGCCAGCGCCACCTGAGCCGGCGAGAGCCCCTCCAGGCCCACCTTGATGAACAGAAAACTCGCGCCCCACACGACAGCGAGCGCGACGAACCGGGCGGCGATGCCGAACCTCACTGAACCTCCGAAACGACCAGCGGACTGCTGCGGCCAGTCAACGTCCGCGCCACGCCCGGAGTCCAGCGGGTTTCGGTCACTGTGCTCGACGTCGGTGTATAACGCCCTATACTGCGCCGCGTGAGCACAGACAACGCCCGCCCGCGCCCGCCGATCACCGAGGCCGACGTCCTGGCCTGGCTCGAGACGACCGCCGCCGCCGTCCAAGCGGGGGAGCTCAACGCGAACGACCTCATCGACCTGCTGGGGGAGCTGCGCCGCGCCTCCGCGGCCTGCGCCGACGCCTCCGACTGGGCACTGCTCGCCGCCCGCGAGGAAGGAGCCAGCCTCCGTCAGATCGCCCCGGTCTTCGGCAAAGGCTACGTCCGAGCACCCGCCGCCCGTCTCGAAAAACTCCACCGCCAAGCCCAGAACTCCGGCCAATGGCTCGCCATCCTCCGGCACAAACAAAGTGTATAACGACCTATACGCCTGGCGAGTAAAGAACGTTCCTCTCCGTCCTGCCTCAATCTGCCTGACTCGTACCCAAAAATCGCCACAGACAAGGGGATCCCGATGGACCGCATCGCGGTGGGGCTGGCCGCGCTCGGCCGTCCGGCATACATCAATCTCGGACGGGACTTGCCCGAAGTGCGGGATGTGCCGTCGATGCGAGCCGCGACGCACGAGGTGCTCGACGCCGCGTACGCAGCGGGAGTTCGCTGGGTCGACGTCGCGCGGTCCTACGGCCGTTCGGAGGAGTTCCTCGGCAGCTGGTTAGCCGAACGCGGACACCAGGACGTCTTCGTGTCCAGCAAGTGGGGCTACCGCTACGTGGGCGACTGGCGGCTCGACGCGGACGTCCACGAGGTCAAGGAACACACGCTGCCGCGGTTCCGCGAACAGTGGGCGCAGACGCGGGAACTCCTGGCGGCCCACGTGAACCTGTACCAGGTCCATTCGCTCACTGTGGACAGTCCACTTTTCACTGATCCGGCTCTGCTCGACGCGCTGGCGGGCCTTTCCGGCGACGGCGTCGAGGTCGGGTTCTCCACCTCCGGGCCCGCGCAGGCGGGCGTGGTGCGCCGGGCGTTCGAGCTGGAATCGGGCGGACAGCCGGTGTTCGCGTCGGTCCAGTCCACATGGAACGTCTTCGAGCCTTCGGCCGGCCCGGCGCTGGCCGAAGCGAAAGCGGCCGGGAAACGGGTGCTGGTCAAGGAAACCCTCGCGAACGGCCGGCTAGTCGCGGAGGCTCCGGAGCCGCTGCGGCGGATCGCCGAGGCGCACGGCGTCGGCCCGGACGCGATCGCGGTGGCCGCGGTGCTCGGTCAGGAGTGGGCTCCGGTGGCGGTCCTTGGCCCGTCGAGCCCCGCGCAGCTCGCCGCGAACCTCGCCGCCGCGCGGGTCCGGCTGAGCGACGAAGACCGCGTTGCGCTGGGAGAACTCGCGGAGGACGCGCGCGAGTACTGGACGCGTCGATCCCACCTCGGGTGGAGCTGAGCGGCTGCATTACCCTCGGGCGCAGCATGGCCCGGGGCGGACGGGCAACACTGAGCGCGGAGGGGCAACGTGCGTCGTCGGCAGGTGCCAGCAGTCGCTGTGCTGGTCGGGCTGGGGGCGCTGGCCGGGCTCGCCGGATGCGGCAACCGGCCCAACAATCTCGAGACCTACTACGACGATCCGGTCCCGGTGCCGGGCACGAGCGCTCCCGTGGCGCCGCCCGTTTCGCGCGCGGTCGATCCGCCAGTGGTTTCTTCCGCGGCGGCACCGGATCCGCGGCGTGCGGAGGCGGCTCTGCTGTCCGATGCGGACGTTGCCGAGGAAGGCGTGAAGCCGGGTTCGGGCCGGGTTTCGGGGTGCCTGACCGGATTGGCCGCGGGCGAGCGCAAGTCGGTGAGCTGGGTGTATCCGAGCGGTTCGGCGCTGACGCACGAGGTCACGGCGTACGCGGACCGGTCGGGCGAGGACGTCGTGTCGGGTGCGCATTGCGCGGGTGCTGAGGTGCCGTTGCCGCCGCAGCCGGGGATCGCCGTGCAGCGGGCGTGGTGCGAAGGCTCAACGTGCGCGGTGTTGGTGGCGAAGGGAAATCTCGTGTCGGCGCTGAGCGTCGCGGCGAGCACGCCAGCGCGGGCGCAAGACGCGGCGATGCGGCTGCTGCCGAAAATGGCGAACAAGCTAACCGTTCAGCCTTAAACAGCCAGCCCCCACCTTCTTTCTTCGGACTGAACCGAAACGCGGGATCGCGTCGGCGGGTCGAGGAGCAGTGCGCGCGGCCCCCCGCCCGGCGCACCGCTCCCCCACCCCCCCACCTGGAAGGGATCCCCCCCCGCCGGGGGGGCCGGG
>NZ_JACJHR010000159.1 GCF_014174495.1 Amycolatopsis echigonensis
GTCCTTTGCGTTCTTCCGGTCAGGAGCCGAGTGCGGAGTGGCCGCGTTCGACGAGTGCGGGCACCAGCGCGCCGAGTCGTTCGAACCCGTCGCCGACAGTGAGGCCCTGAATGCTGCGGTAGTGGATGCCTTCGAAGATCGCGGCGATCTTGTAGAAAGCGAATCCGAGGTACCACGGCAGAGCAGACAGGTCGTGGTCGCTGCGGCGTGCGTAGGCGTCGATCAGGAACTGCCCGTCGGGGAAGCCGGGCGTTTCCCCAGGCACGGCGGCGACGGGGCTGTCCAGGCCGTTCATGCCGTCCCACCACACCACCGCGGAGGCGAGGTCGGTCAGCGGGTCGCCGAGGGTGGCCATTTCCCAGTCGAGGACGGCCGTCACGCTCCCGGTCCCGGGGTCGACGACGAGGTTGTCCAACCGGTAGTCACCGTGCACGATCGCTGCCGGGCCGCTGTGCGGAATCCGGCGGCCGAGCCGCTCGCCCAATGCGGTCAGCCGGGGCAGGTCCCGGCTGTGCGACGCGGCTAGCTGGCGTGCCCAACGGCGCAGCTGGCGTTCGAGATAACCGTCCGGCCGTCCGAGGTCGGCCAGCCCGACGGCGGCGGGATCGGTCCGGTGCAGGCGGACCAGAACCTCGACGAGGGAGTCCGCCAGCTGCGCGGCCGCACCGGGTTCGAAAGCTTCCAGCTGCGCACGTTCGCGCAGGATGTCGCCGTCGGCGAAGGCCATGACGTAGAACGGGGACCCCAGCACCTCCGGCCCGCCTCGGACGACCGGTTCGGGCACCGGCACCTCGCTCGGGTGCAGTGCATTGAGGACCCGGAACTCGCGGTCCATGTCGTGCGCGGTGGCGAGGACATGCCCCAGCGGCGGGCGGCGCAGCACCCACCGGCCCGAGCCGTCGGTCAGCAGATAGGTCAGATTCGACCGGCCTCCCGACACGAGCTGGGCCCGGAGCGGCCCGGTGAGAAGCCCGGGCACCGCCCTCGCGAGGAATTCCTCGAGCGCGGACACGGACACCCCTGGCGGGCTGACTTCAGTCGGCATGCGGCCAATCCTTCAATCCCGAGCGGTCGAACGGTAAAACTGAACACGTTGTCGAGTACGATCCCCGAGCAGTGCTTCACTGTCAAGCGGCGAGAGGGCGAATGCGGTGGCAACACGGGGGATCTCGGCCGAGGACCACGACGCGCGGCGGGAGCTGGGTGCCCGGCTGCGCGCCGCTCGGACCGCGGCAGGGCTCACGTTGCGCGAGGCGGCCAAAGCGCTCGGCGTCAGCGCCGGGACGTGGAGCGCGGTGGAGAACGGGCGCACGAAGGTCGACGACGTCCGGCTCGGCAAAGCGGCGGAGCTTCTGGGCGTCGACGAGGCGCGGCTGCGGGGCGTCCCGGTCCTCGCTGAGGGAGGATGGCGCGAGTTCCCGCCGTTGCGGCTGGATCCGCCGCTGGCCGGTGCGCTCGAAGCGTTCGTCGAGCTCGGTTATCACGGGGCGACCATCCGCGACATCGCCGCGCGCGCCAGCCTGTCCGTGCCCGGCGTCTACCATCACTGGCCGACGAAGCAGGATCTCCTTGTCGCCCTCTTGGACCTGACGATGGACGACCTGCTCAGCAGGGCCCGGGCGGCGCGAGCGGAAGCGGACGGACCCGTCGACCGGTTCACCCGCCTTGTCGAATGCCTGGCGCTTTACCACACCCACCGGCGTGAACTCGGCTTCATCGGCGCCAGCGAGATGCGCAGCCTGGAGGAGCCGAACCGGATCCGCATCGCGGCCGTCCGCCAGGAGATGCAGCACATGGTCGACGACGAGGTGGTCGAGGGTTGCCGGCGAGGGCTGATGGCCACGCCGTTGCCGAAGGAGGCGGCCCGCGCGGTGGTCACGCTGTGCACCGCCCTGCCGCAATGGTGGTCGCCGAAGGGTCCGTCGTCGCCGGAAACGGTCGCCCGCCAGTATGTCGGCTTCGCGTTGGACGTCGTCCGCTGCGTCCGTTGACACTCGGCCGACTTGACCGTACGGTCGGACCGACCAATTGCTCGGTAATGTTCAGAGGAGTGCTGTGCTGGACTACGATCTTCCCGCCCCGTCCGCTCGCGCTCGCGAACTGCACGAGCGGATGACGGTGTTCATGCGGGAGCGAGTGCTCCCCGCCGAAGCCGAGTACGTCGCCTGCCGCCGTGCCGCCGGACCGGACGACCACACCGTGCCGCCGGTCGTCGAGGAACTGAAACGGCAGGCGAAAGCCCAGGATCTCTGGAATCTGTTCCTGCCCGCCGCATCGGGCCTCACCCAGCTGGAGTACGCGCCGATCGCGGAGCTGTCCGGCTGGAGCCTGGACCTCGCGCCCGAGGCGATCAACGGGCAAGCCCCGGACACCGGCAACATGGAACTGCTGCATCTGCTGGGCAGCGCCGAGCAGAAGCAGCAGTGGCTCGCCCCGCTGCTGGCCGGCGAGATCCGCTCCGCTTTCGCGATGACCGAACCGGAGGTCGCCAGCAGCGACGCCACGAACATCGCCACCCGGATCGAGCGCGACGGCGACACCTACGTGATCAACGGCCGCAAGTGGTGGACCAGCGGGGCGATGGACCCGCGATGCGCCGTCTTCATCGTGATGGGCAAGACCGATCCCGCGGCGGCCGCCCACCGGCAGCAGACAATGGTGCTCGTCCCGCGCGATACGCCCGGGATCACCGTCGTGCGCGACTATCCCGTGCTCGGCCACCATGATCAGCACGGTCACGCCGAGGTGCGCTTCACTGACGTACGGGTGCCGGTGGAGAACGTGATCGGCGAAGAGGGCGGCGGATTCGCCGCGGCACAGGCCCGGCTCGGGCCCGGGCGCATCCACCACTGCATGCGCGCGCTCGGGGCGGCCGAACGAGCCCTCGCGCTGATGGTCGAGCGAGCGAAGGGGCGGGTCGCGTTCGGCGGGCCGCTGGCGGACCAAGGCGTCGTGCGGCAGCAGATCGCCGAATCGCGGCTGGAGATCGACCAGGCTCGGCTGTTGTGCCAGCGCGCCAGCCACGTCATCGACGTAGCTGGCAACAAAGCCGCGCGCGACCTGGTCGCGATGGCGAAGGTCGCGGTGCCGCGCGCGTCGACCCGCGTGATCGACCGCGCGATTCAGCTGCACGGCGGAGCCGGGGTCACGGACGTGACGCCGTTGGCCGCAATGTATGCCTGGCATCGGGCGATGCGTCTGTTCGACGGACCGGACGAGGTGCACCTGCGCTCGATCGCCAAGGCGGAACTCAGGCGCGACCCGGTGTTGCCGCCGGCCTGACCGGGATCATGAGATCGAGCCCCGAATCGCAGGCATCGCCGGGCGATTCGCCCAGGTGCGCAAGGGCCGCAGGAACGCCGCGACGCCAGCAGCGCGGAGCACGCGGTCACCACGGCGCGCCCGCTCGTGGATGATCAACCCGGAACTGCTCGGTCCGCACTGCCTCGTCGACCTCTTCACCGACGACGCGTTGCTCGGCAGTCGCTGGGCTCGAGGCTGCGTTTTTCCTCGACTCCGGCGAACCTCAGCTCGACGCGACGAGTGCGGTAGTCGCCCGCACAGCTCCGGCAGGCCGGGACCGGCGTCTCACCCGGTCCGGCGGTGGATCGATTTGTAGCTGACGTACTGTGCCAGACCCTCGACTCCGTACTCCACGCCGATGCCCGAGTCGTGCCTGCCGCCGAAGGGCGCGTTGTGGTTGGAACCGAAGAAGTTCACGTCGACCGACCCGGTGTCCATCCGGTTCGCGACCGCTTGTGCCGCCGCCGGGTCGGCCGAGAAGACCACTCCGCCGAGTCCGTAGGCGGTGTCGTTGGCGAGTGCGACCGCCTCGTCGACGTTGTCGTACCGCAGGACGCACACCACCGGGCCGAAGATCTCCTCCCGGGCGATGCGCATGTCCGGCGTGACATCGGCGAAAACAGTGGGTTCTATGAACCAGCCCCGGTCGGTGGCGAGCGGGTGGCCGCCGGTCGTGGCGCGGGCTCCTTCGTCGTGGGCGGAGACGAGGTACTCGCGGACTGTTTCGTACTGGGCGCGCGAGGCCATCGGCCCGAAGACCGTCTGTTCGTCGAACGGGTCGCCTTGCGGGGCCGAAGAAACGGTGCGCGTCACCACGTCGAGCACCTCGGCGTAGCGCGACGACGGCGCGAGGATGCGGGTGGCGAGGTAACAGGTCTGGCCGGTGTTGCGCAGGCAGGTGCGGATCAGGACCGAGGCCAGCTGGTCGAGGTCGGCGTCTTCGAGCACCACCGCCGAGGACTTGCCGCCTAGTTCCAGGGTGACCGGGCGCAGCCGTTCGCCGCAGGCGGCGGCGATGCGGCGGCCGACCGGGGCGACTTCCAGTGGACACGCAGGGTTTGGGCATTGGTAACCCGCGGTGTTGTGACGGCCGCTGCAGCGGCTTGAGGTTGCGTGGCGAGGTATCACCGATATTCTCTGCTAAGCGGTCGCTTAGCAGTGGCTGTCCAGCGGCGGACAAGGAGACGGTGTGGTGGAGTCGTTCAAGGACCGGGTTGCCCTGGTCACAGGGGCCAGCCGGGGGATCGGGCTGGCCATCGCGAAGGGGCTCGTCGAGCGCGGGGCGAAGGTGTGCATCACGGCGCGCAAGCCGGAACCGCTCGCGGAGGCCGTCGAGCAGCTCGGCGGTCCGGACGTCGCGATCGCGGTGCCCGGCAAGGCCGACGACGCCGCGCACCAGCAGGAGGCGGTCGCCGCCGCGGTCGAGAAGTTCGGCAGTCTCGACATGCTGGTCAACAACACCGGCATCAACCCGGTTTTCGGTCCGATGGTGGATATCGACCCGGCCGCCGCGAGCAAGATCTTCGCGGTGAACGTGGTCGCGCCGCTGTCGTGGATCCGCGCCGCGCGCGACGCGTGGATGGGCGAGCACGGCGGGGCGGTCGTCAACGTCGCCTCGATCGCGGGCATCCGCACCTCGCCGGGCATCGGCATGTACGGCGTCAGCAAGGCCGCGCTGATCCGGCTCACCCAGGAACTCGGGGCCGAGCTCGGTCCGAAGATCCGGGTGAACGCGGTGGCTCCGGCGGTGGTCAAAACGCAGTTCGCGACCGCGCTTTACGAGGGGCGCGAGGAAGAAGTCGCGGCGGCGTATCCGATGAAGCGGCTCGGTGTGCCGGAGGACATCGCGGGCGCGGTGGCGTTCCTGTTGTCCGGCGAAGCGGGCTGGATGACCGGGCAGACAGTCGTTCTCGACGGCGGCGTGACGCTCGGCGGCGGTCTGTGAGCGCCGGGGTCGTCATCACGGGCGGTGGCGGCGGAATTGGGGCGGCGCTGGCGCGGCGATTCGCTGCGGACGGGGCTCGCGTCGTCGTCGCGGACCTCGACGGCGACCGTGCTGCCGAAGTCGCGGCGGAGGTGGGCGGTACGTCGTTCGCCGGTGACGTGGCAAGCGAGTCCGGGGTGGCTGACCTGATCAACGCCGCCCGCGAAACGCTCGGCGAGATCGACGTTTTCTGTGCCAACGCCGGGGTCGCGCCGTTCGGTGACGCCCGTGCGGACGAGGATGCGTGGTCGCTGGCGTGGGACGTGAACGTGATGGCGCACGTCCGCGCGGCGCGGTTGCTGCTGCCGGCGTGGCTGGAGCGCGGCGAGGGCCGGTTTGTCGCGACGGTGTCCGCAGCCGGTGTGCTCACCAGCCTCGGCTCTGCTCCGTATTCGGTGACCAAACACGGCGCGCTGGCGTTCGCGGAATGGCTGTCCGCCACCTACCGGCACCGCGGGATCACCGTCCAGGCGATCTGCCCGCAGGGCGTGCGCACCGCGATGCTGGAGGAAACCGGCGAACGCGGAAAACTGCTGATGGGCGCGTCCGCGATCGACCCGCCGCAGGTGGCCGACGCGCTGTTCGTCGCGATGGCGGAGAACCGGTTCCTGGTGCTGCCGCACCCCGAGGTCGCCGACTTCTATGCGCTGCGCGCCACCGAAACCGATCGCTGGCTCGGCGGGATGAACAAGCTGCAGCGGAAAATGGAGGAGCTGCCCGGCGACGCGTGACCCGATATTCTCCCCGGGGCGGCACGGGGCCGCAGGGGAGAACAGGGAGCCGGAATGACCGCACCCGCGCGGGCCGACATGTCGCGCATCGCCACCGCCAGTCTCATTGGCACGGCCATCGAGTTCTACGATTTCTACATTTACGGGACCGCGGCGGCGCTGGTGTTCGGGAAGGTGTTTTTCCCGACGTTCTCCTCGGCCGCCGGGGTGCTGGCCTCGCTCGGCACGTTCGCGGTGGGGTTCGTCGCGCGTCCGGTCGGGGCGATCCTTTTCGGACACTGGGGCGACCGGATCGGCCGCAAGTCCATGCTGGTCACGTCCTTGCTGGTGATGGGACTGTCCACAGTGGCCGTCGGGCTGGTGCCGGACTACGGCACGCTCGGCATCTGGTCGCCGATCCTGCTGGTGGTGCTGCGTTTCGTGCAGGGCATCGGCCTCGGCGGCGAATGGGGCGGCGCGGTGCTGATGTCGACGGAGTACGCGCCGCCGGGCAAACGCGGGCTGTACTCGGCTTTCCCGCAGCTCGGCCCGGCGATCGGCTTCGTGCTGGGCAATCTGCTGTTCCTGCTGCTGGACGCCGTGCTCCCGCCCGCCGAGTTTCTGTCCTGGGGCTGGCGGCTGCCGTTCCTGTTCTCCGCGGTGCTGCTGGCGGTCGGGTTCTACATCCGGATCAAGATCGCCGAGACGCCGGTTTTCCAGGCCGCGTTGGACAAAGCCGAACAGGTGAAAGTCCCGCTGTTTGAACTGCTGCGGAAACAACCGCGGGTTTTGGTGCTGTCGACGTTGTCGTTCGTGCTCGCGCACGCGCTTTTCTATACCGTCACGACATTCTGTCTTTCGATGGCGACGACCACGCTCGGCATCCCGCGCACGACTGTCCTGATCAGCCTGCTCATCGCGGCCACCGTGATGGGTGTCGCGACGCTCGTGTTCGCGATGAAATCCGACCGATGGGGCCGTCGGCGGCTGAGCGCGGCGGCCGCGGTTTCCGTTGTGGTGTGGGCGTTTCCGCTGTTCACTTTGCTGCGGACGGGGAACCCGGTGCTGCTGACGCTCGGCTTCGTCGGCGGCCTGGCGTGCTTCGCGATGCTGTACGGGCCGATGGGCGCGTTTCTGCCCGAGCTGTTCCGGGTGCGGTACCGGTATTCCGGCGCGTCGATCGCGTACAGCGTCGCCGGGGTGATCGGCGGCGGGATCGTGCCGTTGATCTCGACCGATCTGTGGGCGTCGACCGGTTCGACGGTTCCGGTTTCGCTCGTGCTGGTCGCGCTCGGGGTGCTCAGCTTCCTGTGCGTGCTGGCCTTGCCGGAGACCCGCGACCACGACTTCTCCGACGGACTCGGCGAGGGGGCCGCCGCCGGCCGCTCCTGACTTTCGGCCTCGCCCGGCCGGGGGAAAACGGGCCGGGCGCGCCCTTTCCGGTCCGGTGCGCCGTTCGGGCAGTGGCTCTTGACACGCTGATTTGGTCTAGTCCACTGTGTGACGGCACCCTTCCGGGTGCACTCCTCCCGGGTTGATCCCGCCGCCTCAAACCGGAGGTGTTCCGTGGTGCTCGTGGGAGGAACACGATGAAATCAGTGCGTCGGCTGGCCGCGCTCGCGGCGGCGGCAGGGGCGGCTCTCGCGACCGCGGCCGGGGTGGCCACGGCCGCGCCCGGTCCGCGGCTCGCGGCCGCTCCGGACCCGGTGCTCGCTTCGCCGTATCTGTACCAGTGGGCGGGGCAGACCAGTGCGTCGGCGGCGATGTCCGCGACCGGGATCAAGACGTTCACGCTCGCGTTCATGCTGTCGGACGGTTCGTGCACCCCGAAGTGGGACGGCGACCGTTCGCTGACCGGCTCGGACCAAACCCTGATCAAGAGCATCCGCGACGCGGGCGGCGACGTCATCCCGTCCTTCGGCGGCTGGTCCGGCACGAAACTCGGCGCGAAATGCTCGTCGGCTTCCGCGCTGGCGGGGGCGTACCAGAAGGTGATCGACGCGTACGGCCTCAAGGCGATCGACCTCGACATCGAGAACACCGACGAGTTCGAGAACGCGACTGTGCAGGACCGGATCCTGAACGCGGTCAAGATCACCAAGCAGAAGAACCCCGGGGTGCGCGTCGTGATTACGATGGGGACCGAAACGTCCGGCCCGAACGACTGGGGCAAGCGGCTGATCAAGCAGGCGAAAGCGATCGGCGCACCGGTGGACGTGTGGTCGGTGATGCCGTTCGACTTCTCCAGCGGCGGCGACATGGCAGGCAAGACGAAGTCCGCGGTGGACGGTCTCGTGGGACAGCTGAAGTCGACGTTCGGCTGGGACAGCGCCACGGCGTACCGGCACGCGGGCCTGTCGTCGATGAACGGCAAGACCGACAATCCCGGCGAGGTCGTGTCGGTGGCCGACTTCACCGCGATCCGCGACTACGCCGCCAGCCACCACCTCGCCCGCTTCACCTTCTGGGCGACCAACCGGGACTGCTCGGGCGGCGGCGAGTGCAGCGGAATCTCGCAGCCGAAGTACGCGTTCACGAAGATCGTGGCGGGGTATCACGGCTGATCGGGCCGGGGCTCGAGTCCGGGCCTGAGCTTGGCGACGAGGCCGCCGTTCCGAGGGGTGCGGCCTCGTCGCCACCTCGCGGGTTGGGCGGCAGAGGAGCCAGCGGCGGATTCTGGCACGGCCGGTTGGTGACCTGGGGGAGTTTGCTTTGCGGTCTGACAGGGACGACCGTGTTGCGTTCTGGGCGAGGGGGCTGCGCCGTGGTGGATCTTTTGGGCGCGGAAAGTGCCCGGCCAGCAGCCGGGATGCGCCTTGGCCTATTGAGGGCTGTGGCCGGGTTCAGGGCGGGATCTGGGTGGCGATCGGTCCGTGTGGGGCCGGGAGCGGGCGGGGTGGTCTGGCCGAGCTTTGGTCGGTCGAGGGCGGTGGCCGGGTTCAGGGCGGGGTCTGGGGCGCGGTCAGTCTGAGTGGGCCTGAGTGAACGGTGGGGTGTGGCCGAGAGCCTTGGTCGGTTGAGGGGTGTGGTGGTTGCGGGCGGCTTGGGTGAGCCGGGCACGGTCGCACGGTGGGGGAGCGACCGCGCCAGGTTGTGGAGGCGAAATCGGC
>NZ_JACJHR010000016.1 GCF_014174495.1 Amycolatopsis echigonensis
CCCGCGATGACCCCGACACACGGCCACGACTCACCGGGAGACGGCTCCCAGGAGCACAGCCCGACCGACCCCCCGACCGTCCCGATCCCGCTACCGCACAGGCGGCGAACACCGCGCCTGCGCACCCTGCGCCTCAACCTGCGCCACCGGCGTCCCGCTCGGCCGAGCACCGTCTGGCCGTGCGCGCAAGACGACCTCCGCGAGGGCACCGGACTGCTCGCCAACTGGCTGCTGACCGCGGTCATCAAGCTCGTCACCACCTACACCCAGCCCGGCCAGCGGGTGCTCCTGCTCGACCCCGCGCCCTACCTCGCCCCACCCTCGTCGTGGTCGCCAACCGGGGGCCGCAACCAGTCCCGGCCCGGCCCGTACGCCGGACTACACGAAGCGGGCTGGACGGTGGTCCGACTCGGCCGCGGCGTCCAAACCCAGACCGCAGTCGCGCACCCCGACCCGGTAGACGAACACTCCGCTGACGCGTCGGTCGAGTCCGAGTCCGGACCCCGACCGCGCACCGACAGTCCGACCACCGACCAGCCCGCCGGGCCGTCGACACACCGCCGTCCCGGACCGGACTCGACCGCGACCGGCGCGGGTCCGGACCGCTACGACCTCGTCATCACCGCGGCCGACCCGCGCACCCTCGACTGGTTCCGTCCGGCCGACTGGGCCGGTCTGCTCACCCCGACCGGCACCCTCGCCGTCATCACTCACAGTGACCGGTCCCGTGATCGGCTCACCGACCCCGCCGGCTCGTTGGTGCGCGCCGCGCAGCACGCCGGACTGCACTACCTCGATCGCATCGCCCTGCTGCGCGTCCCCGTCCGCGACGGCGCCCTCGCGGTCGCGACCCCGGCCCCGCACCCCCGACCGCAGGGGCCAGCGCGCCCGCTCGCGACGCCCGCTCGGCACACCCAGGTGCATGACGACCTCTTGGTGTTCACCCGCCAGCCGGCCCTGACCGACGCCGCCGACGGGGAGGAGACCTCCGATGACTGACCGCCCCACGTCGCCTTGGCCGCTCCCCCTGCCGCCGGGGGAGGAGCCGCCGATGCCGCCGCTGTCGGTCTGGCCCACCGGCCAGCGCGACCCGCTCGCGCAGCTGCGCGACGCCGGCTGTGTGTCCGGCACCGAGACCGACATCGACCGGATTCCGCCCGCCGTCGCCGCCCACGCGATCGCCACCTACACCCGTCCCGGCGACCTCGTTCTCGACCCGGACTGCGGCGCCGGCACCGTCCTCGTTGAGGCACTGCGCGCCGGCCGTCACGCGCTCGGACTCACCTCCCGCACCCGGTGGTGGACGCTCGCTCGCGCCAACGTCACCGCCGCTAAGACCGCGGGCGCGTGGCGCGACGGCTCGGTCCTCGACGCCCGACCGAAGGTGCTCGCGACCGTCCGGGCCGCCGGGTTGATCGGGCGAGTCGGACTCGTCCTGACCACCCTGCGCACCGCGCCGGACCGCGCGAACGGTCCGGACCGCGACCCGGTCGAGTCCGCCCTCGCCGACCTCGCCACGACACTGCTCTACTGCGAGCCGCTGCTGCGCTCCGGCGGACACGTCGCCATCGTGACGCGACCCCTGCGGAACCCGGACGGCGCGCTGGTCGACCTGACCACCCCGCTCATCGCCGCCGCGACCTCGGCCGGGCTGTCCCCGGTCGAGCGGTGCATCGCACTAACCGCCGGACTGCGCGGCAACCGACTGGTCACCCGCGCCTCACTGGCCGAGCGCCGCGCCGCCGCCCGAACCCGCGCCGCCGGTACGCTGGCCGCGCTCACCGCGCACCACGAGGTGCTCGTCTTCCAACTCGCCCACGACGCCGAACTCGCCGCCGCCGCGGCAGCCGGCACCCCGTGGCCGACCGAGGACGAGGTCATCCGGCCCGCCGTCAACGGCGCCGAGTACCCCGGCTGGAGGCGAGCGGCATGACCACCCGCCTGTACTGCCGCGAGTGCGGCTGGCACCCCGAGTTCCGCCGCAAGCGCACCGCGCTTCGCGCCGCCGCATACCACCATTGCACCGGCACACCGGTGGCCGAGACCCGTCCACCATGGTGGGCCCACCTGTGGACAAACCTGTGGACAAGTCAGTCGGGTGCAACCGCCGTCGACCCCGAAGCACGAGCGGATGACCAGTCCGATGACGACGTATTGGTCGATGCCCGCGGCAACCGAATCCAGTGGGCCCCACTCGCCGCGCACCACGCCGAGACCACCCGCCGCGCCCGTCAGGCGATGGTCGAACTCGTCCGCGCCGGCTACCAAATCGGGCCGCCGCCCTACGGCTACCGAGCCCTGCGCATCCGGGTCACCGACCCCAGCGGACACAGCAAACTACGCGCGGTCCTCGTCCCGGACTGGCAGACCGCCGCCGTCGTCAAACAGATCTTCACCTGGCGCGCCGACCACGGCATGACGTTCGCCGTCATCGCCGCACGACTCAACAGCGACCCCCACCAGTACCCCGCCCCTGTGCCCAACGGGCGCTGGACCGCCAAGGGGGTCCGGCGGGTTGTCACCAACGTCAAGTACACCGGGCGCCAGGTCTGGGCTCGCACCGTCGCCGGCCGCCCGGCGCCCATCGAGCAATGGGTCACCTCGGCGCCGAAGGTGCACGAGCCACTCGTCGACGAGCGCACCTTCCACCGCGCCCAGCCCGGCGCTGCTGAAGGTCCGTCCGGCGCGGCGGACTCGGCCGACTCCCCGCCGAGCGCGGCATGACCTCCCGTCGGTGGACCCTCGCCGTCGCCTTACGCCGACTCAGCGTTCTCATCTATCTGCACGCGAACCCAGTCGGTGGTCACCGACCAAAACAGTGCCTTGTCCCACCGCCCGAGGATGCCCGCCCACACACCGGTGATCCCGTACTTCTCCACGTCCGGGGCACGGCTGGGCAACTCGTCCATCCGCAACGCGCGCAGCGCACTCCACCGACTCTGCCGGGCCCAGAAGAAGACCTGCCGATCAGCCTTGCCGGGTACTTGGAGCTTTCGCCAGTTGTCCGGCTTGTCCGCCAGGCATTGCTCGATCGCTTCCGGCAGATCGTTGGGGCCATGGCACACCTGCCCGTGAGCCAGAGACATGAAGATCTCCGGCGGACGCAGGCCCTTCACGTCGAACGCGGTTGCCGAGACCACCCTCAACCGCGCCAGGCCGTGAAACGGGCACGACGGATCATCACAGAGGCCCTGGACACGAGAAGACCAACGACTCATCTCCGACTCGCCCCGGCGCTCCATCTCCACGAGTTGGTCTTCGATCCGGTCAGCCAGCCCGCGGAACTCGGTGTTCCGCTCGTCAGTCCGAAGTTGTTCGGCATGTCGACCATCACCAGCCAGGTCCTGGTCAACCGAGACGAGGGCCTCGATGTCGTTGCGCGGCTGGCACGCCTCAACACGACCTCCGCGCCTTCATCAGCCAGGCTGGTTACCTCCAGCGCGCCGTCCTTGCCGATGTTGAAGTCGTACCTGGAGCCGCGACCACCACCTTCGTCCCAAGGGGTTACCGGCACGCCGCGCACCGACTCCACCAGCCGTCGAGCTTCTTCCTCGCCCTCCTTGGACATCGCACGCTTCGTCATGGCCACCATGCTGGCATCCAGCCAGCCGCGCACGCACACCACTTCCTCATCTTCGGAGTCCCCGGCGGACTGTCTGCGCTTCGCGCTCAGCTGGTATCGGCTGATTCGAACCACGTTGGTTCGGCAGGACTGTTTGCGGACAGCGTGTCCCCCGCAGGTATTGGGGAGGGCCGCGTGATGGCCGTCGCCGCATTCGCCGCCGCGGGCTCACTGCTCGCCGCGGGACTCCGTGGTGTCCGGTTCGACGAGCGAGACATCGCGTGGCGTGTCGATTCCGAACAGCTCGTTGGGCGTGCACCGCAGCGTCGTGCACAGCGCCTGCAAGGTCGCCACTTTCACCTGGACCGGCTGCTTCTTGATCAGCACGTCAACCGACTGGAGGGACAGTTCGAACCCGGCGCGTTGGATGAGGAGTTCGCGCAGCTGGGTCGCCGTCCAGACGTCGCGGGAGGCCATGACTTTCCGCAGCCGCCACTCGATCTGCACCCGCTGCCGTCCCGTCCCCGTCGCTCCGAGGCGCTTCGCGCCGTCGCCAACCGACGCTCAGTGTCCCCGATGGCGACCGAAGCCGGCCGCCGCACGTTCGGCGTGTTCAGCAGACACACACCCATGCACAGATGACACTTGAGATACACAGGCTGCACTAGATCTATTCAGGTGTTACCTTAGTTGAATGGCGCACCTGTCCCCGGTTCAACAGAGAGGAGGTGCTTCGGCACCCATCACGTTCATCGCCATGCCGACGCGCCGCCGTTCGCGGTCAGCGCCGGTAGCGATCTTCTGGACTCGCGTCGACCGCCCACCTCGTGCTGACGAGGTGACCCAGCACCAGTTCGGCAAGGCACACAGTCCTACCGAACGGCAAGAGTCCAACACGGCCACGAGCGCCGGCCCCACACAGACGCATGCGGGGAGTAGAGGCCCGTTGGTCGTGACAGCTTTGGCGGTCCCAGCTCATTCAACGCACGTCATGGTGCGTGCCCGCATCGCCGCGAAACCCGCTTCGCGCGGATCGGCGACCGCAGGTGTCGGCAGCTGGGAGTGCCCGCTGTGTCGACGGTTCCTGTCGCCGACCAGCAGCCCTGTGAACCTCCGCCAGCCGCGGGCTTCACGGGCACGAAGGGGGCGCTCATGTGCGCTCAACCTCGCAACCCCGATCAGGCCGACAACAACTGCGCCGACGTTCCTGCTCCGGCCGACCAGGAGCAGCAGGGAAGCCCCGTCAACGCGCCGAGCAGGCAACCCCGACGGCGCGTTGGCGCGAGCAGAGCTGTGCGCAACGTGGTGGTGCGCGGTGTCCGCCGCGATCCCCCCGACATGCGCAAGCTCGCGCGGGTGGTCGCCAGCCTCGCGGCAGACCTGGCGCAGGCCGAAGCCAGCGAGCAAACACTGCCCGCCGAGCCAGGCACCTCAGACGCCAGCCACCCCGATCACCGCCGCGACGCGGCATGACGTCGCGCGTTCGCGTTCGCGCAACGAACCCAGCGGATCGAAGCCACTCGCCAATGACTCGAAAGGAAGGTTCACCACAATGCCGCCTGCCACTTGCGATCCCCGCAGCCGTCGGGCCGCACACCCACGGACTCGACGGCTGGTACGCGTCGGCCTCTACCCGCGGTGGCCCACGCTCCGCGAAAGCGATCACCTGCAGACCTACGTCGCGGCCCAACCCGGTTGGCACATCGCTCTCCGCAGCAGCGACTACGCATCAGGCGGCACGCTGAAGCGTCCTGGGCTGCAACGGGTATTGGCGGCAGCCCGATCCGGAGTCATCGACGTGCTCGTCGTCAACCACCTGTACAGCCTTTCCCGCAAGACGCAGCACCTCGCCTTCGTGCTCAACGAGCTGACGTCCCGAGGCGTGCGGGTCGTCTCGGCCGCTGATCCCGCCCTCGACACGGAGACCGCGCACGGCCTCTTCCTCGTACGCGTGGTGAGTGCCGTCGCGGAGATCGAGCAGACCGGCGCACTCGCAGATCGTCGCGACCGTCGTCGCCACGACCAGCAATCCGCCGACGAGTCACCGCTCGCCGGGTAACTGCAAATCCCGCCGGGGCCCACTGCGCCGACCAGCACATCCCCATCCAGACCGACTCGTAACGAGGTGTCATGACCACCGACTACGCCAACTCGGACAACGAACTCCAGCCGTCGGATGCCCCTGCGCCCACCACCCGCGCGGTGATCTACACGCGCGTGGCCTCGCTCGGACGGGCCGAGACCGACCACAGCGTCACGGCCCAGCGTGCGGCATGTCTGCGCAAGGCCAGGGAACTGGGCGTCTGGCTCATCGACGAGTACGTCGACCCAAACGCTCGACTCTGGCGACGGCCGAAACGCCAGCTGTTCCGACGCATGCTCGCGCGGTTCCGCAGCCGTCGAGAAACAGCAACCCGGCCATGAATTCGCCGCTCGCCGGGAGCGCGCGATCCAGCCGCCAGGACCCACTCGCCGGTTGCACGGTCCTCCGTCCAGGCCGCCCTCAGAAGGAGGTGTCATGACCAGCGCCTATGCCGACTTCATCGATGAACTGCAGCAGGACGTCACCATCCCCATCCAGCCGCCGATGGACGACCTTGCCCCCGGCACTCGCGCAGTGATCTACCTGCGCGTGTCCTCGACCGGGCAAGTCCGGACCGACTACAACCCGGAAGGCATCTCCATTCCGGCCCAACGGGAAGCGTGCTTGCGCAAGGCGCGGGACCTGGGCGTCACGGTCATCGACGAGTACGTCGAGCCCGGACGCTCAGCCATGGAGATGACTAAGCGCGAAGCATTCCAACAGATGCTCGCGCGGGTGCGCAGCCAGGGCGACGTTGACGTCATCATCATCTACCAGCTCTCGCGCATGGCGCGGAACCGCTACGACGACGCGATCGTCATGGCAGACCTGCGCAAGCGCGGCGTCACCCTGGTCTCGGCCACCGAGGCCATCGACGACACCCCGGTCGGCCAGCTGATGCACGGCATCCTGGCCACGTTCAACGAGTACCAATCCCGCCAGTCCGGTGCCGACATCGCCTACAAGATGGGCCAGAAGGCCCGCAACGGCGGCACGCTCGGCCGCGCGAAGCTCGGCTACCTCAACCACATCGACCACTCCGACGGCCGCGTGATCCGCACGATCATCGTCGACCCCGAACGAGCGCCCTTTGTCCAGCTGGGTTTCGAGCTCTTCGCCACCGGCGACTACACGCAAGAAGAGCTGGCTGACGAGCTCTACGACCGCGGCCTCCGCACCAGGGCCACCCGGCGACACCCAGCCAAGAAGGTCTCCGAGAACAAGATTTCGCAAATGCTGCGCGATCGCTACTACCTCGGATACGTCGAGTACGACGGCGAAGAAATCCAGGGGCGACACGAGCCCCTCATCGACGAGGACCTCTTCGACACCGTCCAGGAGATCCTCGAATCGCGCATGACGGCACAAGAACGCCGTCGCGTCCACCACCACTACCTCAAGGGATCGCTGTTCTGTGGACGCTGCCAACGCGACGGCATCAAGCGGCGGATGATCATCCAACGGACCATCAACTCGAAGGGTGCCGAGTACCTGTACTTTTTCTGCCGCGGCCGGCAAAAGGGGCTGTGCCAAGCACCCCACGTCAACGTCACACTCGTCGAGGACGCGGTTGAGCGCCACTACTCCGCGATTCGCTTCAGCCAGCCGTTCATCGCTGACATGCGCGACCAGATCGATGCCGTGCTCGGCGAGCAGGAAAAGTCCGCACGCCTGCTGCGCAAGCAAATCACCACACAGCTCAAGGAACTCGACACGAAGGAGGAGAACTTGATCGACCTCGCCGCCGACAGCACGCTGCCTCGGACCAAGGTCAAGGAGAAGCTGCGCGACATCGCCCGCGAGCGCCGCCGGCTGGAGGAGCGCCTCGACACAGCCAACGCCGACCTCACCGACAGCGCCCAGCTCGTCAACGCCAGCCTTGCCCTCCTCGAACAGCCCGACCAGCTGTACCGACGCTGCAACGACCAACAGCGCCGCCTCCTCAACCAGGCGATCTTCCACGCCCTCTACATCGAGGACGACAAGATCACAGACGGTGAGCTCCGTGAACCCTTCGGCGAACTCCACGCCATCCAAGGTCAGCGGACCGCCGCATCCAACGCGGAGGACACAAACAAAAGGACCACCCGCAACGCGGGTGGTCCTTGCACGCCGTCAAGCGTCACGGTCCTACTTCGTGGCCTTCATTCAGGCACTTGTTCTAGTAAGACCCCTAGGGTGGAGCTAAGGGGACTCGAACCCCTGACCCCCTCACTGCCAGTGAGGTGCGCTACCAGCTGCGCCATAGCCCCGAAGCAGAGGTGAACTCCGCATCTCGTATGGACATACAGTACACCCCGGCTTCAGCGCCTTCGCCAGGGGGTCGGTTACGTGCCGCAGGCGCGTGGGAGAGGTTTGCCGATCTGGTCGAATCGACTTTCCTGTCGACGGCTCCGGGCGTATTAGTGCAGGTCGTCTGCCCTTCCTGACTTTTCTTCAGGTTTTCGTTGAGTGCCGGTGTGTCCGCGGTTACATTCCTCACGCAGTCGTGACGTCGAGCCGACCGTCGCCATCTGGCGGACCGCGTCTCCGGCCGGGGGCCGCCTGGTGGTCCGGTCTCAGCGAGGAGGTGGCGATGAATCCCGAATCACGGAGAGTCGCGGCTCTAGCGCTGACGCCTCCGAACTCGGCTGGTTACTTTCCCGCCCGGAACGATGGAGCGCTGCCCGATCAGCCCATCGGGGCGAACGCATGGCCTGGCCAAACCGCGACGGCGAACGCTGCTCCGCCGCTCGCCACACCAGTCTCGCTCGCCCGCTCGTACACCGGCACCGGAACAATCGCGCACGATTGGCACTTCCACCTCACCCTTGAGGGCGACGACGAGGCGACCACCCGGCCCTCCCGCTTTGCCCCGGCAGAGGACAAGGACATCTCGGGAAACCGCTGGACCGCAGTCCCGCAGCGAGCGCCGTCCACCGCGCCTGACCCGCAATGGCCAGCACATCCGACTACGCAGGTTGTGGATCTTGGCTCCGGCCGCGTCTGCGAACCGCGCCCGGCCGGACTGGCTGCCGACCGTGCGGAGCCGCAGGAGCACGGCCGTCCTGACATCGCCGACCGGTCGTTCACACTGGCCTCTGTGGGTGGCACTACTTCTTCGCCGCCGGGACAAGTGGACCTGGGGCCGAACGTCGTTGTTTTCGATCCGTCGATGCCGTGCGCGAGCATCCAACGCAAGCTCGACGCGATCTTCGCGGAGCAGGAGAAGAACCAGTTCGGCAGTCAACGCTACGCGGTGCTGTTCAAGCCGGGCACATACTCCAACGACGTGAACGTCGGCTTCTACACCCAAATCCTCGGGCTGGGCAGCACACCCGACGCCGTGACGATCAACGGCGCGGTGCACGTAGAGGCAGACTGGCTTCCCCCGAACAACGCGACCCAGAACTTCTGGCGCGGCGCGGAAAACCTGTCAGTGAACCCCGTCGGGGGCGCGGATCAATGGGCTGTTTCGCAGGCGAGCCCGTACCGGCGCATGCACGTTCGAGGCGACCTTCGCCTCGACGACGGCGGCGGCTGGTCGAGCGGTGGTTGGATCTCGGACACGAAGATCGACGGCCAGGTCCGCTCAGGGTCGCAACAGCAATGGATCTCGCGTGATTCGCAGTTCGGCAGTTGGAATGGATCCACCTGGAACATGGTTTTCGTCGGAGTGGAAGGTGCTCCCGCCGGCAATTTTCCGGACCCGCCCTACACGACGATCGGCCAAACCCCGGTCGTCCGCGAGAAGCCGTGCCTCCAGGTCGATGAGTCCGGTGACTACCGGGTGTTCGTGCCGGCACTGCGAAGCAACACATCCGGGGTTACCTGGGAACATGACACCGCACCAGGTGCGGCGCTGCCCATCGACCAGTTCTTCATCGCGAAGCCTGGCGCTACCGCGGACCAGATGAACGCGGCGCTGACGGCGGGCAAGAACTTGCTGATCACCCCAGGCGTGTACCACCTTGATCAGCCGCTCCACGTGACCCGCCCGGACACCGTTGTCCTCGGGCTTGGCATCGCGACCTTGGTGCCAGACGGCGGCATCACCGCGATCGATGTCGACGACGTGGACGGGGTGAAGATCGCCGGCCTGCTGATCGACGCCGGAACGACCTCGTCGGCCATGCTCATGCAGGTCGGCGCTCCAGGAGCGGGCGCGGACCATTCAGCGAACCCGACCTCGCTGCACGACGTGTTCTTCCGCGTCGGCGGTGCCGCTGCTGGCAAAGCTCGCACCAGCCTCGTCGTCAACAGCAACGGCGTGATCGGCGACCACCTGTGGCTCTGGCGAGCCGACCACGCAGCCGACGACAGCCACGTCGGCTGGAGCTCTAATACTGCCGATACCGGACTGGTGGTGAACGGCAACGACGTGACCGTCTACGGGTTGTTTGTCGAACACTTCCAGAAGGCGCAGGTGGCCTGGAACGGAAACGGGGGGCGCACCTACTTCTTCCAGAACGAGATGCCCTATGACGTCCCCGACCAGGCAGCCTGGATGAACGGCGAGATTGCGGGCTACGCCGCGTACCAGGTCGCCCCGGAAGTGACCAGCCACCAAGCCTGGGGCTTGGGCAGTTACTGCTTCTTCAGCACGAACCCGTCGGTGGCCTGCTCGCACGCCTTCGAGGCACCGACGGCACCGAATGTGCGGTTCCACGACATGGTGACGGTTTCGCTCAACCACCAGGGAACGATCACTCGCGTGATCAACGACGTCGGCGAAACCACCCCGGCGGGGACGAAACCGGTGAACTTAGTGCGCTACCCGTAGCCGCCTCCTGGACAACCGGTGCCCGTCGCGGTGGCGGCCGCGACGGGTGCCGGTCCCTGGTCTTGTTGTTTGCCACGACAGCCGGCGGGACACCGTAGGCTGTGCCGTGTGAGCCAGCCGATCCTGATGACCGTCGACGACGACCCCGCCGTTTCGCGGTCGGTGGCGCGCGACCTGCGTCGCCGCTACGGCAAGGACTACCGCGTCATCCGTGCCGACTCGGGGGCCGACGCCCTCGACGCCCTTCGCGAGATCAAGCTCCGCGGCGACGCCGTCGCGGCGATCCTCGCCGACTACCGCATGCCGCACATGGACGGCATCGTCTTCCTGGAGAAGGCGATGGATCTTTTCCCCAACGCCCGGCGCGCGCTGCTGACGGCCTACGCCGACACCGACGCCGCGATCCAGGCGATCAACGTGGTCGACGTCGACCACTACCTGCTCAAGCCCTGGGACCCGCCCGAGGAGAAGCTGTACCCGGTCATCGACTCTCTCGTCGAGACCTGGCTCGCGGTCGGCGATCGTCCGGTGGAAGAGACGAAGCTGATCGGGCACCGGTACTCGGCGCCGTCGTTCCGGATGCGCGACTTCCTCGCCCGCAACGCCGTCCCGTACCGCTGGTACTCGGTCGACGACGAAGAAGGCAGCCGCATCCTCCAAGCCGCTGGGGCGTGCGAGACCGACATCCCGGTCGTGGTGACGCCGGACGGCACCGTGCTGAAACAACCATCGGGAAGCGAGATCGCCAACGCGGTGGGCCTTTCTACCCAGCCCGCGCAGGACTTTTACGACCTGGTGGTGATCGGCGGCGGACCGGCCGGACTCGGCGCCGCAGTGTACGGCGCTTCCGAGGGACTGCGAACCGTGCTGGTCGAGCGCAAGGCCACCGGCGGCCAGGCCGGGACCAGCTCCCGGATCGAGAACTACCTGGGCTTCCCGGACGGAGTGTCCGGCGCGCAGCTCACGGACCGAGCCCGCCGCCAAGCGCAGAAGTTTGGCGCCGAAGTGCTCACGGCACGCGATGTCGTGGGTCTGGAAGCGCGGGGGTCGAGCCGGGTCGTGATCTTCGGCGACGGATCCGAGATCGCGGCGCACTCCGTGATCCTTTCCAGCGGCGTCAATTACCGAGCGCTGGAAGCCGAGGGAATCGCGGAGCTGACCGGCCGCGGCGTGTACTACGGCTCAGCCGCGACGGAAGCACCTGAGTGCTCGAACGACCACGTGTACATCGTCGGCGGCGCGAACTCCGCGGGCCAGGCAGCGGTGTTCTTCGCCCAGCACGCCACCGACGTGACGCTGCTGGTGCGTGGCGCGTCGCTGGAATCGTCGATGTCGCACTACCTCATCGAGCAGATCGCTGCCATCGAGAACGTCCACGTCCGCACGCACACCACGGTCGTCAAAGCTCATGGCGACGATCACCTCGAAGCCATCACGGTCTGCAAAGACGGCGTGACCGAGAAACTGGACACGGAACACCTCTTCATCTTCATCGGAGCCGCTCCGCGAACGGAGTGGCTGGGGAAAGGCGTCCTCCGGGACGCCCACGGATTCGTCCGGACCGGCCCAGACCTCGTGGAAGACGGGCGCAGGCCGCCGGGATGGACTCTGGACCGCGATCCGCATTACCTGGAATCGTCAGTGCCCGGCGTGTTCGTGGCCGGAGACGTGCGCTCGCAGTCGGTGAAACGCGTGGCGTCCGCCGTCGGCGAGGGCGCCATGGCCGTGACCCTGGTCCACCGTTACTTGGAGGAACAGTGACTCAGCCCGCCTTGCCGCGCGAGGAACTGCGCAGCCTGTTCTTGTTCGAACATCTCTCCGACGCGCAGCTCGATTGGATCGAGCAGAACGCGGTGCGCGAGGAGTTCAAGGCCGACTCCGTGGTGATCCGCGAGGGCGACCCGGCGACGTGCTTCTACGTCCTGCTCAACGGCGCGCTGCGGATGACCCGCGTGGTGGCCGGAGCCGAGGTCGAGATGAAGCGGTCCGACCAGCGCGGTTCCTATTGCGGTGCAACGCAATTTCTGGCCTACCAGGACAGCGAAGCCACCTACGGTGCGACGATCTACGCCGTCAGCGACCTGACTTTCCTCACGCTTCCCGCCGCCGAGTTCGCCGTCGAATTCCGGCAGTGGTTCCCGATGGCGGCGCACCTGCTGGAGGGGATGTACCTCGGCTGGCGCAACACCGATGCGCTGGTGTCGTCGCGCCGCAGGCTCGTCGCCCTCGGTGAGTTGTCCGCCGGGCTCATGCACGAACTCAACAACCCGGCCGCGGCCGCGGTGCGGGCGACTGCCGCACTGCGCGAGCGCGTCGCCGGCATGCGGCACAAGCTGGCGATCCTGGCGAAGAAAGACATCGACCCGGATCTGCTCGAGCTGCTGCTCGACGTGCAGGAACGCCTGGTGAAACAGGTCGGCGACGCGCCCAAACTCTCCGCGATGCAGCAGGCCGATCGCGAGGACGAGATCGGCGATTGGTTCGACGACCACGGCATCGACCAGGGCTGGGACCTCGCCAGTATCTTCGTCGCGGCCGGGCTCACTCCGGAGAATCTCGACCGCGTTCTCGAGTCGGTGGGCGAAGGACTGCTCGACGGCGCGATCCGCTGGCTCGCGTACGCGCTCGAAACCGAGATGCTGATGGGCGAGATCGAAGACTCGACCAGCCGGGTTTCCACGCTCGTGGGCGCGGCGAAACAGTACTCGCAAATGGATCGCGCGCCGCACCAGTTCATCGACGTCCACGAAGGACTCAACTCCACGCTCGTGATGATGTCGGGCAAGCTCGGCGAGGGAATCCGCGTGGTCAAGGACTACGACTGCTCGATCGACCGGATTCCGGCCTACGCCGCCGAGCTGAACCAGGTGTGGACGAACATCATCGACAATGCCGTCAGCGCAATGGGCGGCGAGGGAACGCTGACCCTGCGCACCTGGCAGGTCGGCAAGCAAGTGCGGGTCGAGATCGGAGACACCGGGCCGGGAATCCCGGAGGAGGTGCGCCAGCGCATCTTCGAGCCGTTCTTCACGACCAAGGACGTCGGCGAAGGCACCGGCCTCGGGTTGGACATTTCGTGGCGGATCGTCGTGGAACGGCACTCGGGCGACATCAAAGTGACGTCGGAACCGGGCGACACGCGATTCGAGGTCTGCCTTCCGGTCGAGGAACAAGCGTCGCTCTGAACGCGTGCTGGTCTGTGGAGATCCGGCGCAAGGCCGGGATCTTCGGTTTCTTCGGAGCAGTTCTGCGGCGGCTGTCATCAGTGGTGTCCCCTCGGAGCGAACTGACGGCTCGCTTCCGAGGTTAACCGACCGCACCGACAGGATTTCCGCTCGTGTTCCAGTTTCCCTTGTGCGCCAACGGTTTTCGATATATCCCTGATCGGGTGATGATTTAGAACTGTTGTTCGAGCACTCTGGAACGCGGCAGTGCTGCATCCAGTGATCGGGCCCAGAGGGGGTCCGGTGGGTGCCGCCGCCGGTTCAGGGGAGGGACCGTGATCCGAATCCGGGAAGTGTCAGTGTCATTGCCGCTGTCGTCAGCCAGGTCAGCAGGTCCGGCAACGGAATCCGGGCGAGCCGCCCGGGCCATTCGTCGGCTGCGATCGTCAGCGCGAGCTTGTCTTCGTCCGGCCGGATTCCGGTCAGGCGCAACCCTTTCGGCAGATCCGGGAGGGGGAGCACGATCGGCCGGATCCGCTTCGGCGGACGCCTCGTCCACCGTCCGACATGGAGCGCGGTCGGCGTCAGCACTATCGCTTCGTCTTCGATGTCTGCGGCGAGAGTCAGAAACCCCCAGTGCGGACGCTTCCGCCAGCGCACCCGGAACCCTTCCGCATGCGGCGTCGCGACCAGATCCGGACGTGCCGCGGCGACCCGATCCCGCACCACGGTCCCGCTCATTTCTATCTCGAGCTCGACAGATCCGGGAATCACCGCAGGCGAAGGCAATCCTCGAAGCCGTACGTCCTTGGCGAGCACAGTTACCCGCCGCAGCGGAATGCGGTCGACGTCTGGTTGTGCGGGCGTCTCGGCAGTTGGCCGGGTTGCCGGGTCGGCTTCGCGACCGGTGGACGCCCGTCCGGAGTCGCGTCGAGAAGTCGGTCGTTCAGCTTCGGATCGTCGCGCGCTTGGTGCGTCAGGTCCCGAGGTGGGGTTACCTGCTGCGGCACCTGGTGTGGCTTCCGCGATGCGGCGATCATGTTGCGATTGACCAGAATCCGACGATGCCGTGTTCTCTTGTGGACCGGACAGGCGTGCGGCAGTTCGGTCGTCGGTGGACTGTGCGACGCGGTCAGGCGCAAGACCATCCGCATCCGGCGGGCCGTCGTGCTTGCTCGTTTCGTCGGCGAGGGACTGAGTGCCCGGCGCAGCAGGCGCACCGGACGCGTCCGCGGTGGTCGGGTCCGTCTTTTCGCCACGCGCGTTCGACGTTGCTGCGGCCGCTCCCGTTCGAGACGAACGGGCAGTGCCGGCAAGGCTGCCAGGGCCGTGCTCAACGGGGCTCGCCGAGCTGTTCGGAACGGGCCAGTCGACATCTTCCGCGACAATGCGGACGTCCCCCACCCGACCGGTGGCCAGACGAAGCGAGTCCGCCGGATAGTCGAGTTCGGTGAGGGTCAGGCCCACTTCGTGGCCTTGCACCGTGGTCGTAAGGCGACGGCCCACCAGTTGCTCGGTGACGGTCCGGGCGAGTGCGGCCGGGGTCGCGGGCACTGCGGGCAGCAGTGCTCGGCCCGCGGCGGCCAGGCCCGACAGTTCGGGCCAGGGCACCCAGGCATCGAACCATCGGCCTTCGCTCATTCGGCCATCGTATGGCGGTCCTGAGGAGACCGCTCCTCGCTGTGGCATGAGCCGCGTAACAGAGGGGAAGTAGCCGACCACGCAAGCCGACCGAGCAACAGGCGGCACGGCAAGTGTTGCGGTCCTGGTGATTCTGGCCACCACCGGCCAGAATCCCGTGGCGACGAGACGCTTGGCTTTGCATCCGGCACCTCACCGGCAGGGCGGCGAACTAGGCTTGGCGAATGTCTGAACACGGCCAGGAGCCGTCTGGTGCCGAGACCGTCGAGGACCGCGTCTACCGGCGGGAAGACTGGTACGCGGAGGAGTTCGCGGCGCGTCGGTTCGCGCGCTGTGAGTTCCACCAGGTCGACCTCACCGAGGCGATCACGCGCGGTGTCACCTTCCTGGACTGTGTGTTCGGAAACGTCCAGTTCAACGCTTCCCGGCACACCGACTCGGCGTTCACCGGTTGCGTGTTCAAAGGGTGCAACCTGTTCGATGCCGAGTTCACCGGGTGCAAGCTGGTCGGCAGCCGATTCCAGGACTGCGACTTGCGCCCTCTGCGCGTGACCGGCGGAGACTGGTCTTTCGTCGGCTTGAACGGCGCGGACCTGCGTGGAGTCACGTTCCAAGGGGTCCGGATGCGGGAAGCGGACCTGACCAAGGCGAAGTGTTCGGGAGCAGTGTTCACCGACGTGGATCTGTCCGGGGCGGAGCTGCAGGACATCGACCTCACGCGCGCTGAGCTTCGGGGAAGCGATCTGTCGTCGCTCGACCTGACTCGTGCGCTGCTGACCGGCGCGATCGTGTCTCCGGAACAGGCGGCGGTGCTCGTCACGTCGCTAGGGCTGCAGGTCCGCGGGTAGTCTCGCGTCTGGAGGACTGAGCTGTCGGATATGTCCGGAGGGAGCGCGATGGGCATCGTCACACCAGGCTTCACCGGACGCGCCCGCGGTGCCAATCCGCGGCTGCCGCCAGGGCAGTATCTCGCCGAAGACTTCCCGGTTCTCTCGGCAGGCCCCACCCCTCGGGTGAGCACAGAGCGATGGGAGTTCGCGGTCGTGACCGAGCGCGGCGAACGTCGCTCATGGTCGTGGCCGGAACTGATGGCGTTGCCGAGCGAGAAGATCACAGTCGACATCCATTGCGTCACCCAATGGTCCAAACTGGACACTCATTGGCGTGGCGTGCCAGTGGACGCGCTCGTCGGGGATCTCGATACGGCCGCTGATTACGTTATGGCGCATTCCTACGGCGGCTACACCACAAACCTTCCGCTCGCGGACCTCCTCGGCGGGCAAGCCTGGATCGCCTACGAGTACGGCGGCAAGCCGCTCACCCCGGAACACGGCGGTCCCGCCCGGCTGCTGGTGCCGCACCTCTACTTCTGGAAGTCCGCGAAATGGGTGCGTGAGCTGCGACTCGCGACGAAGGACGACCCGGGCTTCTGGGAAGCGGCCGGTTACCACGACTACGGAGATCCATGGCGGGAACAGCGGTATCAGGGCGACTAGCGTGGCGTGTCGCCAGGCTCGCCGAGATCCGGCAGGAGACACCGACCGCGCGCACGCTGGTCTTCGACATCCCAGGATGGCCGGGGCACCTCGCGGGACAACACGTCGACGTTCGCCTCACCGCAGCTGACGGCTACACGGCACAACGCAGTTATTCGCTCGCCGCGCCCGCGAACGGGGATCGAATCGAACTGACCGTGCAACGGGTAGCCGACGGCGAAGTGTCCGAACATCTCACCGGCCCGTACGCGGTCGGCGACCCGGTCGAAATCCGCGGTCCGATCGGCGGCTGGTTCGTGTGGCGTCCCACCGATTCGCCCCCTGTCCTGCTCGTCGCCGGCGGCGCGGGCATCGTCCCGCTGATGGCGATGATCCGGGCTCGGCGCGAAGCTGGCAGCAAAGCACTGTTCCGGCTGGTCTACTCGCTGCGTACCCCAGCGGAGCTGTACTACGCCGAGGAACTTCGCCGACCATACGCGGGCTTGGACATCACTTACGTCTACACGCGGGAACTTCCGGAAGGACAGTCCGGCATTCCGCGGCGCATCGACGTTGCGACGTTGAACACCGCCGCGTGGCCAGCTGACTTCGGTGCCACGACGTACATTTGCGGGCCGACCGGGTTCGTAGAGACCGCCGCGGACATCATGCTCGCGTTGGGACACTCGCCGCAGTCGATCCGGACTGAGCGTTTCGGCCCCAGCCGGGACTGAGGCCGTCCACGACTCAGTGCACGGTCGGTTTGGCGAGCAGTTCGCGCAGGGTCGCGAGAAGTTCGCGACGGTCTGCGGCACCGAGTTTGCCGCGGATGCGCGCCATGTGATGTTCGACAGTCTTGCCGGAGATGAAGAGTTTGCTGCCCGCTTGTTTGTAAGTCAGACCGTCGACGACCAAGCGGGCGACCTCCAGTTCGCGTTCGCTGAGTGCACTCAAGCCGGTCGCCGCGCCTGGCGTCGGGGTAGTGGACTCAAGACGCCCCGTCGTGCCCTGGAACTGCCGAGCCGCCTCGAGTAGCTGGACCATCGCCTTGCGGTCAGAGGTGCGGATCGCGGCTTGTCCGGCCAGCCGGGCCGCGTCCCAGCGCAGGTCCAGTTCGTGAAGTTCCGCGGCTGCTGCGGAGATTTCTCCTGGATCGAACGTGCCGCTGAGCACCGCGAGCCAGCACCCGGCGGCGCGGGCGAGCGCGGCTGGGTAGCGGCCGCAGTCTGCGAAGTGGTTCAGTGCTGCCAGTTGCCGTTCGGCGGTGGCGCGGTCTTCCGTGGTGATCGCGGCGTGCAGTTCGTGCCAGCACAGCGAGACCGTCCACAAAGGAGGATTGCCGAGGCGGTCGAGCATGGCGTGCGCGCGCTCCAGCCGACGGGACAGCTTGGCGTGCGCGCCGGTCCGAGCGGCTGCGATTGCCAGTTCGCCCAACGGCAACAGCGTGAACAAGTCCACTTGCTGTCGCATGGACGCCTGATATGCCCGCTCCCACGACTGTTGCAGTCCGACCAGGTCACTCGCTCGCCGGGCGAGGCCGAGTTCCAGGGTCGCGAAGAACAACTCGTCGCGGGCTTCGAGTTTGGTGCCGGCGACGGCGTCTCGGTGTTCAGTCGCGGCGGCGAGATGGCCGCCGGTCATCGCGACCCAGCCCAGCAGCAGCCGGTGCCGGGTCGCGAGCAGATCGCCGCCGACACTGCTGGCTAATGCTCGTTCCAGCACTGATTCTGCGAGCGCCAGCTCGCCCGCGTGCAGACCGGCGAGTGCCGCGAGTGCGGCGGGACTGTCCGACAGCGGTGCGCCGCCGACCGCTGGTTCGAGCATCGCTGCGGCGCCTACGAGCGTCGGCAACGCCTCTGTTCCGCAACCGAACACCGATTCGACGATCCCGCTCGCTGTTCGCGCTGCGGCCCCGGTGAACAACGTCGGCGCGACTCCCGGCATCGGGACGTTGGAGACAGTTTGGCCGTCGGTGGCCTGGCCAGTTCCGACGAGGGCGATCGTGGCGAACGCGTCCACCGCGCCAGGGCCTACCCAGCGATAGCTCTCGCCGTTTGGTTGAGGCGAGGTGGGGAACGGGGGTGGGGAAGAGGGATCTGTAGGCACTCCCGCAGCGTTCGCCTGGTGGGGGAGCGCGGAACCTTGAGAGTTTGTCGAGTCGGCTGGCGTCAAGTGGTCTGTGGCTTGGGGGTTCGTTGCCGCAGCGAGGCTCTCGTTGCCGGGACCGGTGGAGTCATGGCCACCGGAGTTGGAGGCCGGAGTAGCTATGTGTTGACGAGACCAGTTGTCCGTGGCTGCGGCCCAGCGGTACAGCTCCGCGGTTCGGGCCAGTTCGCCGCGGTGGGCCAGGACAGTCGCGGCGATCTCGGCACCAGCGGCTCGGGCTTCGGGGTCTTCGCCGGACAACATGCCGTCGCCCAGGCGGAGAGCGGTGTCCAGATCGCCGGACAATGCGGCGGCGCGGGCCCAGCCGGTGGTGGTCGCGGCATCGCGGGCACCGGCCTCGGCTGCGGCTTCGAAGAGGCGCGCGGCGTGCTTTGGGTCCGTGGGGAGGGCTTCGTTCGCTGCGGTTGCGAACGCGGTTGCCGCGGAGGCACCGGAGCTGCCTGCGTCGAGCAGGGAGGTCGCGAGGTCAAGGACGGGCAGGCCGCGAGTCAGCTGTGCTTCCACGAGTTGCTGCAGCACCGCTAGGCGTCGGGCGGGCGGTCCGTATGCGCGGACTGCTTCGGCGGCGGCAGGTAGGAGGACGTCTTCGGCGTCGAGGAGGCCGGTGGCGCGGGCTCCGTCGACGACTTCGGGCAGTTCATCTGGTGTGCGCTCCAGCAGCGAGCAGAGCAGGTCGAGGTTGCGGGCCGCGCCGGCTTCGGCGGCGATGAGGTAGCGGAGAACGTCGTCGTCGAGTGTGGCCAGCTCAGCGCGGAAGTCGGCGAGGCGGGCGGTTACGACCCGTTCCACGAGACGAGGAACACCGCCGGTGCTGGCGTGCAGGGCGGAGGCGTCGGCAGTGCGGCCGGTGAGTTGTTTCGCCAGCTTGCCGACTTCGTCGACAGTCAGCGGCGGCAGCAGCAGCGTTTCGCCGAGAGCTCGCAATGCTTGCGCGCGAGGGTTTGGACGGTGTGCCACCACGAGCGGCCCCTCCTTGGCGGCCGCGAGCATGGTGAGTCTGGTCAGGTCTTCGTCGTCGAGCTGGTCGGCGTCGTCGATGACAGTGGCCTCGACGCCCGCTTCGCGGTAGCTGCGGTCGAGGGCATCCAACAAGGCAGTCTTGCCGTAGCCGCCAGGTGCGACGACCACGAGCCGAACTGGGGCCGCGGGGGTGTCGGCGAGTTCTTCGAGGAGGCGGCGGGCTGCGGGGTGGACGGCGTCGTTGCCGGTTTTCGCCAGCAATGCGTTCAACAGTGACCTTCACCGGAGGGAGCTGTGGCTGGGTGGGCGCACGAGCTCAGGACAGGGGGACGGGGAGAAACGGGTTCCTTGTCGGCGGTCGCTTCGTGTGACGTGAGGACCGCGATCAAGATCGAGGAGCTGATCGCCAGCACTGCTGCCGCAGCGGCGAGCGGTCGCCATCGACGCAACAGTTTGGCAGCACCCTCCGGCTCCGGCAGCGTGAATGGAGTGATCTCCACCGGCGGCCGCTCGGGTCTTTCCGGAAGCTCGGGTTCGCGGTCGACGCGCGGCAGCAAGGTGGTCTCGGGGGCGGGGGCTTCCCTCCGCGCGAGAGGCCTCGTCCGTTGGCTGGCGAGGACCCCGGCGCCGATGGCGGCCGTATCCGCGGGTTGCGGGCCGAGGAAAAACGGGCAGGGCAGACGTCCGGGGAGGGCGCCGTGGCCGGGTTCGCCGCAGAACACGATGCCGGCCAGCGACTCGGGGGCGACGTTGGCTGCCTGCGCGAGGCTGAACGCGGTGCTGACCGCGGAACCCGGCGCGACGCCTTCGCTGCTGTTCCGGGCGATCCAGCCGCTGGCTCCCGAGGCGGTCGCCAAGGTGACCGTGACGCCATCCGGACCGAACTCGCACACCGCGGCCGTCCGGTCGCCCGCACCGGGTTCCGGGAGGTGGGCGTACAGGGCGGCGACCGCGCTGGGAACGAGAGTGACCGCGGAGAACCCGGACTCCGCGAGCGACTGGCGCAGGAGTTCGCGTCGGTAACCGCCCCAGTCACCGGGGTGGGTGATGACGAGCTGGCGCGGCGGTCCGCCGGCCTGGCTGGCCGCGACGTCGGCGATGCCCTCGATGAAGACGGTCGTCAGGGATTCCGGGGTGAAGGGTTCGCTGCCGATGAACACCGGCACGTCGTCGCCGATGCGGCGGTGGAAACCGGTGACCAGCCGGGACGGCACGGCAGCACCGGCTTGCGTGGCCGCATCGCCGGTGAGCAGGTAGCCCTCGTCGTCGAGGAAGAGTGCGGTCGCCGTCGCGGGCGAGGTCTCGCCCAGCCACAGCGGCTCGGGATCGTCCCACCGGTCACCTTGCCTGCGGCGGAGCGCGGCGTGGGTCCGGACAGTTCCGAGGTCGATGCCGAGCACGTAGGGCACCGCCGCTTCCTCCCTTCGTCGCAGTCCGGGTTCGGCCAAGGGGCGTAACTCACTGAACGGATACGCATCCTCACCCGTTCGGGTCAGACGGGCAAGAGTGGGGTGGGATTTAACCCAACCGGGTTCCGCGTGTCCGATCCCCTAACTCCCTAACGATCTCATATCGACCCCCTAACGGCTGAGCGAGGCGCGACTGGGTGTAAACCCCGATGTGAGCGGGGGCGCCCCGTCCCTACGTTGAGCGCCACGCCTGGCCCGGGAGGGCCGGGCTTTCCCCGTAATCACTACAAGTGGAGATCCCCCCATGGATTCGGTGCAGACTCTGCACGACTTCACGCTCACCTTGCTCCAAGACCCGTCCGCGCTCGCCGCTTTCGGCCAGGACCCGCAGGCCGCGCTGGCCGCTGCTGGGCTGGGCGACATCAGCGCCGCCGACGTGCACGAGGTCGCGCCGCTGGTGCTCGACTACGTCCCGGTGGACCACCTGGCCTCGCTTGGCCACCTGCCCCAGGCGGGCAACCTGACCACTGCGCTCGGCGACGGCCCGCAGGGCGCGATCGAGCAGCTGCAGGCGCTCACTGCTTCGCTCGGCGCCTCGGGTGGCAGCGCGTCGGCCAGCGGCGAGGCCGCTGGCGGTGCGGAGGCGTCCGCGGGCGGCCCGGCGCTTCCGGGCCTCGGCGAGCTGCCGGCGGTCCCGGGCGTGGGCGAGCTGCCGGGTGCGGGTGCGGTGCCGGGCATCGGCGACCTGCCCGTCGTCAGCGACGTGGCTGGCACTTCGCCGCTGCCCGCGGCCGGTGAGCTGCCGGGCCTCGGCGAGCTGCCGGCGGCGCCGGGTCTCGGCGAGCTTCCGGGCGTCGGCCACCTGCCGGGTCTTGGCGAGCTGCCGGGTGCCGGTGCGCTTCCGGGCGTTGGCTCGCTGCCTGGTGTCGGCGACGTCGCCAGCGCGGTTCCGGCGCTTCCCTCCGCCGGCGAGCTGCCGTCCGTTCCGGGGCTGCCCGCGGCGCCGGGGCTCGGCGAGGTGCAGAACGCCGCCGCGTCCGTCACCGCCCTGGCGCAGAACCCGGCCAGTGCGCTCGCGCTGGGCAACGACCTGGCCAGCGGCCTGGACTCCAACGCCGTCGCGCAGGCCAGCGGCCAGGCGGCCACCGCGGCTGAGGGTGCTGTCTCGCAGGTGCAGCACGTCGGCGGCGAGCTGGCGGCGGCTTCGCCGGTCAACGTCGGCGACCTGCCGGTCGCGAACTCCGGCGCACAGTTCGCCAACCACGCGGCCGAGGCCGGCGGCGGGATTGCCGGGCACGTCAGCGACGCGGTCGGGACCGCCACCGACAACGTCGGCAGCCTGAGCAACACCCTCAGCGCCAACGGGCTGAACCACGCTGTGAACGGTGTCACCCAGCAGGCGCACTCGCTCATGTCGCACGGTGACTCCGAGCGTTCCGACGCGGTCAACGAGACGCACACCGGGACCGACGCCGGCGTCGGCATGGTGCACGACACCGTCTCGTCGGTCTCCGACCTCGGTCACCAGGGCCTCGGCCTTGACCTGCACGCCGGCGCGGAGTCCCCGCACGGCGGCGGTGAGCTGCACATTTCCCTCTGACCAAGGGTGATTCGCGGGTGGCTCCGCGGTCTGGGCGAGACCGCGGAGCCACCACCCGGTTCGGATACTCCCCGTACACGGGGGACACTGGTTCGCCGTGACGGCTCCAGCTTGGCTCGAAGTGCTCGCCGAGACCGCGGATGCCTGCCGGACGCACGGCCGGGAAGACCTGGCGCAACGTCTTCGCCGGCGTCAGGACCGGCCGCCGGGGGGCACGCGGGTCGCTGTGCTCGGCTTTCCCAAGCAAGGCAAGGGCTACCTGGTCAACGCGGTGCTCAACGCGCCGGTCTGCCCGGTCGGCGACGCGGCGACTCCCGCGGTGCCGATCGAAGTCGGGTATGCGGCCGAACCCGGTGCGACGCTGGTCGGACGCGCCGACGAACGCGTCCCGGTCGACATCGAGAAGCTGACCGGCGAGGTCGGAGCCCGACCGGCCGGGTCGCTGCGGCGGGTCGAGGTCGGGGTCCCGCGCGACTTGCTTTCCGCGGGCTTGGTGCTCATCGACACTCCCGCGATCGGTGACCCGAGGTCGCCTCGCACGGCTGCGGCTCTCGACGTTCTCGCGGACGCCGACGCGGTCATTCTCGTTTCCGACGCTGCCGCTCCGCTGGACCAGGCCGAGCTGGCGTTGGCGCGGCACGTCCGGACGTGGTGTCCGCACGTGGTCATAGCGCTGACCAAGATCGATGTCAGCGCCGGATGGCGCACGGTCGCCGAACAGAACCGGACCGCGCTCTCCGCGGCCGGGATCGACTCGCCAGTGCTGCCGGTGTCGGCGACGGTTCGTTTCGCCGCGGCCAAGGGCGGAGATCAAGACCTCAACGCGCGGTCCGGGTTCCCCGAACTGCTGTCCTGGATAGCGACGCAGGTGTCGCGACCGGCGGAGAGCACGGCCGCGTTGCTCGCCGCGGTGAGCGTGCGCGCAGCGGCGGCCGAGTTGGTCGAGACGTTGCGGGCGCGCGCCGAGGCCGCCGGGCAGGAAGCAGGCGTCGACCAGACGACGTTGCTGCAACGCTCCCAACGTCGCGCTGACGAACTGCGCCGACGCAACAGCCGCTGGCAGAACCTGCTGGCGGACGAAATCGCTGACCTGCAGTCCGACGCGGAGTACGACCTGCGCGAACGCACCAGGAAGATCGTCGAGACGATCGACGAGACCTTCGACCGCGGGGACCCGGTGAAGGTGTGGGACGAGTTCGGCCCGTGGCTGGACCGCACGCTCGCCGAAGCCGTCGAGACGACCTACACGTTCGCGGCCGAGCGCGCGGAATGGATCGCGCAGGCCGTGGCGGCGGCCTTCGGCGCGCAGTACGACCTGCCGGAACTGGCCTTGACCGACTCCGGCGCGGACCGGATCGCCGAAGTACGGCAGCCGCGGATCGAACGGTTCAAGATCGGGCAGAAGGCGTTCACCGGTCTGCGCGGTTCGTACGGCGGCGTGCTGATGTTCGGCCTGGTGACCGGGTTGGCGGGGTTGCCGTTGATCAACCCGGTGTCGATCGGCGCCGGCGTCGCGTTCGCGGCGAAGACGATCAGCGACGAGGGCGGCATGCGGCTGCAACGCCGGCAGGCGGTGGCCAAGATGACCGCGCAACGGCACGTCGACGACGTGTTTCTGCGGTTCAGCAAGGAATGCCGCGACGCGATCCGGCATGTGCAGCGACGGTTGCGCGACCACTTCACCGAGCTCGCTGACGCTCTTGCCGACGAGTTGACGCGCGAACGCGAGATGATCATCGCCGGCTCGGCCGAGCGGGAACGGCGCAGTGCGGCGCTGCGGCGGGAGATCGACCGGCTCGCGGGATTGCACAAGCGGGCTGGGGAGTTGGGGATGCTGGCTAGCCGGGTGCCCAAGGAGTTGCCTGCGTGACCTCGGCGGGGAGAGCACGGTGTTCCGGCGGCTCTCCACCCGCCGGGGTGCCAGGCAACTGGTCGCCTGAGTGACTGCTTGTGCAACGTCGGGCGGTTCGGCGGCTCTCCGCGGACGGGGGCTGAGCAACCGGTGGCCTAAGGGACTGCTTGTGCGACGTCGGTCGAGATGGCTCATGGTTCTGTGCGGAGAGGGAATGCTGGCCGAACGGGTGCCTGAGGAGTTGGTTGCGTGGCTTCGGTTTGATGGCTGGGTGCGGGGCGTTTAACCGTGCTCGTGGCCGTCTTCGGGCTTGAGTGACCTGAATCTCCGATGGGGTTCGGTGCTGGGCTTCGGAGTCGCTGCGGAGCGGGTTCCGCATCATGGGGCATCTGGCGCGTTGAGCCGTTTTGTCGTGTCGCAGGCGGTTCGGCGGGTCCGGACGAGTCTTGCGTGGTGGATCCGCGCCGGTTGAATGGTGGCTTGCTTCGGTCGCGGGAGCTGGGGCGGGAGATGCGGAGGGCTCGGTCGTCGGAAATGTGCCGTACTTGGGCGGTTGACGTCGGCTGGGTTCGCAACAGCGGGCTTCGGTGAGCGGCGTATTGCCGGGTAGTCGAGGATGTTCGGGGCTGTGCCGGTGAATCGAGCGAGGAGTGGTGTCGCGCGTGGTTGAGGACGTTCGGGCTCTTTTGGCGGATGCTTGTGCGTACTACCGCGACAGTCCGCGGGCTTCGGCGTTGCTGGGGGAGGCTCTTGACCACCTCGACGAGCCACTTCGGGTAAGCATCGGAGGGCCTGCGGGGACGGGGAAGACCACGCTGGCTGCCGCGTTGGGGGATTGGCCGACGCGGGCGTTGCGCGATCTGGAGTTCCTCGATGCGCCGCATCCGTCGACGCTCACTGACGCGTCTGTACAGCTGCTCCGTCACCTTGAGCCCGACCAGTTGGCGACGCTGCGTCCGACAGCGCCTTCGGCGTTCGCGCGGCAGACGGCCGTTGACACGATCCTTGTGCTTGCGCGTGCGGACGAGACCGGCGCGGGGCGGATTGACGCACTGCTCACCGCGAAGCAGATTGCGCGGCGCGCGTGGCGCGAAGACCCACTGTGCAGCGGGTTTCAAGGCGTGATCGCAGTGGCGGCGCAGCTTGCGTACGGGGCGCGCGCGTTCACTGATGACGAATTCGAGCTTCTCGCGGCCTTCGCGGCTGTGCCGCGCGAGGAATTGGAACGGTATCTGCTGTCGGTGGATACCTTTACTGATCCGGCGTTTCCGGGGCCAGTGTCGGTCGAGACGCGACGGTCGTTGGTGGTGCGCTTCGGGTTGTTCGGAGTGAAGCTCGCGCTGACGCTGATCCGTACGGGCTGCGATGACCGCGTGAAGCTGTCGGCGGAACTGGTGCGGCGTAGTGGTCTTGGCGAGCTTCGCGACACCATTGCGGGTTGTTTCGCTGCGCGTGCGGACGCGTTGCGTGCGCGGACGGCGTTGATTCGGTTGGAGACCGTGTTGAACGCGGAGCCTCGTCCGCACAGTGACCGGCTTGCGGCGCGGGTGGAGCGGTTTTCGGCCAGCGCGCATGATTTCCGCGAGTTGCGGTTGATCGCGGACATTCGCGGCGGGCGTACTGCGTTGGCGGGGGAGTCGGCGGAGGAAGCTGTGCGGTTGCTGGGTGCCGAGGGGACGGCGTCAGAGGAGCGGCTGGGGCTTGCGGCGGGCACGGATCCGCGGGAGATGTATGAAGCCGGTCTCGACGCGGTGATGCGGTGGCGGCACGAGGCGGAGCGGCCGGACCGGGCGCTGGCGGAGCGGGCCGCGGCCCAGGTTGTGGTGCGCAGTGCCGAAGGATTGCTGGCGCAGTTCGTTTGACCGGGACGGTTGGCCGCGGATGACAGACTGGGGCGGTCGGCCGAACCTCGGAACCTCAGGCGTTGCCCAGCACCCGCCCGATGGTGAGTTCCAGCACGACTCGCTGCGGGTTCTCACGCGGTTTCCGGTACCGCCGCGCGTAGCGCTCCTCGGCGTCGCGGACTGAAGCAGCATCGTCGAGGAGCCGGACTCGGCCTTCCAACGTGGACCAGGTCCGGCCCTCGAATTGGCACACCGCGGCGGCCAGCCCCGTGTCGCCGGCGGCGCGGATCAGGCGGGCCTTGTACGAGGTGCCGGAGGCGATCACGCGGGCGATGCCCTGCTCGAAGTCGACGGTCACTCCTACCGCTACTACGTGCGGCGTTCCGCTGGGGCGCACCGTCGTGAGCGACGCGAGCCGCCGTTCGGTCCAGAACTGGCGGAAGCTCTCGTCGAGTGTCATGTCCGCACGCTAGACGAGACAGAAATTCAACTGCTTGTTGACCTCTTTAACAACCAGTTGTAGCGTCCCGCGGAACCAACGACGTCCTGGAGGGTCCGCATGTGGTCGCTTCGTTCCCGTGCCTGGCAGGCCGCACTGCTCGGCGGCCTGCTCGCGTTCGCTACTGCCTGTGGAGGAGGCCCTGACGGGGCAGGCGGCGGGCAGCAACAGCAGAAGCCGAGCGCTGTTCCGGACAACACGGCGCTGCTCGGGGCGATCAAGGCCGACCCGCAGCTCGCCGGTGCGCTGCCGGCGGCTGTCGCGCAGGCCAAGACCATGCGGCTGGCGTCCAACATCCAGTCGGCGCCGAACAACTTCTACGCGCCGGACGGCAAGACGCCGATCGGCTACGAGGTCGATCTGGCGAAGGCGGTCGGGGCGAAGCTCGGGGTGACCGTCGCGTACCAGGATCTCGCGTTCGGTTCGCTGATCACGAGCCTGCAGTCCGGCCGGGTCGATCTGACCATGGCCGCGATGAACGACACCAAGGAACGCCAGAAGCAGATCGACTTCGTCGACTACTTCTCGTCCGGCATCACGATCATGATCCGCAAGGGCAATCCGGACGGCATCACGGGGCCGGACACGTTGTGCGGCAAGAATGTGGCAGTCGTCCAGGGCACCAGTCACCAGAAGTTCGCCGCCGCGCAGAGCGCGAAATGCACGCAGGCGGGCAAGCCGGCGATCACGGTCACCGCGACCGACAGCGACAACCAGAACCAGAATCAGCTGCGCACCGGTCGCGTCGCGGCGATTCTCAACGACCTGCCGAGCGCGGTCTACATCTCGCGCACCGCGGGCGACGGCAAGTTCTTCGAGGTCGTGCCGGGCCAGCCGATCGAGGGCGGGCCGTACGGAATGGGCTTCGCGAAGAGCAACACGAAGCTGCGCGACGCCGTCAAGCAGGCTTTGCAGTCGCTCGTCGCCGACGGGACCTACGGCAAGATCCTGCAGTCCTGGGGCGTCGAGCAGGGTGCGATCAAGGAGGCGGCCGTCAATGGCGGAAGCTGAACCGCTGCCGATCGTCCGGCTGCGGCATTGGGGTCGCTGGGTCAGCGCGGCGGTGATCGTCGCACTGCTCGTGCTGCTGGGTTTCGCGCTCGCGCAGGCGCAGATCGAGTGGAGTTCGGTACCCGACTTCGTCTTCTACCGCGTGATGGCGCTCGGACTGCTCAACACTGTCGTGCTGGCGGTGATCGCGCAGGCGATCGCGATCGTGCTCGGGATCCTGATCGCGTTGCTGCGGCTCAGCGCCAACCCGGTCGCGAAGTGGTTCGCGGCGGCTTACATCTGGCTGTTCCGCGGGCTTCCGGTGCTGCTGCAGATCCTGATTTGGTACAACCTGGCGCTGATCTTCCCGACCTTCTCGATCCCGCTGCCGTTCGGCGGCTACCTCGTCCACGAGCCGACGAACGTGCTGATCAGCGCGTTCACCGCGGCGTTGCTCGGACTGGCGCTGAACGAGAGCGCGTACATGGCGGAGATCGTCCGCGCGGGGCTGACCAGCGTCGACACCGGGCAGACCGAGGCGGCGAAATCCATCGGCATGACGCCGGGCGCGACGCTGCGCCGGGTCGTGCTGCCGCAGGCGATGCGCGTGATCATCCCGCCGACCGGCAACGACTTCATCAACATGCTCAAGGGCACGTCGATGGCGTCGGTGATCGGCGTGACCGAGCTGATCCACGCGGCCAACAACATCTCGTCCAACAATCTGCTGGTGATGGAGACGCTGATCGCGGCGGCGATCTGGTACATGGTCGTGGTGACTGTCGCCGGTGTCGGCCAGCATTACCTCGAACGCTCGTTCGGGGCAGCCGACCGGAGTCCCGTCGCGCGCGTCGGGAAGGCATTCAAGGGGATGCCGCTGGTGAGGGGTGCGCGTGTCTGAACCGCTGCTGAAAGCTGTCGGGGTCCGCAAGAACTACGGGCACACCGAGGTGCTCAAGGGCATCGACCTGGAGGTCCGCAAAGGACAGGTGGTGTGCCTGCTCGGGCCGTCCGGGGCGGGGAAGAGCACGTTTCTGCGCTGTCTCAACCATCTCGAGACGATCGACGGCGGCCAGGTCTGGGTGGACGGCGAGCCGATCGGGTTCAAGCTGCGCGGCGGCAAGCTGTACGAGCTGCGGGAGAAGGACGTCGCGCGGCAACGCCGGGACATCGGCATGGTTTTCCAGCGGTTCAACCTGTTCGGGCACCGGACCGCGCTGGAGAACGTCGTCGAAGGGCCGGTCCGGGTGCTCGGCGTCGATCCGGAGAAGGCCCGGAAAGAGGCACTGGACCTGCTCGACCGGGTCGGGCTCGCGGACCGGGCGGGTGCTTACCCGGGGCAACTGTCCGGCGGGCAGCAGCAGCGCGTCGCGATCGCGCGGTCGCTGGCGATGAAGCCGAAGCTCATGCTGTTCGACGAGCCGACGTCCGCGCTGGACCCGGAGCTGGTCGGGGAGGTGCTCGCGGTGATGGGTACGTTGGCTCGGGAGGGGATGACGATGGTGGTCGTGACGCACGAGATGGCCTTCGCCGCGGAGGCCGCCGACGAGGTGGTGTTCCTCGCCGACGGCGCGGTGGTCGAAACCGGGCCGCCGGAGCGGGTGCTGAAGTCCCCGGAGCACGAGCGGACGCGGCAGTTCCTCGCGCGGGTCCTCTCGTGACCCGGATCCCGCCCCGGTACCTGCTCCAGTTCGACGAGCCCGCGGGGTACCTGGATTTCGCGCGGTTCGGACCGCCGTCGCACGCCGTGCTCGACACCACCGCGCGGCTGCTGGAGGCCACGACCAAGGCTGGTCCGTCCACAGTGGACGAACTGATGCGGCAGGAGATCCGCGCGAAAGCAGCGGCCGCGCGGCTCTGCGGCAGCGACACCGACCACACCGTGCTGCTCCCGCACACCAGCCTCGGCCTGTTCCAGGCAGCGTTCAACAGCCACGGCGAAGTGCTCGTGTCAGCTGCGGAGTTCCCGGCCAACACGTATCCGTGGGCGCGCGCGGAGCAGGCCGGGCGGGTGCGGATGCGGCGGCTGGAAGGCGGTTACGTCACTGCCGACCGTCTCGCGGAAGCGCTCACGCCCGAAACCGCTGTCGTTTCGGTGAGCGCGGTCGATTTCCGTACTGGTTATCGGGCTGATCTCGCCGCGTTGCGCGAGGTGGTGGGCGATCGGCTGCTGGTGGTTGACGGAATCCAGGGCTTCGGGGTTGTCGACGAGCCGTGGGGAGTCGCCGACGTGCTCGTGGTCGGCGGGCAGAAGTGGCTGCGGGCGGGCTGGGGCACCGGGTTCGCGGTGCTGTCCGACCGGGCGCTGGCGCGGATGGACCCGATCCTGTCCGGCTGGACCGGCGCGCGCGACCCCGGTCTGTTCGACAACGAGATCCACCCCGCCGACCCGACCGCGGCGAGCTGGTCGATCTCGAACCTCAGCCCGGTCACGTCCGGCGCGTTCGCGGCGGCGCTGGAACTGGTCGAGGAAACCGGCGTCGAGGCGATCGCGGGCCGGATCACCGAACGCGTCGGCGAGCTTGAGGAAGTGCTGCGTTCGTTCGGTGCCGAGATCGTGTCGGCGACTGAACGGCGGGCCGGAATCCTCGCGTTCTCGTTGCCGGACAAGCCGGCGGAGCAGGTCGGGGCGGCGTTGACGGCTGCCGGGATCGCGGCGACGGTGCGTCCGGAACACGTCCGGTTGTCCCCGCACGCGTCGACCCCGGCGGCGGCCGCGGATCTGGTGCGGGACGCGTTGGAAACGCTGCTGCGGCCTCGCCGGGTCGTGCCGGTCGCGTCGGCTTCGGGCACGGCGACGCATGAGCTGCTCACCGCGCTGATTCCGGCGGTGGACGGCCTGGCGGCGATGCTCGGGCCGGGCAACGAGGTGCTGCTGCACGACCTGTCGCGGCTGCCGGATTCGATCGTCGCGATCGCGGGGGAGCTCACCGGCCGCTCGGTCGGCGGTCCGATGACGGATCTGCTGCTCGGGCTCGTCCGGCGCGGCACGACACAGGACCTGACCAACTACCGCACGCACAGCCCGGACGGTCGCGAGATCCGGTCGTCCACGTTGTTCCTGCGCGACGCCGACGGGACGGCGATCGGGTGTCTGTGCGTGAACAGCGAACTGCCCGCCGCGGCGCAGACGTCGGAGGAACGGCGGGAGGAGACGTTCCTGCCGGACGTCGACAGCCTGCAGCGGTTCCTCGTCGGGCGCGCGATCGGGAAATCCGGGATTCCGGTCGAGCTGATGAAGAAGCGGCACAAATCGGCGGTGGTCCGCGAACTGGACGAGGCCGGGTACTTCCTGATCAAGGACGCGGTGGACCATCTGGCCACGCAGCTCGAGGTGACGCGGTACACGATTTACAACTACCTCAACGAGATCCGGGCTGGATAGCCGGACCGCCCGGGCTTGCCGCCAAGCCCGGGCGGGCAGTCAGTTCAGGAACTTCTCCACCGCGTCCGCGGCTGCGGCGATCCCGCCGTGGGCACGGATTTCCGCACGCAGCTCGGCCAACCGCGCGGCGACGTCCGGCGAACTGCTGACTTCGTCGACGGCTTCGCGCAGGGACTTGGCGGTCACCTGGTCCGCGGGCAGATGTTTGCCAACGCCCAACGCCTCCAGCTGCGCGGCGTTGCCGAACTGGTCGACGGCTTGCGGGATGGCGACCGTCGGCACGCCGTACCACAGGGATTCCGTGCAGCCGCCCATTCCGGCGTGCGTGATGAAGGCGGACGCGGCGTCGAGAATCGCCAGCTGTGGCACCGTTTCGTGGACCTCGACCGACTCCCGCAGCGGGCCGAGGTCGTCTTTCGAAACGTGCTTGCCGATGGAGAGCACGACGTGCCAGTCCTGGAATTCGGTGATGCAGTGCCGGTAAACGTCGAGCTGGTCGTTGTACGCGGTGCCGAAGGATACGAGCAGCACGGGTTTCCCGTCGGACGGCGGAGTCCAGCGTTCGGCTGCGCGCGCCGGGTCGAGGCACGGGCCGACGAACTGGACGCGGTCCTCCGGCACGCGGTCGGCGTTGGGCTGCATCGCGCGGGGGATCAGCGACAGGATCGGCACCGGTCGGGCGAGCCATGTCCAGGCGTCTTCGGTGACACCGTGTTCCGCTAGCCACTCGGTGAACGTCCGGTGATAGTCCATTCCGGACGGTGAGGTGCGGATCGGTTTGAGGACATCGGCGAGTTCTTCCTCGTACCCGTCCCAGGCGACGTAGGTGGGGGAGAGTTGCACCGCGGGCACGTCGTAGCGGAGGCCGAGCAATGGTGCGCCTAGGCCGCCGATGTCGTAGAGCAGCAGGTCGGGCCGGTCTTGGTCGAAGGTTTCGGTCAGCCGCGGGTGGATCGCGATGGCCTCGTCGAGGAAGACGCGCATCGCATCGGCCGGGTCTTCCGGCCATTCCGCGTCCGGGCCGAGCGGGAAGATCGTGGGATGCGCGACGATGTCCGCGCCGGTCGCCTCGACCAATCCGGCGAGCGGTGCCCCCACGACGTAGCTGACCCGGTGCCCGCGCTGGACCAGTTCGCGGATGATCCCCAGCGACGGGTAGACGTGGCTCGGCGCGGAACAGCCGACCATGACGATGTGCTTGCCCATAAGGCGAAAGTGTCCTTTCCGGACGAGATGCGGTCCGGCACGCAAGGAAGGGGCAGCCCGGTGGCGGGCGGCCCGGAAAGTCGTGCCGGGATCAGGACAGGCGGCAGCGGGCGAAGATCATCATGGACCGGGACGGTAGTGCGGTCGGTCGCGGGGAGCAACCGGATTTGCCGGGCATAGCCGTCACCAGCTTGCCGTGGTGAACAACTCGGCATTGCCCACTACTTTTCAGCGCAACTAACTTTGTGTTACAAAGTCCAGTACACCGGAGCTCTGGGGGACGAGATGACGGAAGCGTTCAGGCTGACCGGCCTGGTGAAGCAGTTCAAGCAGGTCCGCGCGGTCGACGGCGTGTCCTTGGCGGTGCGGCGGGGCGAGGTCGTCGCGCTGCTCGGGCCGAACGGTGCGGGCAAGTCGACCACCATCGACATGCTGCTCGGGCTTGCCTCGCCGGACGAGGGGACCGTGCGGGTGTTCGGCGGTGCGCCTCGGGCGGCGCTCGATTCCGGGCGGCTCGCGGCGATGGTGCAGAACGGGTTCTTGCTGCGGGATGTCACGCCGGCCGAACTGGTCGAGTTGCATCGGTCGATGTTCCGGAATCCGTTGCCGGCCAAGGAGGTTTACGACCGGGCCGGGATCGGGGAGTTCGCCAAGCGGCGGTGCGGGAAGCTGTCCGGCGGGCAGCTGCAGCGGGTTCGGTACGCGCTCGCGCTCACCGGCGATCCGGAGTTGCTGATCCTCGACGAGCCGACGGCGGCGCTGGACGTCGACGCGCGGCGCGAGTTCTGGGCGTCGATGCACGAGTTCACGGCGGCGGGGCGGACCGTGCTCTTCGCGACGCATTACCTCGCCGAGGCCGAGGACTACGCGGACCGGGTCGTGTTGATGCGGCACGGGAAGGTCGTCGCGGACGGCGCGGTCGACGAGGTGCGCGCGAACGTGTCCGGGCGAGTGATCAGGGCAGTCGTACCGGGCGCCCGCGAGGAAGACCTGGCTGTGCTGGACGGGGTCGCCAGCGCACGTGTTCAGGGCGATCGCACGGAACTGGGCTGTACCGACTCCGACCTGGCGATCCGGGCGTTGCTCACGACGTTTCCGCAGGCTAGTTCAATCGAGATCACCTCCGCGGGGCTCGAGGAAGCGTTCCTCGCCCTCACCTCCGACGAGCCGCAGGGAGCGCTCCGATGAACCTCGTCTACCTCCGCTTGGAGATCCTGCGCATCATCCGCAGCCCGCAGTTCGCGCTGTTCACCATCGCGGTCCCGCTCGGCATGTTTCTTCTGTTCGGCGGGCTGTTCGGCGACCAGGTCGGGGCGGGTGGCATCAAGGCCAGTGTCACGACGATGATCAACATGGGTGCGTACGGAGCGATGAGCGGAGCGTTGTTCACCGGAACCCGCGTCGCGACCGAGCGGACTGACGGCTGGCAGCGGCAGCTTCGGCTCACACCCATGCGCGGACCGGGCTACCTCGCGGTGAAGATCGCGTCTTCGATGGCAATGGCATTGCCGGTGGTTTTGGTGATCTTCGCGGCGGGTGCGCTGCGGGGAGTGCAGCTCACCGCGGCGCAGTGGCTGCTCAGCGGTGTCTCGTTGTGGCTGGGCGCGCTGCCGTTCGCGGTGCTCGGGCTGCTGCTCGGGTTGTTCGGCAAGGGCGACACGGTCGGCGCGATGACCGGCGCCTTGATGCTGCCGCTCGGCGTGTTCGGCGGGTTGTGGATGCCGCTCGCGTTCTTGCCGGAATGGATGACCTCGCTCGCGCACTTCTTCCCGACGTACTGGCTCGGCCGCGTCGGCACGCTCCCGGTGGATCACGCCGGCGGGCTCGGTGTCGCGGTCGGCGTGCTGGCGGCGTGGCTGGTCGTGCCCGCGCTCGTGGTGGTGCGGCGGTTCCGGCTGGGCCCGGTGAAGGTCGCGTGACGTGTTAGCTTCCGTGCTGCATGCGGGGTCAGTACGGGGGAAGGGCGGTCCGGGGTGAACGACGACGCGGAAGACCCCGTCGAGGACGAGCGCGAGCCGCTGTCCGCGGCGGAGTCGCTCGAACTCATCGCCCTTCAGCACGAGCGGACGCGCCGGGAGCTGCGAGTCAGCCCGGCGCGTCTGTTCGGCGTCTGGGCCTTCACCTGGCTCGTCGGCTGGGGCCTCGTTTATCTCTCCGACGAGCGATCGGCGGCGCTGCTGCCCGGATGGGTCGCGGCGATCGTCGTCGCGGTGCTGATGATGGGCGCGATCGCCTACTCCGCCTGGCACGGCAGCAAACCCAGCCGGGGGATCCGCGGTCCGTCCCGGCGGATCAGCGCGATGTACGGCTGGTCGTGGGGAATCTCGTTCGCCGCGATGTGCCTGATCGACATCCGGATCACCAAACTCCTCCCCGAAGGCTCGGATCTCGTGCCGCTGCTGTGGTCGGGCACGTCGCTGCTGCTGACCGGCGCGCTCTACCTCGCGGGCGGAATGCTGTGGCAGGACCTGCGGCAGTACTTCCTCGGCGGCTGGATCATCGTGTGCGGCGGGGCAAGCGTCCTGGTCGGCGTGCCGGGCAACTTCCTGGTCCTCTCGCTCGCCGGCGGCGGCGGATTCGCGGTCGCGGCGCTGGTCTACGTGGTGCGGCCCCGTGACTGATCTGCCCGAGCTCGACCCCGTCATCCACGCCCAGGCGCGGCTGCGCGTCACGGTCGCGCTCGCCGGGCTGCGCTCCGCCGACCAGATCACCTTTCCGCGGCTGCAGCAGTTGCTGGAGATGACCGCGGGCAACCTTTCGACGCATCTGCGGAAACTCGAGGACGCCGAGTACGTCGAGATCACCAAGGCCTACGAGCACCGCACGCCGGTCACGCTGGTGCGGCTCACGAGCAAGGGCCGCGCCGCGTTCGAGAGCTACACCAAGGCGTTGCAACGACTCCTGGACGCTGGAACCTGACATGTCCCGCTGGGTCGTGCACCTGGACCTCGACGCGTTCTACGCCTCCGCCGAGCAGCTCACCCGCCCGACGCTGCGCGGGCGCGCCGTCGTGGTCGGCGGCACCGGACACCGCGGCGTCGTCGCCGGGGCGAGCTACGAATCCCGCGAGTACGGCGTGCGTTCGGCGATGCCGATGTCCCAGGCCCGGCGGCTGCTTCCGGCCGGCGGCGTGGTGCTTCCGCCGCGGTTCCGGTTGTACGAAATCCTGAGCAAGGAGGTCTTCGACGTCGTCGGCGAGGTCGCGCCGGTGCTGGAACGGATTTCTCTCGACGAGGCGTTCGCCGAACCTCCCGCGCTGGCCGGCGCGTCGGTCGGGCAGGTGACCGAATGGGCCGAGAACCTGCGGACGCGGATCCGGGAAAAGACCGGGCTGACCGCGTCGATCGGCGCGGGAACGGGCAAGCAGGTCGCGAAAATAGGTTCGGACCGCGCGAAGCCGGATGGCCTGCTCGTCGTGCCGCCGGGAACTGAACGCGAGTTCCTGGCTCCGCTGCCGGTGCGTGCGTTGTGGGGGATCGGCCCGGTGGCGGAAGCGAAACTGCGCACGATCGGCGTCCTCACCCTGGGCGAGCTGGCGGCGTTGCCGGAGCCGGACGCGGTGTCGACGCTCGGCGGCGTGGTCGGCCGCGATTTGCGTCGGCTGGCGAGCGGATTCGACGACCGTCCGGTCGCGGAACGCGGCGAAGCCAAGCAGGTGAGCGCGGAGACGACCTTCGACGTCGACGTGGTCGACCTCGTGCGATTGCGCGCGGAGGTAAGGAAAATCGCGGCTGGCGCGCACGCCCGGCTGGTGAAGGCGGGCCGCGTCGCGCGCACGGTGGTGATCAAGCTGCGGCATACGGACATGAGCACGGTGACCCGCTCCGAGACCACCGCGTCGCCCACGGACGACCTCGAACAGCTTGCGGCTACTGCGGAACGGCTGCTGCTCGACCCGCAGGAGTTCGGCGGAGTGCGGCTGGCCGGCGTGGCGTTCAGCGGGCTTTCGGTGCCGCATCAGGACGCCTTGTTCAGCTTGACCGTGCCTGCTGCGACGGAGGAGCCGGTGGTCACTTCGGTGCCGTCTCCGGGCGGGAGCGCGCCAGTGTCCTCGTCGGGATGGCGTCCGGGAGACGACGTGGTGCATGCCGAGTACGGCACGGGCTGGGTGCAAGGCGCGGGGCACGGGCGGGTGACCGTGCGGTTCGAGACGCGCACGTCCGGCCCCGGCGTCGCGCGGACTTTCGACCAGACCGACCCGGCGCTGACTCGCGGAGAGCCCTCCGACTGCCTGGCCTGAGCGTTTTGCCTGGTCACGACCAGGGTGTTAACCCACACGAGTGATGCGGAAGGATGTGCCGGGCAGTCGGGCAAAGGGGATGATCATGACGAACATACGCCGCGCCGCCGCCCTCGCTGGGGTCGCGCTGATGCTGACGGCGTGTGGGAGCGAAGCCGCCCCGCCCCGGTCCTCGGCCGAACCGTCGTCGGCGACGGCCGCCTCGCCGGACTCGTTCACGGTCGTGGCGACCGGGGATGTGCTGATCCACCCGCGGCTCACCGAGCAGGCCGAGGCGGACGGCGGCGGGAAGATCGACTACCGACACCTGTTCGCCGGGGTCAAACCGCTGGTGTCCGGCGCGGATCTGGGGATCTGCCACCTCGAAACGCCGCTCGCGCCGGAGGGCGGGCCGTACCGCGGGTATCCGTCGTTCAGCGCGCCGCCGGAAATCGCGGACGCGTTGAAGGACACCGGATACGACACCTGCTCGACCGCGTCGAACCACACGCTCGACCAGGGTGCGGCGGGTGTCCAGCGGACGCTGGACAAGCTCGACGAGACCGGGCTGAAGCACACCGGCTCCGCGCGTTCGTCCGAAGAGGCGGGGAAACCGCTGATCCTGGACGTGCACGGGGTGAAGGTCGCGCAGCTGTCGTACGCGTTCGGGTTCAACGGGATCAAGCGGCCGGCCGGGAAACCGTGGCTGGCCAACGAAATCGACCCCGACGAGATCCTCTCCGCGGCGCGCGAGGCGAAGGCGGCCGGGGCGGAGGTCGTGATCGCGAGCCTGCACTGGGGCGTCGAGTATCAGCATGACGTGACTGCTGAGCAGACGCAGTTGGCGCGGAAGCTGACGGCGTCGCCGGATCTCGACCTGATCGTCGGACATCACGCGCACGTGGTGCAGCCGTTCCAGAAGATCGGCGGCAAGTGGGTGGCGTTCGGGCTCGGCAATGAGGTCGCGCGGCACGACGAACCTCGCGGGTCCACCGAGGAAGGGGTCGCGGCGCGGTTCCGGTTCAGCCGGACTGGCGGGAAATGGACGGTCGACAAGGCCGAGTATGTGCCGACGCTGATCGATCTGGGGCCACCGATTCGCCTGCGGGACCTCACGACCGCGCCGTCGAGTCAGCGCGGCAAGGAAGCGCTCGCGAATACCGATGAGGTGGTGCTTTCCCGGGGTGCTGGGGAGGAAGGGCTGAACCGCCCGGGCCGGTGACGGTTCCAGGCCGGTGCTGCCTGACGGTGGCGTCGGGTGCGCCGAACGGCCTTGGGTCGTCCTCGCGTGTGGCCGATGCTGAGTTGGGACAACATAGGGCGACCGGAAACGAGTTTCAGCGCCTGTCGCTTGTCGTGGTTACCCGTCGGCGAGGCGTTGGATGGTGGTGCTCAGCCATGCCTGGAGTTCGGCGGGGTCGCCGAGTTCGGAACGCAGGACCCGGAGGCGGGTCGAGACGCCGAGCACGAAGGCGTCGATCGCCGCGGCTCGGTCGCGGGCGTCCGCGTCGTCAAGGCCGCTGCCGCGCAGGTAACGGTGCAGCGGCTCCAGCGAGTTCGTGTCGAGGAAGGCGGCCAACGCCTCCGCCGCCTCCGGGCGCTCGCCGGACGCGCGTTGCAGCGCGAGCAGCGGATCCTCCTCCGCCGCGGCGAACCAGCGCTGGACGATGCTTGCCGCGAGACGCGAGCCCAACGCTGAACGGTCGCCGTCGAAGGAGTCCACGACTGGGATCTCCGTCCGGGTCGCCGCCAGGAAAAGACCGTCCTTGCCGCCGAAATAACGCGTGATGAGGTTGGGCGACACACCGGCCGCATCGGCCACGCCCTTGACCGTGGTCGCCGCGTATCCGTGCCGGGCGAACTGGCGTCGTGCGTGCTCCAGGATCCGCTGCCGGGTGGCGGCGGCATTGCGCGAGCTCATGTGTACGAGCATACACATCTTGTGTACGTTGATACACATGGACAGCGGAACGCAGGAACGACTCCGGCGGACGCGGCGCGTCGCGACCCCGTGGCATGCCGACGGGACGCGCGGCATCACCGGCGCCCGCCTCGATGAACTGCTCGAACGCTGGGCGAACGGGTACGACTGGGGCGTGCACGAGCGCCGCATCGGCGAATTCCCCTGGACGACGGTCCAGGCGAGCGACACCGAGCTGCGGGTGATCCACCAGCGGGCCGCGGATCCCGGCGCGCCGGTTGCCGTGCTGCTGCACGGCTGGCCGGACTCGGTGCTGCGGTTCGAGCGCGTCCTGCCTCTGCTCGCGGACCTGCACGTGGTGGTCCCCGCGCTGCCGGGCTTCCCGTTCGCGGCTCCGCTCACGATGCCCGGCATGTCGGTCAACCGGATCGCCGGGATCGTCGCGGACGCTCTGGACGAACTCGGGTATGCGCGGTACACGGTGTCCGGCGGCGACGTGGGCGGCACCGTCGCGGAACTCCTCGCGGCCGAACACCCGGACCGGGTGGCCGCCCTGCACCTCACGAACGTCGCCCCGCAGCACGCGTTCACGGCGGACCCGGCGAAGCTCGCGCCGGACGCGAAGGCCTACCTCGACCGAGCGGCGCGGTGGTTCCGGACCGAGGGCGGGTACATCGCGGAGCAGTCGACGCGGCCGAACACGCTCGCCGTCGCTCTCGGCGACTCACCCGCCGGCCTCGCTGCGTGGATCGTCGAGAAACTGGAGTCCTGGTCCGACGAATCGGCCTTCACCGCGGACGAACTTCTCACCTGGGTCACCGCTTACTGGGTCACCGGCACGATCGGCACCTCATTCGCCACCTACGCCGAACCGGCCACGCTCCCCGACCGGATCGACACGCTGACCGTGCTGTCGGTGTTCTCGCGCGACATCAAACCGGAGCCGCGAAGCTACGCCGAGGCGTTCCTGAACATCCGCGCCTACGTGGAACACAACGCCGGAGGCCACTTCGCAGCCTGGGAACAACCCGAGGCCTACGCCAGCGACCTACACCGTGCGGTCGAACTGGGCCGCTGAACAGACCTTGCGGATCCGTCACCACGGGCACTCCGCCCGCACGTACTTCCAGCACGCTCGAACTAGCGAAGACGACCCTGGCTTTCACTTTATTTATGAGGTCGACATGAAGCGACCGGCGAGAAAATGAAGTCGGTTGCTAGACCCTGCAGGCGATCGAGGCCGCCGTGGGATGTGCCTCGAAGCGGCATCAGGACGATTGCCCTGGGCAGGCGACCGCACTGGTTGGGTCGCTTGGCTGGGCTGGCGGCTTGGGCGGACGACCGTTTAGGCCGGGCGATCGTCGGGTCGGGCGATTGCCCGGGGCGAATGATGGTTCGGGGCCGGGCGACGGCCCGGGTCAGTGGTCCCGGCGGGTGATGAGCTCGGCCAGCGCGGTCAGCTCGGCCGTTGCTCGCGGGGCTGGGTTGGCGGCGGTCAGGGCGGTCAACGCGTCGGTGAGCAGCTCGTCGGCCTGGGTGTGGCTCCAAGACCGGCCACCGGCTTCGTCGACCAGTGCCGCGGCTTTGGCGAGGCAGTCGTCCGGCAGGGGCTGCCGGTAGAGCATCGCCAGTTCCTGTCCGGCTGAGGTGCCTGACGTGAGCGCCGCGACCACGGGCAGCGATTTCTTGCGGCTGCGCAGGTCTGAATAGACCGGCTTGCCGGTGACCGCCGGGTCGCCCCAGATGCCGAGGAGGTCGTCGACGTGCTGGAAGGCCAGGCCGAGCGACCGTCCGAACCGGCCGAAGCGTTCGACGTGTTCGCCGCGGCCTCCGACCACCAGCACGCCGAGTGTGCACGCCGCGCTCAGCAGGGCCGCCGTCTTTCCCTTCGCCATTCGCACGCATTCCGCCACTTCGACGTTCGTCCGCTGTTCGAACGCCAGGTCCTCGTGCTGGCCGTGCAGCAGGTCCAGCACCGCGGTGCTCAGGAGACGCGCGGCGGCTGGACCGTCCGGGGACAGGACGTCGAAGGCCAGGGCGAGCAGGGAGTCCCCGGCCAGAACCGCTTGTCCGGTGCCGAACACGGTCCACGCGGTGGGGCGATGCCGCCGGGTGCGGTCGCCGTCCATGACGTCGTCGTGCAGCAGCGAGAAGTTGTGCGCCAGTTCGACGGCCACCGCGGCGGGGATCGCGTCCTCCGGGTCTCCGCCGCAGGCTTCCGCGCACAGCAGCACCAGCGCCGGGCGCAAGGCTTTGCCGCCGGACGCGGTCGTCGGCGTTCCGGTCTCGTCCCACCAGCCGAGGTGGTAGCCGGCGATCCGGCGCATCGACACGGGCAGCCGGTCGACCGCCGCCCGCATCGCCGGTTCCCACCTGCTCCGGCTCCAGTCCAGCACCTCGGCCACGGAGCGGGCCCCGGTCCGCGCGTCCACCGTCGTCATCGTTCTTTCGCTTCCGGACGCGGCGCAATGGCCAAAGTGGACAGTGCGGAGGGGATCGGAACGGTCACTGCTAAACCACCTTACGTCGAAAACGCCGGAGAGGTTTTCCGGGAGGGGGTGAAGAATGCGAATCGTGAGCGGCACCGCGCATCAACTTAGCAAGATGGACGATCCCGACAATCACTCGATCGGGTAGCCGAGCTCGATTCACCTGTTTGCCGAAGCTCCTTTTCGGACATTGCCGGTGCTGTTGTCCGGCTGACAATCAAGAGCGCGTCACCGTCGGTCTGCTGCCGTAACCCGGTCGAGTGCGGACGACTGGTATCCGAGCTGTTTTCCTTGCCGAGCAAGAGCAAACGGGGGAACGCGTGCCCGGACGGCTGCTCCGATCCGGCGAACCACGGCGACGGCGGACGGCCACCCGGCTGAATCGCGGGTTTCGCCGTTGTCCGTTCCGGAATCGGCTGGATAGCGTCGGCCAGCGCATTTCCCCGCGAAAGGAACCGGATGAACGTCTACGTGACCGGGGTGTTCTGGGTCGTCGGCGCGGCGATCGCGGCCGCGGTGATCGGCTATCTCGTCCGGCGCTTCGGCTGGGACGAGGGCCGCCGCGACAACAACGACGCCGCGGGCCAGGTGTTCACCATCGTCGGCGGGCTGCACGCGGTGCTGGTCGCGTTCGTGCTGATCTCGCTTTTCGACGCCGTCACGGCCACGCGCGAGGGTTCCTACACCGAGGCGGAGGGCCTCGTCGCCGCCACCTGGTCGGCGCAGGCGCTGCCCGGGGACACCGGCGAGCAGGTGCGGCGGCTGGCCATCGCGTACGCGACGACGGTGTCGAAGCAGGAGTGGCCCCGGCTCGTCGACGACGGGCCGGTTCCGGACACCGGCTGGACGCAGCTCGACCAGATGCGCCGCGTCGTCGCCGACGCGCAGGCCAGGGACGACTGGACGAACAGTCGGAAGGAGGACGCCGCCGCACAGCTCTGGCAGGTCTACCAGGCCCGGCAGACCCGGCTCACCGGCGCGGAAACCGACGGTGTCGGCTCGGTCATGTGGTTCGCGCTCATTCTGGGCAGCGTGATCTCGGTTCTGCTGCCGAACCTCTTCGGCGGCACGCGAATGGCCGCGCATCTGGTGATCGTGTCGACGCTGGCCGGCACGATCGTCCTGCTGCTGTATGCGATTTACCAGCTGCAGAACCCTTATGCCGGAGGCGCGAACGTGCGCCCGGACGCGTTCACCACGGCGATCTCGCGGCTCGGCTGACCGGTGCGAGGTTCCCGGTACCTGACTGTGGTGGCCGCCGCGGCCGTGGTCGCCGGGCTGCTCGTCGCGTCCGGGTGGCTGGCTCCGGCTCGCCAGCGCGCGGCCGCGATGTCCTGCCAGGTGCTGCAGGTCGAAAGCCGGGACGGGTGGTCGTCCGACATCGTGCGGCTGACGTTGCCCGCGGGCGCGCGACATCTGTTGCACCACAGTCCTTTCGCGCTGAACGCCATCGCGTATTCGGCTGCGCAGGACGTGACGTACGGCGTCGCTGACGGCCGCTTCCACGACGGCTGGCACGCGGTGCGGATCGATTCCGACGGCGAACTGACCGACCTCGGTCCGGTCGGCCGCGACACCCACCACGGCGTGTGGAGCTGGGTGACCGGCGCGACGGCCGGGGCGATGTCCGGCAATTCCTGGTATGTGAAGCGGGGAACCATTCTGTACACAGTGGACGTTGATCCGCGCGGCTCCGGTTATCTCACCGCGACCGGGCCGGTGTTGCTGCGTCCGTGGTGGCTCGCCTCGGAAATCGACGACTTCGCGTACAACCCGGAAGACGGTCTGCTGTACGGGGTTTCGTCCGCTGCCGACGGCGCGGTGGTCACGGTGAATCCGGTGAGCGGACAGGTCGCGAAGGTGCCGGGGGAGCGGTTTCCGGACGCGACTTACGGTTCCGTCGTGTTCGGACCGGACCACAAGCTCTACGCGACCGCGAACTGGATCGACGGGCGGAGCGTCACGTACCGGATGGACGGCGGTTCGGCGGTCGAGGTGAGCACTGGGCCGCCGTTGGTGACGTCCGACGGGGCCGGGTGTTTGGCGGAACCCCCGCCACCGCCTCCGCCACCCCCGCCGACCCCGTCCTCGCCTTCTCCGACACCGACACCGGCACCCTCCTCGACGCCGACGACCTCGGCGAGCCCTACGCCGTCTTCCAGCCCACCCGCGCCGACGCCACCGTCGTCATCCCTGGCACCAACCCAGCCGAACCCGATCACGCCCACCCCACCCCCGCGACCGCCGGACGCGATCATCCAGCCCATCCCGATGCCCCAACCCCCGGCACCGTCCCGCGCCGTCCCGCTGAAGGCAGCCCGGCAACCGCCCGGGAAACACGCGACTAAAACGCACGACAACGTCAAGAAGCAGCGGCGTTGGGGCCTCGCCACAGTCCTGCTGATCGTCGGAGGAGGTGCGGTAGCGGCTCGAGCACGGCGCGCTCGTTAATGCGGCAGTCGTCTCGATGACCGACGCTGTCCAACTCGGCCGTCGAGACTCCGTCAGGCGTCGAAAACGACGCCAGAGGAGGAGAAAGCCGATGAGACGCGTGAAGATCGGGCTGGTCGCCGGGGTGCTGGTGCTGCCGCTGGCCGCCGCGGGCCCGGCCGAGGCCAAGGACCGCCCGGACGGCCATTACCGGGTGCGGGCCGGGCACACGCTGCAGGTGCGCGGCGACGCGCAGCGCGACGGAGCGGTGGTCCGGCACACCGATCCCGGGCACGGCGCGCTGACCATCGGCCCGGCAGGATCGTTCCGCTACACCCCCGCCGCCGGGTTCACCGGACGCGACACGTTCACCTACACCGTCAGCGACGCGGTCCGGCTGTACCCGACGAAGTTGCCGCCGCTCGGCACTGTCGGCGGCGTCAAGATCACCGGCGGCGGGTACGGGTCCGCGCTCACTCCGGTGCCAGGTTCGCGCGACGAGTTCTACGGGCTCACCGACCGCGGCCCGAACGTCGACGCGCCGGACGGGTCCAAAGTGGAGCCGCTCCCGTCGTTCACGCCCGCCATCGGCAAATTCCGCCTCCGGGGCGGAAAAGCCGTGCTGGAGCGGAACATTCCGCTGCGCGCGGCCGACGGTTCGCCGTACAACGGCCAGGTCAACACCTTGGCGAGCACTGGCGAGACCATTGTGGATCTCAACGGTGCCAAGCTGCCCGCGTCGCCGAACGGCTACGACTCGGAAGGGCTTGTCGCGCAACGCGACGGGACGTTCTGGGTATCGGACGAGTACGGCCCGTTCATCACGCATTTCCGCGCGGACGGCCGCGCGATCGAGCGTCTCTCGCCGTTCGACGGTTCGCTGCCGAAGGAACTGAAGAACCGCGTGCCGAACAAGGGCATGGAGGGGCTCGCGCTCACCCCGGACGGCGGGACGCTCGTCGGCATGATGCAGTCCGCGCTGCAGCAGCCGGACCTCACGAAGAAGCCCAGCAAAGTTCCCGCGTTGCGGATCGTGACGGTCGATCTCAAGACCCGGGCGACGCACGAGTACGCCTACCTGCTCGACAACCCGGACGAGACCGGCACCGCGGTTTCCGAGATCACCGCTCTGTCCTCGACCCGGTTCCTCGTGGACGAGCGGGACGGCAAGGCCGAACCCGGTGCGTACAAGAAACTGTTCGAGGTCGACCTGAGCAAGGCGACTGACCTCGGCCCGGCGGCGAAGGTGCCGGGCGCGACGTACGACCCGGCCAAGGGCGGGCTGCTCGTCGACGGCGGCAAGAGCATCGAGGCGTACGTCGGCAAGGCCACCACCGCGGAGGCGGCCGACGCCTTGGCGAAGGTCGGCGTGACGCCGGTGGCGAAGAAGCTGTTCCTCGACGTCGGCGGTCTGGTGACCGGGCTGGACCCGAGCGGCGGCTTCTTCGGCCACGACAAGGTCGAAGGCGTCGCGACGACCGACGGCGGCCGTACCGTGGTGATCAGCAACGACAGCGACTTCGGCATCGACGGCGTCGCGAACTCGGCGGCTCCCTACACGCTGCACGCCAAGACACAGCCGAACGGCCGCCAGGACGACGGCGAGTACCTGCAGGTGGACATGGCGAAGCTGCCGGCACGGACGCGCACGCTGACGGTGACCGTCGACGTGCGCTGAGCCCGTCAGTACTTGAACTGATCCACGTTGTTCTGCGTGATCAGCAGGGGATCGCCGAGCAGGACCGTCCGGGAGGCCGCGTTGTAGCGCACCGCGGGGAGTTCCGGGCTCACGTTGTTCTTGGGCCGGAGCGGGGCGCCGGTCGCGAGCTGCTCGGCGGTCCAGGCGGTGAGGTAGCCGAGGGATTCGACGTTCCACAGCACCGTCATGGAACAGGAACCGTCGACCAGATACGGCTTCATCGTTTGCGGCGTGCCCGTGCCGACGGTGTAGACCTGGCCGATCTTCTGCTGATCACGCACCGCTCGCGCGATGCCCGGCGTGGCCGTCGTGCACTGGCCGATCATGCCGGTGAGCTTCGGATGCCGGTTGAGGATGTCTTTCGCCAGCTTCGTGGCGGTGGTGGTGTCCTCGTCGGCGTACACGGTATCGACCAGCTTGGCTTGCGGATAGCGTTGCGCCGCATACGTTTTCTCGGCTTCGATCCACGAGTTGAGATTCGCCGCGGTGCGCCCGCACGAAACGATCGCGTACTCGCCGGCGCCGCCGGTCTTCTTCATCAGCGAGTCGACCAGCGCGGAACCGATGCCCTCGGCCGTCGTCTGGTTGACGAACACCTCGCGCTGCGAATCGGCGGCGTCGGTGTCCGTGGTGAGCACGTGGATGCCCTTCGCCCGCGCTTCCGCGATCGTCGGGGCCAGCTCCGCCGGATCGTTCGGGGCCACCGCGATGACGTCCACCTGTTCGGCGATGAGCTGCCGCAGGATCGCCGTCTGCGCGGCCGGGTCGACCGACTCCGGGGCGCGGAGGAACCACTTCGCGCCGAGCCGTTCGGAGGCCAGCATGCCCCCGGCGTTCATCGCGTCGAAGTACGGGATGCCGCCGATTTTCGGCACGAAGGCGATTTTCGCCGGCTCCGGGGCCGAGTCCGGCAGGACCGGCGAGCAACTGCCCGCCAGTGCCGCCGCGGTCGCCACCAGCGCCGCGCCCAGCACGAGCGTTTTGGTCCGCCCTCGCATCCCCCACCGTTCCCCGGCTATGTGGCCTGGCAGCCGAAGGTAGGGCCAGCGGCGGCAAGGGGTCAACCGAACGCGACCAAACGGTTACGCAAGAGAGTTCAACCGCCGGACGGCGCAGCCTTCCCTCCGCCCGCCGGCTGTGTCGTGAAGCTATGCCGGACGCGCCGGGGGACCGTCCTCACATCGGGCAACCTTGCGCTATTGATACCCCTAGGGGGTATAGTTGGCGGCATGAACGAACATCAGCACGGAGCTTCTTGGTCCACCGCCGCCCAGGCGACGCTGCACTGCCTCACCGGCTGTGCCATCGGCGAAGTGCTCGGCATGGTCCTCGGCACCGCGCTCGGCCTGCACAACGCGGCCACGGTGGTGCTGTCCATCGTGCTGGCGTTCGTCTTCGGCTACGCCCTCACCATGCGCGGCGTGCTCAAGTCGGGCCTCGCGCTCGGAGCCGCCTTCAAGGTCGCGCTCGCCGCTGACACGGTGTCGATCGCGGTCATGGAGGTCATCGACAACACCGTCGTCGTGGCGATCCCCGGTGCGATGGATGCGGGATTGTCGAGCGGATTGTTCTGGCTGTCGCTGGCGTTGTCGCTCGCGATCGCCTTCGTGGTCACGGTTCCGGTCAACAAGTGGATGATCGGCCGCGGTCGCGGGCACGCCGTCGTGCATGCCCACCACCATCATTGAGTTTCAGCAGGACGGCACAGCCGCATCGGCTCGGAGATAGGCCTCGGGCACATAGTGTCCGGGGCCGATCCGGTTCCAGCGCGTGGTGCCGTCCACCGGATCGCCTTGCACGGAACACTCGATCGGCACCTGAGCGGAGTCGGCGGCCAATCCTGCCGGAGGCGCGTCGTTGTTCGCGGACGTGCGCACGACGAGCGGAGCGCCGCCGGTCACCACGCCGGTGGCCGGAGCGCTGCCGGTCCACAGGAAAGTGACGTCCACGTAGCTGCTGCCTTTGAGGCCGAGGCCGTCCCAGAACGTGCCGTCGGCCAGATCGAGACCGGCCGGATTGCGCACCGTGCGGCCGTGTTCGTCCTTGCCGCCGTTGAAGCCGTCTTGGTACGCCGCTTGTGCTTCCGGCACGCCCTGCGGCAGCGAACCGAAGTTCGCGCGGCGGTCGGCGGGGTTCCAGTAGTCGTCGTGTTCGTTCCACGGACCGACGTCCCACACCGGCGCGTACTCGCAGCGCGCGCCGTCGGTGCGGCACACCCGGACGGTGAAGGTCCCTCTTCCTTTGGAGGACACCGTTTTCGTGGACGGGAGCGCGACGAAATGGTCTCGTTCGGTGATCCGGTGCCCGCTCGAGGTGGTGCCGCCGACGAGTCCTTCGCGGGTCGCGTAGAGGCGGTAGGTCAGCGGTCTTTCCTGCACTCTTCTGCCGTGGTGAGGTTTGGCCGAGGCGGGCGCCGGAGTCGACAAAGCGATAAGCGCCAGTGCCAGAAGGACGTGACCAGCCGCTTTCCTGGTGTTCATGAGCGCATCGTGGCCCGGCGCGCGGGTTTGGCCGCGCAACCGGGCCCGCGCGTCAGGCGGACACGATCCGCTGCGGTCCGGTCCGGTGCGGCTGGTCTTCGACCAGGGGGCCGACGGACAGTTCCCGGCGGATGGCCCGCGCGCGTTCGGCGTAGCTGCGGGACCGTTCGGGTTGACTGAGCGCGGAATGGAGTTCGCCGAGCAGCTGGGACACTTCGGCCTCGGAACGGCGGTCGCCGTTGCGGCGGTGCACGCTCAGCGAGTTCACCAGCAGCAGTTGCGCGTGCGCGAGATCGCCGCTGTAGAGGCACAGCGCGCCCAGGTTCTGGTTCGCGTAGCCGACGCAATGGTCGTCGCCGAGATCGGTGAACACGGCGATGGCGCGCGTGACGTGTTCGCGGGCTTCGGTCAGGTTGCCCTCGCGCTGGTACAGAAGCCCTAGTCGTTGCAGCGCATGGGCTTCCCGGTGCCGGTCGCCGATTTCGCAGGACAGCTCGAGCGCGTCGGTGTACCAGCGGCGCGCGGTCGCGTAGCACTTGCGCGCGACCCAGATCGAGCCGATCGCGATCCGGATCACCGCTTCGCCGTGCGGGTCGCCCGCTTCACCGAACAGCCGGAGCGCTTCGTGGCAGGGTTCGAGCGCGCGGTCGGTTTGGCCTTGCATCCGCAGCACGGTGCCGAGACCGGCGTAGGCCACGCCGAGTCCTTGCTGGTCGCCGATCCGTTGGTACAGCTCGCGTGCTGCCTCGAACGCGACCATCGCGTCCGCGTCGTTGTCCTGGTACAGCAGGACTTGGCCGAGATTGCGCTGGACGACTGCCTCGCCGCGGACCGAGCCGGCCCGGCGTGCGGCTTCCAGCGCGATCAAGTGGGTGGCGTGCCAGTCGTCTTGGTGGCCGCGAAGGTCGAAGTACGGCGTGAGGGCGACGGTGAGCCGCCAGGTCAGGTCGTCGAACCCGAGTTCGGCGGCCAGCCCGACGGCGGCGACACACGTGGCGCGTTCGGCGGCGAACCAGGCGGCGGGGCCGGTCAGCAGGCGATCCGCGTCCGGCGGCAGGGCCAGGTCCGTGTCGTCGTGGTACTGGCCGAAGAAATGGATCGGCATGCGTTCGGCGGCTTCCACTGCCAGCGCCAGATATCCCTCCAGCACGCGGCCGATCGCGACGCGGGTTTCCGCGGGCTCGGCCAGCTCCGCGGCGTACACGCGCAGGAGGTCGTGCAGGCGGTAGCGCGGTTGGCCCGCGACGTCAGTGGCGACTAGTTCCACCAGGTGTGCGTCGACGAGTACGTCGAGGACGTCGTCGGCGGACTGGCGGCCGAGGACGGCGGCGACGGCCCAGGCGGGGAATTGGACCGGGCCCAGCGCGCCCAGCCGGCGGAAGGCTGCGGCGGCGGACATGGGCAGGAGGTCGTAGCTCAGGGTCACGCTCGCCCGGACGGCCAGATCGCCGACGCGCAGCTCGTCCAGGCGGCGGTGTTCGTCGTGGAGCCGGTCGGCGAGAACGCGCAGGGACCAGGTCGGCCGGTGGGTGAGCTTGGCCCCGGCTACCCGGATCGCCAGCGGAAGATGTCCGCATTGGCGCAGGATCGCCGCGGCGTCTTCGGGTTCGGCCGCTACCCGTTCGGGGCCGACGATGCCTTCCAGCAGGCGCGCGGCTTCCGGCTCGGGCAGCAGGTCGACGTCCACGGGCAGCGCGCCGGCGAGGTCGGGCAGGCGGATCCGGCTGGTGACCAGAACGGCGGACGCGCCCGCGCCGGGGAGAAGCGGGCGCACCTGCGCGGCGCTGCCCGCGTCGTCGAGGACGACGCACATCCGGCGTCCGGCGAGCTGGGAACGCAGGAGCGCGGAACGTTCCGCCAGATCCCGGGGAAGGCCCGAATCCGGAATGCCCAGGGCGCGCAGGAGTTCGGCCAGGACGCTCATCGGCGAGCGCGGCGACGACGAGGTTCCGGCCAGGTCCACATGCAACTGTCCATCCGGGAAAACCGTGCGGACTTCGTGCGCTACCCGTACGGCGATGGAGGATTTGCCGATGCCTGGTGCGCCGGACAGAACGACGACCGTGGGGCGTTCCGCTTCGGCGTGGCGGCGGAGTTTCGCGACCAGGTGCTCGATGACCTCGCCGCGGCCGGTGAAATCCGGAAGATCCAGGGGGAGCTGACAGATCGGCGGGACTTTGGCACAGGGAACTTCGAGAGTGGTGCGGAGTTCGCGCAGCGCCGCGCCGGGGCTCGCGGACAGTTCGTCGGCGAGGGTTTGCTCGACCAGTTCGTAGGCTTCCGCGGCTTCGGTCGTTCGGCCCGCGTCGCGGAGAGCGGTGATGAGGTGATGCCAAAGTTCTTCGCGCAGCGGGTGTTCCGTGACGAGGGCGCGGAGTTCGGCGATGACTTCGTTGTGCCGGCCCAACGTTAAGCGGGCGCGGATGCGTTGTTCCTGTATTGCCAGGCGAAGCTCGTTCAGACGGGCGACTGTCGGGCCCCAGGTCGGGTCGTGGGGGAGGCCTTCCAGCACTTCGCCGCGCCACAGCGAGTGTGCTTCGTCCAGCAGGGCCAATGCGGTTTCCGGATGGTCCTGGGATTCCCAGGCTTGGGTGGCGAGGCGGGTGAAGACGAGGTGGTCCAGTTCGTCTTCCGAGACGGTGAGGAGATAGCCCGAGGCTCGGCTGGTGATGCGATCGGCCAGGTCGGGCGAGGTTTCGGCCAGGCGTCTGCGCAGGGAGTGGACGTAGGTGCGGATGTTGGCGGCCGCCGAGCGCGGGGCGGTGGTCGGCCAGAGGACTTCGACCAGCGCTTCGGTGGACACGACGATGTTGGGCTGCAGCGCCAGCGCGGCCAGCAGCAGCCGGGGCTTCGGACCGCCCAGCGGTACGGCCCGGCCCTCGGCGACGACCTCCAGCGGCCCCAGGATCCGGAAGGTCAGCGAAATCAATTTACCCGCCTTGGCGGCAAGGTCCCCATGGTCGGCATGCTAGGAGCGTTCGCGCCGGTTAGCTAGATCCACTCGGGGAGGAATACCCCATAAGGGGTGATATCGAGGGCGGATGTCACGGGGTGTTCGGGTTGGGCGGGGTGAATTGTTTTCACGTGTTTCCCGTGGGGGGTCGCGGGCGGCTCGTCGCCTGGGGGCGACATTGCATGTGGGTGGTGTGGTGGGGCACCCCGAAGCTGGATTGTGCTGACGGTTCGGGGGTGCTTGTCAAGGCGGGAAAGATGCCTTGACAAGCACTCCCGAACCGCAGGGAGGCTTCGTATCGGGGTGCGGGGGTGGTGTGGGTGTTTGGTGAGTTGGGTGCGTTGGTGCGGTTTCGGGTGGGGATTGGGTGCCTGGCGAGTTGGGTGCATCGGCTTCGGGTTTGAGGTGGGGCTTGACCTCCAAGGTGGCGTTGGGTGCATGGGGCGTGCCGGACCCGCATTGGTGCGGTGGGGTGGTGCGGGGTGGGCAGGAGGGTGAGTTCGGGGTGCGGGTGATCAGGATTGTGCGACCTTCGTAGGTGGCGGCGCGGGCTGTCTAGTGCTCCGAGGGGAGGGCGGGAAAACGGGCGTTTCGCTGATTTCAGCACATTCCGCTGTGGACAGTGCGGATGAAACGGACTTTGGTCGCACTTGTCCCTTGTGTCGCGATGAAGGGAGCAGATAACGGTTCCGCACCGGGGAGCCGGACGCTTCCCCGGCGGGCGGGGGAGTCCTAGTCTCGTTCCGGCGGCGGGCGGGGTCCAGGCCGCGCAACACGAGGGAGTTGCTGTGCGTAGAAGCGTCACCATGTTTCTTTCGCTGGCGGTGGTGGGCGGCTTGGCCGCTTCGCCTGCCGTGGCGTCGGCTCAGGGGCGGGCGGACATTCCGCAATCGCATCCGGCTTGGGCCAATCCGCAGTCCAAGGTGGCCGACACGGCCGCGTCGTCCACTATGGACTTTCGGGTTTACTTGAACCTCAAGGATCAGGGCGCGGCGGAGGCGGCCGCGCAGTCGGTCTCCGATCCGAACAGTCGCGGCTACCGGCATTATCTGTCGCCGGACCAAGTGCGGGACCAGTTCGCCGCCACCGACCAGACGGTGTCCGCGGTGAAGAATTGGCTGTCCGCAAGCGGATTCAGCATCGGCGAGGTGCCGTCCAACCGGGCGTACGTCGAGGCGACCGGTACCGCCGATCAGGTGCAGCGCGCGTTCGCCGTGACCCTGGGCAAGTACCAGGTCAAGGGACAGACGTTGCGCGCGGCGGACAAGGACCTGTCCGTTCCGGCCGCGCTGGCGAGCGACGTGCTCGGCGTGGTCGGCGTCGACCAGGCGACGAACCTGTTCAAACCGGACCACACCGACGGGGCTGACCCCTCGGCGACCAAGCAGTCCCGCGTGCAGGGCAGCCCGTCGACCGCGCCGCCCAGCAACGGGTTCCGCAACTCGGGTCCGTGCAGCGCTTACTACGGCGAGAAGACCGACACGACTGACCCGGCGTACAACGGCAAGCAGCTTCCGTACGCGCCGTGCGGCTACACGCCCGCGCAGCTGCGTTCGGCGTACGGTCTGGACCAGGTCGCGAAGGTCGGTGCGGACGGTCGCGGCACCACGATCGCCATCGTGGACGCGTTCGCGTCGCCGACGATCTACTCCGACGCCGCGGAGTACGCCAAGCGCAATGACCCGGCGCACCCGCTGACCAAGCAGCAGTTCAAACAGCACATCTTCCCGCCGAACCAGGCGCTCGAGCCGCCGGACCAGTGCGACGCTTCCGGCTGGTACGGCGAGGAAACCCTGGACGTCGAGGCTGCGCACGGACTCGCGCCGGGTGCGGACATCCTGTACGTCGGCGGGCAGGACTGCGAGGACCTGTCGCTGGACACCGCGCTGAACTACGTCGTGGCGGGGCACAAGGCCGACATCATCTCCAACTCCTACGGCGACACCGGCGAGGACATCCCGGCCTCCGAGGTCAAGGTGTTCAACCAGATCTCGATGCAGGCGGTGCTCGAGGGCATCGGCGTGTACTTCTCCTCCGGCGACAACGGGGACGAGGTCGCCCGCCTCGGCACGCCGTCGCCGGACTTCTCGGCCTCGGCTCCGTGGGTGACCGCGGTCGGCGGCACGTCGCTGGCGGTCGGCCAGGACGGCAAGCGGATGTTCGAAACCGGATGGGAGACCGGCAAGTCGACGCTGGTCAACGGCGCCTACGCCCCGGCGTACCCGGGTGCCTTCAACGGCGGCGCGGGCGGCGGCACGAGCCGGCTGTTCGGCCAGCCCTTCTACCAGAAGGGAATCGTGCCCGACGCACTGTCCACGAAGAACCAGACCGGCGGCGCGAAGGGACGCGTGGTCCCGGACATCTCCGCGGTCGCGGACCCGAACACCGGCTTCCTGGTCGGCCAGACGCAGACCTTCCCGGACGGCGTCTACTACGACCAGTACCGGATCGGCGGCACGAGCCTGGCGTCGCCGGTGTTCGCGGGCGTGATGGCGGTGGCCGACAGCCTCGACCACTTCCACCACGGATTCATCAACCCGGTGCTGTACCAGCTGACGTCGCGCACGTCGGCGATCCACGACGTCCAGCACGTCGACGGCGCGGTGCAGCGCGTGGACTTCGTCAACGGGGTCGACGCCTCGCAGGGGCTGAAGACCTCGGCCAGGGTGCTCGACTACCCGAACCTGACGATCCACACGACCAAGGGCTACGACGACGTGACGGGTCTCGGCTCGCCGAACGGAGTGGCGTTCCTGTTGCTGGTGTGACCGAGGGGTGAAGGAAGGGCCTGCCGGGGATTTCCCGGGCAGGCCCTTTCTTGCGTTCACGGCACGCGGACCGGCGGATGCCGCAGCGCGCGGACGGCGGGAGAGCGCAGCGGGGAGAGCGCGGCGACGGCGATCAGGATCCCGCCGACGAGGACCACCTGCGGCGCACCGAACGCCGCACCGAGCGGTCCGGCCAGGAGTTCGCCGACCGGAATGCCCGCGTATGACCCGAAGTCGTCGAACGCGGCCATCCGGGACAGCAGGTGCCCGGGGATGTTCTCCTGCATCGTCGTGTCCCAGGCGACGCTCATCACGCCCGCGCAGAACCCGGCGACGAACGTCGCCCCGGCCAGCACCGCGAAACCCGCGTGCAGGCCGAGCGCGATCAGCGGCAGCACGGTCAGCGCGGCGCTCGTCAGTCCCAGCGGCAGCAGGCGTCGCGGCGCGAGCCGGTACATCACCAGCCCGGCCAGCAGCGCGCCCACCGCGCGCACGCTCAGCACCGCGCCCCATCCGGCCGCACCGATGGTGGTCTGCGCGATGCCTGGCCCGAGCACCAGCCAGCCGCCGGTGAAGACGATGTTGTACACGGTGAACGCCGTGACCACCCGCCACAGCCAGCCGATCCGCCAGAACTCGCGCCAGCCGGTCCGCACGGTGTGCAGCAAGCCGATCTGCTCGCTCGCGCGCACCGGGGGCAGGGTGACCATCTGGTACAGCAAGGCGGCGAGGACGAACGAGATCCCGTCCGCGGCGATGGCCCAGCCGCCGCCGACCGTGCCGACCAGCACGCCCGCCACGGCCGGACCGGCGATCTTGGTGACGTTCTTGCTGGTGGACAGCAGCGAGTTCGCCGGGCGCAGCGCCTCCGCCGGGACGATCTGCGGCACGATCCCGCGCAGCACCGGCGTGGTGAACGCGGTGCAGACCCCGCCGAGGAACTCGGTCGCCGCGACGGCGGCCAGCGAGTAGGCACCGGTGAGCAGGATGGCCGCGGCCGCCAGTTGGGCCGCCCCCGCGCCCAGGTTCGACAGCCGCAGCACCCGGTTGCGCGGAAACCGGTCGCCGACCGCGCCGCCGACGAGCAGGAAGGCCAGCCGCGGCACGATCCCGGCGGCGAGCACGACGCCGAGGTCGGTGGGACTGTGGCTGCTGCCGAGGACGGCGAACGCGAGCGCCACCGGAGTCATGGCGCTGCCCAGCAGCGAGACCAGCCGTCCGGTGCAGAAAACGGCGAACGCGCGATGGCGCAGCGGCGAGCGCGGTCCTTCCCCCATCCTCGCGATCCTGCCGAGAACGGGTCGGGAACGCCACAGAGTAGTGGCGCGGCCGGGTACTCCGGTTCAGACTCACGGGTCAGCCGGGAGAAAGGGCACGAAATGAGCGGGATCGACGCCGACGTCTTCGGGGGCCGGATGCCGTCCGGAGCAGGGGATTTCGCGATCGAAACACACGGAATCACCCCGATCCCGGCGGCGAACCGGTTCGGCAGGCCGTGGCGGCTCGCGGGGGTGTGGTTCGCGCCGAACCTCACCATGACCGCCGTCTTCACCGGCACCCTCGGCGCGACGCTCGGGCTCGGCTTCACCACCGGGTTCGTCATCGCGCTGATCGGCACCGTGGTCGGCTCGCTGCCGGTCGCGTGGCTGTCCACCTGGGGTCCGCGCACCGGAACCGGTCAGCTGCCGCTCGCGCGGCTTCCGTTCGGCGGCGGCGTCGTGCTGCCCGGCCTGGTGCAATGGCTCGGCTCGATCGCGTGGGACGCGCTGGTCGGGTTGTTCGGCGGCGAAGCGCTGGCCCAGCTGACCGGATTGCCGTTCTGGGCCGCGGTGCTCGTGGTGCTGGTGCTGCAGTGCACCCTCGGCGTGTTCGGCTACGCGGTGATCCACCGGGTCCAGGCCGTGATGAGCGTGGTGCTGGTTGTCGCATTTGTCGCGCTCGCCGTAAAGGTGGTGCTTGATCACCCGATTACGTTCGCCGATTCCGCGACGGGCGGCGATTTCGCGGGTGCCGTCGTGCTGTTTTCCACTATTACGCTCAGCCTCGCTATTTCGTGGGCTCCTTATGCGTCGGATTTCAGCCGTTACCTCCCCGCTTCGACGCGGCCGAGCGGCGTCTTTTGGTTCACGCTGCTCGGCCTGACCGCGTCGTACGCGCTCGGCGAGGGCATTGGGCTCGCGCTCGGTACCGCGTTGGGCGACCAGACCGCGGCCGGAGTGTCGACGCTGCTCGGCGGCGGTGTCCTGGGTGCGGTGGCGTTGCTGGTGATCGCGCTGGCCGCGGTGTCGTCCAACGCGATGAACGACTACAGCGGCTCGCTCGCGCTGCAGACCGTCGGCGTGCGGGTGCGCCGTCCGGTGTCGGCAGTGGTCGTGACGGTGCTGGCGTTCGCGTTGATTCTCTGGATGCACAGCGGCGACCTGGCGGCGAAGTTCCAGAACGTGCTGCTGGTGGTGAGTTACTGGATCCCGCCGTTCCTGGGTGTCGTGGTGCCGGACTGGCTGCGCCGCACGCGGCGTAGCCGGGAGGTCGACGTGCTGGCTGAGCTGCGACGTCCGGTGCGCGGCTGGGCCGCGATCGTGGCGTTCGTGGTGGGTTTCGCGGCCGCGGTGCCGTTCATGAACACGACTGTCTACACCGGACCGGTCGCCGCCGCGCTGCACGGGGCGGACCTGGCGTACTACGCCGGGTTCGTGGTTTCGCTGGTGGCGTACACGCTGCTGCGCGGCCGCCGGCCGGTTGACCTCCAGTAAGGTAGAGGTCGCACGCTGGCAGGTGCCTACTTCTGGAGGGACCAATGCCAGCAGCTGTTGTCACCGGCGCTTCCGCCGGTCTGGGCCGGGCGCTCGCCGCGGCTCTCGTCCGTCGCGAATGGACAGTCCTGGGCACCGGACGCGACCCGGGGACGCTGCGCGCCGCCGCGGCCGAGGCCGGGTTCGCGCCGGTGCCCGGCGACGTCACCGACCCCGCGCACCGCGCCCGGCTCGCCGAAGCCGCCGGGCCGCGGCTCGACCTGCTCGTCAACAACGCCAGCACGCTCGGCGTCAGCCCGCTGCCGCCGCTGGCCGAGTATCCGCCGGACGAGCTCGAGACTGTCTTCCGCACCAACGTTTTCGCGCCGCTCGCGCTCACCCGGCTGCTGTTGCCCTCGCTCACCGCGGCGAAGGGAGTGCTGGTGAACATCAGCTCCGACGCCGCCGTGGAGGCGTACGAGGGCTGGGGCGGCTACGGTTCGGCGAAAGCCGCGCTGGACCACGTGAGCGCGGTGCTCGGCGTGGAGAACCCGGACCTCGCGGTGTACGCCGTCGATCCCGGGGATCTGCGCACGGCCATGCACCAGGCCGCTTTCCCGGGCGAGGACATTTCGGACCGGCCGTTGCCGGAGACCGCGGTACCGGCTTTCCTGCGGCTCCTGGAGGAGCGTCCGCCGAGCGGCCGGTTCAAGGCGGCGGATTTGCGGGTGCGGTCATGACCGCACCGCGCACCCGATTCGACCTGGCCGAGGACCGGAGCGCGTCCGCGCCGCCCGAAGCGCGCGGCCTCGCCCGCGACGAGGTGCGGCTGCTCGCGGCCGGCCCTGAAGGCGTGCGGCATGCCGTCTTCCGCGACCTGGCGGCGTTCTTGGATCCCGGGGATCTGTTGGTAATCAACACTTCCGGCACGCTCCCCGCTGCCGTGGACGCCGTCCGGGACGACCACGTCATCGCCGTCCATTTCTCCACCGAACTGGACGACGGCACCTGGGTGGTCGAACTCCGCGCGCCCGACGGCCCGCTCCTCGACGGCCACGCGGGGGAGCGGCTCAGCCTGCCCGCCGGTGCCGCCGTCACGCTGCGGGAGCCGCACGTCGCCGGTGCGCAACGCTTGTGGCGCGCGAAGATCGAAGTGGAAGGCGAGGTCCCGCGGTATCTCGCGAAGGTCGGGCGGCCGATTCGCTACGGCTATGTCCCGCGCGCGTGGCCGTTGCCGAACTACCAGACTGTGTTCGCGCTCGACCCGGGTTCGGCGGAGATGCCGAGCGCGGCACGGCCGTTCACTGCGGAATTGGTCACACAACTCGTCTCGCGCGGCGTGTTGTTCGCGCCGATCTTGTTGCACACCGGCGTCTCGTCGCCGGAAGCCGGGGAACCGCCGTACGGTGAGCGATTTCGCGTTCCGGCGACGACTGCCGCGTTGGTCAATTGGGTGCGTGACCAGGGTGGACGCGTTATCGCAGTAGGGACAACGGCGGTGCGCGCGATCGAATCGGCCGCGAATCCCGGCGGGCTCGTCACCGCGGCGGCGGGCTGGACCGAACTGGTGCTCGGTCCGGACCGGCCGGCCCGCGCGGTCGACGGTTTGCTCACCGGCCTGCACGCGCCGCAGGCGTCTCACCTGCTGCTTCTCGAAGCGGTGGTGGGTCCGGAGCTGGTGCAACGGGCTTACGACGCGGCGGTGCGACGCGAGTATCTGTGGCACGAGTTCGGTGACGTCTCGCTCCTGACAAGCAGGTGAGGCCCACGCCTGTCAAGTAATCCCACACAATTTCCCGGGATGCGGATGCATATGCAGTCTCGCGGGTGAACGTGTCATTCTCGCCCCGTTCCGCTGACCGCGAAAGGGCCATTTGTGCGTACATTTCCGCGAACCCGATTGCTCGCTTCCGCACTCGCCGCGCTGACGGTGCTCGGGGCGCTCGCCGGGTGTTCCCGCGCGGACCGCACCGAGGCCGCGACCAACGAGGGCGCCGCCGGGGAGGTGCGCGTCGGCTTCTTCCCGAACGTGACGCACACGCCCGCGCTGATCGGGGTCAAGAAGAACTTCTTCGCGCAGAACCTCGGCAGCACGAAACTCACGACTCAGACTTTCAACGCCGGTCCGTCCGAAGTGAACGCGCTGCTCGGCGGTTCGCTCGACGTCGCGTTCATCGGCTCCGGACCGGCGATCAACGCTTTCACCAAGTCCAAGGGCGAGATCCAGCTCGTGTCCGGCGCGGTCACCGGCGGCGCGCAGCTGGTGGTGAAGCCCGGCATCACCTCGGTCGACCAGCTCAAGGGCAAGACGATCGCGACGCCGCAGCTGGCCAACACCCAGGACGTCGCGCTGAAGAAGTTCCTCGCCGAGAAGCATCTGACCGGCCAGGTGAACGTGACCAACCTGGACAACCCGAAGACCCTCGACGCGTTCCGCAAGGGCGAGGTCGACGGCGGCTGGCTGCCCGAACCGTGGTCGTCGCGGCTGGTGACCGACGCGGGCGCGAAGGTCCTGGTGGACGAGAAGTCGCTGTGGCCGCAAGGCCGGTTCCCGACCACCGTCGCGATCGTGCGCAGCGAGTTCCTCAAGCAGCACCCGGACACCGTGCGCGCGCTGCTGAAGGGCGAGCTGCAGGCGATCGACTGGGCGAAGAAGAACCCGGCCGAAGCGAAGACCGTGGTCAACGGCGCGCTCAAGGAGCTGTCCGGCAGTTCGCTCAGCCCGGCCGTGCTCGACCGCTCGTTCGCGAACATCGAACTGACCACCGACCCGGTGCCCGCGCAATTCCCGCAGCTGGCCAAGGACTCGGTGACCGCGGGCGTGGTCGACAAGGTGGTGGACCTGAAGGGGTTCGCCGACTTCGGCCCGCTCAACGAAGTCCTCAAGGCGCAGCAGCTGCCCGTCGTCAACGCGCCCGAACTGGCCAAGTGACCTCCCGACCGGAAGGCGATCCGCGATGACCACCACCCTGGCGCGACCAGTGACCGCCGCCGTCCACCTCGACCGCGTGGGCAAGGTGTTCGGCTCCGCCGGCAGCGCGGTGACCGCTCTCGACGGGGTCGACCTCACCGTCGAACCGGGCGAGTTCGTCTGCCTGCTCGGCGCGTCCGGCTGCGGTAAGAGCACGCTGCTGAACCTCGTCGCCGGTCTCGACCGGCCGTCCGCCGGTGAGATCACTCTCACCACTTCGCGGCCCGCGGTGATGTTCCAGGAAGCCGCGCTGATGCCGTGGCTGACCGCGTCCCGGAACGTGGAACTGCCGTTGCGGCTCGCCGGCTTCGGCCGCTCCGAGCGTCGGCAAAAAGCCGCTGAGCTGCTGGACCTGGTCCGGTTGAGCGACGCGGGGCGCAAGCGTCCGCACGAGCTGTCCGGCGGGATGCGGCAGCGGGTCGCGCTGGCCCGGGCGCTCGCCGCGACCCACCGCGTCGGCGGCGACGACGGCAACGCGTTGCTGCTCATGGACGAACCGTTCGCGGCGCTCGACGCGATCACCCGCGACGTGCTGCAGAGCGAGCTGCTGCGGGTGTGGCGCAGCACCGGCACCTCGGTGCTGTTCGTGACGCACGACGTGCGCGAGGCTGTCCGGCTTGGACAGCGAGTGGTGCTGCTGTCGTCGCGTCCGGGCCGCGTCGTGCGCGAATGGCACGACGTCCCGTCCGCCGACGCCGAACTGCTGGCCGACGAGATCACGGCCGATCTGCGAAAGGTGATCAGCACCCATGCCGCAGCCTGACCAGGCGGCCCCCGACCTCGACGAAGCCGTCGGCGCCGGCCTGGACCGGCTCGACACCCCCGCCGGCGCGCGACCGGCGTCGCTGCGCCGCCGGTTCGTGCGCGGATTCCTGCCGCCGCTCGGCGCGCTCGTGCTGCTGGTGATCCTCTGGCAGATCCTGTGGGCCGCCGCGTTCTGGCCGGAGACGACGCTGCCCGCGCCGCTGGACGTCTGGGCCGAGTTCTGGAGCACGGTCACCGACGGTTCGGTGTTCGGCTTCATCTGGACCTCCGTGCACCGCGCCGCGCTCGGCTTCGCCGCCGGGGTCGTGATCGGCACGCCGCTGGGCATCCTGGTGGCGAAGGTCCGCGTGGTGCGCGCCGCGATCGGCCCGCTGCTGAGCGGGTTGCAAAGCTTGCCGTCGGTGGCCTGGGTGCCCGCCGCGGTGATCTGGTTCGGCATCAACGACGCGGCGATCTACTTCGTCGTGCTGCTCGGTTCGGTCCCGTCGATCGCGAACGGCCTCGTGTCGGGCATCGACCAGATCCCGCCGATCCTGCCGCGCGTCGGCAAGGTGATGGGCGCCGGGCGGTTCGCCGCGGCCCGGCACATCCTGCTGCCCGCCGCGCTGCCCGGGTTCCTGGCCGGGCTGAAGCAGGGCTGGGCGTTCTCGTGGCGCTCGCTGATGGCCGCGGAACTGATCGCGCGCTCGCCGAGCCTCGGCGTCGGGCTGGGCACGTATTTGAACGACGGTTCGTCGTACAACTCGATGCCCAAGGTGATCGCGGCGATTTTCCTGATTCTGTTCGTCGGGGTGGCGATCGAGCTGATCGTGTTCCGTCCGCTGGAGCGGTCGGTGCTGCGCGCGCGGGGCCTGACGGCGTCACTCTGAGTACCTGCCCGCGCGACGCGCGGGCGTGCCCGACAGAATGCACGACCATGACCTCCGGGCTGTTCGCGCTGGTTTCCGTGCTCGTGTTCGCCGTACGGTTCGCGCGCGAGCCGCGGCGGGTCGGCAACGCGGTGTGGTTCCTGATCGCGCTCGGCTTCACCGGATTGTGGCTGCTGACGTTCTTCAAACACGTCGAATGGGCGCAGATCGCGATCATCGTGGTCGTGGCGCTCGTCGGCGGGCTCGGCGCTTTGGCGCTGCCGTGGGCACTGATCGCGAACGGCGTCGTGATGCTGCGCCGCGAGGGGCGGCGGCTGGCGAACCTGCTGTCGCTGCTGGCGGGGCTGGGACTGCTCGCCGTGTTCGCTCTCGCGGTGAGTTCGCTGGTCTTCGACGATCAGCCGTTGCTGCGGGTGGCCGCGATGGCCGTGCTGTTCGTGACCGGTTATCTGGCGTTTTTGTTCACCGCGCTGCTGCTGTACTCGATCCTCTACAGCCGGGTCACCCGCCGCGCCAGCGCCGGAGCGGTGGTCGTCCTCGGCTCCGGGCTGCAAGGCGACCGGGTTCCGCCGCTGCTGGCCAGCCGACTCGACCGCGCGGTGCAGGTGCAGCAGCGGTCGCCAGGGGCGTTGCTGGTGGTGTCCGGCGGGCAGGGCGCGGACGAGCTGACGTCTGAGGCGGACGCGATGGCGCGGTATCTCCGGGCGGCCGGGGTCCCGGCGGACCAGATCGTGCGGGAGGACCGGGCGACGGCCACCAGCGAAAACCTGCGATTCAGTGTCGCTTTGCTTGAGCAGCGCGGGTTTTCCGGGCCGATTCTGGCCGTGACGAACAACTACCACGTCTTTCGCACGGCGGTGCTGGCGCGGCAGTTGGGGTTGCGGCTCAACGTGATCGGGGCGAAGACGGCGTCGTACTTCGTGCCTAGCGCGTTCCTGCGGGAGTTCGTGGCGTTGCTGCTGCAGTACCGGAAGACGAACGCGGCTGTGGTGCTGTTTTTGGGCGTGGGCCCGTTTTTGCTTTTTCTGATCAGCTGATCAGAGGGAGTGCACCCGGATCGCGCGCCAGTGGCAGCCGTCCTGTTCGGCACGCTCGACGGTGAACCGCACGTCTTCCCCGGCGGTCAGCGACCGGAAGCCGTCGGCTTCGATCATCGAGAAATGCGCCCAGACCGGACCGTCGACGGCGGGTGATTCGAGGATTCCCCAGCCCTCGTCGACTTCCCAGCGCACGACTTTCCCGCGATGCTCCACGACGGCCAGCGTAAAGAGGGATCGCCGTGCCGCACAGCGAATTTCGGCACGACGATGCGATGCCGCCCTCGCCGATCACCGGGTCGTGGGTGTTGTTGCCGAGGAGAACCGGCGACAACACCCACTCCCGAAGGCCGCTCAGGACTCCGACTGCCGCCGTCCGCCGGAACCGTTCCTGCGGTTTCGCGACGGCTGGCTCGACCCGCGGCGGCCAGCGCCCTCCGCGCCTCGGCGACCGGCGCCCGTACCGCGGCGCTGGTCTTCCCGGCGGGCCTGCCCCGGCTGCCGCTCCGAACCGGAACCAGCCGGTGACCCAGCCCGAGCGGCGCGCGGTTCCGTGCCCTGCCGGGGACCGCCCCGGCCGCCACCGGAACGGCGGGGCTGCGAACCGGTCCGTGCCCCGAGCCCGCCTCGGTTCTCCGAGGGCGCGCGACGCCGTCCCGTGCCCGGTGCGGCACCGGAAGCGGTCACCGTCTTGGGACGGTTGTCCACCACCGGGCGACGCGGCGAAGCGGTGAACGACCGGTCTCCCGGAGCCAGTTCGGCCAGCAGCGGGTGCGAAGGCGAGATCCGCGTGGTGGTCGGCGAGATCCCCGCCTTCCGGGTCAGCGCGCGGACGTCCGAGACCTGCTCGTCGGTCATCAGGGTCACCACGGTGCCCGACGCGCCCGCCCGCGCGGTGCGGCCGGAACGGTGCAGGTACGCCTTGTGCTCGACCGGCGGGTCGGCGTGGATCACCAGCGTGACGTCGTCCACGTGGATGCCCCGGGCGGCGATGTCCGTGGCCACCAGGGTTTTCGCGGTGCCCGACGAGAACGCTTCCAGGTTGCGCGTGCGCGCGTTCTGGCCGAGGTTGCCGTGCAGTTCCACGGCCGGGACGCCGCTCGCGACGAGTTTGCGCGTGAGGGCCTTCGCGCGGTGCTTCGTGCGGGTGAAGACCAGGGTGCGGCCGGGAGCCGCGGTCAGGTCGACCAGGACTGGCAGCCGGTGGGTTTCCTTGAGGTGCAGCACGTGGTGCGTCATCGTCGAGACCGGGCTCTGCGCCGAGTCGACGCTGTGCAGCATCGGGTCGTTCATGAAGCGCTTCGCCAGCACGTCGATGCCGTTGTCGAGCGTCGCGGAGAACAGCATGCGCTGGCCGCGCTCGGGGGTGGCCGCCATGATGCGCCGGACCTCGGGCAGGAAGCCCAGGTCGGCCATGTGGTCGGCCTCGTCGAGCACGGTGATCTCGATCTTGTCCAGCTTCGCCTCGCCGGTGCGCATGTGGTCGGCGAGCCGTCCGGGACAGGCGACGACGATGTCGACGCCGTCGCGCAGGCGGGTGATCTGCGGGTTCGCGCTCACGCCGCCGAAAATCGTGGTGGCCTTGAGGCCCAGCGGACGCGCCAGCGGCACGATCGCGGCCTCGATCTGGGTGGCCAGTTCGCGGGTCGGGGCGAGGATCAGCGCCCGCGGACGGCCGGGGCGGCGCCGCGTCGGGCCGGCGGCGAGGCGGGCCAGCACGGGCAGGACGAAGCCGTAGGTCTTGCCGGAGCCGGTGCGGCCCCGGCCGAGCACGTCGCGGCCCGCGAGCGTGTGCGGGAGCGTGGCGGCCTGGATCGGGAAGGGCTCGGTGACGCCCTGCGCGGCGAGTGCGTCGACCAGGGGTTTGGGCAGGCCGAGTTCAGTGAAAGTCGTCATGGGCTGGTGCGGACGCGAAAGCGTCCCGTATCTCCGTACGTAGCGCGGTTGTCCTGCCCGGCGCGGCCTCGGGTGGCTGCGGCGCGTGGTCGTCGACAACAGTGAAACGCGGCCCGAGGCAGAACTGAGCGGACCGCATGGCCGACTATACCGTCCCAAGATCGAGCGGGCTACGTGATATCGCCCGCAGGCCGCCACGCGCGAACCGACGAAGCGCGTGCGCGAGGTTCGTTCGTTTCCACCACCGCCGCCGCGCCGGCGGGTGCGAGGCTGGCCGCATGAGCGCAGACGAACTCCGCGGACTGCTGGGCGAATGGGCGCGGGAGGCCGGGGTTCCCGGCGTCTCGGTCGGGATTTTCCACGAGGGCAAGGAAACCCTGCTGACCGCAGGAGTGTCCAGTGTGGACACGGGAACGCCGGTGGACGACGGCACGCTGTTCATGATCGGCTCCACCAGCAAGACGTTCGCCGCCACCGCGGTGCTCGTGCTGGTCGAGGACGGCGTGCTCGAACTGGACCGGCCGGTGGTCGAGTACCTCCCGGATCTGAGACTCGCCGACCCGCTCGCGCGCAAGACCGTGACGCTGCGCCACCTGCTCACGCACTCGCCCGGCTTCCTCGGCGACATCGAGGTCGACACCGGCTGGGGCGACGACGCGCTCGCCCGCGCGGTGGAGCAGTTCGACGAACTGCCGCAGGTGTTCCCGGTCGGCGAGGTGGCCTCCTACTGCAACGCCGGATTCCTGCTGGCCGGCCGGGTCGCCGAGGCGGTGTCCGGCGGCACCTACGAGGACCTGGTCCGCACCCGGCTGCTGGAGCCGCTCGGCATGACCGACTCGTGCTTCCAGCCCTGGGAGGTGCTGACCCGGCGGCACGCGGTCGGGCACGCGCTGCGCGAGGACGGCCCGGCGGTCGCGCACACCGTTGGCCTCGCCCGGGCGGACGCTCCGGCCGGCGGTCTCTGGTCGACTGCCCGTGACCAGCTGAAATGGGCTCGATTCCAGCTGTCCGGCGGGGAGGTGCTGAGCGACGAGACCCGCCGCCTGATGCACGCCGCGCAGCGCGAGGGCGCGCTGCCGTTCGAGGAAATCGGGCTGTCCTGGCTGCGGCTGAGCCACGGCGACGCACAGCTGGTGCGGCACGGCGGCAACGTCAGCAACCTGCAGCTGTCGGAGTTCGTCATGGTGCCGAGCGAGAACTTCGCGGTCACCGTGCTCACCAACAGCGCGGGCGGCGGCGCGCTCGGCCCGCGGGTCGTCGACTGGTGCCTGGAGAACGTGGCTGACCTGCCGAAACTGGGCAATCGTCCGATTCAGGCGATCGACCCGGGCGACTGCCCTGGACGGTATCGGACGGGCTCGCTCATCTTCGAATTCACCGAACGCGACGGCTCGCTCTGGGCGCAGATGATCCTCGACACCGATCAGCCGGACGTCCTCTCCGCGCCGCCGTTCGAGGTCGCGTTCGTCGCCGAGGACGTGCTCGCCCGTGCCTCCGACACCCGCAGGCCGAGCGCGCGTTTCCGGCGCGACAGCCTCGGCCGGGTGGACGCGGTGGAGTCCGGGGGCCGCACCGCGCTAAAGTTACCGGGCAGTAATATCGGCTGACCTGGAGATGCGATGAGCGAAACGGCGACAGCGCTGCTGAACCCGCGCGACTACGACGCCCGGAAGTTCGACCCGGAAACCCGGCGGCTCCTGCGGGCGACGATCGACTGGTTCGAAGCGCGCGGCAAACGCCGTCTCGCGCAGGCGTATCACGACCGCGAGTTCTACGCCGACTTCCTGGAGTTCGCGGGCAAGGAAGGCCTGTTCGCCACGTTCCTCACCCCCGCCGCGGATTCGGCCGGGGATCCGGATAAACGCTGGGACACCAGCCGGATCGCCGCGCTGGCGGAAATTCTCGGCTTCTACGGCCTCAACTATTGGTACCCGTTCCAGGTCACCGTTCTCGGCCTCGGACCGGTGTGGCAGAGCGGGAACGCGGCCGCCCGCAAGCGGGCCGCGGAAGCGCTCGCCGAGGGCGGCGTCGGCGCGTTCGGACTGTCCGAAAAGGAGCACGGGGCGGACATCTACTCGTCCGACCTCGTGCTCACCCCGGACGGCGAGGGCGGCTACCGCGCGAACGGGTCGAAGTACTATATCGGCAACGGGAACTGCGCGCGCACGGTTTCGGTGTTCGGCCGGATCGACGGCGTCGAAGGACCGGAGCAGTACGTGTTCTTCTACGCTGATTCCGAGCACCCGAACTACCACGTCGTCAAGAACATCGTGCCGTCGCAGATGTATGTCGCGGAGTTCCGGCTCGAGGACTACCCGGTGCGCGCCGAGGACATCCTCCACACTGGACCGGAAGCCTTCAGCGCCGCGCTGAACACGGTCAACATCGGCAAGTTCAACCTGTGCTTCGGCGGCATCGGAATGGCGACGCATTCGCTGTACGAGGCGATAACGCACGCGCAGAACCGGATCCTGCACGGCAACCCGGTCACCGATTTCCCGCACGTGCGCCGCGAATTCGTCGAAGCCTACGCGCGGCTCACCGGGATGAAGCTGTTCTCCGACCGCGCGATCGACTACTTCCGCTCGGCGAACCAGCAGGACCGCCGCTACCTGCTGTACAACCCGATCACCAAGATGAAGGTGACCACCGAGGCGCAGAAGGTGATCGGGCTGGTCGCGGATGTCGTGGCGGCCAAGGGTTTCGAGGCCGACACCTACCTCGCGATGGCCAAGAACGACATCGACGGCCTGCCCAAGCTGGAGGGCACGGTCGCGGTGAACCTCGCGCTGATCGCCAAGTTCATGCCCGCGTACCTCTTCGCGCCGCAGGAATACCCGGCGGTGCCGACCCGCGACGACGCCTCCGACGACGATTTCTTGTTCCGCCAAGGCCCGGCACGCGGGCTGTCGAAGATCCGGTTCCACGACTGGAAACCGGCGTACGAGAACGCGAAGCACCTGCCGAACGTCGCCCGGTTCACCGAACAGGCCGAAGTGCTGGTGCGGCTGCTTTCCGAGGCGACGCCGGACGAGGCGCAGCAGAAGGACCTGGACTTCGGGCTCGCGCTGACCGAACTGTTCACCCTCGTCGTGTACGGCCAGCTGATCCTGGAGCAGGCTGAGCTGACCGGCGTGTCAGACGATGTGCTGGACCAGCTGTTCGCGGTGCTGGTGCAGGACTTCAGCGTCGCGGCGGTCGAACTGCACGGGAAGCCGAGCTCCACCGAGAAGCAGCAGGAGCTGGCGCTGGCCGGACTGCGGAAGCCGGTGGTGGACCACGAACGGTTCACTCGCGTGTGGGGGACGGTGCGCGAGCTTTCCGGCGCGTACGAAATGAATCCCTGATACGCGCCGCTCGCTAGAGCCCCTCTGGCTCTCCGATTTCGCCGAGGTCCGTGAAGGGCTCCTTGCGGGAATCTGATTCCCTCAAGGAGCCCTTCACGGACGTTCGCTGCTACTTGCCGAATCCGGCCCGTCGGAGAGCGTCCGCCATCGCGCCGCCGCCTCCGGAGTCGCGACGGTCCCGGCCACCGCGCTGCTGCGGCTGGTTCCGGCGCTGACCGCCGCCGCCCTGACCGCCGCCCTGGCCGCGGTCCCGTCCGCCGCCACCGCCGCGGTTGGCGCCCGCGCCGGGCTCGTCGTCCAGGCGCAGCGTCAGCGAGATCCGCTTGCGCGGCACGTCGACGTCCAGCACCTTCACCTTGACGATGTCGCCCGGCTTCACGACGTCGCGCGGGTCCTTCACGAAGTTCTTCGACAGCGCCGAAACGTGCGCGAGGCCGTCCTGGTGCACGCCGACGTCGATGAACGCGCCGAACGCGGCCACGTTCGTCACCACGCCCTCCAGCCGCATGCCCGGCTTGAGGTCGGCGATCTTCTCGACGCCCTCGGCGAAGGTCGCGGTCTTGAACGCCGGACGCGGGTCGCGGCCCGGTTTCTCCAGTTCGGCCAGGATGTCGGTGACCGTCGGGAGCCCGAACGTATCGTCGACGAACTCGGCGGGCTTCAGCGCCTGCAGGGTCCGGGCGTTGCCGATCAGCTCGCGGATGCCGACGCCGGTGCGGTCGAGGATCCGCCGTACGACCGGATAGGCCTCCGGGTGCACCGAGGACGCGTCGAGCGGGTCGTCGCCGTCCGGGATGCGGAGGAAGCCCGCGCACTGCTCGAACGCCTTCGGGCCGAGCCGCGCGACCTCCTTGAGCGCGGTGCGGGTGCGGAACGGGCCGTGGGAGTCGCGGTGCGCCACGATGTTCTCCGCGAGCGACGTCGTGATGCCCGAAACCCGCGTCAGCAGCGGGGCGGACGCGGTGTTCACGTCCACGCCGACCGCGTTCACGCAGTCCTCGACCACCGCGTCCAGCGAACGCGACAGCGACACCTCGGACAGGTCGTGCTGGTACTGGCCGACGCCGATCGACTTCGGGTCGATCTTCACCAGTTCGGCCAGCGGGTCCTGCAGCCGGCGCGCGATCGAGACCGCGCCGCGCAGCGAGACGTCCATGCCCGGCAGCTCCTGCGAAGCGAACGCCGACGCCGAGTACACCGACGCGCCCGCCTCGGACACGACCGCCTTGGTGAGCTTCAGCTCCGGGTGCTTCTTGATCAGCTCGACCGCCAGCTTGTCGGTCTCTCGCGACGCGGTGCCGTTGCCGATCGAGATCAGGTCGACGTTGTGCTTCTTGGCCAGCACCGCCAGTTCGGCGATCGACTGGTCCCATTTGTTCGCCGGCTGGTGCGGGTAGATCACGTGGGTGTCGACGACCTTGCCGGTCGCGTCGACCACGGCCACCTTCACGCCGGTGCGGAAGCCCGGGTCGAGGCCCATCGTCGCGCGGGTGCCCGCCGGGGCGGCCAGCAGCAGGTCGCGCAGGTTCGCCGCGAACACGCGCACGGCGTCGTCCTCGGCCGACTGGCGCAGCCGCATCCGCAGGTCGATGCCCAGGTGCAGGAGGATCTTCGTGCGCCAGGCCCAGCGCACGGTGTCGCCGAGCCATTTGTCCGCCGGGCGGTCCTGCTGGCTGATCCCGAACCGGGCGGCGATGCGCTGTTCGTACTCGGTCGGCCCGACGCGGGGCGGAGCGTCCTCGGCGGGCGGCTCGGAAGGCTCCATCGTGAGGTCGAGGATCTCTTCCTTCTCGCCGCGCAGCATCGCGAGGATCCGGTGCGAGGGGAGTTTGGTGTAGGGCTCGGAGAAGTCGAAGTAGTCGGAGAATTTGGCCCCGTCGGTCTCCTTGCCCGCGCGGACCTTCGACACGAGGTGGCCCTCGGCCCACATCTTCTCGCGCAGCTCGCCGATCAGGTCGGCGTCCTCGGCGAAGCGCTCGACCAGGATGGCGCGCGCGCCGTCGAGGGCGGCCTGCGCGTCGGCGACGCCCTTGTCCGCGTCGACGAACACCGCGGCGGCCGCCTGCGGGTCGGTCGACGGGTCGTTCAGCAGGCCGTCGGCCAGCGGCTCCAGACCGGCCTCGCGGGCGATCTGCGCCTTGGTCCGCCGCTTCGGCTTGTACGGCAGGTAGATGTCCTCCAGCCGCGACTTCGTGTCCGCGGCGAGGATCTGCGCCTCGAGCGCTTCGTCCAGTTTGCCCTGGCTCCGGATGGACTCCAGGACCGCGGCGCGGCGTTCGTCCAGCTCGCGCAGGTAGCGCAGCCGCTCCTCGAGCGTGCGCAGCTGGGCGTCGTCCAGCTCTCCGGTGACTTCCTTGCGGTACCGGGCGATGAACGGCACCGTGGACCCCTCGTCGAGGAGGGTCACGGCGGCCTTGACCTGCCCTTCGCGCACCCCCAGCTCTTCGGCGATCCGCTGCTCGACCGACTGCACGCTCAAAACCAGGCTCCTGCTTCGTCTCGGGTTGCTCCGAGCCTGCATTCTGCCGCTGCCCGCCCGGCCCGCTGCGGATGGCCCGCCGAAGCACCTCCGGAAGTTCCTTGACATCCGTATTGGTCTAGTCCATTTTGAGGTGATCTGGCTCACTGCCCCTGCGGAGGTCTGCCCGTGTCCCCACACCCGTCCCCCCGGCGGCTGCCTGCCCTGGTGTCCTTGCTGGCCTCGGTCGCGCTCGCGCTCGGAGTCACGCTCGCCCTCGGCACCACCAGCGCGTCGGCCGCGAACATCCTCGCCAACCCCGGCTTCGAGAGCGGCTCGCTCTCCGGCTGGACCTGCACCGGCACCGCGTCGGTCGTCTCGACCCAGGCGCACGGCGGCAGCCATTCGCTGAGCGCGGTGCCCTCCAGCTCCGACACCGCGCAGTGCTCCCAGCAGGTCACCGTGCAGCCCAACACCGCGTACCAGCTGTCCGCGTGGGTCCAGGGCAGCTACGTCTACCTCGGCGTTTCCGGCTCGGCCTCGCAGAACACCTGGACGCCCGGCACGACCGGCTGGCAGCAGCTCAGCCTGAGCTTCACTACTGGCGCGTCCACGAGCCTCACGGTGTACCTGCACGGCTGGTACGGCCAGCCCGCCTACCTCGCCGACGACGTGAACCTCGACGGCCCGGGCACCCCGCCCACGACGTCCACGAACCCAACGACGCTGACGACGCCCACCACTTCGACCACGACACCGACGACGACCACCAGCACGCCGCCGCACAACGGCGACCTGCCGAAGCACATCCTCACCGGCTACTGGCAGAACTTCGACAACGGCGCGAAGACGCTGAAGCTCGCTGACGTGCCCACGACGTACAACGTCATCGCGGTCGCCTTCGCCGACGCCACCACCACGCCCGGCGCGGTGAGCTTCACGCTCGACCCGGACCTGTCGGCGAAGCTCGGCGGCTACACCGACGCGCAGTTCCGCGCGGACATCAAGACCGTGCAGGCGCGCGGCCAGAAGGTGATCATCTCGGTCGGCGGCGAGAAGGGCACGATCAGCGTCGGTGACAGCCAGTCGGCGAGCAACTTCGCCAACTCGGTGAAGCAGCTGATCTCGACGTACGGCTTCGACGGCGTCGACATCGACCTGGAGAACGGCATCAACGCCACCTACATGGGACAAGCGCTGCGCAGCATTCACGACGGCGGCGGTTCGGTGCTCACCATGGCACCGCAGACCATCGACATGCAGTCCACCCAGGGTGGCTACTTCCAGCTGGCGCTGAACGTCAAGGACATCCTCACCGTCGTCAACATGCAGTACTACAACTCGGGCGCGATGAACGGCTGCAACGGAAACGTCTACTCCCAGGGCACGGTCGACTTCCTCACCGCGCTCTCGTGCATCCAGCTGCAGGGCGGCCTGCGAGCCGACCAGGTCGCGTTCGGGCTGCCTGCTTCAGGCTCGGCGGCCGGCGGCGGGTACCAATCGCCGTCGAACGTCGTTTCGGCGATGAACTGCATGGCGAAGGGCACCGACTGCGCGTCCTTCAAGCCGTCGGCGACGTACCCGGAGTTCCGCGGCGCGATGACCTGGTCCATCAACTGGGACGCGTCGAACGGCGACTCCTTCGCCAACACGGTCAGCGCGGGGCTGAAGAACCTGCCCTGACCGAACGCACCAGGTAGTCGGCCGGGTCGAGTGCCCTGGTCCGGCGGTCGTATTCGGTGACCAGCCCGGGCCAGTTGGTGCTCACCCGGCCGTTTTCCTGCCGGTACCAGCTGGTGCACCCGCTCCAGACGCTGTGCGAGAGCCGCGCTTGCACCTCGCGGTCGTAACGCTCCTCGACCTCGGCGCGCACCTCCAGCGACGCCACGTCCGGCCGCGCGAGGTGCTCGACGGCCTGGCGGAGATAGCGCGCTTGCCGTTCGATCATGTAGATGATCGAACCGGCCCCGAGGTTGGTGTTGGGACCGTAGACGCAGAACATGTTCGGGAATCCCGGCACTGTCATGCCGAGATACGCTCGCGCGCCGCCGCGCCACGCCTCGGCCAGCGACTGGCCGTCGCGGCCGAGCACCTTCATCGGGCCGAGGAATTCCGTCGCTTTGAACCCGGTGCCGTAGATCAGCACGTCCGCCTCGTGCTCCACGCCGTCCGCGGTGCGCACGCCGCGCGGGGTGATCTCCTCGATCGAGGACGTTTCGACCGAGACGTTCGGCTGGGCGAGTGCGGGCAGGTAGTCGTTGGTGAACAGGATCCGCTTGCAGCCCAACGGATAGTCCGGCTTGACCTTGCGGCGCAGCGCGCGGTCCCTGAGATGACGACGGCGCAATTGGGCGGCGCGCAGTTCGAACATCTTGGTCAGCAACGGATGCCGCGTCATGCCGTAGGTCGCGTACTCTGCGAGCAGGAAGATCCGCGCGCGGCCGAAGAGCTGCGTCTTCGGCAGGCGGCGGAAAAGCCGCTTCTGCCAGTCCGCGTAGCGGCCGTCGTTCTTGGCCAGGATGTACGGCGGGGTGCGCTGGAAGACGGTGACGTGCGCGGCTTCCTTGCGGATCTCCGGCACGAACTGGATCGCGCTCGCGCCGGTGCCGATCACCGCGATCCGCTTGCCCGCCAACGGGACTTCGTGGTTCCACTCGGCGGAGTGGAACGCCGCGCCGGCGAAGGTTTCGCGGCCGGGGATCGACGGCCGCGCCGGCCGGGAAAGCTGGCCGACGGCGGGCACGAAGACGTCTGCCTCGAAGGTTTCGCCTTGTGCGGTCTCGATCCGCCACCGGCCGTTGTCGTAGGTCGCGGACGTGACCTCGCGGCCGTACCGGATGTGCGGTTCGATGCCGTATTTCGCGACCACGCGCTTGAGGTAGGCGTGGATGTCGGGCTGCATCGCGTACCGCTTCGGCCAGTCCGGATTCGGCTCGAAGGAGAACGAGTACAGCGGCGACGGGATGTCGCAGGCCGCGCCGGGGTAGGTGTTCTCGCGCCACACGCCGCCCGGTTCGGCCGCCCGCTCCAGGATCGTGATGTTCGGGAAACCGGCGCGCTTCAGCTCGATCGCGGCGCCGATTCCGCCGAACCCGGTGCCCACGATCAGCACCGACGGGGTGTCGTCCATAGCCCGAAGCTACGCAGGCGGCCGCCAGTGCGGAAGGGCACGAACGGCCACTCGATCGAGAATTCCGGCCACCCGGGCGTCGTGCGCGGCAATCGCGGTTCTAACCGGGATCGCCGCTCACGACCTCGTGGGTCTTGCCGGGCTCGGCCCACGCGAGCAGCTTCCGCCCGGCGCTCTCCACCGCGGCGGTGTCGCGTTTCGGGAGGCGTTCGAACGGCGTGAGGACCAGCGTCGCCGACTCGCGGGTGCTCGTGGTTTCCCAGATCCCGCGGACTCGGCCGTCGACCAGCAGGGTGCCTTTCACCAGGCCGTTGACGGTGATCACGCGTTTGCGGTGCTCGCCGCTGAGCATCCGGGTGCGGTCGGCGTACGACAGCAGTGTCTGGTCGAACGGGCCCAACAGCCGCGGCGGGGCGGGCGTGTCCTCGTCGGGCAGCGTGGCGTCCGGCAGGTCGTAGAGCGTGCGGCCTTCGGGGTCGAGGTAGGTGCGCAGGTCCATCTGCTCGACCACCTCGCCGAGCTTCGTGATGCCAGCCCAGGTCTGCATGTCCGCCACCGTCGCCGGACCGAACGCGGCGAGATAGCGGCGGATCAGTTCGGCGGCGGACGGTTCGGGCGCGGCGACGCCTTCGAGCCAGTGGTGCGCGACCTGGTACGTCGGCTGCCCGGCCTTGCCCCACACTCCGCGCGGCGGGATCTGCACGAGCGGCAGAATCGCGCGGACCAGGAACATCAGCGAAGCGGCCGGGGTCTCCGGATAGTGCTCGACCAGCGCCTTGCCGAGCTGATCGCTCGAGTACGGCCGTTCGCGCAGCAGCTCGCGGGTCGTCTTCGCCACCGCGTCGTGGTCGAGTTTGGCCAGCGGCTCCCGGTGCTGGTTGGCCGCGGTCAAAGCGCGGTCCATGACGATCTGCACCAGCGGCCGCCAAGCGAGCGCGTCGGCGGCGGGGACGAGGTGCACCGTGCCGCGCATCAGCACCATTCGCACGACGCTGCGATCGAGCAGCAGGCTCGAGAGATCGTCTGGCTGGAAACGCTGAAGGCGGCACCACAGCGCGTAATACGGCGGGAACGGCGCTTGCGCTTGCAGCCCCGCGAGATGCGCGACGGCGTCGAGAACCGGCATTTTCGCGGGCTTCAGGAGCAACTGCCGGTCCAGGGTCGCGCGGTTGAGGACGCGGTGGGAAAGGTGCACGGCGGGAGCTTAACGAGCAACCCGGACAGTTTTGGCCCTCGATCGGCACGCGGACGGCCGGTTGATCCATAATTTCGGCCATGGCCGAGCTAGCGGCACCCGCCATCCGCGACTGGGACTTCCCGCGCGGCACCGCGAGTGTGCTGCTCATGCACCGCTTCGCCGAGGAACACGGCGTCTCGCTGCCCGGGGTGCCGGTCGAGGAACTGCGCGCGCCGGACCGCCAGCTCGACGCTCGGCAGGAGCTGGCTGTCGTCCGCGCGTTGCTGTCGACGGTCGGCTCGGGCGACGACGTCGCGCTCAGCCTCGGCTGCCGGTACCGCGTGACGACGTTCGGCATCTTCGGTTTCGCCTGCATCAGCAGCCCGACGATGCGCGACGCGATGGTGTTCGCCTTGCGCTACTTGGATTTGTCCTTCACCTTCTGCATTCCGCACGTCGAGCTGGACTCGGCCGGACTCCGTCTGGTGCTGGACGATTCGCGGGTGCCGGACGACGTCGCCCGGTTCCTCGCCTTGCGCGACCTGTCCGCGATCTGCACCGTCATGCGGGATCTTCTGCCGGAAATCTCCTTGGCGCGGACGGAGTTCCGCTTCCCGTCGTCGTCCTTTGTGGACGCTTACCGGACTGCTTTCGGCGTCGACCCGGTTTTCGGTGCGGCCGAGCACCGGGTCACCCTCGATCCGGCGCTGGTGAATCTTCCGTTGCCGCAAGCCAACGAGCAAACCGTCGCGCTGTGCGCCGCGCAGTGCGACGCCCTGGTCGCCCGCCGCCGTACGCGCTCGGGAGTCCCGCAGCTGGTGCGGGAACGGCTGGTGCGGCTCGGCGGGGCAGACGCCGGGATGGACGAGATCGCCCGCCAGCTCACCCTCAGCACGCGAACGCTGCGACGGCGGCTGACCGAGGCGGGCACCGGCTACCGGCAGCTGCTCGACGAGGTGCGCCAGACGCTCGCGGAAGAAATGCTCGACACCGGCGCGCTGTCCGTCGACGACGTAGCCCTGCGCCTGGGCTACGCCGAAGCGTCGAGCTTCATCTACGCCTTCAAGCGCTGGACCGGTACGACACCCGCGGCGTACGCGAGGCGCAAGCGCTAGGGGTTATGGGCACTTCGTTGCACAATTCCGAAGGCTCCCCGCATGGCTCGACCGCGCGCCTTCGGTCGCGAGCAGGTGCTCACTGCCGCCACTGACCTGTTCTGGCGGCGGGGCTTTCACGCGACCAGCGCCGAAGAGCAGTGCCAGGCAACGGCCGCAGCAGCCTGTACAACACCTTCGGCAGCAAGGGTGCTCTATTCGCCGAATGCCTCGCCCGTCATCTCGACGCCACCGCGCAGGCGATCGTTACAGGAGCGGTCCTCCCATGCCCACGCCCCCTGGTGCCGCCCGCGGTCTATGTGCTGGCCGCCAGCGTCGCCGTGTTCTTGGCTGGCAACGTGCTTGCCGCGCTCGCGACGACGTGCTCGGCGATGGTGGTCGCGCGGGGTGATCAGCGGCGTCGCCTCGCAAGCCTTCTTCGGCATCGCGATTTCCCTGTGCGGGCAACTGGTCGAAGAACGCGTGCGCGGCCGAACGGCCTGATGCTCGGCACTTTGCTCGGGCTGCCGTTGGCGACCTTCGCGGGCGGACATTACGGCTGGCGGGCGGCATTTGGGACAATCACCCTGCTGACCGTGCTCGCCGCGCCGCTGACTCAGTACCCGGTGCGCGACCCGGTCCCGTCCGGCAGGCCCAGCCGCGGGAAACCGCCGACCTCGTGGTCGGCACCGTCCTGAATGCGGCGTTCATCACGCTCGGGGTCATGCTCGGCTCGTCCGGCGGAGCGAGCCTGATCGAGCCGTACGGCCTGCGCGCGCCGATCGTGCTCGGCGCCGCGATGGCCGTGGCTGCAATCCTGACCATTTTGCCCGCCTTGCGCCGGGGTGCGGCTCAGCCGGTGCCGCGTGCTCCGGAGGTCTGCTGCGCCAGCACGGCCGGATAGGTGGTTTCCAGCAGCTGCACCAGCGATTCCACCAGGAAGGCGCGCAGTTCGGCCCGGTCCAGCGTGCCGCGGACCAGCCATTCCCGGGACGCGGCGCGCAACATCCCGCCGTACGCGCGGATCATCGCCCGCAGCTGCGGATGTCCGTGGGCGGGCAGCAGGGCCGCGGCGAGCACGCGGTCGGCGGCGATCTCGTCCGCTTCCCGCAGGATCTGCTCGACCTCCGGGTCGTGCGCCGCGTCGATCACGGTGAGCCAGGCGTCGCGATTGCGTTCCACGACGTCGATCCACCGGTCGATGCCGATCTCCAGCCGCAGCCGGGGCGGACCGTCCGGAAGCGCGTCGACCACCGGGGCGGGCACGATCGTCATTTGGCGCACCACTTCGAGATACAACTCGCGTTTGCCGCCGAAATAGTGGTTGATCAGCGGACGGGCGACCCCCGCGGCGGCCGCGATGTCCGAAGTGGACACCGAAGAGTAGCTGCCCGCGCCGAAGCACCGCCGGGCCGCGGCGAGGATCTCGGCGCGCCGCTGCTCGGGGTCCAGCCGCCGCCGGGGTCCGCTGCTCACCGGGCCAGCCTCTCCGCCGGGCAAGGTCGTTGTCAACACGTTGCGAAGCAGGCGTACGTGTCGTCACCGAATGCCGTTACCCAACCGGAACAACCGGCTGGTAACTCGAGCCGCCCCGGCCGCGACCCTTCAGCCGGGGGGACCTGGGGCGAGCGGAGCGGGCGATGGACGGCACGGACCAGCCTGAGCCGCCCGGCCGGTGGGTCGGGGTGCGCCTGCACCACCGGCACGTCCGGATGGACGACCGGCCCTGCGCGACCGGCTGCCCGGAGGACGAGCTGACGGTGTCGTACCCGGGGATACTGATCAGCAGCTACGACAACGGCGAGCTGGTGGAGGAGCGCTGGATCCCGTTGGGAGCCGAGCCGAGCGAGGAAGACGACGAAGCGCTGATCGACCAGCTGCGCGAGGCGCTGTGGTGGCAGCTCGGCGATAGTCAGGACAGCTGAAGCACGCCAGCGGTCCGTGAGGGGAACTCTCCCGGAATCAGGGTTCCCCTCACGGACTTTTCCGCCGTCGTGAGCAGTCCACTGTGGACGGGCGGGCTTACGTTCCTGACCCGGTGACCGCCCGGTCGACGGGCTCCGTCTTCTCCCTCAGGTCGACGCCCCGGGTCTCCGGAAGCGTGAACGTGACCAGCGCGCTGATCACCATCAGCACGATCCCGTAAATGATGAACAGCGACGGATGTCCGTTCCCGGCGAACAACGTCTGCAGGTACGGCGCCGTGCCACCGAAGGCCGCGACTGCGATCGAGTACGGCACGCCGACGCCGACCGCTCGGATGCGGGTAGGGAAGATTTCCGCGTAGACGGCCGGACCGATGGACGAGAACCCGGCCATGAAGAGCAGCGCGATCGACATCGCCACGAACAGCTGCCACGGCTCGTGCCCGACCATCGCGTTCAGCGGGAAGCTCAGCAGGAGCAGGCCGGCGATCGCGATGAACAACACCGGCTTGCGGCCGATGCGGTCGGACACGATGCCCCACAACGGCAAGGCGATCAGGAAGACCACGTTCGCGAACACGCCCGCCCAGAGCGCGCCGGTAGGGGGAACGCCCCGCACGGTGATCGCGTACGACGGCGCGGCGACGGCCCACATGTAGTAGATGACCGTCGCGCCGACGGTCAGCCCGACGACCTGCGCGAGCAGCTTCGGGTTCTTCTTGATCGTCTGCCAGATCTGGCCCTTTTCCTTCGCGGCATTGTTCTTCGAAGCCTGGAACACCTCGGTCTCGCGCATGCGCAGCCGCACGTAGAGCGAGTAGAGCCCGAAGACGCCGCCGAGGATGAACGGGATCCGCCAGCCGAAGGAGAGCATCTGCTGGTGGCTCAGCACCCCGGAGAGAACCGCGCCCAGCAGGGTGCCGACAAGCACGCCGCAGGTGCCGGAGAAGTAGATGAGGCTCGACCACAGCCCGCGGCGGGCGGGCGGCGCGACCTCGGCGATGTAGGTCTGCGCGGACGGCAGTTCACCGCCGTGCGCGAGGCCCTGGGCCAGCCGCGCGACCACGAGGATCACCGACGCCCACACGCCGATTTGGCCGTACGTCGGGGAAAGGCCGATGACCAGGCTGCCCGCGGCGGCGATCGCGACAGTCAGCGCCATCGCCAGCTGACGGCCCTTGCGGTCGGCGACCCAGCCGAACACCCAGCCGCCGATCGGCCGTGCGGCGAATCCGACCGCGAACACCGCCAGCGTGCTCAGCAGCGCCGAAACCGCACTGTGGGCGTTGAAGAACTGCGACGCGAAGAACGACGCGAACGTCGCGTAGACGTTCCAGTCGAACCATTCCATCGCGTTGCCGGCGCCGAGCCCGAACAGGGTGCGGCGACGGTCTGGGACCACAGTTGTCATCGCAGTGCTCCTTCGGCGAAACGGTCGAGACGGCGGACGGCGAGTTCGGCGTAGACGGTGGCGGCGCGCGACAGCACGGACGGGTCGAAATCGGCGTACGGGCTGTGGTTGTTGGGCGCGGTGTGCGGTTCGAGGCCCGGCATCAGCGCGCCGAGACCGAGGAACGTGCCGGGCACCGCGGCGAGCACGCGGGAGAAGTCCTCGGAACCGGCGACCGGATTGGGCAGTTCGGTGTAGTACTGCTCGCCGATCGTCTCGCGGACGACCTCGGCCCCGAACGCTGTCTCGTCGACATCCGTGACAGTCACCGGGTATTCGTTCTCGAACACGACGTCCGCGGTGACGCCGTTCGCCCGCGCGACACCGTCGATGGTCTCGCGAATGGTGGTGTCGAGCAGGGCGGCAGTGTCGTCGGAGAAGCAGCGGACGGTCGCTTCGAACTCTGCCGTCGCGGGGATGACGTTGCGCTTGGTGCCACCGCGGATGACGCCGACGGTGAGCACCGCCGGGTCGAAGATGTCCAACCGGCGCGTGATCATGGTCTGGAGGGCGGTGATCATCGCCGCGGCGGCGGAGATCGGGTCCTTGGCGCGGTGCGGCATCGACCCGTGCCCGCCTTCGCCGTGCACCGTCACGAGCAGCTTGTGCGAGGCCGACATCAGCGTCCCGGGACGGCTGGCGAACTGGCCGCTGGGGAGCATCGACGAGAAGACATGGAGCCCGTATGCGGCGTCGACGCGTCGGCCAGCGGCGTCGAGCACGCCTTCCTTCAGCATCACGCCCGCGCCGTCCCAGCCTTCCTCGCCGGGCTGGAACATCAGCACGACGTCGCCGTTGAGCCGGTCGCGGTGCGTGTGGAGCAGCCGGGCCGCGCCGACCAGCGACGTGGTGTGCAAATCGTGGCCGCACGCGTGCATCGCGCCGTTGGTAGCGGCGAAATCGAGCCCGGTCGCCTCCTGGACCGGGAGCGCGTCCATGTCTGCTCGCAACAGGACCGTGCGCGGCTCGGCCGAATCGCGGGCGGAGCCCTCGCCGCGGAGCACCGCGGTGACCGACGTCGTGTCGGTTCCGGTGGAGATCTCCAGCCCGAGCCCGTCGAGTTCGCGCAGGACCCGTTCCTGGGTGCGCGGCAGGTCGAGACCGATCTCGGGCTCGCGGTGCAGATCCTGGCGCAGCCGCGCCAGGTCGTCCTGCTGGCTGCGGGCGTCTTCGTGGAGATCCACCGGCTCGGCTCCTCTTCGTTGGGGAACGGCGTCTTGGTGGTCGAGTGTGCGAACTCACGTCCGATATCGCGTTAGAGTTGTCGGAATCGCTCGCGAACCGGCCTTATGGAGAAGAAACAGTGATCGACTCGCTGGAGGAGGAAGATTTTTCGCTCATCCACGCGCTGCAACTGCGCCCTCGCGCCACCTGGACGCAGCTGGCCGCGGCGCTCGACTCGTCGCCGGTGACGCTGGCCCGGCGCTGGGAGCGCCTGCGCGACGGGGGAGCGGCCTGGGTGACGGCGTATCCGCACGTGCCCGGGCTATACCAGGTGCAGGCCGCGTACGTGGAAATCCGCTGCGCGAGCGGCCAGGTGCGAGAGCTGACCCGTGAGCTCGCGACGTGGTCTTCGGTGGCCAGTATCGAGGAAGCTTCGCGCGAGTACAGCCTGGTGCTGACGGTTTTCGGCCTCGGCCTGCGCGACCTGTCGGCACTGCTGCTGGACGCGATCCCCAGCCTGCCCGGAGTGCTCAACACGCGCTCGCACCTGGCGTCGCGGCTGCACGTCGAGGGCAGCTCGTGGCGAGTAGGCGCGCTCGACCGGCGGCGCGTGCAGGCAGTGTCGCAACTCCCGTCAATCGGCGGCGGGCGGATGGCCAAACTGCAGCCGTGGGAGGAGCCTTACGCCCCGCTGACCGTCGCGCTGGGCGAGGACGGCCGGCGCAGCGCCGCGGACCTCGCGCGGATCACCGGACGTCCGGTCTCGACTGTGCGCCGCCAGCTCGGACACCTGCTGAGCGCCGATGCGCTGATGTTCCGCTGCGAGATCGCGCAGGGGCTGACGCCGTCGCCGGTCGTGGTCAACTGGTGGTGCCAGGTGCCGGTGGCGCACGTGTCGACGTGCGTGGACCGGTTGCGTGCCAACCCGACTGTGCGGCAGATCGCGAGTTTGCCCGGTCCGGCGAATCTTCTCGTGACCACGTGGATGCGGTCGATCGAGGAATCGATGCGGATGCAGGAGCATCTGGAGCAGGATCTCGCGCCGCTGTCGGTGGTGGACTCGGCACTGGTCCTGCGGACGGTCAAGCGGATGGGGTGGCTGCTGGACGATTTGGGGCGCAGCAAGGGATTCGTGGTGACCATGCCCGCTCCTTCTCCGGAGAAAGCGCCTTAGGCCAGCCGGAACGTCGCACGGTATTCGGACGGCGAGACGCCGAGCGCGTCGCGGAAGTGCCGGCGCAGGGTGGCTGCACTGCCCATTCCGCAGCTCGCGGCGATCTGGTCGACCGAGGAATCCGTGCGCTCCAGCAGTTCCTGTGCCCGGGCGAGGCGTTGCTGGTGCAGCCAGCTCAGCGGTGCGGAACCGAATTCGGCGCGCATCCGGCGGGCGAGTTGCCGGGAGCTGAGCCCGGCGTGGCGGGCGAGGTCGACGACCGTGAGGGGTTGGTCCAGCCGGGAGCGCGCCCACTCCGCGGTGCGCGCCAGGCCGGAACCGTCGGGAGAAGGCGGCGGGGACACGAATTGCGCTTGGCCGCCGTGCCGGTGCGGCGGGACGACCAGCCGGCGGCCGAGGTCGTTGGCGACCGCCGCGCCCAGGTCGCGCCGCACCAGGTGCAGGCACAGGTCGAGGGCCGCCGTCTTGCCCGCCGAGGTGAGGATGTCGCCCTCGTCGACGTAAAGCACATCGGCGCGCACTTTCACCCGCGGATAGCGGCGAGCCAGTTCGTCGGCGTGCATCCAGTGCGTCGTCGCGATCCGGTCGTCCAGCAGTCCCGCCTCGGCCAGGACGAACGAGCCGGTGCACAGCGCCGCGATCCGGACCCCGCTCGCGTGCGCCTCCCGAAGAGCGGCCGCGAGCGCCGGATCGATCTCCTCGCCAGGGGAATCCGTCGACGGGACCACGATCAGGTCGGCGGCGGCTTCGCCGATCTCCGAGACGCCGATCGCGGGCAGATGCGGCAGCCAGTGCCGTGGCGAACGGTCAAGGCAGGCCACGACGACGTCGTACCAGGCGCCGGTGGGGGAGAGGTCCGAACGGTCGACGCCGAAGACCTCGGCCGCGATCGCGACCTCGTACAGCATCGCGTGCTCGTGCAGGACCAGCACCAGACGGGGCATGTCCGATACTGTACGCAACTCGTCCTTTCAGACACTCACCAGTCGCGCGGGAGAGTCGCCAGAATCAGCGTCATGGCAGATTCCCAGCGTGTTCTGGTCTACGGCGCCAGCGGGCACACCGGACGGTTCGTGGTCGACGAGTTGCTGCGACGCGGTCTTCGGCCGGTCGTCGCGGGGCGCAGTCAGTCGCCGCGGTTCGCCGAGTTGGATCAGCGCACGGCAAGCGTCGACGACGGCCCCGGTTTGCGGGCGCTCCTGCATGACGTCGCGGTGGTGATCAATTGCGCCGGTCCGTTCCTGGACACCGCGCTGCCGCTCGCGACCGCAGCCGTCGAGACCGGCACCCACTACCTGGACGTCACCGCTGAACAGCCAGCCGTCCAGCAGCTCTACCGCGAACTCGACGCGCCCGCCCGCTCGGCCGGGACAGCCGTGGTGCCCGCCATGGCGTTCTACGGCGGGCTGGCCGATGTGCTGCTCACCGCTGTGCTCGGGCCCGAGACGTCCGCCGCCGAGGTCGAGATCGCCATCGGACTGGACCGGTGGTGGCCCACGGAGGGAACCCGGGCCACCGGCGCCCGCAACACCGCGACCCGGCTGGTGATCCGCGACGGCCTCCTCGTCCCGATCTCCGCCCCGGCACCGGCCGGCAAATGGGACTTCCCGGAGCCGATCGGCGCACAGTCCACTGTGGAGCTTCCGTTCTCCGAGGTCGTCACCATCGACCGGCACCTCAAGGTGGGAACACTGCGCTCCTGGCTGAACACCGCCCCGCTCGAAGACCTTCGCGACCCGGACACCCCGGCCCCGCAAGCCCACGACGAGCACGGACGTTCGGCTCAACGCTTCGCCGTCGAAGTCGCTGTCGGCTCCGGGAGCCAGACTCGCCGCGGCACCGCGACCGGGCGCGACATCTACGCCACGACCGCCCCGCTCCTGGTCGAAGCCGCCGTCCGGCTCCTCGATGGCCGGTACCAAGGCTCGGGCGCACTGGCACCGGGCGAGGCGTTCGCCGCCGCCGACTTCCTGGCAGCGATCCAGCAGTCCGACGCCGATTTCGAAGCTGTCTGGCGATGACCCGCTAGGCGCGCAACCCGTCGAACGCCATCTTGCACACTGCGTCCGCCAGCTCCTCCGGCGACGACCCGCGCCGCGGCCGGTACCACTCGATCAGCGAGTTGACCGTGCCGAACAGCAACCGTGCCACGATAGCCGGGTCGATGTCCGGCCGGACATCCCCTTCGGCCTCGGCCTGCTTCACCAGATCCGTCACCAAATGATCGAACTCGCGCCGCCGCGCCAACGCCGCCCGCTCGGCCTTCGTATTGCCCCGCACCCGAAGCAGCAACGTCACGAACGGCAGGCGATCCGCCAGCACCAGCACGCTTCCGCGCACCAGATGCTCCAAGCGGTCGATCGCGCGCCCGTCGAGCGCCTCCGTCGACTCCGCGACCTCGAACAGCCCGTCCAGCGCCCGGTCCACCGCCAGCCGCAGCAGTTCTTCCTTGCTCGGCACGTGGTGGTAGATCGCGGATTTCGTGATGCCGAGCTTGCGCGACAGGTCCTCCATGCTGGTCCCGTCGTAGCCGCGGTCGTTGAAAAGCTTGACCGCGACCTGGAGCAGCGACTCCAGGTCGTAGCCGGGCCGGCCGCGGCGGGCGGGGGCGGTCACGAGCGTTCGTCCAGCACGCGGCGCATTTTACCGAGCGAGCGCTCCAGCGTGTCCGGGTCCACGACCTCCACCGAAACGCTCACGCCGACGCCGTCCTTCACCCCGGCGGCCACCATCGCGGCGGCGGCGGTCCGGGCCTCGGCGGTGGCGTCCGCGCGGGCTTCGACGCGCACCGTGAGATGGTCCAGGCGGCCGCGGGTCGTGCGGACCAGCTGGAAATGCGGGCTCAATCCCTCGGTGCGCAGCACGATTTCCTCGATCTGCGTGGGGAAGACGTTGACCCCGCGCAAGATGATGAGGTCGTCGCTGCGGCCGGTCACCTTCTCCATCCGGCGGAAGGCCGGGCGCGCGGTGCCGGGCAGCAGACGGGTCAGGTCGCGGGTGCGGTAGCGGATGATCGGCAGCGCCTGTTTGGTCAGCGACGTGAACAGCAGTTCGCCGCGTTCGCCCTCGGGCAGCACCTGCTCGGTGAACGGGTCGATCACCTCGGGGAAGAAGTGGTCCTCCCAGATGTGCAGGCCGTCCTTGGTTTCCACGCATTCCTGCGCGACACCGGGACCCATCACCTCGGACAGGCCGTAGATGTCGACCGCGTCCAGCGCGAACCGTTCTTCGATCTCGCCGCGCATCTGCTCGGTCCACGGCTCCGCGCCGAAAATGCCGACCTTCAGCGAGCTGGCCCGCGGATCCACGCCCTGGCGCTCGAATTCGTCGAGCAGCGTCAGCATGTACGACGGCGTGATCATGATGATTTCCGGCTCGAAGTCCGTGATCAGCTGGACCTGCCGGGCCGTCATCCCGCCGGACGCCGGGATCACCGTGCAGCCGAGCTTTTCCGCGCCGTAGTGCGCGCCGAGCCCGCCGGTGAACAGGCCGTAGCCGTACGCCACGTGCACCTTGTGCCCCGGCCGCCCGCCCGCGGCGCGGATCGAGCGCGCCATCACCGTGGCCCAGGTGTCGAGATCGTCCTCGGTGTAGCCCACGACGGTCGGCTTTCCGGTGGTGCCGCTGGACGCGTGCAGCCGGCGGATCTTCTCCTGCGGCACGGCGAACATCCCGAACGGGTAGCTCTCGCGCAGGTCGGCCTTGGTGGTGAAGGGGAACTTCGCCAGGTCGCCCAGTTCGCGGCAGTCGTCGGGGTGCACGCCGGCTTCGGTGAACTTCTTGCGGTACAGCGGGACGTTCTCGTACGCGTGCCGCAGGGTCCACTGCAGCCGCTCCAGCTGGAGCGACGCCAGCTCGTCGGCGCTGAGGGTTTCGGCGAGGTCTGCAGTCTCGGCAGTCACTGTGTTTCCCGGGTTTTCTCGATGACGCGGCTGCGGCCGCGGAATTCGGCGACGACCTCGGGCCCCTCGGGGGTCTCCCGGTGCACCGTGACGTCGTAGATGCCGTTGCGGCCGTAGCGGGTGCGCTCGGCGGCCGTCGCGACGAGGTGGTCGCCCAGTTTCCCGGCGGCGACGAACGAGATCTCCGCGCCCGCGGCGACGGTGACCGGCCCGTGCGTGTTGCAGGCGAGGGCGAAAGCGGTGTCGGCGAGCAGGAACACGTAACCGCCGTGGGCGATGTCGTGCCCGTTGACCATCGTGTCGGTGACCTTCATGGTGGCCACCGCCCTGCCGTCGGCCGCCTCGACGAGTTCGATGCCGAGGGCACGGGACGCCTCGTCGGTGTCGAACATGGCGTGCGCGGCGTTGCGGGTCACGAGCTAGCCCTCCGGGACGGTGACTTACTGACCGAATGGCCGGTAATCCCGGCTGGAGCACAGTAAAGGCCGCGACTCGGGCGGTGTCAAGCAATGCGGGGCTTCCGATCAGTGCGGAGAACGGCTATCCTGCGAATTACTGAACGTCCGGTTGGTAATTCGGCGAGAGGGTCGGCATGGTTCTGCTCCGCAGCTACGTCTCCGGGGGATGGCACACGGCGCCTGGCGAGGGCGTCCCGTTGCACGACGCGGCGACCGGGGAGGAAGTGGCCCGGATTTCGTCGGAGGGGATCGACTTCGCGGCCGCGCTGGAGTACGGCCGCAGTGTCGGCGGTCCGGCGCTGCGGAAGCTGACGTTCCATCAGCGGGCGGCGCTGCTGAAGGCGCTCGCTTCGCACCTGCGTGAGCACCGCGAAGAGCTGTACGCGCTGTCGGCGCGCACGGGTGCGACGCTCGGTGATTCGAAGTTCGACATCGACGGCGGCATCGGCGTCCTGTTCAGCTACGGCTCGAAGGGCAAGCGCGAACTGCCGAACGACACCGTGTACGTCGAAGGCGCGGTGGAGCCGCTGTCGCGCGGTGGCACGTTCGTCGCGCAGCACATCGCGACGCCGCTGCAGGGTGTCGCGATCCAGATCAACGCGTTCAACTTCCCGGTGTGGGGTCCGCTGGAGAAGTTCGCGCCCGCGTTCCTCGCCGGGGTGCCGAGCCTGATCAAGCCGGCCAGCCAGACCGCGTACCTGACCGCGCGGCTGGTGGAGCTGATCGTCGAATCCGGCATCCTGCCCGAGGGCACGGTGCAGTTCGTCGCGGGCAGTGTCGGCGATCTGCTCGACCACGTCACCGCACAGGATCTGGTGTCGTTCACCGGTTCGGCGTCGACCGCGCAGAAGCTGCGCGCGCATCCGGCGATCGTGCGGAACTCGGTGCGGTTCAATGCCGAAGCCGACTCGCTGAACTGCTCGATCCTCGCCCCGGACGCCCGGCCGTCCACGCCGGAGTTCGACCTGTTCGTCAAGCAGCTGACCACGGAGATGACGGTGAAGGCGGGGCAGAAGTGCACCGCGATCCGTCGCGCGTTCGTCCCGGCGGAGATGCTGGACGACGTCGCCGAAGCGGTCAGCGCCCGGCTCGCGAAGGTGACCGTCGGCAACCCGAGTGCTGAGGGTGTGCGGATGGGCGCGCTGGCCAGCCTGGAGCAGCGCGAGGAGGTGCGCCGTTCGCTGAAGGCGCTGCTCGACGCGGGCAGCATCGTGTTCGGCGACCCGGAGCATGTCGATGTCGTGGACGGCGACGAGGCGACCGGCGCGTTCATGTCGCCGATCCTGCTCAAGGCGGATCCGGAGCGCGCGGAGCCGCACGAGGTCGAGGCGTTCGGGCCGGTGTCCACGTTGATGCCGTACACGTCGGTCAAGCAGGTGATCGAGTTCGCGGCGCGCGGCGGCGGCAGCTTGGCCGGGTCGGTCGTGACCGGCGACCCGGTGTTCGCCCGCGAGATCGTGCTGGGCGTCGCGCCGTATCACGGCCGGCTGCTGGTGCTCGACAGCGACGACGCGAAGGAATCCACCGGGCACGGTTCGCCGATGCCGCAGCTGGTGCACGGCGGTCCCGGTCGCGCGGGCGGCGGCGAGGAGATGGGCGGCATCCGCGGAGTGCTGCACCACATGCAGCGCACGGCCGTGCAGGCCAGCCCGAAGGTGCTCGGCGCGGTCACCGGCCGCTGGGTCGAGGGCGGACCGCGCGTCGAAGGCGAGCATCCGTTCCGGAAGTCGCTGGCGGAGCTGAGCATCGGCGACACTGTGGTGGCCGGTCCGCGCACCGTCACCCGCGCGGACATCGACCACTTTGCCGAGTTCACCGGCGACACGTTCTACGCGCACACCGACGAGGCGGCGGCCGCGGCGAATCCGCTGTTCGGCGGCATCGTGGCGCACGGATACCTGGTCGTGTCGTTCGCGGCGGGCCTGTTCGTCTCGCCCGAGCCGGGTCCGGTGCTGGCCAACTACGGCCTGGAGAACCTGCGCTTCCTCACGCCGGTGAAGGCGGGCGATTCCCTGACGGTCACCTTGACCGCCAAGCAGATCACGCCGCGGATCGACCAGGAGTACGGCGAAGTCCGCTGGGACGCCGACGTCACCAACCAGGACGGCGACTCGGTCGCGAAGTACGACGTGCTCACCCTCGTCTCGAAGGAGCAGCCGTGACTGAGACAGTGGAAAGCGCCGAACCTTTGGAGGAACTGGAAGCCCAGTTCGAGCACACCATCGAACGGGACCAGCGCATCGAACCGCGCGACTGGATTCCCGAGGGCTACCGCAAGACGATGATCCGCCAGATCGCGCAGCACGCGCATTCGGAGATCATCGGCATGCAGCCGGAGGGCAACTGGATCACGCGCGCGCCGTCGTTGCGGCGCAAGGCGATCCTGCTCGCGAAGGTGCAGGACGAAGCGGGCCATGGGCTGTACCTGTACTCCGCGGCGGCGACGCTCGGCGCGGACCGCGCGGACCTCACCGACAAGCTCATCACCGGCAAGCAGAAGTACTCGTCGATCTTCAACTACCCGACGCTGACCTTCGCCGACGTCGGCGTGATCGGCTGGCTGGTGGACGGCGCGGCGATCTGCAACCAGGTGCCGCTGTGCCGGTCGTCGTACGGGCCGTACGCGCGGGCGATGATCCGGATCTGCAAGGAGGAGTCCTTCCACCAGCGGCAGGGCTACGAGCTGCTGATGACCATGATGAAGGGCACGCAGCAGCAGCGGGACATGGTGCAGGAGGCGGTGAACCGCTGGTGGTGGCCGTCGCTGATGATGTTCGGCCCGCCGGACGCGGATTCGCCGAACACCGCGCAGTCGATGGCGTGGAAGATCAAGCGGCACACCAATGACGAGCTGCGGCAGCGCTTTGTCGACATGTCCGTGCCGCAGGCCGAGGCACTCGGCGTGACGTTCCCGGACCCCGAGCTGCGGTGGAACGAAGAACGCCAGCATTACGACTTCGGCGCGGTGGACTGGGACGAGTTCAAGAACGTGCTCAAGGGCAACGGCCCGTGCAACGCGGACCGGATCGCGCACCGCCGGCGCGCCCACGAAGAAGGCACCTGGGTCAGGGAGGCCGCTGCGGCGCACGCGGCCAAACTGCAGTCGGGGGGTCCAGGGGGGCTTGCCCACCGGCCGGGGTCTGGGGCTCGGCCCCAGAAAGCGCAGAAAGAGGTTTCGGCATGAAGCACGACTGGCCGCTGTACGAGGTGTTCGTCCGCGGGAAGCGGGGACTGAACCACGTGCACGTGGGTTCGCTGCACGCGGCGGACGACGAGATGGCGCTGCACCACGCGCGCGATCTCTACACCCGCCGCAACGAAGGAGTGTCGATCTGGGTCGTCCGCGCCTCGGACATCACCGCGTCGTCGCCGGATGAGAAGGACCCGTTCTTCGCGCCCAGCGGGGACAAGGTGTACCGGCACCCGACGTTCTACGACATTCCCGACAACGTTCCCCACATGTGAGGTCTGGGATGTCTTTTGACAACGTCTACGAAGCCATCACCGAAGACAATGATGCCCGGTGGGCCTTCGGTACCGGGTTCGCCGATCCGCTGTCCGGTGTGGACACTTCGGTGCCGTCCGGAGTGGACGGAGCGCAGCTGGCCGCGTACTGCCTGATGCTGGGCGACGACGCGCTGATCTTCTCGCACCGGCTGCAGGAGTGGGTCGCAGGCGCGCCGGAGCTGGAGGACGAGGTCGCGCTGGCGAACATCGGGCTCGACCTGCTCGGTCAGGCCCGGTTGCTGCTGGCGCGTTCCGGCAAGGCGGACGGTACTGATCGGTCCGAGGACACGTTCGCGTTCTTGCGCGCCGAGAACGAGTTCCGGAACGTGCGGCTGGCCGAGTTGGGCAGCGCGCATTTCGGGCACTTGATCGCGCAGCTGTTCGTGTTCTCGACCTGGCGGCTCGCGCTGTTCCAGCAGCTGGAGTCCAGTGTGGACCCGGTGCTGGCGGCGATCGCGGCCAAGGGCGTGAAGGAATTGGCCTACCACCGGGACTATGCCGCGCAGTGGCTGGTGCGGTTGGGCGACGGGACGCCGTTGTCGCACGAGCGGATGGCCGAGGGGCTGGCCGCGGTGTGGCCGTATGTCGAGGAGCTGTTCGCGACGCATCCGGACGAGCTGGTGGATGCTGCTTCGTTGCGGCCGGAGTTCGACGCGGTTCTGGATCAGGCGTTGGCGGCGGCTACGTTGGAGCGTCCGGAAACCGGTGCCATCGCCGGGGTTTCCGGTCGGACCGGGCGCGACGGCGTGCACACGGAACAGATGGGCTTCCTGCTCGCCGAGATGCAAAGCGTCGCTCGGGCCATGCCGGGGGCGTCGTGGTGACCGCCGACGTGTTCTTTCCCGCGGAGGCGGCATCCACTACCGCGGTCGCGGTGGCTTCCACGGTCACGGATCCCGAGCTGCCGATGCTGACGCTCGCGGATCTGGGCGTGCTGCGCGAGGTGTCCGAAGAGGACGGTCGGGTCACCGTGTCGATCACGCCGACGTACACCGGTTGTCCGGCCATGGACACCATGCGCGACGACCTGGAGCACGCGCTGCGCGATGCGGGATACACCGAGATCGACATCCGCACGGTACTGGAACCGGCCTGGACATCGGACTGGATCAGCGAGGACGGGCGGCGGAAGCTGGCCGAAGCCGGGATCGCGCCGCCGGGGTCCGCGCCTCGTCGGGCGGCCGGACCGATTCCGTTGACGCTCGGGCCTTCCGTGCGGCGGGTCGCTTGTCCGCATTGCGGGTCGCTCGACACTGAGGAGCAGTCCCGGTTCAGCGCGACCGCGTGCAAGGCGTTGCGGCGGTGCCGGTCTTGCTGGGAACCGTTCGAACACGTCAAGGAGATTTGAGTGACTGCCACCGTTTCCCGCCGTGCCGGGTTCCATCCGCTGCGGGTGGCCGAGGTCGAGCGGCTCTGCGACGACGCTGTGGCCGTGACCTTCGACGTGCCTGACGAACTGGCCTCGGTTTACGCCTTCGCGCCTGGGCAGTCGCTTACCCTGCGCCGTCTCGTCGACGGGCGGGACGAACGGCGGTCGTACTCCATCTGCGCCCCGGTCGGGGAGCGGCCGCGCGTCGGCGTGCGGTTGGTGCCGGACGGGGTGTTCTCGTCGTGGCTGGTCAACGAGGTGCGTCCCGGGGATACGGTTGAAGTTTCCGCGCCGACCGGGTCGTTCACGCCAGATCTCACCGCGGGCGGCCACCACGTGCTGATCGCCGCCGGTTCCGGGATCACGCCGGTGCTGTCGATCGCGGCTTCGTTGCTGGCCACGCCGGACGCCACGGTGACTGTGCTGTACGGGAATCGGCGTACGGACACGGTGATGTTCGCTGACGAGCTGGCTGATTTGAAGGACCGTTATCCGGCTCGGCTGGAGCTTGTGCATGTGCTGTCCCGGGAGCCTCGTGAGGCTGAGCTGTTCACGGGGCGGTTGGACGCGGACAAGCTGCGCGCCCTGTTCGAATCGATCGTGCCGGTCGAGGACGTCGACCACTTCTGGTTGTGCGGACCGTTCGGAATGGTGACTTCGGCGCAGGATCTTCTGGCGTCGCTGGGGGTTCCGGGCGAGCGGATTCATCAGGAACTGTTCTATGTGGACGATGTGCCGCCGGAGCCGGTGAAGCATGTCGATCCCGCGGTTGCCGGGGCTTCGTCCGAGGTGACGTTGGTGCTGGACGGCCGGTCCACGACGATGAATCTGCCTCGGGAATCGTCCGTGCTGGACGGGGCGCAGCGGTTCCGGCCGGATTTGCCGTTCGCGTGCAAGGGCGGGGTTTGCGGGACTTGCCGGGCGCGGGTCACTGAGGGTTCGGTGGATATGCGGCGGAATTTCGCGTTGGAGAAGGCTGAGGTGGAGGCTGGCTTTGTGTTGACGTGCCAGTCTCATCCGGTTTCTGAGCGGGTTACGGTGGATTTCGATGCGTGATCGTTCCGGTTCGCAGGTCGGGTGGTTGCGTGGGGCACCCCGAAGTTGAGTGTGACTACGGCGCGGGGGTGCTTGTCAAGGCGGGAAAGATGCCTTGACAAGCACCCCCGCGCCGTGTTCTGGCTTCGTATCGGGGTGCGGGGGTGGTGTGGGTGCTTGGTGAGTTGGGTGCATCGACGCCCCGCTACGGCCGTGGCGCACCCAATGTGGCGTTCGGTGCGTCCCTCTCACCCCATGCCACATTGGGGCGCTAGCCGCGAACCGCAGCCTGCACACCCCGCCCGAACCGCCCCGGGAACCGGAGTCCGTGAAGGAGCCCCTCACGGACGGTCTCAGCGGCGTCGGCGGCGTTTGCGCGGCGCGGTGGGAGCGGGGAAGTCGTCCGGTTCGGGGGTTTCGGGCGGGGCGGGGTCGCCTAGGCCGAGCATTTCCGCGGCCAGTTGCTGGGACGACGCGAAGCGCCCGGTGGGCTTGTCTTTCGCCCGGCGCAGGGCGGAGGGGCGGAGCCGGTTGTAGCCGCGGACCGCGATCGGGCGGCGGGTGCGGAGGTCGAACTGCGGCAACGGTTCCAGTTCCCCGGCCAGTTCCCGGTCGACCAGTACGGTCCCGGGCCGGGCGGCTGAGGTGAGCCGCGCGGCCAGGTTCACCACCGAGCCGTAGACGTCGCCGAAGCGGGACAGGACCCGGCCGGAGGCCATGCCGGCTCGGACCGGGGGCAGACCGCCGTCTTCGCCGGTGCGTTCGGCCAGCGTCAGGGCGATTTCCGCGCCGTCGGCGGGGGAGTCGGTGACGAACAGGACCTCGTCGCCGATCATTTTCACGACGCGGCCGTGGTGTTCGGCGATGACCTCGGTGGCCAGGGATTCGAAACCGTCCAGGACCTGGGTCAGTTCTTCCTCGTCGGCTTCCCTCGTGAAACGGGTGTAGCCGACCATGTCCACGAAGCCGACGACCAGGGCGCGAGTTTCCAGGTCTTCGTCGGGGCTGGCGAACGCGCGCCCGGCGAAAGCGGCCAGGTGGCGACGCCAGACGTAGCTTTGCACCTGCTCCAGTTCGGGGAGCAGACGCTCGACCAGACGGGTGACCTGGCGGTCGCTGCGGGCCAGCTCCGGGCTTTCGGTGATCAGCTCCCACAGCATGTGCACCTGCCACTCGGCCAGCCGGGACAGATGCTGGCCGAGGGCACGGGTCACCGCGACTTCCATCCCGGGCGCGACGAGCCCGGAACTCACCAACCCGTCGGCGATGCGCATCGCTTCGACGTCCGCGTCGGTGAACACCACCTCGTCGTCTTCGACGGTGGCGAAACCGAGCGCCCGCCACAGCCGGCGCGAGCGTTCCTCGGGCACCTCGGCCCGGTGCGCGACGTCGAGCCGGGTGTAGCGGCGGGGCCCGCCCAGCAGGGCGCGTTCCAGCCGCTGCTGCAGGTCCCGGGAAGAATCCGCCACGGCCTCAGGTGGTGTGCACGATCAGCACGTCGACGCCCGACTTCCGGGCCACCTCCGACGGCACCGAGCCCAGGATCCGCCCGGCCAGCGTGTTGAGGCCGCGGTTGCCGACCACCAGCAGATCGGCCGAACGGTCCTTCACGACCTTCCGCAGCATGTCGACCGGCTGGCCCTCCAGCGCGACCGTCTCGATGTCCGTGGCCCCGGCCTTCGCCGCGCGGTCCCGCGCGGACTGCAGCGTGTCCTCAGCGGGCGCGGACCCGACCACCTGGTAGGCCTCGTCGCCCAGCTCGTCCTGCGCGCGTTCCACGTCTTGGCGGCTGGCGGGGTGGTACGCGCAGACGACGACGAGCGTCGCCCCGGCGTCGGCAGCCACCCCGGCGGCCTTGTCCACCGCGGCGAAGGACGAGTCGGACCCGTCCGTGCCCACCACCACAGTCCGATAGACAGCCATCCACAACCTCCCGGCGATCGGTCAGCGGGGCGGCGCGGCCCCTTCGCGGGGGAAGGTTACTCGCCAGTCGGTTTTCCCGCCGGGCGCGGTTGCGGCTGCGGCTTGGGCACGTCGGAGGTCCGCAGCCGGACGGTCTGCTCGACGTCGCCGCCCGCCGCGGGCTTTCCGCTGTTCGCCGGGGCGTTCTTGCCGCTCTGACCAGCGGAATTCTGCCCGGCCGGAGCGTTGGCCGGGCCGCCTTGGGCCGCCTTGCCGCTCTGCGCGGCCGTCGCGCCGCCACTGCCCTGAGCGGCAGGCTTGCCGCCGCTCTGCGGACCGGAAGCGGTGCTGCCGTTCGTGCCGGACTTCGGCCCGGAGCCGTTGGCCGTCTCGACCGCGGCCTTGATGTCCGCGGGCACCTCGCCGTCCATCTCGCCGAGCACGTGCTGCGCCTCGGCCAACACCGTGCGCGCCGCCCGGACCTGCTCGGCCAGGCCCGCCCGGACCGCGCGCAGGGCCTCGACCCGCTCGTTGGCCTGGGTGATCCGGCGGTTGGACTCGTCGGTGGCGGTGCGGACGCGACGGCGGGCCTCGTCGGCGGCCTCCGCGAGCCTCGCGTTGGCCTCGGTGATCGAGTCCTGGCGGCGCTTGTTCGCGTCGGCGACCGATTCGCGCTGGCGACGGTCGATGTCGGCCTTGGCCGCCGTCTCCTCCTCGAGCACCTTCGCGCGGATCGCGGCCGCGTCCTCGGCGGCCTCGCGGACCCGGCGCTCGGCTTCCGCTTTGCTGGCCGCCTCCTGCTCGGCCAGCACGCGCATCGCCTCGGCACGGCGGGTCGCCATCGCGATCTCGAAGTCTTCCTCGACCTGCGTGCGGCGGGCCTCGGACTCCGCGTCGAGCTTCTTGCGCTCGGCCTCGGCCTCGTCGGTGATCCGCTTGGCCTCGGCGCGCGCGTCCTCGAGCACCTTCCGGTGCTCGGCTTCCATCTCCTTGCGGCGCAGGTCGAGCTCGGTGAGCAGCTGCTCGTACCGGGCGCGCATGGCGCTGGCATCGGTCTCCGCCTTGGCCCGGATGTGGCCCGCCTCGGCCTCGGCGCGGGCCCGCGTGTCCGCGGCCTCGTCCTGCGCCAGCCGCAGCATCCGCTGGAGGCGCTCGGACAAGCCCTCGACGCTCGTCGGCGGCTGCGCGAGCCGGTCGACCTGACCGCGCAGGTCGGCGATCTCGCCGCGCGCGACTTCCAGCTGACGGGCCAAATCGCCGGCTTGGGCGATGGCGGCGTCGCGGTCGGCGGTGAGCATCTTCAGGTCGCCGTCGAGCCGTTCCAGGTGTTCGTCGACCTGGGCCCGGCTGTATCCCCGCTTCGCTACGTCGAAGCCGGCTCCCAGCGGCACGAGTTCGCGTTCATCGCCAAGACTCATGACACCACCGTAGTCGCTCCGCGGTCACGGACGGGTGAGCACCCACGGGGTCCGGCCGCCCGTGCGCCGAGCGGCCGGACCGCTGGGGCCGGTGGTCCGCCTTCACGCACCGCGGAAGGCGTTGATGCCGTCGAGGTGTTTCGCGCGCAGCTCCTCGTCGCGCACGCCGAGTCCTTCTTCGGGCGCGAGCGCGAGCACGCCGACCTTGCCCTGGTGCGCGTTGCGGTGCACGTCAAGGGCCGCTTGGCCGGTTTCTTCGAGCGAGTAAGTCTTCGACAGCGTCGGGTGGATGAGGCCCTTCGCGATGAGCCGGTTGGCCTCCCACGATTCGCGGTAGTTCGCGAAGTGCGAGCCGATGATCCGCTTGAGGTTCATCCACAGGTACCGGTTGTCGTACTGGTGCATGTAGCCCGAGGTGGACGCGCAGGTGACGATGGTGCCGCCCTTGCGCGCGGCGTAGACGGACGCGCCGAAGGTCTCGCGGCCCGGGTGCTCGAACACGATGTCCGGGTCCTCGCCGCCGGTCAGCTCGCGGATCTTCGCGCCGAACCGCTGCCATTCCTTCGGGTCCTGCTCGTTCTCGTTCTTCCAGAACTGGTAGCCCTCGGCGGTGCGGTCGATGATCAGCTCCGCGCCGAGCTTCTGGCAGATCTTCGCCTTCTCCGGGCTGGACACGACGCACACCGGGATCGCGCCGCCGTTGAGCGCGTACTGCGTCGCGTACGAGCCGAGCCCGCCCGACGCGCCCCAGATCAGCACGACGTCGCCCTGCTTCATGTCCGCGCCGTTGCGCGACACCAGCTGCCGGTACGCGGTCGAGTTCACCAGCCCGGGGGAGGCGGCTTCCTCCCAGGTGAGGTGCCCCGGCTTCGGCATCAGCTGGTTCGCCTTGACCAGCGCGATCTCGGCGAGCCCGCCGAAGTTCGTCTCGAAGCCCCAGATCCGCTGCTCGGTGTCGAGCATCGTGTCGTTGTGCCCGTCCGGGCCTTCCAGCTCCACGTTCAGGCAGTGCGCGACGACCTCGTCGCCGGGCTTCCAGTTGTGCACGCCCGCGCCGGTGCGCAGCACGACGCCGGACAGGTCGGAGCCGACGACGTGGTACGGCAGGTCGTGCCGCTTGGCCAGCGGCGAGAGCTTCCCGTACTTGCGGAGGAACTTGAACGTCGGGATCGGCTCGAAGATCGACGTCCAGACGGTGTTGTAGTTGATCGCGCTCGCCATCACCGCGACCAGCGCCTCGCCCGGGCCCAGTTCCGGCGTCGGCACGTCGTCGACGTGCAGCGAGCGGCGCGGGTCCTTGTCGCGGCTTTCGAGGCCTTCGAACATGTCGACCTCGTCGGCGTGCACGGTGACGCCCCGGTAGCTCTCGGGCACGGGCAGCTCGGCGATCGCGTCGAGGCGGTCGTTCAGGATCGCCTGCTGGATCTCGTCGAGGTGCGTCATCGGGAACCTCCAGGGGTCGGTCGCGGCGCGACTGGACGAAATTACTCGTCGGTAACCGGGGGCCTCACTGTACGAGACAGGGGCCGGGTAGACGAGTCGAAGTGTGACGCACGGATCTTGACCGGCTGGCCAGTCAAGGCGCATAGTCGGAAGTGGGAAATCTCCCTGAACGGCTCTTTTCCGGCGGAGGTGAGCACGAATGAGTGAAGTCTCGACGCGCGCCTGGACGCGGCCCTACGACTGGGCCGAGGTCGTCATTGGCGTTGTCGCCGCTCTTTCACCCCTTTGGCTGAGCACGAACACCACGATGGTGTGGACGATGGTGGTCCTCGGTGCGCTGATCGCGATCGACGGCCTGGTGTCGCTCGCGGCGCCGAGCATGGTTTACGGCGAGGGCGTGCAGATCGTCCTCGGCGCGTTGCTGTTCATCGCGCCGTGGGTGATGGGGTATACGGAATTCAACGGGGCGTCGTGGACGTCCTGGGTCGGCGGAGCGCTGACGATCATCGCCGGCGCGGCCGCGATGCCGGAGGCCAACGCCGCCCACCGGATGGCGGGCCAGCACTGACGGGGCAGCGAAGCCCTGGTTGGGAAAGGTGACATGACCGACGACTCGGCGAAAGAACGGATCCTGTGCGCGGCGGAGGAACTGTTCGCCGAGTCCGGCTTCGAAGCGACCCCGACGTCCCGCATCGCGGAGCGCGCCGGGGTCCCGAAGGGCCTGGTCCACTATTACTTCCGCCGCAAGTCCGACCTGCTGGCCGCTCTGGTCGACCGGCTGCCGGACGAACGCATCGAACCCGCCGCGGTCGTCGTTCCCGGCGACCTGGCGGGTTCTTTGCGCAGGCTGGTCGGCGAACTCGACCGCCGGTTTTCCGGCTCCCTCGGGCTCTCGCACCTGCTGTGGCGCGAGGCCGACACCCATCACGTCGTCCGCGACGCGCTGTCCGAACGGTTCCAGCAACTGGTCCGGCTGATGCGGTCGGTGATCGTGGCCGCGACCGGCGGACGGCTCCCCGGAGCGGACATCGACAACGCGTCCGGACTGCTGGCCCGAGCGGTCACCCACCGGCACGCGACGGCCCGGCACACCGGGGACGACCGCCCGGCGGAGTTCGACGGGGAGCTGACGTTCGTGGCGAACGCGCTGTCGGCTCGGGTGCCGAAGGGGACGCCGCCTGCTTCCGCGGTGTGACGGCGCTCGTGCGTGCTTAGGCCGGGGGAGAACCCACGACCCCACCGCCGTGCCTGGACGCGACTAGCCCTGTCGGCAACTCGCGTCGGCCCGCTGCGGTCCCGCGGCAGAAGCACCCGCCATCCCCGCGCTCCGGTCGCGCGCCCCAACGCCGCATGGGGTGCGCTCAACGCGCCGAACGCCGCATTGGGTGCGTCGCATGCACCCAATGCGGCATTCGAGTCGGTCAGTGCGCGGAGGCGGCGGGCTCCACCAGCTCGACCAGAACCCCGCCCGCGTCCTTCGGGTGCACGAAGTTCACCCGGCTGTTCGAGGTCCCGCGCTTGGCCGCGTCGTAGAGCAGCCGCAGTCCCTTTTCCCGCAGCGCCGCCGCGGCAGCGTCCACATCGGACACTCGCAGGGCGAGCTGCTGGAGACCCGGTCCGTTGCGGCCGATGAACTTGGCGATCGTCGAATCGTCCCGGGACGGGGCGAGCAGCTGGATCATCGTCTCGGTGCCCGCGGTACCCGGGGCGCGCAGCATCGCCTCGCGCACGCCCTGCTCGTCGTTCACCTCCTCGTGCGCGACCTCCAGGCCGAAGTGGTCGCGGTGGAAGGCGATGGCCGCGTCGAGGTCGGGCACGGCGATCCCGACGTGGTCGATCGCGGTCACGAACGGCTTGAGCACGGATGCGCTGGGCTCGGTGTCCATACCGGGGAGGATAAGCCTCGAAGCGGCGGGCGGAACCCCGCGTGCGCCCCCTCACACTGGCTCCATCAAGACGAGCCGGGAACCCGGCGAAGGCCGTATCGTGGGAACACTGCCAGTGCACCGATGCTTTGGAGGACGTCGTGTCCGGTTCCGTGATCCTGGGCGCTGCCCGTACCCCGATCGGGCGACTGCTCGGCTCGTTGAAGGACTTCTCCGGGGCCCAGCTGGGCGGGATCGCGATCAAGGCCGCGCTCGAACGGGCCGGCGTCTCCCCGGACCAGGTCCAGTACACGATCATGGGCCAGGTGCTCACCGCAGGCGCGGGCCAGATCCCGGCGCGCCAGGCCGCGGTCGCCGCGGGCATTCCGATGGACGTCCCGGCGCTGACGATCAACAAGGTCTGCCTGTCCGGCCTCGACGCGATCGCGCTCGCCGACCAGCTGATCCGCGCGGGCGAGTTCGACCTCGTCGTCGCGGGCGGCCAGGAGTCGATGACGCAGGCGCCGCACCTGCTGCCGAAGTCCCGTTCCGGCTTCAAATACGGCGACACCACGCTGGTCGACCACATGGCCTACGACGGCCTGTTCTGCGCGTTCGACCAGGTCGCGATGGGCTCGTCGACGGAGAAGTACAACAGCCGTTACGGCGTGACGCGCGAGCAGCAGGACGCGTTCTCCGCGCGGTCGCACCAGCGCGCCGCGGCGGCGATCGAGGCCGGATTCTTCCGCGAGGAGATCGCGCCGGTGTCGATCCCGCAGCGCAAGGGCGACCCGGTCGTGTTTTCCACTGACGAGGGCGTGCGGGCCGACACCACCGGCGAGAGCCTCGCGAAGCTGCGTCCGGCGTTCGCCTCGGACGGCACCATCACCGCGGGGTCGGCGTCGCAGATTTCCGACGGCGCGGCCGCGGTGATCGTGGCCAGCCCGGAGAAGGCGGCCGAACTGGGCATCACGCCGCTGGCCGAGATCGGCGCGCACGGGGTCGTCGCCGGTCCGGACGCGAGCCTGCACGAGCAGCCGTCGAACGCGATCCGCGCCGCGCTGAAGAAGGCGAAGCTGGACGTGGGCGACCTGGACCTGGTGGAGATCAACGAGGCGTTCGCCGCGGTCGGTCTCGTGTCGAGCGAGAAGCTCGGCCTGGACGAGTCGAAGGTGAACGTCAACGGCGGCGCGATCGCGCTCGGCCACCCGATCGGCGCTTCCGGTGCGCGGCTGGCCGTGCACCTGGTGCACGAGCTGCGCCGTCGCGGCGGCGGTCTTGGCGCGGCGGCGCTGTGCGGTGGCGGCGGTCAGGGCGACGCGCTGCTGATCCGCGTTCCGTCGGCGTAAGGTGCCCGGCCCGGACCTCGATGAGCTTGTCGGCCGCGCGCGGGAAGGACAACCGCGCGCGGTCGCCCGGCTCATTTCGCTTGTCGAGGACTCCTCGCCGCGAGTGGCGGACATCGCCCGCGCGTTGACGCCCTACACCGGGGGCGCCCGCGTAGTCGGGCTCACCGGTCCGCCGGGGGTCGGCAAGTCGACGTCGACCTCCGCGCTGCTCACTGCCTTGCGCGGCGAGGGTTTGCGCGTCGGGGTGCTGGCGATCGACCCCTCGTCGCCGTTCTCCGGCGGCGCGCTGCTCGGCGACCGGATCCGGATGACCGAGCACGCCACCGATCCCGGCGTTTTCATCCGCTCGATGGCCACCAGGGGACACCTCGGCGGCCTTTCGTGGGCGACCCCGCAGGCGGTGCGGGTGCTGGACGCCGCGGGATTCGACGTGGTGCTGATCGAGACTGTCGGGGTTGGACAGTCCGAAGTGGACGTCGTGAAACTGGCCGACACCACGGTGGTGCTGCTGGCCCCGGGGATGGGCGACGGGATCCAGGCGGCGAAAGCGGGCGTGCTGGAGATCGCGGACGTGTTCGTGGTCAACAAAGCCGACCGCGACGGCGCCGACGCGACGGTGCACGACCTCAAGCAGATGATCGCCTTGGCCCGCCGGGAACTGCGCGGGCCAAGCTGGCGGCAGCCGATCGTCCGTACGGTCGCGGCGAAGGGCGAGGGCATCGACGAGGTGGTGTCGGCGTTGCGCACGCACCATGAATGGCTTGTCGCGCACGGGGAACTGGACCGCCGACGCGCCGCTCGCGCCCGGGAGGAAGTCGCCGCGATCGCGTTGCGGAGGCTGCACGCGGAGCTGGCGGATCTCCGGGACGGCGACCGGCTGGGCGAGTTGGCGGCGCGAGTCGTGGCCCGCGAACTGGACCCGTTCGCGGCGGCGGACCAGCTGATCGCGGAGCTGAAGGGCTAGCGACCTCGCCACCCCAAGCTCACCACCGGCCAGGACGCGACTTTCGCCGGAAGCGCGGGCAGTTTCCCGAACCTATACTGCGATCTTCCGTGCACTGGGAGGGGAACCGGGATGAAGAGACTGCTCGTGTCCGTGCTGACCGCGTTGTCGCTGGTCGCCGTGGCAGCACCGGCGTCGGCGGCGGAAGCGGCGCCGCCGAAGGTCACGTCGGGGCCGTGCCAGTACACCGAAACTCCGGACGATCCCGCGGTCCGCCCGGTGTCCCTTCCTCGCGATCCGAAGCACACACCGGACCACGGCAGCGTCGATGTCGCCGTGTTCTCCAACCAAGGCCCGCTCCCGCTGCGGCTCGACCGCGCGGAGGCACCCTGCACCGTGCAGAGCTTCCTGCACCTGGCGGCCAGCGGCTTCTACAACCAGACGACCTGCCACCGGCTCACCGCGTACCCGACGCTGAAGGTCCTGCAGTGCGGCGATCCGTCCGGCACCGGCGAGGGCGGGCCGGGCTACAAGTTCCGCGACGAACTTCCGACGACGCTCCCGCCCGCCCCGTCCGACCCGACCGGCAAGCGCCGGACGTACGCGCGCGGCCTGCTGGCGATGGCAAACGCCGGGCCGGACACGAACGGGTCGCAGTTCTTCGTGGTGTACGGGGATTCCAGCCTGCTGCCGAACTACACGGTCTTCGGCACGGTCGGCCCGGCCGGGCTGCGCACGCTGGACCGCGTCGCGGCGGGCGGCATCCAGCCGGACGCGGACACCCCGCCAGGGAAGACGCCGGTGGACGGGAAGCCGGTGCGGAAGACGGACCTCGAACTGGTCCTGCCGCTCTGCCTGTTCTGCGGCCGCTGACTGGCCCACGCCACCCACGCCGAACTGGACCACCCGGCTAGGCCACTCCCGATTAGCGTGGGTGGCATGACGAAGCGAATCGCGCTCGCCACGGGCGGGTTGTACCAAGCGATGTCCCACCTGCAGGGCGAGGTGAAGAAGGCCAGCGCGAACGCCGGGCTCGACGACAAGCTCATCGAGCTGGTCAAGATGCGCGCGTCGCAGATCAACGGATGCGCCTACTGCCTCGACATGCACGCGGCGGAGGCCGTCGCGGCCGGGGAATCGCCGCGGCGGCTGTACGTGCTCGAGGGGTGGCGCGAGACGGAGCTGTTCACCGAACAGGAACGCGCCGCGCTCGCCTACACCGAGGCGATGACCCTGATTTCGGACCACAAAGATGTCCCGGAAGACGTCTACGCCGAGGCGGTCCGCGTGTTCACCGAGGACCAGTACCGTGCGCTGGCCTGGTGCGTTGTCGCCATCAACACCTGGAACCGGCTCATGGTCGCGAGCCACGCCCCGTTGCCGGAGCGTGCGGAGTGACCGCCGGGACGCTGCGGGCGCTGCATGTGCCCGGGAAGCCGTTGGTCCTGCCGAACGCTTGGGACGCGGATACTGCGAAGGCGGTAGAAGCGGCGGGATTCCCCGTGGTGGCAACGAGTTCCGCCGCGGTAGCGGCGGCGCTCGGGCGAGCGGACCACGAAGGTGCATCGGCGGACGAGATGCTCGCGGCGGCCAAGCGGATCGTGGACGCGGTGTCGGTGCCAGTGACCGTCGACGCTGAGGCCGGATACGGCTTGGCTCCAGCGGATCTCGCTGCCCGGCTGAAGGAAATCGGCGCGGCCGGCTGCAACATCGAGGACACCGACCACGGCAAGGGCAGCCAGCGACCGGCAGCGGAACAAGCGGAGTGGCTCGCCGGGTTGCGTAGCGCGGCTGGCGATGGGCTAGTGGTCAACGCACGCGTGGATTCGTTCCTCGGGGCACCGGACGAGCAGGCGGTGCTGGACGACGCCGTGGCTCGCGGCCGCGCGTATCTCGAAGCCGGCGCCGACTGCGTGTACCCGATTCTCGTGCGTTCGCCGGAAGTGCTGGCCGAATTCGTCCGTCAGGTGGGCGGCCCGGTCAACGCTTCGGCGCTTCCCGGCGGTCCGGGGCTGGCCGGGCTTGCCGAACTGGGGGTAGCCCGGATTTCGCTCGGCGCCGGGTTGTGGCGGTATCTGCGCGGGGTGCTGGAAGGCACGCTCGGCGAAATCGCGCAGGGGAAGCTGCCGTATTGAAAAAACCGCTGGGTGCCGCGGCGAAGCGGCACCCAGCGGTTTCAGCGGGCAAAACTCAGTGCTGCACGGCCTTTTCCGCGCCCGCACCGGTCAGCGCCCGGACCTCCATTTCGACGTACTTCGCCTGGTCGTGTTCCTTCGACAGGATCGTGCCCAGCCAGCCGAGGACGAAGGCGATCGGAATCGACACGAGACCCGGGTTGTCGAGCGGGAACCAGTGGAAGTCGACGCCCTGCAGCATCGACGCGCTCTTGCCCGTCTTCGGGTCGACCGGTTTCCCGGAAACGGCGGGCGAGAACACGATGAGCACGATCGTCACGAACAGCCCGCCGTAAATGCTCCACAGCGCGCCCTGGGTGTTGAACCGTTTCCAGAACAGCGAGTAGAGAATCGTCGGCAGGTTCGCCGAAGCAGCCACCGCGAAAGCCAGCGCCACCAGGAACGCGACGTTCTGCCCATTCGCCAGGATGCCGCCGAGAATCGCGACGACGCCGATCACCACGGCGGTGATCCGCGCGACGCGGACCTCCGAACCGGTCGTGGCCTTGCCCTTCTTCAGCACGTTCGCGTAGACGTCGTGCGCGAACGAGGCGGACGCGGTGATCGTCAAACCCGCGACCACGGCGAGGATCGTGGCGAACGCGATCGCCGAGATCAACCCCAGCAGCACGGGTCCGCCGAGGTTCAGCGCCAGCAACGGAGCCGCGGAGTTCACGCCGCCCGGTGCCTTCTTGATCGCATCCGGGCCGACCAGCGCGCCCGCGCCGTAGCCGAGCACGAGGGTGAACAGGTAGAACACGCCGATCAGCACGATCGCCCACACCACCGAACGACGCGCCTCGCGTGCGGTCGGCACCGTGTAGAAGCGCATCAGCACGTGCGGCAGGCCCGCGGTGCCCAGCACCAGCGCGATGCCGAGGGAGAAGAAGTCCAGCTTCGTCGTGCCGTCCTTGCCGTACTGCTTGCCCGGCCCGAGCAATGCTTCGCCGGCCTTGCCCGCCTTGTCGACCGCGCCCTGCAGCAGCGAGGAGAAGTTGAAGCCGTACTTGCCGAGCACCCACAGCGTCATCGCCAGCGCGCCGACGATCAGCAGCGCCGCCTTGATGATCTGCACCCAGGTGGTGCCCTTCATGCCGCCGATGAGGACGTAGGCGATCATGATCACGCCGACCACCGCGATCACCAGTGACTGCGCGGCTTTGCCCTCGATGCCCAGCAGCAGCGCGACCAAACCGCCCGCACCCGCCATCTGCGCCAGCAGGTAGAAGAACGACACCACGAGCGTCGAAATCGCCGCCGCCGCGCGCACCGGACGCTGCTTCATCCGGAACGCGAGCACGTCGCCCATGGTGAACTTGCCGGTGTTGCGCAGCAGTTCCGCCACCAGCAGCAGCGCGACCAGCCACGCCACCAGGAAGCCGATCGAGTACAGGAACCCGTCGTAGCCGTACACCGCGATGGCGCCGGCGATGCCGAGGAACGACGCCGCCGACAGGTAGTCGCCGGAGATCGCGATGCCGTTCTGCGGGCCGGTGAACGCGCGGCCGGCCGCGTAGTAGTCGGACGCGGTCTTCGTGTTGCGGCTCGCGCGGAACACGATCACCAGGGTGATGACCACGAACAGCGCGAAGATCGTGATGTTGAGCGCCGGGTTGCTGCCCTCGACGCTCGCGGCGAGAGTCTTCACTGCGTCTCCTGTGTCTTGCGGGATACCCGCAGCCAGTCGGTGGCACGAGCAAGCTGTCGCGGTTGTGTGCTCATGCCCCCTCCTTCGCCGGGTTCTCGATGTCGTCCCTGATCCGCTCGGCCAGCGGGTCGAGGTTCTTGTTGGCGTAGCGCACGTACAGCCACGTGATGAGGAACGTGGACACGAACTGCAGCAGCCCGAAGAGGAGGCCGACGGTGAAGTTGCCGGAGATCTTCGTGCTCATGAAGCCGTGCGCGTAGTCGGCGAGCAGGACGTAGAGCAGGTACCAGGCGAGGAAGAGTCCGGCCATCGGGAACACGAACCGGCGGAGCCTGCCGCGGAGTTGGCGGAACTCGGCGCTGTCGTGCACCTGCTCCCAGGTCGAGTCCGGCGGCGCGCCGGACGGGTCGCCTGCGCTCATGGGAACTCCCTTGTGCGACGCTGCGGATGTGGTCCGCGACACAGTAGGGAGGGCGGCGGGGCGAGGGAACCGTCAGCGGCTCAAACGCCTCGCGGCACGACGAACGGTTGACGAACGGTCACCGGGAGCGGACGAAGGGCGTTCGTCGAGGTGCAGCCGCAACATCGCGGCTCCGGCCCAGGACGGCGGGCGCCCGCGCAGCGACACCGCGAGCATTACGCCGAATGCCAGCGGTACCGACCAGGGTGCCGGTTGCGAGACCAAGATCGCCACCCAGCCTCGCATCGGCGGCCCGGCCAGTGCGAACAGGATTGACCCGGACGAGGCAGCCAGGCCGGTCAGCACTCCGGCGATCGCGCCCGCCGCGGTGAGCCGCTGCCACCAGATGCCGAGCACGAGCAGCGGGCAGAACGTGGACGCGGCGACGGTGAACCCCCACGTCACGAGCACTCCGGCGTCGAGCCGCGCGGACGGCAGCGCGAGCAGCACCATCGCGATCGCGGCGAACACGACTGTCACCCGCAGACGGCGCAGGCCGCCGGGCATCAGGTCGTAGGCCAGCGCGCCGGACATTACGAGCAGCAACCCCAGCGAGGTCGCCAAAAACGCGGCGAACGCGCCCGCGGTGAGCAACGCGGTGAACAACTGCCCGGCCCAGCTGTGGTCGACTTGGGAGGGCAATGCGACGACCACGGTGTCGGTGTTGCCGGAGAGGTACAGCTGCGGCACCAGCACACGCCCGAGAACGCCGTAGACGCCAGGGAAGAGGTAGAAGACTCCGAGCAGCGCCACGGTGATCGCGGCGGTGCGGCGCGCGGCGCGGCCGTCCGGGCTGGTGTGGAAGCGCATGAGGACGTGCGGGAGGCCCATCGTGCCGAGGACAGTCGCGATGAGGACCGCCCAGGTGCCGAGCAGCGGGTAGCCCTTGTCGATTTCCAGCAGCGGACGCTGCCAGTCCGGCCCGCCGAGCGCGACCTCTCCGCTGACGCCGGGGACCTGCGCGCCGGCGGCGAAGGTGAGCTGTTCTCCCTTGTGCACCACCAGTTGCCCGGGCGGCAGCGTGCCGCGGTCCTCGGTCGCGGTGGGCTCGCGGAAGGTGAGGGTGACGTCGTGGTCGAACTGCACCGGGGTGGCGTGCGAGAAGCGGGTGAACTCGACCGGAGTGAGGCTCGCGTCGCGGGTTTCGGTGCCGATGTGGAGCACCAGCCACAGCGCGGGGACGAGGAACAGCACGAGCTTCAGGAAGAACTGGAACGCCTGGACGTACGTCGCCGCGCGCATTCCGCCGAGCGCGAGCGTGACGCTGACCGCCGTGCCCGCGATGACCACGCCGACCCAGTACGGAGTTCCGCCGACCGCGGTGAGCACCAGCCCGGCCGTACGGAATTGGGGGACTACGTAAATGGTCCCGATCACGAGTACGACAACCGCGGCCAGACGACGCAGTGCGGGAGAGGCGAGCCGCGCTTCGGCGAAGTCGGGGACGGTGAGCGCGCCGGATCTGCGCATGGGCGCGGCGACGAGCACCAGCATCGCGACGTATCCCGCGGTGAAGCCGACTGGGTACCAGAGCGCGCCGACGCCGTCCTTCACCATCAGTCCGGCGACACCGAGGAACGACGCCGCGGACAGGTATTCGCCGGAGACCGCGGCGGAGTTGACGAAGGGCGAGATTCGCCGGGACGCCACGAGGAAGTCGGACGTCGTACGCATGGCGGCGACCCCGCGCACGCCGATGAGCAGCGTGACGAGGACGACCGGGGCTACCGCGAGCGCGACGTCCATCTCACCGATCGTCCTCGATCTTCTCCGCGCGGCGCAGCTGCCACCACGAGAGCCCGGCCAGCACCGGGTACGGCAGGACCGCGATCAGCAGCCAGGACAGCGGAATTCCCCACAGCCGCACGCTGTCCAGCGACGGGGCGAGGGAGAACAGCACCGGCAAACCCAGCACCAGCACGAACATCGCCACCAGCGCGGGGATTCCGCGGCGGCACTGGATCCGGTACAGCACGGCCGCGCGTTCCGCTTCCGGCGCGCGCAGGCGGGGCATCCGCCACCGGCCGCGTTCGAGCCGCCGCGACCGGGCGAGCCTCGTCTGCGGACTGGTGACGGCGACGCGTTTGGTGCGGCTCACCGGACGTCCTGCGCAACCCTCGTGCGCGGCGATCCCGGTTCTAACCGGGATAACCGCGCACGAGACGTGAAGAGCGGCGGGTGCGGCTCGATCCTCGTGGTGCCCCTCACCGGGCGCTCCCGAGCTGCCCGCGCTGCGCTGCCTCCAGCAAGCGGTCCCGGAGATCCCGCGCATGCCGTCGGCTTACCGGCACGTCGCCAACCTCGGTGTGTGCCAGCAGCCCGCCCGTCGTGTCGCTTCGCAGTTCCAGCACCGCGCTGACCGCGAGCAGGAATCCGCGGTGCACCCGGGTGAAACCGGTGCCTTCCCAATATTCTTCGAGCCGCGAGATCGGCATCCGCACCGGATGCACGCCGCTGCGGGTGTGCAGCCGGACGTAGTCGCCGTTGGCTTCGGCGAACAGCACGTCGTCGCGGCGGACATACCGCGTGCGGCCGCCGGAATCGACTGGCAGCGCGGCCATCGCGTCCGGTGCGGCCTGTCGCCGTCCGCTCGGCACCAGACGGGTCACCTTCGCCAGCGCGGCCGAAAGCCGTTCCGTGCGCACCGGTTTGAGCAGATAGTCCACCGCGCCGATGCCGTACGCGGTCACCGCGTGCCCGTCGTGTGCGGTGACGAACACGATCACCGGCGGTTCGGACAGTTTCGCCAGCAGCGACGCGAGTTCCAGCCCGTCCAAGCCCGGCATGGAAATGTCGAGGAAGACCGCGTCGAAATGGTCTGCCTGCAACAGTTTCAGTGCCTTCAACGCATCGCTCGCGCCGACGACCTCGCCGACTTCCGGCGCTTCGCGCAGCATCCGGCACAGTTCGTCCAAGGCCGGCGCGAGGTCGTCGACCGCCAGCACCCGCAGCCCGCTCACGGCAGCACCCCCGGCTGGAACCGCGGCACCCGCAGGACGACCCGGGTGCCCTCGCCGACCGCCGTTTCCACCGTCAGCCCGTACCAGGCCCCGTACACCGTGCGCAATCGTCTGTCCACATTGGCCAGTCCGAGCCCGGTGCCGTCGCCGCTGCCCGCGAGGATGGCGGCGGCGCGTTCGGGCTCCATGCCGACCCCGTCGTCCTCGACGCTGATCACGCAGTCGTTCCCTTCCGCCTGTCCGTGCACCTGGACGAGCCCGGTGCCCGACCGCGGCTCGATGCCGTGCCGGATCGCGTTCTCCACGAGGGGTTCGAGTACCAGGTACGGCACCGCCACCGCAAGCACTTCCGGCGCGACCCGCACCTGGACCTTCAGTCTTTCGCCCAGCACCGCCCGCTGCAGCGCGAGGTACGTTTCCACCGCGCGGAACTCCTCGGCGACGACGGTGTACTCGCCGTGCCGCGACAGGCTGTAGCGGGTGTAGTCGGCGAAATCGAGCATCAAGTCGCGGGCGCGGTCCGGTTCCGACCGGACGAACGACGCGATCACGGTGAGCGCGTTGTAGACGAAGTGCGGCGACATCTCCGCCCGCAGCGCCCGTAGCTCGGCTTGCGCGGCCTGGTCCGCCGAAGCTTCGAGCCGACCCCGTTCCAGGGCCTGCACCACGAGGTCGGCCGCTTGCCGGGTGACCGCGCCGGGGACCTCGCCGACCAGCAGCAACGCGCCCGCCAGCTCGTCATGGACGTGCAGCGGAACCGCCGTCACGCCGCCCGCGGTGATCGGCTCTTCCTGGTGCAGCACGTCGTCCAGGATCTGGGACACCGCGTCGTCGGCACCGGGGCGGCCGGACCACATCAGCGAGCCGGAGAGATCCGCGAGACCCAATCCGGCCACGTCGAACAGCCGTCGCAGTCCGTGTGCGGCCCGTCGGGCGCGGACTCCGGACAGGCCGTCTTTCAGGTCGTCGGCGACCTTCCGCGCCGCGCTGAGCACGCCGACCGCATCCGGGCGGGAGCGCCGCGGCAGCCGGGCACTCTCGGTCATCGACGGCCTCCCCTCGGGTACCTGGGGAAAATAATGCAGTCTAGCGAAGCTTGTCCGTTGAGGGTGGAGGTGGGAAGAAGGTTGGGCCTAGCGGGGAACACGGCGAAGGGGACTTTCCGTGCGGAAAGTCCCCTTCGGCCGGCCCGGCGGCTAGCAGCTCTGCTTGTAGAAGTACTGCGAATTGGCGTCCAGGTCGTCCTTGGTGATCGAGTGCAGCTGCGCGGTCAAGTTCCGCTCGGTCGGCTTGCCCTCGAGCGCGGCCACCGCCTGGTCGACGCCCTTCGTGCCGATCTGCGCCGGGTCCTGTGCGATGAGCGCCTGGTACTCGCCCTTCTTCAGACCGTCCACTTCGGACGGGCTGGCGTCGAAGCCGACCAGGTTGACCTTGCCGATCTTGCCGGCGTTGCGCAGGCCGGTCGCCGCGCCCTCGCCGGTGTTGAGGTTGGTGGCGAAGATCCCGACGAGGTCCGGCGTCGAGACCAGCGCCGCGGTCACCTTCGACGCGGCCTGCTCCGGTTCGTTCTGGGTGAACTGGATGCCCGCCGACTTGAGGTTCGGGTGGTTCTTCAGCTCGTCCTCGAAGCCCTTCGCCCGGGCCGCGGTGGTGGACGTGCCCGCGATGGTGTCGAGGATCAGCACCGACCCCGGTTTGTCGCCGACGAGCTTCGCCATCGTTTGCGCGGCCAGCTTGCCGCCCTCGGCGTTGTCCGAGGAAACCGACGACACCGCGACGCTCTTGTCCTTGAGCGAGGTGTCGACCTCGACGATCTTCGCGCCGCGGTTTTTCACCTGCTCGATCGGCGCGAGCATCGCCTGGTCGTCGGTCGGGGCGATGAGCAGCGCGGCGGGCGGGTTGGAACCCATCGCGTTGACGATCGACGTCTGCATGGCCGCGTCGAACTTCTGCGGGGCCTGCGTGGTCAGCTCGTAACCGAGCTTCTTCGCTTCCGCCTCCGCGCCGCACTGCATCGAGATGTAGAAGGGCTCCGCCTGCACGCCCGGCACCAGTGCCAGCTTCTTGCTGTTCGCGGAGTTGCCGCCGGGCTTGTCCCCGGACCCGCTCTGGCCCACCTGGCCGGAGCCGCACGCGGCCACCAGCATCGCCGCGGACGCGAGCGTCCCCGCGGCGAGGACGGTTTTGCTGAATTTCATCGTAAGCACCTCTTTGTACTCGGGGACCGATTCAGCGGGAGTTGCGCTTGCGACGGCGGCGCTGGTCGAACCACACCGCCGCGATCAGGACCGCGCCGACCGCGATCATCTGCCAGAAGTCCTGCACGTGCGTGATGTTGAAGCCCTTGTTCAGCACCGCCGGGATGAACACCCCGATCACCGTGCCGAGCATCGAGCCGACGCCGCCGAAGAGGCTGGTGCCGCCCATCACCGTCGCGGAGATGGCATTGAGATTGTCGGTGGTGTGTGCCGAGATCGTGGTCGACGCGTAGTAGGCGAGCGACATGAAACCCGCGATCCCGGCGAGGAAACCGGTGAGCAGGTACACCTTCAGCAGGTGCGCGGTCACGCCGATGCCCGACCGTCGCGCCGCTTCGGCGTTCGAGCCGACAGCGAACGTGTAGCGGCCGAACCGCGTGGTGTGCAGCAGCCACGCGCCGATCAGCGTGATCACCACGGCCACCAGCACGAGGTTCGGGATCCCGCCGAACGACGTGCCGTAACCGAGGACCTTGTTCAGTTCGGTCGGCACGCTGCGCACGTCCGACCCGCCGTTGAGCAGGAGCGACACGCCGAGCGCGGCGCCCATGGTGCCGAGCGTGACGATCAGCGGCGGGATGCCCGCCACCGCGATGAGGAACCCGTTGATCAGGCCCCAGACCGCTCCCGCGAGCACCGCCGCGACCAGCCCGGCGGTGATCACGCCCCAGCCGGCGTGCGAGGCGTCGCCGCCGCTGAGCGCTTCCATGGTCTTGCCCGCGACCATGCCGGCGAAGATCAGCACCGATCCGACGGACAGGTCGATGCCGGAGGTGATGATCACGAACGTCATGCCGACCGAAAGCACCAGCAGCACGGACGTTTCGATCAGCAGCGTCTGGAAGGTGAACAGGGTCGCGAACTCGGCCGGTGCGATGGCGGTGAACACCGCGATCAGCGCGATCAGCACCAGCGCGATCCAGAATGTGTTGGCCCCGACGAGCCGTTTCCCCAGCGGAGGCTTGGCGAACTCGCCGTCCACAGTGGTCTGGATGTCCTTCGCCGGAGCACTCATCAGGCCGCCTCCTCCTGGACGAGGGCACCGGTCATGGCGGCGACCAGATCCTCGAGTTTCGTGTCCGCACCGGCGAACCGGGCGACGCGCTTGCCCTGCAGCAGCACCTCGATCCGGTCAGACACCGACAGCACCTCGGGCATGTTGTGGCTGATCAGCACCACCGCGATGCCCTTGTCCCGCACTTTCTTGATCACGTCCAGCACGCGTCCGCGCTGCCGCACGCCCAGCGCCGCGGTCGGCTCGTCCATGAACACGACCTTCGACGCCCACGCCACCGACCGGGCCACCGCGACGCTTTGCCGTTGCCCGCCGGACAACGAGCCGATCGACACTTCGGTGCTCTGCAGCGTGACGCCGAGCTTCTCGAACTCGGTGACCGCCTGCCGCCGCATCTCCGCTTTGTCGAGCATGCCGAGCTTGCCCAGCAGGCCCTTGCGCGGGATTTCCCGGCCGAGGAACAGGTTCGCCGCCGGATCGAGGTCCGGCGCGACCGCGAGGTCCTGGTACACGGTCTCGATGCCGAGACGCCGCGCGGCCACCGGCGAGTCCAGGTGGACTTCCGTGCCGTCGAGCAGGATCCGGCCCGACGTCGGCTGTTCGGCCCCGGACAGGCATTTGACCAGCGTCGACTTGCCCGCGCCGTTGTCGCCGATCAACGCCGTGACCTCGCCCGCGCGCGCCTGGAAAGACGCGCCGCGCAAGGCTTCCACCGAACCGTAGTGCTTGGTCAGGTCCACCGCGTCGAGCAGGATTTCGCTCATCCGGCATGGCTCCTTTCCGGGGAAGGCGGACGGCACCGGACCACGGTGAGCGAGCCGGACAGTTCCGTCTGGCCCGCGGAGAACGGCACCGCGTAGGTGTCGCCCTTGGCCACCGGGAACTCGCCGCCGTGCTCGGTGCGCAGGGTGCCCTCGCCGTCGAGCGCGACGAGCACGCTGAACGACGGTTCGAGGGAGAAGGCGTTGCCGGACAGCTGAATCCGGTCGGCGCGGAAGAACTCCGCCGAGTCCGGCGCGAGCAAGTCCACTGTGGTCGCTTCGTCGCCGGAGGTGTGCTTCACGATCGTCTTGAGCCGGTCGTCGTCCCAGCCCGACGTGTCGAGCGTTTCGAGCGCGGTGTCGAAGCCGATCCCGAGATGGCCCTTTTCCGGCGAGGCAAGGAAATCACGCCACTCCAGAGTCAGCGAGAAGTCCGTCGGCTGCTGAAGCTCGACCACGAACACGCCCTCGCCGATCGCGTGCGGCAGCCCGGCTGGGATGTAGACCGTGTCCCCGGCCCGCACCGGGATGCTGTTGAGCGCCCCCAGCATGCTCGGTGCGTCCTGTTCGCGAGTCCACTCGGCGACGGTTTCCTTGCTCAGCGTCTCCCGGAAACCCGGGTACACGCGCGGGTCGTCGCCGTAGGTGCCGACCACGATCCACGCCTCGGTCTTGCCGAAGTGCGAGTCGAAGTGCTTGCGGGCAAAGGAATCCGACGGGTGGAAGTGCACCGGAAGCCGCTGTCCGGCGTCGAGCAGCTTGACCAGCAGGCCGGTCGAGTCGCCGAGCTTCGCGACGTGCGCCGCGCCCAGCCACGCCTCGGCGTCCGCGCGGACCGCGTCGCGCAGCCAGATCCCGCTGGGCAGCTTGGTGAGACCGTTCGTTTCCTGGCCGAACATGGTGGTGACGGAACCGACCCAGTCCTCCGGCCCGAACTTCGAGTCGGTGCCGCTGGCCCCGCGCAGGGCGGCGATCGCGTCGCCGCCCCGGTAGAACTGCGGCGGCTGGTTGGCCGGGAGCGCGACCGGTTCGAGGTGCTTGGTCACGGGGCGGCCTCACCGGAACCGCGGGCGACGAGGTGCACAGGCAGAACTACCTTTCTCGGGGCGGATTGATCGCCTTGGATGCGGGCGAACAGCAGCTCGGCCGCTGCGTGCCCGAGGGCGCTGACGTCGTGGGCGATCACGGTGACCGGCGGGTCGAGCAGGTCCGCCAGTTCGAAATCGTCGAAGCTCACCAGCGCGGGCCGGTGCTCGGCGTGCGCGAGCGCGCGCAGCAGGTGCACCGCGACCCGGTTGTTGCCCGCGATCACGGCGGTGGCCGGATTCGGCCCGCCGATCAGCTTGCGCACGGCCTGGCCCACGGTTTCCGGCGTCGGCGTCTGCATCGCCACGAGGCTCTCGTCGTAGGAGATCCCGTTGCGCACACAGCCTTCCCGGAACCCGCGGAGGCGTTCGGCGGCGGTGAAGATGTCCGGGCTGTCGCCGAGGAACGCGATCCGGCGGTGGCCGTGCCGCACCAGGTGGCTGACCGCCTCGATGGTGCCGCCGAGGTTGTCCACGAGCACGGTGTCGGCCACGATGTCGCCGGCCGGGCGGTCGAGGAACACCACCGGCGTGCCCGCGCGCATCTCCGGCACCAGATAGCCGTGCTGCAGCCCGGCGGGCACGATCAGCAGCCCGTCCACGCGCCGCGCGCAGAATTCCAGCGACAGCTCGCGTTCGCGGTCGGAATTCTCGCCGGACGACCCGGTCAGCACGTGCCTGCCGAAGGACGTCGCGATCCGTTCCACCGCGCGGTTCAGCTCGGAGTAGAAGGGGTTGCCGACGTCCTCGACGACCAGGCCGATGGTGCCGGTGGTCGAGCCGCGGCGCAGGTTGCGGGCGCCGAGGTTGCGGCGGAACCCCAGCTGTTCGATCGCGGCCACCACGCGTTCGGCGGTGTCCGGATGCACCGCGGGCTCGTCGTTGACGACCCGCGACACCGTTTTGATGCTGACGCCGGCCAGCCGGGCCACATCGCTCATCGTGGCCCGCCTGCTGGCGGGGCGGGGAAGCCCGTCCGCGTCCCGGCCCGAGTGAGACAACGTTGTCATAATGCGGGGGATTGGACACCATCCGCCGGTGCGCTGTCAATGCCCGCCGATCCGCGCTGCCCGCTTCGACGAATCCGCTGGTGCGGATGGTGGACATCGTTGTCTCGAATCGGACAGGCTCTCACCGCGGTCTTGACGATCCGGTGAGTCATTGCCCAAGGTGGCCCGCATCGACGGTGCGCGACAAGGTTGTCATCGATGCCTCGAAGGCCGGTGACGGCGGGTTCGCGCCGGACAACTGGAGAGGCGATGGCGATGGCGCGAGCGCGCTGGAGAGCCGGACTGATCTTCCTGACCTCGGCGGTCGTGGCGACAGGGGCGTCCCTGGCCCCCGCCGCCCCCGCACTGGCCGATCCCGCGGCGAGCGCCGCGAAACCCGCTGACCTGGCGAAGTGGGTGAACCCGTTCGTCGGCACCCGGCCCGGCGGCGCCGACCACGGAACCGGCGGCGGCGCGGGCAACACCTTCCCCGGCGCGGTGGTGCCGTTCGGGATGGTGCAGTGGAGCCCGGACACGAAGAAATCCCAGCCGGGCGGGTATTTCTACGACGACAACACGATCACCGGGTTCAGCCTCACGCACCTTTCCGGCGCGGGCTGCACCACGTATCAGGACCTGCCGTTCATGCCGTACGTCGGCGAGATCAGCACGTCGCCCGCGACCGATCCGGGCCACTACACCTCGACCTTCGACCACAAGAACGAGCACGCGACCGCCGGCGCGTACGACGTCGCCCTCGACAACGGCGCGAAGGTCGAGCTGACCGCGACGCAGCGCACCGGTTCCGGACGGTTCACCTACCCGGCGGGCGCGGCGTCCACGTTGCTGGTCAACACTTCCGGCTCGGTCAACGGCACCGACGACGCGTCGATCACCATCGGCAAGGACACCATCAGCGGCTGGGCGACCAGCGGCCGGTTCTGCGGCGCGAAGGACTCGTACCGGGTCTACTTCTCGGCGAAGTTCGACACTCCGTTCGAGTCCGTCGGGACGTGGAAGAACGGCGCGGTCACGCCGGGCAAGACCGCGGAGACCGGCGGTGCCAAGGCGAAGGTCGCGCAGCCCAACGGCATCGGTGCTTCCCTGGCGCGCCCGGCGGCGGCGAAACCGCAGGATACGACCGTCAGCGGCCCGGGCAGCGGCGGGTATGTGACGTTCCCGAACCTCAACGGCGCACAGGTCAACGTCCAGGTCGGACTGTCCTTTGTGTCCGTCGACGGGGCGAAGGCGAACCTGAAGGCGGAGAACAACGGAACGAAGCCGTTCGACGCGGTGGCCGCTTCCGCGCGGCAGGCGTGGAACGACCAGCTCGGCAAGATCCAGGTCAGCGGCGGCAGCGACGCCGACACCACGACGTTCTACACCTCACTGTACCACTCGCTGATCCAGCCGAACGTCTTCTCCGATGCGGACGGTCGCTATCCAGGCTTCGACGGCCGGATCCACCAGGCCGAACGCGGCCACGCGATGTACACCAACATCTCCGGCTGGGACATCTACCGTTCCGAGGTCCCTCTGCTGGCCACGATCGCTCCGAAGCAGACCTCGGACCTCGTGCGCTCGATGATGGCCTTCGCCGAACAGGGCGGTTCGTGGGACCGCTGGACCGTGGCGAACGACTACACCGGCGTGATGAACGGGGATCCGTACCACATCATCGTTTCCAGCGCCTACGCGTTCGGCGCGCGTGACTTCGACGCGCAGAAAGCGTTGCTGCTCATGATCAAGGGCGCTACGCAGCCGACGCAGGGTTACGTCGAACGGCCAGGTCTGCAGGACTACCAGCGCCTCGGCTACGTGCCCGGCGCGGCGGCGGACACCCTGGAATACACGAGCGCGGACTTCGCCATCGCGCAGTTCGCGAAGCGCCTCGGCGACAGCGCCACGTACACGACGTTCATGAAGCGGGCGCAGTACTGGCAGAACCTCTACAACCCGGGCAGCGGACACCTGCAGCCGCGCAACGCGGACGGCTCGTTCTCCGCGAACTACGATCCGTCCAGCTCGCAGGGCTGGGTCGAGGGCAACGGCGCGCAGTACGACTGGATGGTTCCGTACGACCTCGCCGGTCTCGTGACCGCCTTCGGCGGCAACACCGCTACGCAGTCGCGTTTGGACACATTCTTCACGAAGCTGAACGCCGGACCCCATGAGCCGTATGCGTTCCTGGGCAACGAGCCGAACTCGAACGCGCCGTACGTGTACTCGTTCGCCGGTGCCCCGGCGAAGACGCAGAACATCGTGCGCCGGGCGATGGACGAGCTGTACAACCCGCGTCCGGAAGGCCTGATCGGCAACGACGACCTCGGGCAGATGTCGTCCTGGTACGTCTGGTCCGCGCTCGGCGTCTATCCGGAGATCCCGGGCCGCGCCGAAACCGTGCTGACCACGCCGCGCTTCGCGCACGCCGAGGTGACCACCGGAGCGGGCAAGAAGATCACCGTCAACGCTCCCGGCACCGGTGAATACACCAGCAGCCTGAACGTGAACGGCAGTGCGGCCAGCAAGGCGTGGCTGCCGGAAGGCCTGCTTTCGCAGGGCGGCAAGCTGGACTTCACCCGGTCGGCGACCGCGACCGCGTGGGGTTCCGCTCCGGCCGACGCGCCGCCGTCGTTCCGCGAGCAGGAGAAGCCGAGCCTGTCCTTTGTGGACCCGGCACGCGCGGTGGTGCCCGCTGGCACGACCTCGACCGCGTCGGTGGGCGTGCAGGATCTGTCCGGCACCGCGAGGACCTGGACCTACTCCGCGGGGAGCGCGGACGGCATCACGCTGACGCCCGCGACCGGTTCCGTCCAGGTCCCGGCGGCGGGCAAGGGTCGTGCCCAGGTGACGGTGAGCGTTCCGGCGGGCACCTCCGACGGTCCGCGCCGGATCCCGGTCACCTTCTCCTCGCCGGGGCTCGCGGACGTGCAGGCGGTGCTGACTGTCCTGGTCGCGAAGCCGAACAGCTGGCTGGCCACAGTGGACAACACCGGTCTGTCGCCGGACTCGAACCCGGCGGCGGGGAACTTCGACGGCGGCGGCTGGAGCTACTCCGCGGACGCGCTGGCCGCTGCCGGAGCCAAGCCGGGCAGCACGGTGTCGAGCGACGGGCTGAACTTCACCTGGCCGTCGTACCCGGTGGGCGACCCGGACAACGTCGTGGCCGCGGGCCAGACGATCAACCTGTCCGGCTCGGGACGGCTCGCACTGCTCGGCTCCGCCAGCAACGGCAACGCGCAGGGCACGCTCACTGTCACTTACACCGACGGCAGCACATCCACTGCCACCATCGGGTTCTCTGACTGGACCCTCGGCGGCGGCGGAGCGCAGCCGGCGTTCGGCAACCGGATCGTCCTGTCCACCCCGTACCGCAACTCCGCGGGCGGCGACCCGCAGCAGATCCGCACGATGGTGTTCGCCACCGCGCCGATCACGCTGGACGCGGGCAAAACCGTCGCGAGCGTGACGCTGCCGAGCGGCGTCAGCGGCGGAGACCTGCACGTCTTCGCGATCGCCGCGGGCTGACCCACTCGTTCCGTGAAGGGCTCCTTGCGGGAATCTGATTCCCGCAAGGAGCCCTTCACGGACTTTTCCCAGAGGAGTCCCATGAGGAGCAGAGTTTTGACGGGCGCGATGGCGCTCGCGGTGGCCGCCGCGGCGCTGACGCCCGTGGCGGCGCAAGCACGTCCGGCCGATGCGCTGGACGCGGTCAACACGTTCATCGGCACGCAGGACGAGGGCAACACGTTCCCCGGTGCGTCCGCGCCGTTCGGCATGGTCCAGTCCAGTCCGATCACCACGCACTACGCGGGATACCTCTACACCGACACCGCGATCCGCGGCTTCGGCCATTTCTTCCTGTCCGGCGCGGGCTGCTGGGAACAGGGCGGCCTGGTGTCCATGCTCCCCACGACCGGTGACGTCGGCCCGGGTGCGGCGTTCGACACCAGCAAGCCCGCGACCTTCGACCAAGCCAAGTATGCCGCGCCGTACACGCACGAAGGCGAAGTCGGCAAACCTGGCTACTACAAGGTGCATCTCACCGGCTACGGCGGCATCGACGTCGAAACCACCGCGAGCACGCGCAGCGGCGTCGAACGGTACTCGTTCGCGAAACCCGGTCCGGCCAACGTTTTCGTGAACGTCGGGCAGGCCAACGCGAAGGAGCCGGTCAGCGGAAGCAGCGTCCGGATCGTCGACGACCACACCATCGCGGGCACCGTCGAATCACAGGCCTTCTGCGGCGGCAAGCCGTACACCACTTACTTCACCACGAAATTCGACCAGCCGTTCTCGTCCTACGGCACCTGGTCGCCGGACGGCGGCACGCCCGGCAGCCGCTCGGCACAAGGCGGCGCGGGCCTGCGCGGCGCGTGGCTGACCTTCCCGAAGGGCGGCCAAGTCACTGCCACCACGTCGCTTTCCCAAGTGGACGCTCGCGGCGCGGACACGAACCTCGCCGCCTCGCGCGTCCTTCCGTTCGATGCCGTGAAAAACGACGTCCAGCGCGCCTGGCGACGTGAACTGTCCAGTGTGGACATCACCGGCGGCACCCCGGACGACCGCACGGTTTTCTACACCTCGCTCTACCACGCCTTCCTGCAGCCGCTGACCGCGAACGACGCCGACGGCCGGTACTACGGATTCGACAAGAAGATCCACCGCGCGGTCGGCTGGACGTACTACGACTTCTTCTCCCTCTGGGACACCTACCGCTCGCAGAACCAGCTGCTCGCCCTGGTGAAACCCGACCGGGCCCGCGACATCGCGAAGAGCATTCTCGCCATCCACGAGCAAGGCGGCTGGCTCCCGCGCTGGGCGTATGCGAGTCAGGAAACGAACACCATGACCGGCATTTTATTCGGGTCGCACCGTTTGGAGCAACGGGGCGCTGGACGCGCCTAACTGCCGCCGCCCCGCTGACCACCTGACTTACAGCGCCTACGCCGTCTTGAGCAGGCCCATCCGGGAGGCCATGCCTCGGACGTTGCGCGCGACGTCCTCGCGCCGGGCACGGGCGAGCACGGTCGAGATGATGTCGCGAACGAACGGGTTTTGCTGGGTACAGAAGAAGAGTGGGGCCCTGGCCGCGAATGCGGCCAGGGCCCCACTCTTCTTCAGAGACGTCAGTCAGCAGGCCATTCGTACGACAACTCGTAGCGGTCGCCCGCGAGGATCATGTCGTTCATCTCCAGCGGTGTGCCGTCCTCGCCGTACGCAACGCGCGTCACGGTCACGACTGGAACGCCTTCGGCCAACTGGAGAAGCGATGTCTCGTCCGGCGTCGGCATCCGCGCGCCGACGTGTTCGACGAACGACCCGAGCCGATGCCCGGCGTCCTCCAGGCGGGCGTAGGCACCGCCGGGCCCGGTGTCGACGTCCTCGATTGCGGTGCCGCGCGTCAGCTCGCGAGGGAGGCGCGACACCGCGAGTTGGACCACCAGCCCATCGGCACGCATCACCCGGTCCCGCACCGTCACTTCGGCGCCCTCGTCGATCGCAAGATGCTGGGCCGCGCGAGCGTCAGCCTCCTCGAATCGGATCTTCACTGACGACGACGGCGTGAATCCGCGGGTGGCGGCGTCGGCGAGGAACGCGCCGCGGTTCTGCGTCCTCGCTTCGCGCGACAGCCGCGACCGGGCGATGCGCTGGATGCTCGCCGGCGGCCGGACGAACACGCCTCGCCCGTGCTCGCTCGTGACGAGTCCTTCGGCGCGAAGCATGTCGACGGCGTCGCGGATCGTCGGCCGGGACACGCCGTACGTCTCGACCATTTCGCGTTCGCTCGGCAGCTGGTCACCGGGCGAGTAACTGCCCGCGGTGATCTTCTCGCGCAGATCTGCCGCGACCTGTCGGAATGCGGGAACACCGCTTCTGCGATCCACCATGCCCCCAGTATCGCACTGGATAACTTGCCTTGACCAGTTTTGGTCCCTATGGCACCGTGTATGGCCAAGACATCATAACCAGTGATCAGGGCGATGCGGAGGCGATGATGGGCGTGCTGTGCGGCGAACTGTCCGCTGAGGACGCGGCCGCGGAGATCGCTGTCCACCTGACACCGACGCGTACGTCGGAGCTGGCGTTGCGGGTGCACGCCGACCCGACCGCGGCGAACCGGAAGACGGCGCACCGCTATTGGAAGCGGGAGCTGGCCGATCCGTCGGTGCGGTGGCTGATTCCCTGGTGCTCGGCCGACGACCCCTACCCAGAGCGGCACGAGCGCGGCGAGATCGACCTGACCGGGTTCGTGGACGCCGAGTGGTGCCACGGCTGCACCGGGCTCGGTTCGCTGGGACCGGACGGGAGGTTCCGGTGATGGCCTTCGTTCAGCACCCGGTCGTCACGGCCGGAGACCGGCTGGTCCGCGCTGCCGACATGGTCGCCGAGTACAACAACGGGGCAAGCCAGACCGAGATCGCGAACAAGTACGGTCTGTCGCTGTCGTGGACGGGACGCCTGCTGCGCCAGGCAGGGGCGCAGCTGCCGCCAATCCGTCAGGGCGTGAAGCGCACCGACCTCAAGCACGCCGTGATCGTGCGCCAGTACCTCGTCACGGAAGCGAGCATCCGGAAGATCGCCGCCTACCACGGCACCTCCTACGGGACGATCCGTCGCATCCTCCAGCGCCATGGCGTCGTCCTCCGACCGCACGGAGGTGCCAACCGCCGTGTCCGACGCTGACCAGCCGCTCACGCCCGACGACGAGGCCGACCTCGCGCTGATGCGCACGCCGCGCGGCCCGGGCGAGCCGATCCCCGAGGAGGAGATGCAGGCCGCGGCGCGCTACGTCCGGCGGCACTACAAGCGGGACCAGGTCACCGCGCCCTGGTCGCACCAGGGGCGGCGGTGACGGCCGCGCAGTCACCGCTCACCTGATCTCCCTGCCGTCTCGTAGCCGCAGAGGCAGGGTGCGCGCCCTTTCCCTCGGTCGGTGGAGGGCGCGGGGCGGCGGACAGGAGCGCGGTACCTCCCTCCGCCGCCCACCCATACTGCCCGGCCGTCGCGCTTCCCCCGACGTTGCGCGGCGGCCGGGCCACCACTCGCGCACGACGGGATGAGTAGAACTACTCACCCCCGGGTTGAGGAGTTCTGCGCGTTTCCCCTGATCACACCCCCCGTACCGGGCAGGGCACATTGATCCAAGTTGCGTTTGTCCCGTAGCGTGACTGGACCGCTACAGGGGAAAGGGGAGGCTGATGGGGTTTGCGACGGTGCCGGCCGCGCTGAGAGCGGCGGGCGGGTCGGCCGGGGCGAAGGCTGCCGGGCTGCGCCGGGCCGACTGCGCCGGGCCGGTCGGGCGACTCGGCGGAGCGGTGCGAGGCGGCAAGGCCGCGCCAGCGGCCGAGCACTGCCGGGAATCGCTGTCCACGACGTTCACGCAGTGGTGCTCTCAGGCCCAGCGGTTCGGCGAGAATCTGGGGGTCGCGGCCGACCGGTACGAGAAGGGCGACCACGCCGCGGCCGGGGTGTTCCCGGCCCCGCCGACCATGCGGGGGCCGCGCTGATGGTGTCGCTGGCTGATGTCCGCTCCTGGAACCCCGGCGTGCTGGACGAGATCTGTTCCGACCTGCAAGCCCGCGTGAAGGTCCTGGTCAACGAGGGCGAGGACTACGGCAAGCTCCTGCCGGTCGAGGGCTGGAGCGGCCCGGCCGCCGACGCCGCGGCCGCCCAGCACAAGACCCACATGCAGGGCCTGGACACCTACGTCGCCGGAGCCTCCGCCTTGAGCAAGGCGGTCGGGCAGGCCGCCGACGCGATCCTCGGCGTGCAGGCCGCCATCAAGAACGCCGACGAACTGGCCCGCAAGTACGGATACGCGATCACCGCCGACGGCGCGATCACCTGCGCCTACGGCGGAAACCCGCCACCGGAGATCAACCCGCAAGACCGGGCACACGCACGGCAACAGCTCGCCGACGACCTCGCGCAGATCATGCGCACCGCCGACGACATCGACAGCGACCTAGCGTCCGTCCTCGACCGGGCCGCAGCGGGCCAGTTCGGCACCGGCAATGAATCCACGGTTGCCGCCGCGGCCGCCGACGGGCTGAAGGATCCCGGGCTGACACTGCCCGAACCGCCCGCGAACGCGACCCCGTCGCAGAACGCCGCCTGGTGGGCCACCCTCTCCGCGGCCGGGAAGGGCATCCTGTTCCGCGACCGGCCGGGCGCGATCGGCTCGATGGACGGACTGCCCGCAGTCGACCGCGACCGCGCGAACCGGGCCGTCCTCGCTCAGCGGCACGCCGACCTGCAACGCCAGCGCGACGCCATCCAGCACCGGCTGGACCAGATCGAAGGCACCGACCCCCGGCTGATGGGCGAGGTCGACGACCTCAAACAGCAACGCGAGACGCTGGACGGAAAGCTCAAGGGCATGGATGCCATCCAGCAGCGACTGGACCACCAAGGCGAAGGCAAGTCCCCAGCGTTCTTGCTGAAGTTCGACGACGCCGGGCAGGGGCGCGCCATCGTCGCCATGGGCAATCCCGACACGGCCGCGAACGTCGCGACCTATGTGCCCGGCACGGGGTCGGAACTGTCCAAAATCGAAGGCGACCTAGGCCGATCAGATCTCATGGAAGCGGCAGCAGAGAAGGCCGGATCCCCGTCCACGTCTGTCATCACCTGGCAGGGCTACGACGCGCCTCCCGGGCTGATCAACGCGGCCTCGACCAGCTACGCCGACAACGGCAAGCAGGCGTTGACCGGCTTCGAAGAGGGACTGCGCGCAAGCCATCAGGGCACCCCGTCGAACAACACCCTCCTCGGCCACAGCTACGGCACCACTCTCGTCGGACACGCCGCCAGCAGCACCCACCTGCCTGTCGACAACATCGTCCTCGTCGCCAGCCCCGGAGTCGGAGTCGACCACGCCGCACAACTCAACATTCCGCCCGACCACGTCTTCTCCACCACCGCGGAACACGACCTGATCAACGTTACGAACTTTTCACGCCAGCTCGACGGGAGCGGCGCACTGCTCGATCCGCTCGGCCCCAGTCCTACAGACCCTGAATTCGGCGGGAAAACGTTTCAATCCGCTCCCGGCACCGAAGGGTCATGGTGGCTGGACGGCAACAGCAGCGAAGCGCACAGCCAGTACTGGGATCGAGGCAACCAATCCTTGACCTCGATGGGCCAGATCATTGCCGGAAAGCAGCCGAACTGAACATGAACCTTCGCACACGCGCCGCGACAGCCGTCGTCGTATCCTTGCTGGTCACAGTAACCGGATGCGGAAAGGAAAGCGGATCCGGAATGAAGAACACGATCACAATCCAAGAAGCGAACCAGCGGGTCGATGCTTACATCCAGCAAGTGAAATCAGCACTTTCGGCCACGCTGAAGCCAAAAGGAAGGGACACCGAACAACCCTGCGATGACCCCAGCGACAACGGACCGCGGGGAAGGCTGATAGCTGGTCGAAGCTATCAGCTGACCGACATAAAGAACAATTCGGTTGCATCGTACTTCGAAAAGTTCAAAGCCTGGTCACAGCAAAACAACTTCCACATTCTCGCGGAGAAGCATAACCCAGAATATCTCTGGACAGAGAGGCGTGACGACGGCTTCCGGCTAGCCCTGCAATCAAATGATCTCGGCGAAATCTACCTGGACGGGTCCTCTCCGTGCGTGTGGCGCAACGGGACCCCCGAGCCGCAGCCGGAGTAGCCGTAGTGCCGGGTTTGCGCCGTCGGCCCGTCCTGCCGTGTAACGCGCAGTCATGCGATGACGACCAACCTGTACGGACGGAATCCGGACAGAAGGGGCGCGGGTCGTATGGGATTGATCCGGAAGACGCTGATGCTGGGCACCGGCGGCTTGGTTCGCGGGTCTTCGAAGAAGCAGCGGGTTGCGAAGGCGCAGCTCAACGAGCTGAGGAAGCAGACGCGCCTGGCCGAAAGCCAGGCAGGTGCGAACGATGCGCAAGGCTCGGGCTACGCCCCCGGGACGCTGGGCGATCGCCTGCACCAGCGCCGCCAGGCCAAGCAAGCTGCACCGGCGTCCGCTGGTGCCCCGCCTGCGCCCGAGCCGGGCTGGTACCCGGCAGCGCAGTACCCGGGCCATTCCCAGTGGTGGGACGGCGGCCGGTGGACAGACGCGTTCAACCCGCCGTTGCCGTAGCCCGCTCGGACACAGCTCCGCCCCGCCGCGCTTCCCCCTCGGTTGCACGGCGGGGCGGAATCGTGTCCGGCCTACTGTCGGTCGAGTCTGGCGACCGGCACGACACGGCGGCGGGCGAGGATGGTGGACAGGATCGAGCCGAGCACGCCGACAGTGGAGACGATGATGTTGATGGTCGTGTCCGGGATGGCGAGCCACCCGCCGGCCACGACGGCGACGAGGACCAGGCGCACGGCCTCGGCGAGCGACACCGGCTCGGTGCCGACCCGCGACTTCGGTTGCTCGCTCACTTCGCCTCCAGCTTCGCCGCCAAGGCGGTGACGGCGGCGTTCAGTCTGTCCACCGCGGCGCCGAGCGTGCTTACGTGGCCGATCAGGCGGCGGGTGTTTTCGCCAGCGTCATAGCCCCATTTGCCGTTGTCGGTCTTCCCTCCTCCGGTCGAGGCGTCGTCGTAGCGTTTGCCGACGACGGCGACGAGCAGATCTAGCTGTGCTGCCTGGTGCGGGGTCAAGTCGTCCTCCTCTGTTGCGGGCGTTGCGGCGACGCGGGCGCGGAATGCGCCCATGTCGAAGTTCGGGTCGGTCTTGCGTCCGTGCGGTGCGCAGACCTCCTTGTGGCCTAGCACCGCGGAGACCGGCAGGCCGAACGCGGCGCACAGCGCCTTGCACAAGCGCTCGTAGGCGTTGAGCTGGGCTTCCGGCCACGCGTCGGTGCCGGTCGCCTCGGCCTCGATCCCGACGCTGTAGGCGTTGCCCCACGATGGATTGCGCACGGCTCCGGCGTGCCAGCACAGTCCGGCGGCGACGACGTGCACCGTGCCGTCTCGGGCCAGCAGGTAGTGCGCGAGTGGTCCGGAGAGGTCCGGTCGTCCGTTCTGGACAACTCCCAGGGATGGCGTGTTACCGGTGCGGGCACCGGCGGTGTGATGGCAGACGATCGCACGCACGCCGGCCATCTGCCCGTGTCCGCGGGTGCGCCAGCCGGGTTGCTCCACCACGCGCAGCCCGGCAGACCGGGCGACCGCTGCGAGATTGGTCAGCATCATGGTTCAGCCTCCGAGGATCGCCGTTGCGAGTGCGCCCGCGGCTCCGCCGAGCGCGGTGCCTCCACCCAGTGCCATCCACACTTTCCGTTCCAACGCGCGAATCCGGGTCTCGTGGTCACTGTCGCGCTTCTCGATCGCGTCGACCTTTTCCACGAGCTTCGCCGCGATGTCTTTTGTCGCAAGCACTTGTTCGTAAATCCTGTCCAGAGTGATGGTCACGCCGTCGCTGCTCACGAGACCGCTCCCGAGTCCCGGACGACCATCTGCCGCCGGTTGTCCGCGTCGCCGCGGATGGTCCAGGTGCCACCGCCGTTGCCGCCGGTGATGTAGTTGCCCATCCGCACTTGCGCCGGGCCAGCGTTCAGACCGGACGCCGCGAGTTCGCTTCCCTTTGCCACGGCGGTGATCTGCGCGTAGTGGAACTTTCCCGATCCCCACACCGGGATGAGATACGGGGTTCCAACCAGCGGTGAGGTGTTCGACGGCGATCCGTTCGCCACCCGGAACGTGAAGCTCATGTACGGGTTCGCGGCCGTCGCGACGATGTTGCCCTGCCACTCGAATTCGTACCAGCGGTTCGGGTCGAACTCGAACGGCACGGAGTCGCCCATCACTTCCTGCTGGCCGCCGGTCGCGCCGGTCGTGTTGTAGATCGTCCGGCCGCGGATGCCGAGCGCGACCGACCGCAGCGCGGCGACGGTGTTCTCGACGTCGTCGGCCAGGTTCTTGATGTCGCGGGGGACGTTCGGGTCCTCGGTGATCGCCGGGTACCGGAACCCGAAAATCGGTGTCTTGAAAGGCATTCTGGGTTCCTTCCTCAGAACGGGATGACGGTCAGGACTCGGTTCTTCACTCGCGCCTTCAGCCCCTCCGTGCGCTCGGCGCGGTACTTCGCGGTGAACGTGTTGAGCCCGGGGTTGAGTCCCTGTTCCTTGGTCACGAGCGTGGATGCCATGACTGTTCCGCCGCCGTAGAGCGGCTCGAACTTGTACGCGTCGGTGACCGCGGTCTCCACTGGCGCGCTGGACGCCCCGCTGATCTCGACCGCCTGCCACACGCCGATAGTGGAAAACGCGCTGGCCGCCGTGCCGAAGATGTCCATCTCGAACGAGTGCATCACCAGGCAGCGACGCGACGATCCGATGTAGACCGATGCGCTCAGCCGAGCCGGAAGTTCGGCGAATCCGCCGCCGACGGGAATGTCGCCGCTTCCTTCAGGAACCCGAGACGATGCGATCTGGTTTCCCGCCCCGGCGCCGGGCGCACCGACTTTGCCGTTGACGAACCATTGCGTCCCGCGCCTGGTGATGTTGACGACCTCACCCGCACGGTAGCTGAGCCCGATCCCGCTTTGGACGACGCGCATGTTCGGGATGTCGGTTCCGTTGACCCGCACCACGTTCGTGCCGGAGATCTCGTCCCACGCGAGGATCTGCCCGGTGTAGTTGGACAGGTCTTCGCTGCCGGACGGGCCGCGGCCTGCCTCGGCGATCAGGGCGGCGAGCAGCGCGCCGTCGGTTCCGGCGATCACGGGGCCTCCAGGAATTGCTTGCGGGTGTCCATGCCCATGCTCGAATCGGGGGTGAGTCCGTAGGTGATCCGGTCGAGCACGTGGGTTTCGGGTTGGTCGCGTCCGTTGTCGACGGTGACGACGTCCCAGCCCTCTAAGGCGGGGTTCGGGACCGAGCCGAGCGACACCGAGTAGGGCAGGCCGGTCGCCTTCGCCAGCTGCGCGCGGGCCGCGCCTTCGCACTGTGCGACCGTGGTCATGAACGAGCTGCTGTAGTAGGTGGGGACCACGCCGAACGGGCCGAGCGCGTACGTCGGCGACGCGGGGTTGTTGTCGTAGGCGATCCCTTGCACCGGCGGGAGTTCGCCGACCGGCTCGCCGCGCGCCACGACGACGTTGTAGACCGAGTCGCGGGAGATCTCGCGCTGCTGGGAGACCAGCACGCCGTTCCGCCCGGCATTGACCGTCCACACCGGAGCGGACGTCGTGACGTCCGGGACCGGACGGACGGTGTACACGCCGCGGTAGTCGAAGTACGCGTGCATCCCGTACGCCGCAAGAAGGTCTTTGAGGAACGGGAGCCGGTCGTCGCCCATCACGTGCGCGGCCGCGAGCTTCGCGCCGTAGGCGTCCCAGTCCCCGTAGTCGGTGACCGCGGCGGGCAGCGCCTGCTGCACGACGGTGTCGATGCACGCGCCGACCGAACCGCCCGCGGAGAACACTTGCGGCGAGACGTTGCGCGTGTCCTTCACTTGCGCCATCCGGTCGGACGCGCCGATCTCGATCGGCCCGTCGGGCGCTTGCGCCTGTTTGACGCGGTCAATCCGGAAGTAGCCGAGTCCGACCCATTCGCGGGTGCCGGTGCCGTACTCGATGCCGCGTTCGACGTAGATCTCCTGCCCGTACGGGGTTCCCGCGGCGAACGGGTCGCCCGGCCACGGGTAGCGCGTGGTCAGCGCCAGCGTCGACTGCACGTCGGCGGTCATGTCGGCGGTCACGTCGCCCGCGCTGACCGGCAGCAGCCCGTCCGGGTCGCCGCCGGGGATCGCGAGCCCGGCCGGGGCGGTGCCGGTCTGGCCGGGCGCGACCAGCCGGGCGCGGGCGATCATCTTGTGCGACCCGCGCACCGACGCGAGGAAGGTCGCCGACACGGGCCGCATCACGGCACCACGATTTCGCCGTCGCTGATCTTGTCGACCAGCGCGGAGTAGTCGACCACGTCGGCAAGCACGCCCGCGTAGCTGGCGTACCCGTCGAGCACGTCCTGATAGGTGTAGGTGCCGCCGTAGATCGTGGGCGTGGGGGCCGCGACCTCTGTCATCGGCAGGGCGAGAAAGCGCCGGCGCCCGCGATGGCCCTGCTTGCTGCGGTCGATGTCGCCGACCACGACGTACGCCGTGGGGATGACCGCGCCGGGGTCGCATGCCTGCAAGAACATCGGCAGGCCGGAGAGCAGGCTGTTCTCGACGTCGTCGGCCTGCTGCTGCGATTCGGTCATCACGGTGAGGGTGAAGCGGCGCGACCCCTGCACGTCGCTGATCGCAACCGGCAGGGTCCGGCCGATGACGTCGTGGGTCGCGGTCCGTGACGGGCGGGTGATGCTGGAGATGTCGCTGACCACGATCCGCCGGTTCAGGCTCGGCCGCTGCGGGACCTTGATCCATGCGCCGGACAGCACCGGCGTCACGGAAGCGGTCCGCCGAAGCACGTACGGGGCCTTGCCGAACACGTAGGAGATGCCGACGTTGACGGCAGCCGCGCCGCCGGTGACGGTCAGCGTCCGCTGCGGCACGACCGGCGTCGCTGCGCCGATCACGGTGTAGTCCCAGTACATCGCGACGCCGGAGCCCAGTGCCGACGACGTCGACCCGATCGGGCCGTACACGGTGGACGGCGCCGCCGACGTCCACTCGCTGTCCTTCTTCGCCGCCCACAGGTTCAGCGAACCCGCAGGCGGGTTCGACACGGACGGCAGCGCGACGTCCTGCCCGCTGCCGGTCACGATGTTGGTCGCGGTCTGCGGCAGGTCCGCGTTGCGGTAGGCCATCACCTGTGCGATCACGTCGACGCCGGATGCCCCGCCGGTGACCGCGACGCTCGGCGCGGTCTCGTTGGCGGCCGCTCGTTTGGCACACAGCAGGTAGTCGCCGCGGTCGGTCAGCGTCGTCCAGCCCGCTGGCACGACGAGCGCGGGCGCGAACCCGGTTTTGCGCGCGACCGCGAACAACAGCAGGAGGTCCCCTTCGCGCCAGTCGTCCGGCAGACCGGGCGTCACCGTGTCGTTGTCCGCGGTCGCCGCAGTGCCAGGGTTGTCCACGCCGATGATCGGTCCGCCGTCCGCTCCGGACACCCGGTAGGTGTTCTCGGCACCGGCAGTGAATTCGTAGTCGTCCACGTGTCCGCCGCCGCGCGACACGGGTACCGTGTCGCCGCCGCGCACGACCGACCATCGGATGCCGTCGGTCGAGCGCTCCACCCGGGCACTGTCCACAGCGGACGGGAATCCGGTCCAGGACACGCGGACGCGGGACAGGTCGTCAAGGTAGGTCGCGGACACCGCGGGGGCGGCTGGTGCGGTCATGCCATGCTCCCTGTTCCCGCTCCGGCCAAGCGCCGGACCTGTCCGGTGGTGCGGTCGATCGCGAAGCGGATTCGCTCAGAGATACCTTCACCAAGGTCAAGGTTTAGTGTAACTTCGGTTGCCCCGCCGAAGGTTTGGGCATTGGACACGACGCGCCCGGTCTGGCCGGGCACGAAAAGCTCGGGGCCGCGCTCGCCGACCAGATGCACCTTTCCCGCCTGCGCGGTGCCGCCCTTGGCCAGGTGCGGGATCTTCGGGATTCCGGGTGCGCCCGTCCACGTCCAGGCGCGGGAGATGATTCCGGTTGCGTCGTTGATGCGGTCGATGGCCCAGTTCAGTGCCGACTTCAGCCCGTTGGTGATGCCTTTCCAGACTCCGGAGAAGAACGATCCGACGTTCCGGAACACGTTCTTGATCCAGTTCCAGGCGTCGCCGAACCAGCTCTTCATGATATCGATGGTCCGGCCCAGCGTGCTGGTGATTCCGTTCCACACGCCCGAAAACCATCCGGTCACGCCCGACCACACGCCCTTGATGAAATCCCAGACGTCGGAGAATCGGTCTCCGATCCACGTCGCCGCCGCAGAGATCGCATCCTTGATGGCGTTGAAGATCCCGAGAAAGAAGTCTTTGATGGGAGTCCAGTAGGTGATGATCGTGGCGACGATGGCGATCAGTGCGCCGATCGCAAGGATGATCAGCCCGATGGGATTCGCGTTCAAAGCGATGTTCAGCGCCCACTGTGCGGCCGCCCAGATGCCGAGCGCGGCCACCAGCGGCGTGATCCAGGACGTGTTCTGCGCGATGAACGTCGCGACGTTCTGGAGGATCGGCGCGAGGAACTGGATCACCGGGACCAGCACGCTCGACAAGGTCGTCGCGAGATCGGCGAACGCCTTCGCCAGCGGAGGAATCGCGGGTGCGAGGCCGCGGAGCACCGCGCCGAGAACCTGGCCGACTTGGGCGCCGACGGTGGCCAGCCCCTGGAACAGTCCGACCAGTGCGGTCTGTCCGTCGGCGGAGTGCACGAAGTCGTTGACGTTCTTCAGCAGCGGCCCGATCGTGCCGGACAGGTCTGAGCCCGCCTGCCGTGCCGCGGAGAAGATCCCGCCGATGATGCCGCCGAGGTCGCGCAGGACCGCGCCGAACGACGCGAACCCGTCCAGCGCGTTGCGGATGAACTGCTCCAGCTGCCCGGACTGCGCGAGGCTGTCTATCCAGGTCTTGAACCGCTCGCCGACGTCGCCGAGCCCGGCGGTCAGTTCCTTCAGCACCGGCATCGCGGTGGCGCCGATCTGCACGAACGCGGCGGCCACCGGGGCGAGGAACGCGCCGAGGTTCTTCACGACCGACGACGTCTCGATCAGGATTCCCTGGATGTTCCGGGTGGCTTGGGCGGTCTTGAGGTAGAGGGTCAGCCGGGTGAACGCCTGCCCGGCCGCCATCGCGACCGAGCGGAACCCGGTCTCCAGTTGCGGCAGCAGACCTGCCAGGTTCTTGATGCCGGGTTCCAGGCCCTTTCGCAGGCTGTCCGACACCTGCGACTTCAGCGTGTCCAGCGTCGGCTTCAGCGCCTCGAATGCTTTTTTCGCGCCGTCCGCGCCGAGCTTTATCGACCCGAGCACGCCAGCGAAGGCGAAACCGCCGGCCGCCAGAAGCGGCATGGTGCCCGCCAGGGCCAGGAACGACGCGTGCAGCGCACTGCCTGCCGCGTTGCCGAGCGCGAGCGCCGACGACAACGCGGACAGCAGCATCAGCACGCGCGCCAGCGACGCCCCGGCCGCCGCCGCCCCGGAGACGAGCGGACCGGTCATCGACGCGATCTTTCTGCGGTTCTCGGCGAACAGCCTGCCCACCGCAGACAGCGCGAGACCGAATCGCTGCCAGCGGGTGCGGGAGTCCTCGATGTTCTTCGCCAGCTTGGAGAACTTGTTGTTGGACGCTTCGGCGGCACCGGCGACGCGGTTCAGCTCGGCCTGGTTTCGCTGAAGCTCTCGCTTCATGAGGTCCAGTTCGGTGCGCGCGGCGACGGCCGCCTTCGCCAGTCCCTTGGTGCTGCCGTCGAACTTGATGCGGACGGTGCGTTCCCCGCTGGCCATTACGCTCCCCTGTTGAAGTCGCGGACGATCTGATTCGCCGCGGCGTGCCACTCGGCCGCAATCGTGGCCTGGTTCTGTTCCACCACCGGGAAGAACGCGTACGCGTCGATTCCTCTGTGGACACGGTATTGACGGCCGGTCGAGGCGTTGTAGCGCGCGTTCCGGTACCAGCCCGACGACACGGTCATTCCGAAGATCGAGCCGAACAGGACTCCGTAGGCGGGCGTGCGGTTGCGTCCGACGCGCCTGGACCCGCCGATCTGGATCGCGGGAACCCGGTCCCGGACGACTCTGGTCGTGGGTGCGACCAGCTTGCCCTGCGGGCCGCCGTGCGCCGCGACGTCGGCCGCGGCTTTACCGGCGAGTTTCTGCGCGAGCTTGCCGGAGTGGTCCCGCAGCGCGTCGCTTGCGTCCTTGGACAGGGCGCGGAACGCGGCCAGCACCTCGCGTGCGCCGGACAGTTCCAGCTTCACCACCAGCGCGGTTTTCGCCACTCCGGGACCTCCTCCTAGCCTGACATCTGTGCTCCGGCGCCGCCCCAGTGGCGGCGCTGCGGCCTGGTGCCGACGCTGTTTCGCCGGTTGTCCTCCTCCACCAGATGGACCATCGTGGCCAGCGAGCGACCGTCCATGTCGGACAGGTCTGCGGGTGATATGCCTGTCACCAGAGCAAGTTCGATGATCGTGCGGCTCAGGCTGCCGCGCGGCCAGGGTCCGAGGCATCGGTCTCCCCGTCGCCGACCGGCATCACGTCGTAGCGCAGCTCGAATTCGGCCAGCTCCGCGGGGGTTTCCGAGTGGTGGACGCGCATCGCGATGTGCGCGAGCTGGTACAGCTGCGCCATCGACACGCCGTCGTCTTCCATTTTGGAGAACGGGATTCCGGTGAGCCGTTCGAACACGAGCAGCTGTCGCGGCTTCACGGTGATGATCCGGTCGAAACCGTGGTCGTCGGTGATGTGCAAGTCGAGCATGGTTTTCCCTTTCCAGGCAGGGCCGTGCTGGGGGAACCTGGCTTCCCCCAGCACGGGGATCAGTGGGTCAGACGCCAGGGGTGCCCGAGTCGGGCGGGTTCTGCGGGTCGATCGGGCCGCGGCCGTACTGCGGTTCGCCGATGAGCTGGAACGTGATTTCGGTTTGCTCGTTGTCGCCGCGGTCGCCGCCGACGGGGGCGGGCTGGACCTTGAGCTTCCCGGTCCAGTGCACGTGTTCGGTCTCGATGTCGTAGTGGTGCTCGATCCCGAATTCCGCTTCGGTGCCGCGGTTCTTCCACAGGAAGTCCTCGAAGCCGTCAGCGACCCATTTCGAGTAGGTGGTGATCTGAAGGGTGGGCTGGTCGTCGGTTTCGCCGATCGCCGCGCCGTCCGGGCAGTAGGTGTAGATGAAGTCGCCGTCCTGCACGCCCGGGTCGAGCTTCCAGCTCGCGAGCTGGCACTCGACCTGCACGGTGCCGATTTTCAGCTTCAGCAGCTTCAGCCGTCGCACGGTAAGCGACATGCGTTTCTCCTTGCTAGAGGCCGACGTCGACCGTGATGGCGTACGTCGGGAGTTGGGTGCCGCCCTGCTGAAGCAGGCCCGGCGACGCGGACGAGACGACGAACGGCGTGCCGTCCGCGATGGACTTGACAACCGGCTCGACCAGTTCGAACAGCCGCGCGGTCGAGTACTGGTCGAAGGGGACGACCAGGTGCACGACGAACGACGCGGACGACGGTTCGCCGCCGCAGAAGCCGGCCCACTCCACCGACGGCGGCGAGATCACCGCGGCCGCGGGTCCGCCCGCCGTCGCGCCCGGGTCGTCGTAGACGCGCCCGTCCAGCGCGGCGACCGTGGACAGCGCCGCCTTCAGCCGGGCAACGGCGTCTTGAACCTTGGTCATGCGAACACCGGCCCCCGGAAGCGGCCGATGCCGAGCAGGCGCTCGATGTCCGGGTCGAACGACGGTATCCGCGCCGACCCCAGCTCGCCCATGTCGATCAGTGCCTCCGGCGAGCGGCGGCGCGCGAACTCGCGCGCTGCCAGCCGGACGGTTCCGAGAGACAAGGTACAAGATCACCACCGAAGGCCACTCGCTCGACCTGCGCCCGCA
>NZ_JACJHR010000160.1 GCF_014174495.1 Amycolatopsis echigonensis
TTCTTCCGCAGCCGTCAGCAGCGCGGTGGTGCCCTTTCCCGTCGTTGGGCCGCGAAGTCGACGTCCCCGATCGAGCGGGTCCGCAGCGGCAGAGCAGCCCGGGGCGCCAACGGAACTGCCTGCAAGGCGGCGGCTGCGGCCCCGAGGCCCTGGAGCCGCTCGGTGGAGGCGACCACTGGGATCCGGCTGTGCCCGGGCAGGACAGTGGTGAGCATTGCTAGTCCAGTAGGTGCAGGTCCGAAGCCAGCCGGACCAGCTCGGCGCGGCGGTGGACGTTGTGCCGCCTCAGCATCGACGCGATGTGGTACTTCACCGTGTGCGGGCTGATGTGCAACTGCTCGCCGATGTCGTAATTGTTCTCCCCACGGCCGATGCCGCGCACAATGTCCAGTTCCTGCTCGCTAAACGCGGCCGATGAGTGTGCACTGTGGACCCTGCGTTGCAAGAGCTCGTTGGCGATGCGGGGTTCGAACCAGCTTCCGCTCGCCTTGATCTCGCGCAGGATCGCCGGCACCCGGCCCAGCGAGGTCTCCTTCAGCACGTATCCGGACGCCCCTGCCTCGATGGCCTGGGCCAGCAGCTCACTGTTGCCGTACGCGCTGAACAGCACCACCGACAAGTCCGGGTGCCGCGCAGTGAAGGTCCGGCACAGATCGATCCCATTGCCGCCGTCGCGTTCGCCGATGCGCAGATCGAGGATCGCGACGGCCGGGCGCAGCCGGTCGACGAGGTCCGTGCCGTCGGCCACCGTCGTGGCCCCACCCAGGTACTCGAGGTCAGGCTCGCGATCGGCCATCGCCCGCAGGCCACCGTGAACCACGTCGTGGTCGTCGACCACGCAGAACCGGATCACTGCTCCCCCGTCCCGACGCGCCCCTGGGTGGGGACCGTCGCCGTCACCGTCGTGCCGCGGCCCCCGGCCGGTCCGACCGCCAGGCGGCCGCCCAGCCGCTCGATCGCCGCTCGCATGGCGCTCATCCCGAAGTGCCCGGCCACCGCACCGCAGGTGGCCTCGTCGAACGTCCCGTCGTCGGTCACCTCGATGCTCACGACGTGCGGCCCGGTGGTCACCACCCGGACGGTCACGGTCGCGCCCCCGGAGTGCCGTTCGGCGTTCGCCACCGCTTCCTCCCCCACCTTCACCAGCGCGCCGGCGACCTCGCCCGACAGTTCGACGTCTTCGCCCTCCAGCTCCAGGGCCCGCCGAACACCGCGGTCAGGCAGGCGGTCGACGCGCTCCAGGACCTCCGACGCGTACGTCGCGGCGGGCGGGCCCACGGCGACGAGGGAGCCGAGTTCGCCGCGCAGCCGGATCATGCACGACTCGGCCGCGCGCGCGATCGCCGCGAGCCGGGAGGCGGTGTCCGGGTCCTGCGCGGTGAACCCCGCCTGCTCGGCTTCGAACCCGATGGTGACGAGCCCCCGGACCACCGAGTCGTGCAGGTCGTAGGCGACCTGCTCCCGGACCGTCCGCTCGATCGCCGCCAGCCGGTCGCGTTCGGCGAGCCGTCGGCGCAGGCCCAGCGAGGCGTGGCCGGCGAACTCTTCGAGGAGGTCTTCGTCGACCGGGGTGAACGCGCGCATGCGCCGGTCGCCGACGTAGAGCACCGCGGCGATCTCCGGGCCGACCGTCACCGGGACCGCCATCGCCGAAATGATGCCCTCGCCCTTCGTCTCGCTGACCGGCGCGGCCTGCAACCGCGAGTCGTCGGCGTAGTTCGCCGAGCGGATGGGCTTGCCGACCTGCCGGGCGAGCCCGCCGAGGCCCTGTCCGAGTTGCACGCGCAGGCTGCGGAACGCCACGGTCCGGATGCCGAGCATCTGGTCGAAGACGAACGTGCCTGGCCCGTTGTCCGGGACAGCGAGGTAGGCGACCTCGGATCGCAACAGGTCGCGCGCCGACGTCAGCACGGCCGACAGCGCGGCGGGCACGTCCGAACCGTCGACGGCCGCCTCCGCGACCAGCCGGGCCGCGGCCCGCAGGTCACGGTCGAGTTGCCCCGCGCCGGACCGCCTCGCGTGCCGCAGTGCCCGGACGATCGCGGTGCGGTAGTGCCGCCGCAGGGCCTCGTCCGCCAGCGCCCCCGGTCCGGGCACCGGCACCCCGAGGTTCCCGACGACGACCACGCCGGTGCCGTGGGCGTCGCGCCACGGCACCGCCACGCTCCCCTCGAGCCTCGCCGTGTGGCGACGCAGCTGGGAGTGGATTTCGAGCTGGGCCAGTGCGGCTGGTTCCCGCCGTGGCAGCGGTCGGCTGGTGACCACCGGCTCGTTCGGGAGGAACGGGTCGCCCCAGCCGGAACCGGCCGAAAGGACCGTGAGTGGTGCGCCGGCTCGCCGCGGCTGGTAGAGGACCACGCTGAGGTCGGCGCCGAGGAGGGCCTGGATCTCGTCGAGGATCGGGCGCAGGCCGTCGTCGATCGCCCGCAAGCCGCCCCCGTCGACGAGGTAGTCCACGAGCACCGTCACCTCCCCTCCCCACCAGCGTCGCACACGACCGGCCGCAGGCCTCGCCGTGGGGCCCGGACCAGCGGCTACACCGGTCCGGGCGACCACCCGGGATCAGCCCTGCCGCGCCCAGCTGGAGTCCGCCGGGGCCGGTTCGACGCCCCGCACGTCGGGCAGCGCCTTCAGCCGCTCGTCCTCTTCGTCGTCGACCCAGGCTTGGGCGATCTCGTCGCAGGTGGCGAACCAGACGCCGTCGCGGGCGACGATGTGCTCGATGAGCCGTTCGTACCAGAGCATGTTGTGCGCCTGCCCGATGATCTGCGGGTGCACGCACGAGGCGAACACCGAGTTCGGGACGCGCTCGTAGGCGTAGTCGAAGATGTCCCGCCAGCGCCGGAAGATCGTCTCGGTGTCCTGCATGCCGGTGGACGTGCCGGTGTAGCCCAGCGGTGGGAAGTCGTCGAGGTACCAGTTCACCGGGATCTCGAGCACGGAGCTGGCCGGACCGGCCACGTTGCCCTTCTCCCAGTTGATCTGCCAGCGCTGCGGGTGGTGCGGGACGAGGTCGCGGGCCATCAGGCTCGTGTCGTAGCGGAAGCCCGACTCTTCGATGATGTCGAGGGTGTTCTCGCTGTAGTCCCAGTAGGGCGAGCGGTAGCCGGTGGGGCGCAGGCCCAGCACGTTCTTGTAGGTGGCGAAGGCCAGGTCGACCAGCCGGCGCTCGGTGTCGCGGCTGATGCCGGGCGGGATCTCGTGGTAGTAGCCGTGGTGGCCGATCTCGTGCCCGGCCTCGACGACGTCCTTGCACTGCTCGGGGAACGTGTCGACCGAATGGCCCGGGACGAACCAGGTCGTCGTGACGTCGAACCGCTTGTAGAGCTCCAGCAGGCGGGGCACGCCGACCTCGGCGCCGAACTGGCCGCGCGACATGAACGAGGGGCTGGGCCGGTTGAACCCGCCGAGCCACAACGACTGGGCGTCGAAGTCGGTGCCGAGGTTCACGGCGATCTTCTTGCCGGGCGGCAGCTGCAGGTGTCCCATGTGTCCTTCTCCTTCAGGGGATGATGACGGTCAGGCGGGCGGGTTGAGAGCGATGACGGTCTCGGCTTCGGCGTCGATCCGGTCCCGGGTGTAGAGCAGGGGGAACGCCTCGCCGCGGCTCCACGGCTCGAACAGGTCGGTCAGGTGCGGATCGTCGAGCCGGCCCGACTGCCCGGGAGCGTTCATCGCGAGCGAGGAGTCCCACTCGCCGACGTCGACGACGATCCGGAACGTCGCGCCGGCCGACTGAGCGAAGTTCGGGCCGTAAGCGGTGTTGCCGACGGTGTCGCCGCTGCCACCGCGGGGCAGCGCTTCCGTGGCGAGCCGGTCCGCCGAAACGGTGCCGAGCAGCGCCTTCAGCGGGTGCTGGGCCCGGGCCGTGTGCAGGCGGCCCCACTGCCACGCGTCGCGGTCCGGCCCCAGCAGGCGCTCGAGGTCCGCGACGGCCGCGCGCAGGGTCTTCGCCACGATCTCCGCGGTGTCGGCGTCGTCAGCTTCGAACAGCTCCAGGTCGACGCGCGCGTCGGCGAGCAGGTCTTCGGCGGGCGACACGCGGGTGGCGGCCTCCCCGGCCCGCTCCGCACCCACGAGGGGTTCAAGGGCGCGAACCAGCAGGGCGGGACGCAGGTGCCGGCGGTACCAAACCTCGAACAGCGCGGCTGCAGCACTCTCCGGCGAGAGGACCGCGTCCCAGCCGGTGAGCAGGTCGAGTCCGTCGGCGCCGACGGGCACAGGCAGCTCACGCAGGCGCGCCACGATCCGGCGCGCGGGCACCGACAGGAAGTCGCTCTGCAGCTCGACCATGCTCTCCGGCGTGGCGTCGGTGGTCTGTGACAGCGCTTCGTCGATGCGGTGCTTGCGGTAGGGCGCGTACCAGTCGTAGGTGATGTGCCGCTCGGGCGGGTAGTCCGCCGGCAGGTTCATCTCGTTCGCGGTGGCCAGGAACCCTTCGGCCGGATCGACGGCGCCGGGCAGCTGGTCGGTGTCGTAGAAGCCCGCCCACTCGAAGCGGCCGTCGCCGGGCACCGGCAGGGTGCCGTCCCAGTTCGGCCGGATCGGGGTGAGGCCGCCGGTCTGCCACGCAATCCGGCCGCTCGGGTCGGCGTAAACCTGGTTCTCGGGCGGGGCGCCCCAGCGGTTCATCGCCGCCGAGAACTCGTCCCAGTTCCGGGCGCGCATGTAGTCCATGCTGCCGAGGTAAGGCGCCATGCCGGCTTCGAGCCACGCGGCCCGCACCGCGAACGCTGCGTTCTTCTCCGGATCCTGACAGACCACCGGGCCGTGCCGGGTGAACAGCAGCTCGACCTCGACCTGCTCTCCCCCGCGGACGGCGATCGTCTCCGTCACCCGGCGCATCGGCTCCCACCGGCCCTCGTAGCGGTAGCTCACCGGGTCATCGGGGTCGGTTTCGTAGACGTAGAGGTCTTCCTGGTCGATCGCGAAGATCGTCAGCCCGAACGCGATCCGTCCGTTGTGGCCGATGGAGATGCCCGGCAACGCGGGTTCCCCGCCGCCGATGACATCGAGCCCCGGCGCGCTGAGGTGGGCGATGTAGCGCAGCCCGGGCAGCGCCGCGGCCGCGCGGTGGGGATCGTTGGCGAGCAGTGGCCGACCCGAACGCGTCCTGGTCCCCGCCAGGACCCAGTTGTTGCTGCCCTCGGGCAGCACGTCCCCCTGTGGGTCCTCGGGCGCGGGCGGCCCGAACGCGGGCGGTGTCGTGGCGAGGTCGTAGACGCGCAGGACATCGTCGGGGATCGCGTCCAGGTCGAGCCCCTCCGGCACCTCGACGGGTCGCCACGGCTCACGCCGCCGACGCAGCTCCTCCGCGTCGCCCGGCAGGTCGCGCAGGGTGCGAGCACGCGCGACTTCTTCGCGGACGTTGTAGAACAGCCCGTGACTGCGGATGCGTGCGACGTCTTCCGGTTCCCACAGCGCGGGTTCGTAGCCCAGCTCACGGAACTCGTGCGGCAGCAGCGACGGGTCCTCGCGCGTCAGTTCCACGAACGCGTTGACGCCTTCCACGAACGCCGTCGTCGCACGCTTGGTGTCCGAGCCGTAGGCCAGCCATTCGCGGCGCATGTCCCCGCGGTAGAGGAACAGGCGGGCAGCGCGGTCCCGTTCGACGTGCTCCGCGCCGAACACCTCGGCCAGCCGGCCGAGACCGCGCCGGCGCCAGAAGTCGATCTGCCACAACCGGTCCCGCGCGGCGTTGAAGCCCTGGGCGCGGAAAGCGTCGTAGGTGGTGGCCGCGTAGATGTGCGGCACACCCCAGCGATCCACCACGATCTCCGCGGGCGCGGTCAGCCCGGGCAACGTGTGGGAGGTCCGTTCAACTTCCACCAAGGTCTCCCGTCTCATCGTCGAGTCGACCGCAGTCAAGCAGCCAGCCCGGTCGCCGTGTCGGCAGAACTTCACGGCCGGACAGCAGCCCGCGACTAGCCGTTCGAGTAGCGGAGCGGCGCCCGACAGCTCCTCCCGGGGCCGATTCGCACCGGCCCGCAGGGGTGAACGGGTGAAACCTTGCCCGGCCGGCCACTCCGACTCGGCCGAGCCGATAGGTGTCGGCCCCGAAATTCGTCACGTAGGCGCGCGAGCCGACCACCGCGACGCCGAACGGGTGCAGGCCCATCGGAACCGTGGCCAGGGTGGAGTACGTGCGGGCGTCGATCACCGAAACGGTGTCGGAGAGCTCGTTGGTGACGTAGACCCGGTCCCCGCCGGGCGCCGCACCCGCCCCGACCGGCGAGCGGCCGACCCGGACGGTGGCGACCACCTCCTGCATCCGGGTGTCGTACACGGTGACGTTGTCGGGTCCCGGTGTTCGCCACGAACACCTGCACCCGCGCCAGGTAGGCGTGCGCGGCCGGGCAGACGCAAGCGGCGACCAGCGTCGGCCCCCGATGACGTGACCGCTTCGAGCGCTTCGAGCGCTTCGACCGCCCCCACGTCAGGGCGAAAATCTTGCTCTGCCGGCACTCCGGCAGACCACGAACCTGCTGACAGCCATAGTCTCCTCCGCTTAGCCCACCATGCGGTCGCGAAACGGCATCACGGGCCATAGTCATGATCGCTGGAAGAGCACGCCGCTCAGGCTACGGACCCGACCGCATAGCTCACGTGGATGCTGTCGAGCCGGGTACCGCCCGGCTCGACAGCTGCCTCCATGGCGCCAGGGGTGACCTGTTTACACGACTGAAGCACGCTACGACGTCACGGACCGGGCGGCGCTCATCACCCACACGAAGGACATCGCGGGCTCACCACGGCCGGTCACCGTCGTGGCGGACCTGCCGTCCGGGCTCGTCGCCCGGCTGGAGTACCGGCCGGTGTACAGCGGCTCGACCCTCGCGGGCGGGGTGTTCCGGGTGAAGAACCAGTCCGCCGCCCGGTCCACCGCGTGCCAGACCGACCTGCAGCCGCCCGGCCTGGTCGGCGGCAGCTCGCTCTGGCGGCAGGGCTGCGCCGCCGCCGCGAGCTTCGCCGCGCGCAGCTGGGCCGCCCTCAGCGGCGAGCCCGGCACCGGCAAGACCGCCGTGGCCCACGCGGTCGCCGTCCGCCACGGCCGCCGTGCGCTGCTGCTCGACTGCGCCGGCCTCGACGACCGGGCCGCCAAGGTCCAGGCCCTGGCCGACGACGTCGCCGGCGGCCGGCCGCCGGTGGTGATCCTCCAGCACGCGGACGCGCTGACCGGCGAGGCCCTGCAGCGGGTGGCCGACCTGCTCACCACCTGGCAGGCGATGCCCGCGGACCAAGGCCCCGCCTGGGTCGCGGCCACGGTGCGCGACGAGGCGCCCGGCCCCGACGTCCAGCTGCAGCTGATGCCGTTCTTCACCCGGGCGATCGACATCCCGCCGCTGCGGCACCGGATCGAGGACCTGCGCCGGCTGGTCCCGCACCTGCTCGGCCGCCACAGCAACCAGGACGTCGCGGTTTCGGACACGTGCCTGCGGCAGCTCATGCGGCTGCCGTGGCCGGGCAACGTCCGGCAGCTCGACCAGGTGCTGAGCGAGGCCTCCCGGCAGCGGCGGACCGGCACCATCGAGGTCACCGACCTGCCCGCCGAGTGCCGCATGTTCACCCGCCGCCAGCTGACGAAACTGGAGACGATCGAGTACGAGGCGATCGTGCGCAGCCTCGCGGCGAACGACGGCAACAAGGAGCACGCCGCGGCCGACCTCGGCATGTCCCGGGCCACGATCTACCGCAAGATCCGCGCGTTCGGCATCGTCCCCGACCAGCGCCGCGGCTAGCCGGGCACTGCGCGAGCCCGGGCGCTGCCGGGCCATGAGCGCGGTCGACGACCGGGTCGTCGATCCCATCAGTGATTCAATCAATGCTTGAAACCGACCGCGTTCGATGCTCTACTCGACGCATGAAAGCGACGGTGGACTCGACTCGCGACCGGTTGCTGGCCGCCGCGGAACGGCTGCTGCTGACCGCCGGCTACGACGACGTTTCCGTGCGGGGGATCTGCTCGGCCGCCGGGCTCAACCCGGCCGCCGTGCACTACCACTTCGGCTCCAAGGAAGCGTTGGTCGCCGCGATGCTGGAAGTACGGCTGGCGCCCGTGTGGAGCGGCCTGCTCGACGACGTCGAACGCCGGCGGCGGGACGGGTGGGTGCCCGCCGCCGCGGACCTGGTCGACGCCGTCCTCGCCCCGCTGACCGAACAGGCCGCCGACCCCGTCGGCCGGCTGCGGCTGCACCTGCTCGCCCGGGTGCTCTTTTCCGGCCAGCGGCTGCCTTGGACGTCGCCGTGGTTCAGTCTCGATCCGTGGATCGGGATGCTGCGCGCGGCCCGTCCCGACCTGACCGGGGAGCAGGCCGCCACCCGCTGGGTGCTGGCTTTCCAGCTGCTGCTGCAGGTGTTCGGCGCCCCGGGCGCCCCGGCGCCGGCCGAGCCGCGGCTGCCCGCCGAGGCGGTCCGGTCGTTCGTCGTCGCCGGGCTGGACGCGCCGTGAGCGCGCCGGACGTCTTCGCGCCGACCTGCCTCGGCCCGGTCGAACTGCGCAACCGCGTCATCAAGGCCGCCACGTTCGAAGGCCGCACGCCGGACGCGCTCGTCACCGACGAGCTCATCGAGTACCATCGGCGCCCGGCCCGCGGTGGCGTCGGGATGACGACGCTGGCCTACTGCGCGGTGTCGCCGGAAGGCCGCACCGATCGCCACCAGATCTGGATGCGTCCCGAAGCCGTCCCCGGGCTGCGCCGCTTCACCGACGCGATCCACGCCGAAGGCGCGGCGGCCTGCGCGCAGATCGGGCACGCCGGGCCGGTGGCGAACGCGGCGTCGAACCGGCTGCCCGCGCTGTCGCCGACCCGCTGGTTCAGCCCGCTCGGCCTGCGCCCGACGCGCGCCCCCACCCCCGCCGACCTCGACCGCATCGTCGAAGCCCACGCGAGTGCGGCCCGCACCGCCCTGGAATCCGGGTTCGACGCCGTGGAAATCCACTTCGGACACAACTACCTCGTCAGCTCGTTCCTCAGCCCACG
>NZ_JACJHR010000161.1 GCF_014174495.1 Amycolatopsis echigonensis
ACCCGCCCGCTGCGCGCCGGACACGGGCTCGGCGCGCAGCGGGCCGGATCTGCTCTTTCCGGAATACGCCAAGAATCGACATCATCGGGAGTGCGCTTCCATGGCAGCAAACCAATCCCCTGACGAGATTGCCCGCTTGACCGCCCAGCGGTTCCCGCAAGACTGGAGCAGTCTAGACGCACGTGCGGTGGACACCGTCCGCGTGCTGGCGGCGGACGCGGTCGAGCGGTGCGGAAGCGGGCACCCCGGCACGGCCATGAGCCTCGCGCCGGTCGCTTATGCGTTGTTCCAACGGGTGCTGCGGCACGACCCCGGTGATCCGGAGTGGATCGGGCGCGACCGGTTCGTGCTGTCCGCCGGACATTCCAGCCTCACCCTGTACATCCAGCTGTACCTCTCGGGCTACGGCCTGGAACTGGACGATCTGAAAGCGTTGCGCAAGTGGGGTTCGCTGACCCCGGGCCACCCCGAATACGGGCACACGAAGGGTGTCGAGATCACCACCGGCCCGCTCGGCCAGGGCCTGGCGAGCGCGGTCGGCATGGCAATGGCCGCCCGCCGCGAGCGCGGCCTGTTCGATCCGGACGCCGAGCCGGGCACGAGCGTGTTCGACCACCAGATCTACGTGATCGCCTCCGACGGCGACATCGAAGAAGGTGTCACGTCCGAGGCGTCGTCGCTCGCCGGAACACAGCAGCTCGGCAACCTCACGGTGATCTACGACAGCAACGAGATCTCCATCGAGGACGACACGCGCATCGCGCTGTCCGAGGACACCGCGAAGCGCTACGAGGCCTATGGCTGGCACGTGCTCACTGTGGACGGCGGCGAGGACGTCGCCGGGTTCCTCGGCGCGATCGAGGAAGCCAAGGCGGAGACCGACCGTCCGACGATGATCGTGCTGCGCACCGTCATCGGCTACCCCGCTCCGACGAAGATGAACACCGGCGGGGTGCACGGCGCCGCACTGGGCGCGGAAGAACTCGCCTCGGTCAAGCGCGCTCTCGGCTTCGATCCGGAGCAGAGTTTCCAGGTCGACGACGAGGTGTTGCGCCACACCCGCGAGGCAGCCGCGCGGGGCCGGGCGGACCACGAGAAGTGGCAGCTCGAATTCGACGCCTGGGCACGAAGCAATCCGCAAGGCAAGATCCTGCTGGACCGTCTGGCCAAACGCGAGTTTCCGGCAGGCTGGGCGGATGATCTGCCTGCGTGGGAGCCCGGCGAAACGGAGGTCGCCACCCGCAAGGCGTCGGCCGCGGTGCTGGCCAAGCTCGGCGAGGTGCTGCCCGAGCTGTGGGGCGGCTCGGCGGATCTGGCCGAGAGCAACAACACCACGATCAAGGGTGCGGACTCCTTCGGTCCGGCCGAAATCTCGACGGACGCCTGGACCGCGCAGCCCTACGGCCGCACGCTGCACTTCGGCATCCGTGAACACGCGATGGGGTCGATCCTCAACGGCATCGCGCTGCACGGCGGAACTCGCCCGTACGGCGGCACTTTCCTGATCTTCAGCGATTACATGCGCCCGGCGGTGCGCTTGGCCGCGCTGATGGAACTGCCGGTCATTTACGTGTGGACGCACGACTCGATCGGCCTCGGCGAAGACGGCCCGACGCATCAACCGGTCGAGCAGCTGGCCTCGTTGCGGGCGATCCCGGGAATGTCGGTGGCCCGCCCCGCGGACGCGAACGAGACCGCGTACGCCTGGAAAGCCGCGCTGGAAAACACCGGAGGCCCGACCGGGCTCGCGCTCACCCGGCAAAACGTGCCGACGCTGGAGGGCACCTCTGCCGAAGGTGTCGCGCGCGGCGGCTACGTGCTGGCCGAGGCGTCGACCGGCACGCCCGAACTCGTGCTGATCGGCACCGGTTCCGAGGTGCAGCTGGCGGTAGCGGCCAGGGAGATTCTCGAGGAGGAAGGTATTCCCACGAGGGTCGTGTCGATGCCGTGCGTGGAGTGGTTCGACCGGCAGGATTCGGCCTACTGGGCACAGGTCCTGCCCCCTTCGGTGCGGGCCCGGGTGGCGGTCGAAGCGGCGATCGCCCAGCCGTGGCACCGGTTCGTCGGCGATGCCGGCGAAATCGTGTCGCTGGAGCAATTCGGCGCGTCGGCGGATTTCACGACGTTGTACAGCCAGTTCGGCATCACCGTCGACGCCGTGGTGGAAGCCGCACGCCGAAGCGTGCGCTCCGTTCGGCGGTGATGTCGTTGCCGCGGGCGGCAGGAGGATCCGGGAACATCCGCCCGAAACACGTCCACAAGGGCTGATGGGAGCCTCCTGAACGGTACGCCCGCACGAAGCGGCCCCGGCGGTGTATTCCGCCGGGGCCGCTTCCTTTTCCCCGTCATTATTCGTCATCCCAATCAGGGGATAGCTTTTCCTGATGCCGCAAGCCTTGCTGGGCAGGCCGGCGGTGGAGAATCCTTGTGTTCTAAGCAGATTGGCCCGCGCGATGGCCGCGCAGGCGACGCGCCAAGGTCGCCCGCCCGCGAGTGGAGGAGATCTCGTTGACGAACACGATTCCCAAGAAACTTGACGCTGCGCTCTTCACCGGAGCGACCCGTGCGGTCGTCGGAGAAGTGGACCGGGTGAGCGCGGCGGTGCAGTCCGCGTCGTGGCTCCGGGCCGGCGCGCTGCTGCTCAAGGCGCCGGCGGTGTTCACCATCGGCACCGGACGGAGCGGCCTCGCGCTGCAGATGGCCGCGATGCGGTTCATGCACCTCGGGCTGCCGACGCACGTCGTCGGCGAGGTGACGGCTCCGGCGATCGGCGAACGGGACGTCCTGGTCGCGGCATCGGGCTCCGGGTCGACCGCTCGGGTGGTGCGCGCCGCGGAGACCGCGCGCGCCCAAGGCGCCGACGTGATCGCGCTGACCACGGCGCCCGGGTCGGCGCTGGCGAAGGCCGCTACCGAGGTGCTGCTCATCCCGGCCGCGGACAAGCAGGACTTCGACGGCAACTCCTCCGTCCAGTACGCCGGCAGCCTGTTCGAACAGTCCGTTCTGCTGATCACGGATTCGCTCTTCCACGCGCTGTGGCAGACCAGCGGCACTCAAGCCCGCGAACTGTGGCGGCTCCACGCGAATCTCGAATAGCGGCCTCGCCGTCCTGATGCGACCGACCGGAATGGGAGCCCGAAATGCACTGTCAGACTGAGGCCGCACCGCGCACGTGCGTCGATGTCCACGCACTGGAGGCGGTGGCGCTGGCCGCGACCCGCAGCGCCGCCGTCGCCAGCTACGAGTGGGTGGGCCGGTACGACCAGAAGGCCGCCGACGCGGCTGCCACCAAGGCGATGCGCGAAGCGCTGGCGCAGGCTCCCGGCCGGGGGACCGTCGTCATCGGGGAGGGCGAAAAGGACGACGCCCCGATGCTGTTCAACGGCGAGATCGTCGGCACCGGCAACGGCCCGGATTTCGACATCGCGGTCGATCCGCTGGAAGGAACGTCCTTCTGCGCCAAGGATCTTCCGGGTTCCCTGGCGACGATCGCCTTCGGCGAGCCGGGGACCCTCTGGTCGCCGGGTCCGGGGTTCTACATGGACAAGATCGTCGTGCCCCCGCAGGCGAAGAACGTCGTCGATCTCGACGATCCGCCCGAGCGCACGCTGGCCAACGTCGCCGCCGCTCTGGGCAAGAAGGTCAGCGAGCTCCGCGTGATGATCATGGACAAGCCGCGGCACAAGAACCTGATCGCTCGCGTGCTGCAGGCCGGTGCGGCGGTGCAGACCCCGGCGGGCGGCGACGTCGGCGGAAGCCTGGCCGTGCTCTTGCCGACGCTCGACGTCGACCTGCTTCTCGGCGTCGGAGGCACGCCCGAAGGCGTGATGACCGCTGCCGCGGTTCGCGCGCTGGGCGGCGGGATGCTCGGTCGCCTCGCCCCGCAACGGGACGAAGAGGCGGACGCGATCCGCGCGGCGGGCATGTCCCTTGACCGCGTGTACGAATGCGACGAACTCGCGGCGGGCGACGCCTTCTTCGTCGCGACCGGGGTCACCGGGGGAACGCTCCTCGACCGCCCCCGGAAATGCGAGGGCAAGACCACCTGCGAATCGCTTCTGATTTCCCGGGGCGAGATCCGCTACCTCACGCACACCACCTTCGAGTGACCCACGCAGTCCGCACGACCAGGGAGATCCGGTGACGCTGCATTTGGACGACCTCCGCGTTCGTCATCTCGGCGAGTGTCGTTACGATTCGCCGCTCGCCGAGATGCTGTCGACGAAACAGACCTCTCCGCACTATGTCGCCGACGGCGACCGGGTCCTGCTCGAGGACACCGTGTCGATGCTGGCCGGGCACCGCCTCCCGCCGGCGCGCGTTCCGAGCTTCGAAGGGGCGGGCCCCCGGCGGAAGATCTACTTCGACCCGGCACAGGTCACCGCCGGGATCGTCACCTGCGGCGGGCTGTGCCCGGGGCTGAACAACGTCATCCGCGGTCTCGTCCAGGAACTCGCGGTGCATTACAAGGTGAAGCGAATCCTGGGCTTCCGGAACGGCCTGCAAGGGCTGACCGCCGACCACCGGCACGACACCGTCGAACTGACGCCGGCGCACGTCCGCGACATCCACAAGGACGGCGGCACCATCCTGGGCAGCTCGCGCGGCGGCCAGGACGCCGACGAGATGGTCGACAGCCTCGTTCAGCGAGGCGTCGACATCATGTTCGTCATCGGCGGCGACGGCGGGATGCGCGCCGCGACGTACCTCAGCGACGCGATCCGGGCGCGCGGCCTCGACATCGCGGTCATCGGGGTGCCGAAAACGATCGACAACGACCTGCCCTTCACGGACCAGTCCTTCGGTTTCCAAAGCGCGTTCGCCCGGGCGACGGACTTCATCTCGTCGGTTTCCGTCGAAGCCGCGTCTAGCCCGAACGGTGTCGGGATCGTGAAGCTGATGGGCAGGCACTCCGGGTTCATCGCCAGCTACGCCGCGCTGGCCGCCAACGGCGCGGACATCGTGCTGATCCCGGAGATTCCCTTCGCGCTGGAGGGACCGGACGGTCTGCTCGCCCATGTCGAGCAGCGCGTGCGGGCGAAGGGCAACGCAGTGATCGTCCTTGCTGAAGGGGCCGGTCAGGACCTGCTCGACCAACCCGGCGCGGCGCACCGGAACGGGCGCGGCACGGACGCGTCGGGCAACGTCAAGCTCGGCAACATAGGGGAGCTGCTCAAAGACCGCATCGCCGCGCACCTGGCCGCAGCCGGTCTTCCTCCCACGATGCGCTACATCGATCCGAGCTACGCGATCCGGAGCATCGCGGCCAACCCCTACGACAGCGTCTATTGCCTGCGGCTGGCGCATGCGGCCGTGCACGCCGCCATGGCCGGCCGCACCGCCGCGGCCGTCGCGCGCTGGCGGCGGCGCTTCGTGCACGTCCCGCTGTCGCTGATGACGAGCCGCCGCAACCAGGTCGACCCCGACGGCGACCTGTGGATGTCGGTGCTGGAGACCACTTGTCAGCCCGCGGAGTTCGGCGCCGCGGCGGGCCGGGAGAAAGTGCCCATGGGCTTTTGCTGAACGGCCGGGTTCACAGTGCGTGCGCGGTGAGGTCGTCGAAGCTGAAGTCGAGTTCATCGGTGACGGCGACTGCTCCGCGCACGCACTGTGCCCTCCGGACAGCCTGCTCGGCAACGCTTCTCAACCCGACGGTGCCGGTGAGCGTCACGACGCCATCGGCGACCCGCACCGCGATGCCCGCCGGTGCAGCGGCTTCGGCCTCGGCCTGGATGTCGGCGTCCGGCCGCAGCAGCGCGGACAGGACGTCGCGGTGGGACATCAATCCGACCAGCCGGGCTTCCTGGTCCACCACGCACAACTGAGCCGATTTGGCGTCCGCGAGCCGCCGGAGCGCCTCGTGCAGGGGCGCGTCGGCGGCGATCGTGGGCGCGGGTGCCGTCATCAGCTCGCCCGCAGTGCGCGCACCCGCTTTTCGCCACCGGCTCCGGTGGCGCGGCCCGCCGAGCGCGGGAAGCCGATCCGCTCCGCCGTGAAACTCGCTCTTCGCCGCCACGTCCGCCGCGGTCACGAGCCCGATCGGCCGCCCGGCCGGGTCGACGACGGGTACCGCGGGCACGCGGTGGTCGAGCAGAGCCGTGACGAGGTCCCGGAACGAGGTATCGCGCCCGGCTGAGACGACCTGGCGCACCATTACGTCGGCTACTCGGTGATCGCACATGGCTTTCCCGGCGGCGCTTTATTCCGGACCGGCGAAGAACTCGAGCGCGATGTTGTCCGGATCGCGGAACGAAACGCCGCTGCCGTAGTGTGCTTTCTTCACCCCGCCGTGCGGAATGCCGAGCTCGTCGAGCTTCCCGGCCCATTCCGTCAGCGCTGCGTGCGACTCGACCGCGAACCCGACGTGGTCGAGCCCGGTGCGGCGTTCGTCCGCCCGGTCCCGGGTTTCCCTGCCGAGGTGGGTGTGCAGCCCGAAGAGCATGCCGCCGTCGAGAGCGAAGACCGTGTGGTGGAACTCGCCGCTTTCCTCGTCCTCGTCCAGGACGGGCCCGGCGCCGAACAGCCTCGTGTACCACTCGGTGCTGCGCCGAAGATCGGACACGGTGATCGCGATGTGCTGCAAACCTGGGAAAGCCATGTGCACCCCTTCGCGCGGTCGGCAGGCCCGCTCGCATGCGGACGTACCGGTGTTCTTACCAGCCGCCGCGCGGCCGGAGCCCGCTCGATCGAACGGGCGGCGGCGGGACCGGGACGAGCGGGCGGCGGGGCCGGACGAACGGGAGCAGGCAGTGGAAAGGGACGGGGCAGCCCGCTGTCTGTCCCGGCCCGGTGCGACGGTGGTGCAGGCTGCCGGGCGACACAGCATGGGCCGCCGGGCAGCGGATGCGGCGGCAGGGAAGGCGGCTCATCGGCCCGGGAGCAGTACAGACGCCGTGCGCGAGCACAGGGCCAAGGTTCGCACGCGCGGCGCGCCGGTGAACCGGTAGGTGATCGCGACGTCTGGATTCGAGGCCATCCAGCCTGCAAGTTCGGCGACGACGCAACCGGCGAGTTCGGTCGCGCGGGGGAGGTGCCACGCCGCGGCAGTGTGCAGGATCTTCAGACTCGTTCCAGCAGCGCGGGCGAGCTCGAAGGCGAGTGCCAACGCGTCAGTGCGAATGCGCTGGTTGCGTACCTCCGCCACGACCGGTCCGGCAGAAGCGCCCGCGAAAACGAGCGGCCGGTCGGCACCCCGCACGAGTGTTCTCCACGGGACCCGGTTCTCCGCGGCCAGCACGATCAGCGAGGCGTCGAGTCCGGCCGCGTGGGCAAGCAGTTCGCCGACGCTGCCGGACTCGACGCTGGACACAGTGATCCCGGGCCGGCTCGCGGTCGCCGCGGCGACCGCGAGGTCGAGGCAGCCGGGCGGGACCAAGCACGGGGCCGGCGGAACGGGTTCGAGCGTGACGGGCCACCAGGTCGTCGCGACGACCACGAGGCGGGAGCCGCGACGAAGGGCCGTTTCGGCCGCCCACGACAGAGCGTGCTCGGCGGCCGGGGTGCCGTCGAACGCGACGACTATCGGACCGTTCATTCCCGGGCACGTCCTCGGTCGAGCAGCAGCGCGCGCCGGGCGGAGCCGACGTGGTGCCGCATCGCCGCCGCTGCTGCATCCGGGTTGCGGGTGACGATGGCGAGCAGGATCGCGCGGTGCTCGGCGAGCGAACCGGTTCGCGGGTGCTGCGCCGAGATGTTGCGGTACTGGCGCATCACCAGGGGATACAGCAGCGTGTCGTATGTCCGCGCCAGCGTGGCCTGGTGCGCGGCCGCTTTGACCTGCTGGTGGAAAGCCCGGTTGCCCTTCGAGTAGGCGGCTTGGTCGCCGCGTCCCTGGGCCGCCTCCATCCCGGCCAGCGTCGTGTGAAGTTCGGCGATTTCCCGGTCGGTCGCTCGTTCCGCGGCTTTGTCCGCCAGTGCCGCTTCCAGGGTTTCGCGGGCTTCGAGGATGTCCGCCGCCTCCGCCAGGGTGAAGCTGCGCGTGCGGACCCCGCGGTTGGCCTCGCTGGTGACGTACCCTTCCTGCGCCAGCCGCACCAGCACCGAACGGATCGTGCCGCGGGATACCTCGAACCTGGTGGTCAGGTCCGCTTCCGTCAGCCGGGTGTTCGGCTCGTAGCCGCCGGAGAGCAGCACGGTGCGCAGCTCCTCGTAGACCTGGCTGTAGCGCGTGGTGCGGCTGTCGCTGTCGACCATCCGGCACCTAGCCCGGCAGTCCTGGATAGAGGCGGCGCGCCGTGCCGCCGAAGATCTCCCGCTGTTCGGCCTCCGGGACTTCCGCGAGGACCTCGCGGGCGAGCGTGACGAGTTCAGGCAGCGACTGCTCCGCGGCGGGAAGGTTGGAGCCCCACGCGATTCGCTCGGCGCCGAAAGCGGCGAGCACGGGGTCGAGGAACGCCGACGCCTCTTTGCCCGCCGCGTGCAGGGGTTCGAGACTGCGATGGGTCAGTTTCAGGTGCAGCCCGGGGTGCGTAGCCAGGTTCGCCACCGCCGCACCGGCGTCGCCGGGGGAGGCTGCGATGTCGGGATAGCCCAGATGGTCCAGCAAGATCCGCACGGCCGGAAACCGTTCGAGCAGCGCGACCAGCTGCTCGGTCGCGGGGCCGAGCCGCATTTGCAGGCACACGGTCACGCCGAGTTCGGCGGCCTTCTCCCAGAACGGGAAGCTTTCCGGCGCGGCGAACCATTCGCCCTGCGTCGGAACGGTGCTTCCGCTGGTGAACAGCCGTACGCCGGAGAGGCCGCCCTGACCGGTGACCGCGGCGAGGTGTTCGGCGGCGTCGGGCCGGAGCGGGTCCACGGTGCCGACCGCGAGGAACCGGTCCGGTCGCTGTGCGCGGCTGTCGAGGACGTAGGAGTTGTCGTAGCCGTACGCGGTCGTGGCTTGGACCAGCACCGCGTGCGCGACGCCCGCCTCGTCCATCCGC
>NZ_JACJHR010000162.1 GCF_014174495.1 Amycolatopsis echigonensis
AAACCGCAGCTCACGGGCGGTGTGTCGCGCTTCCATTATCGCTCATCAAGCGCGGCAAGGGAAGCGGAACAGCGTCGTTCTACGCGGCTTTTTCGTTGCCCTCCTTGGGGTTCTCCTGATTGTTTCGCCACTGGCCGATGAGCGTGGCCAGGGTGGTGACGGCGAGGTCGTATTGCTGGGCGGTCATCGGTTCGGTGTCGATCCGCTCCACGCGCCAGGTGTCCTGTGTGGAGGATCGTGTGGGGCGGAACGGGAGCACGCTGGCGTCATCGCCACCGTGCTCCTGCTCGTGGTCGGGTGTGTGCTGGGGCATGGTGCACCTCGGGTGCCTGCGAGCCCGCACAGAAGCGGGAGGTCGCGGGCGGCTGTCGGGCGGTCACTGGGCAACCGTCGATCAGCAGGACCCGCCGGCCCTCTGGTCACCAGCACCCCGGAAGCCTCCACACAGGAGCGGAGGGTTCGTGGTGGGGTGATGGCCGCGCCGCTACGCGCGATTCAAGAACCGGCTGGGGTCTGAACTGCTCCAACCATTGTGCCGCTTCGACTCCCCGACTGCCGTAGCACCCGCCGGGGCCAGCGATCACCGGTCGACTGAACCCTCCCACTGTCCACCCGAGACATCCGGCGAGACCGCCGCCGAGACCGCGAGACTCGTTGCGAGACTGGGTGTCTCGCTGGTCTCGCCGTGGTCTCGATGTCTCGTCTCGGCTCGTCTCCGTGTCTCGGTGCGGTCTCGCAAGGTGCGGGGCCACGAGTGGACAGCTCGACGTATAACGGGTTCAGATTTCCCTGCTGTGCAAGAGAACGGCGGGCCGGGACCGGCGCGGCCGTCATCGCTGTCGTTCTCACGGGATCACGTCATCGTCGGTCACCTCCTTTCGGGCAGGCGAAAGCGTGCGAGGAACCCTTGCGGGAACAGGAGATTCAGGCGGCCCAGCGTGGTCGCCGGGGACGCTGCGCCTCCGGCCGCGCCGGGGCTACCGGCGCGCGGTACACGTCGTCATCGTCTGCGTAATCGTCCGTGTCGTCGTAGAGCGTCACGTCGTCGAGGTCGTCATCGTCGTCCGCGTAGCCCGCCAGCTCGGCTGGTTCGGGCTTGGGTGTGTCGATGCGGCGCAGCATTTCCCGGTCGTGCGGGTCGAACGCCGCCTCGTTGAGCGGCTGGTCGGTGTTCGAGGCGCTGTGCTCGACGGAGGGGCCGCGTTGGGGCAGTTCGGCCAGTCTGTATCGGCGAGGCACGTTGTCGCCGCTGCGCGGCGTCCACAGGCCCCAGATCGGCCCTGCCGGGCCATCGGCGTGGGGGTAGGCGCCGTGGTCGCGGGCTGCGGTGGCGATCACGAGGCCGGGGTCGTGCCCGGCGAGGTCGCGGCGCAGTGCTGTGCGCAGGGCGATCTCCCGCCGGGCGGAGTGCACCGAAAACAGCAGGACGCCGAAGGCGTCGGTCGGGAAGTCGCGGTAGTCATCGATCTTGTGGATGACCGTGGTCAGCGATTCGGTGCCGGTGTCGTGTTCGAGGAAGAACCGCACCGTCCGCCCGTGCTCTTCCCAGCAGCCGTAGCCGTCCGGGCGCAGCCGGGTGTCCCGGCCACCGCCCAGGTACTTCACGAAGAACCCGGTGCAGCGGCGTTCGGACCACCATTGCGTCAGCCCACTGATCTCACCCTCGCGGCCCGCCTCCCGCAGGCGGGCGGGGTTGCGGTGGGCGGCGAGGGAGCAGAAGAAGTCGTTCACGCCGAGCTGGTGATCCAGCTTCGGCCACAGCGCGAGCCGTTCCAGGCTCTCGGTGTACGCCTTCGGCGACGGTGGTTTCTCCGCGCGCTGTGCCGCGATCAGCCGTGCGCCGAGGTAGCCCAGCGCGTAGCGCGTCTGGCTCGTCCCGCCGCGCACGTAGGACTCGCGGAACGCGAACACCACGCCCAACTCCCGCAGGTGCCGCAGCCGGTCCTGCGCGCGGCGCACCGACAGGAACTCGATCGCGGCGATCTGGTTGGTGGTCAGCACCTTGTGCTCGGCCAGCAGGGCCAGCAGTCGCAGCACCGAGATCTCGTTCCTGTGGATGACCGCCAACACCTCATTGGCGCTCGCCCTTCTCATCGCCGCAGTCGGCGCGACCCTGCTCACCCTGATCCTGGGCACCGCGCGGATCACCCAACTCCGTCGCCTGATCCGGAAACGCCGCAGCTAACCGAACCCTCGCGCCCCCAGCCTGTCCGCACAACGCCTTTGTGTCGCCAGCCGAGCGGCCCGCCAGGGTGGCGATGCCCGTTCCGGCACCACCGCCCCCGGCACTAGTAGGCCCGGTCGTCACCCAGAGTCACCGTTGCGGCTGCTGCGGGCGGGTTGGCGGTATCCATCGCGCCGAACCTTGGCGTGAGGGGCCTTCACGGAGACCGGCAGGCCGCTGACCAGCAGGTTTAGGTTCGTATACTGGCTTGTTGGGTGCACCTTCGCGCACCTGCCCGGCATGAAGGTGGTCGTGCCGAGTACGCCCGCGGACGCCAAGGGCCTGATGATCTCCGCCATCCGCGACGACAACCCGGTGGTCTACCTGTTCCACAAGGGGATCATGGGCCTGCCGTGGATGGCCAAGAACCGGCGCTCGATCGGCCCGGTGCCGGAGGACGAGTACGAGGTGCCCATCGGCAAGGCGAGCATCGTCCGCCCCGGCAGGGACGTGACGATCGTGACCCTGTCGCTGTCGGTGCACCACGCCCTCGACGTGGCCGACGAGCTGGCCGGCGACAACGTCGAGTGCGAGGTCATCGACCTGCGCAGCCTGGTGCCCATGGACACCGACACCATCCTCGAATCGGTTGGCCGGACCGGCAGGCTGCTCGTGGTGGACGAGGACTACCTGTCGTTCGGGTTGTCCGGCGAGGTGATCGCCCGCGTCGTCGAGCGCGATCCGACCCTGCTGCGCGCTCCCGCCAGGCGAGTCTGCGTTCCCGACGTGCCCATCCCGTACTCCCGCTCGCTCGAATACGCGGTCCTGCCGACCGCGGATCGGATCCGGCGGGCCGTGCTCGAGGTGGTCACCGCGTGACCGAGATCCCGTTTCCGATCATCTCCGACACCGACCCGGACGCCGAGGGGGTGGTCGCCACCTGGTTCGTCACCGATGGCGACCAGGTGCGGGAGGGCGACCTCATCGCCGAGGTGGCCGTCGACAAGGTCGACATGGAGATCCCGGCCCCCGCATCCGGCGTGATTCGGTTACTGGCCAAGGAAGGTGACGTCCTCACCCAGGGCACCGTCGTGGCCCGCATCGAGTGACCGCGCTACCCGGAGCTCCCGGCTGCTTGCTGCGCGTCGAGGCCGTTGCTCAGCGTGGCGAAGTCGCAGTAGGCGCGCGGTGACAGGCCGAACCGGCGGCGGAACTCGTTGATGAAGTGCGATGCGCTGGGGTAGCCGACCGCGCGCGAGATGCTGGCGACGGTACTGCCACCCGACACGAGCAGCTCCCGCGCGCGGTTCAACCGCATCTCCTTGACGAACTGGTAAGGCGACTTACCGGTGGATTCGCGGAACAGCGCGGTGAAGGCGGACGGGCTGAGGGAGACGTGCTCGGCCATGTCCGCCACCGACAGCGGCTCGGCCAGGTGGTCGCGGGCGTAGGAGATGGCACGGGTGACCGGGTCGTGGAACTGCTGGTCCGCGGCGATCTGCAGGAGCCGGGAGTACTGGTCCGCCTGCAGCACGCGGTACACCATTTCCTGCAGGTAGGCCGGGGCGAGGATGCGCCGGTCCGAACCGCTGGCCAGCGCGCGCAGGAACCGCAGGACGGCGCCCATCAGGCCGCAGTCCAACGCGGAGACGAACGCGGGAGCGGACTCGGCGGCCGGCGACGGTTCGGTCAGCGCGGCCGACCGCCACTCGACCATCTCGACCGAGACCTTCCGCACCACGGCCGGATCGATCTGCAGCACGAAGGACAGAAACGGCTTGGCGGCACTCGCTTCGACGATCTCCGCCTGGAAATGCAGGTGACTGTTGAGCACGAGGTAGTTCAACGGGTCGTAGCGGTAGGGCACGCCGTCGACGGTCACACATTTGCGTCCCTGCGCGACCACGCAAAGCGACAGCGACTGGACTTCCTCCCAGGTCGGCGCCGCCGGCTCGGCGAACCGGTAGATGGTCAGCCCTGGCCACAGCCCGGTGTTGGCCCCGAGTTCCGGGGCCCGCTCCAGCAACGCGGCGATGAGGTCGCCGGACGTCATCCTCTCTTCGAGGGCGCGCACTTCCTTGTGCATGCCACACTCCCCGCTCGCCAGCAGTCAGCACACCACGGCCGGTGAACCGCGAGCCGCGGTCACGCCGTAACCGAGGAGTTTACTCCGCCGGATGGCCCTCCGGGATGTTCGAGCGCGACGGCACGGGCTTGACCATGTAGGTGGCGTCAGTCGATCGTCTCGAAGGTGGCGACACTGCGCTCCACCAGGTTGGGAATGACCTCGCCGACGACGTAGGACTGAAACGCGTCACTCGCCTTGTGGTCCGCATAGCCGGAGGCGTCGACATACTTCTCGTAGACCACGAACGTGTCCGGGTCGTCGATGCTGACCTGGGCCTGGAAGTGCAGCATCTTCTCCTCGGCCCGATTGATCGGGGTCACCGTTTCCAGCACTTTCCTGATGTGCTCGGCCTGGCCCGGCTTCGCCTTCCAGGTCGCGATCACCACGTACGCCATTCGAACCTCCTGCACAAGATCAGAAATTGGTGAAGCCGATTGCCCGCAGCTGCTCGCGGCCTTCGGCACTGATGTCCGCGGGCCGCCAGGTCGGCACCCACACCCATTCGACGAGGAAGTCCGAAACCAGGCCGCCGTTGTCGGTCAGCAGCACGGTGCGGATCTGATCCTCCATCACCTCGGTCAGCGGGCAGGCCGCCGAGGTGAGCGTCATGGTGATGGTCGCGACCCCGTTGTCGTCGACCACGACGTCGCGCACGAACCCCAGGTCGACGATGTTGACCCCGAGATCCGGGTCGATCACCTCGTACAGCGCCTCGCGGACGGTCTCGGCCATCGGGTTCGGTGTGACGTCCTGGTACGCGCTCGCCTGCGGGCTCGCCGTGGTGCCGGGTCGATCGGGCGGCGCGGGAGCAGTGCCCGCCTGAGTGACGTACAGCCCGGCCGGCTGGAGTTCGACGGACACATCGGCGGTGGGGCTGCTGATCCAGTCCGCGATGCCGTGTGCCTTGCGCCGGACGCGAACGATGTCCTCCGCCGGTTCGGCCGATCCACCCGCGACGACCAGCTGGTCCGCCGCGATACCCGCCGCGTCCGCCCGCGCGAGCGCCTTGTCGATCACCCGCGCGACCGGTTCGCAGGTCCGTCCTGGTCCGAGCCTGAGCTTGGCCACCGCTTTGACGGCCGGCAACCCTCGGACCGCTTCGAGCGCGACGCGGGCTTCGTCCGCGACGACCCGCGCCTGCTGCTCCCGGACGGCCAGTATTCCCATCGTGGTCATGGTGACTCCTTCTCCGACACTGGCGGCTCAAGCTCGGGCGGTGGCCCTCGGCGACCGCGGTATCAGCCGCTTGAGGGGTACCGATTCGTCGCGCAGTTGCTCGGCGGTCACCTCGTGCGGCGCGAAGAGCATCCGCCGCACCTCAAGCACGTCTCGGGGGCGGTTGAGGGAGATCACCGCTTGGATCCGGCCGTCGACAAGGGAGAACGCCGAGAAGTCGTGGTCCTCCAACGAGCCGCGGATGACGAGGTCTTCGAGGTCGGCCGGCCGGCCGACCGACTGCAGGCTGTGCTCGTACTGATCCGACCAGAACCAGTGCGCCTCGGCGAACGGCTCCGCCGAGCCGGTCAGATTGAGTGCCACATTGGCGCCCTGGCGCAGGGCGTTGTCGTGATGCTCCACCCGGATCGTCCTGCCGTAGACCGGGTGATACTGCGCTGCCACGTCGCCTGCCGCGTAGATATCCGGCGCCGAGGTCCGCCCGTACTCGTCGACCACGATCCCGCCGTCCGTCGCCAGGCCGGCCTCGGCGGCGAGTTCGACATTGGGTTCACAGCCGATCCCCACCACCACCAGGTCACACTCGACCCGGTGGCCGAGGTTGGAGGTCAGCAGCATCCCGTCCCCGGTGTGCCGGAGCTCGCTGATGTACTCCCCCGCCCGGATCTGCACCCCGCGCGACCGGTGGATCCCGGTCATCACGGAGCCGATCGTGGCGCCGAGCACCCGCGCCAGTGGGGTCGGCGCCGGATCGAAGATCGTCACCTGCTTGCCGAGCCCGACCGCCGCCGCGGCCACCTCGCACCCGATGAAACCCGCGCCGATGACCACCACCCGCTCGGACTCGGCCAGCTGCGCGCGAAGCCGCTGCGAGTCCGCGGCGGTCCGCAGGTAGTGCACCCGGTCGCCGTCGAACCCGGGCAGCCGCCGTGGCCGCACCCCGGTGGCGAGCACCAGCCCGTCGTACCCGAGCCGCTCGCCGGTGGACAAGGTCACCGACCGCCCCGGCACATCGATCGCGGTCACCCTGATGCCGACGCGCAGGTCGACAGACTGCTCGTCGTACCAGGCCGGCGGCCGCACCTGGAACTCCTCGAATTCGGTGGTCCCGAGCAGGAAGTCCTTGGACAGCGGCGGCCGCTCGTACGGCGGCTGTGGCTCGTCGCCGACCAGCACGATCTCACCGTCGAATCCGTGCTTGCGCAGGTGGGTGGCGGTGGCCGCGGCCGCGACCCCGCCCCCCACCAGCACATGACGCCGGGTGCTCATCCGACGTCCACCAGGATCGTGCCGTCCTCTTCGACCCGGCACGGGTAGGTGATCAGCTCGCAGTTGTCCGGGTTCGTGCCCTTGCCGCTGAGCGCGTCGAACGTCCACATGTGGCGCACGCAGGTGATGGTCTGCCCGTCGAAGTCGCCTTCGTCGAGGGCCCACGCCTGGTGCGGGCACCGGTTCTTGTACGCCCGGACCTCACCGTCGATATTGACGAGCAGGACCTTCTTGCCGTCGATCTCGACGCCCTCCATCTCGCCTTCCCAGAGGTCGTCGAGATGCATGGCTTCCTGCCACTGCCCGGTTATTGCGCTGCTCATCACCCTGCCCTCTTCCCTTCTCCGGCCGCCTCCAGCCCCTCGAACAGTCGCGCGTGGAAGGCTTCCCGCGCCGCCTTGGCCCCGGCCGCGACCTCGTCGGCCGCTCGACCGTGCTCCGGCCGGGTCTCCAGTAACCTGCCGAGCCCGTGTGCCGCCGCGTCCGCGACCGGGGTCCAGCGGGCAATCCAGCGACGGAGCACGTCGGCGTTTTCGGGTTTCTGCTGCAGGCAGAAGCCCGCGAGCGCGGCGCTCCACCGGTTGCGGCGATCGTTGTCCGCCTGCAGGAAGGACAGCAGCAACCAGGAGAGCTGGTCGCCGTTGTCGCGCGAGACCTCCGTGAACTGGCGGACCAGCACGTCATCGATGGTCGGTGCCAGCACCAGGTTGAGCGCGGTGAACGCCTCACCCCAGTCGTAGGCGATCAGTGCCTTCTCGATCGCCTGCCGTGCCGGCTGCCATGCCTCGTCGTTTTCCCAGATCCCGCGCTCGGCGGTGCCGATGCCCGAGTCCGGGTGGGCGAGCTGCAGCTCCCGGGTTCGGTACGCGGTGAGGGTCACCCGGCGCAGGTAGTCCGCGGTCGCGAAGCTGGCCGCGTTGGTGACGTACGACGTCGGCGCCATGTAGCCGATGTAGGCCTCGACCTGCTGGCATCCGTGCAGGAGGTAGCGGGACGGGGTGAACATCGACCCGAGCAGCGCGACCTGGCCGGGGGTGAGCGCCGAGTCCGCGTTCGCCTCGGCGAACTCCTCCAGCACGCCCGCGGTCTTGGTCTCGGCTTCGGCCTGCAGGTTGACGTAGGTCTTGTACGTCATCGAGTCCGGGTCGCGGAACTGCTCCCAGTCCTCCGCCTTGAGCGGTGAGTTCTCCCGGTAGGTGAGGAACCACAGGTTAGGCGGGGACGACGGGTTGTGCTCGAACGCCGACGGGCGGTTGGCACGCATCGTCCAGTTCTGCCCGTGCGTCACGATCTCGTACTCGCTCGGCATCCGGCGCACGTCGCCGAATGCGCTGAAGGTCCGGCGCGGGCGCGCCTTCCTCGGCTGACCGGTCATGACCGCGCTCCTTCCCTCGCCAAGGCGTTCTTCTTCGCCGACACCTTCTCCCAGGTGATCGAGTCACTCGTGGTGGTGATGCGGCCGTTGAAGGACGACATCATCGACTCGAAGGTGCGGATCTCGTAGTCCGCGCCGAGGTAGGCGCGGAGCGTGTCCTGGGTGACGACCAGGCGATCTTCGCCCTGCACCCGGATGTACGAGCCGCGGTCGATGACCTCGATCTCGTGGTCCGGGTTGTCGTCTTCGATGGCGGCGATGATCTGCTCGACCTCGTCGCCCATCCGCAGGATCGGCCCGACAGGATTCTTCATGACTTGCCCTTCGGGATGTCGTACTCGACGCGGACGTGATCCAGCGGCGCTATGCCCGCTTCGGCGACGGTCATCTCCGGTGGCAGGCGCCTGCCGTTGTGGAAGACGACCTTCTCGTAGGGCAGGGCGCGGACCCGCTTGCCCTCGACGTGGTACGCGACCGCGGCCGCGACCTCGCGGACGGTGTCTGCGGTGGTCACCGGCACCAGGATCTGCACGAAGTCGTCGGCGAAGACCGCGTTCAGCGGCACCACCTGCGGCGCCTGGTCCTCGATGGGGAGCTCCACCGTGGCATTCTCGGTCATGACTGGT
>NZ_JACJHR010000163.1 GCF_014174495.1 Amycolatopsis echigonensis
ATTCGGCCTGGAGGCCTTCGCGCGTTCCTTCCCCGAGGAGATCCCCGCGCACGCGAGGCGCAGGGTGCTCCTCGCGCAGGCGTTGGTGTCCGGCATGCCGCTGATCGTCCTCGACGACGTCGACACCGCGCTCGATTCCCGCTACACGGGTGCCATCGTCAGGGCGATCAAGTCGGTCAACGAGAAGGCGCGGGCCACGGTACTGATCACGGCGAACGACCTGGACTTCGCACGGGAAGTGGCACACGAGGTCGCCGTCCTGTGGAACGGCAAGATCGTCTCCCACGGGCCGCCGGACGTCCTCCTGCGCGGCGTGCGGACCGGCGAAGAGTTCGCCAGGCGGTTCTTCCGGACGGACCTCGCCGGGCCGCTGTGCAGGGACGTCGTCGAAGGCGGCTTGCGAGGCGGCGAGCCGGCGAGGCGGTTCTTCGCGATCGATCCCGACCTGCCGGTGTGGTGGGTCGTCGCGCTCCTGCTGCTGGTAATCGTCTTCGTGTTCTGGTCCAGCGCGGGCACCGTCTTCGGCGGGCCGTGACGATGGATGATCCGTACCTGCAAAGCGTCCGCACGGCAAAGCTTGCGGCCTTGGCCCATGCGATCCGGATCGTTGACGACCACGGCGATCTCAACCACCGCTACCAGGCACTGATCGACGACTCGCAGGTCGTGCTGGACAGCAACCGGATCTGGTTGACCCAGGCACGGGGCCTGGTCAAACGGCTGGTCGTCCTGGCCAAGGCGGCGAACGAGACGTGTTGGACGCGGGCCTTGCCCAGGCGGACGGGCTCGTCCGGACCGGATTCCGGCTCTGGCACAAAGTCCGGTGCGCCACGAGGCGCTGATGTGTCGGATGGAGGTGGAAGACCGTCCATCGCTGGGTCGTCGTAGCGGCCTGGTGCAGCTGGAGGCAGCCTGAACCGGGGGTCGCCGGGGAGGGTGGGAGCAGCCTCGACGAAGTCGCGTCGGTCCAGCACTGCCGGATGGGCCGGGCGCGGTGAGCGAGACGGGAAGGTATACGCGAGAAACCGGTGTTGTTACGCCTCTTCATGGGCCGCCAGCTCGAACCCGGTGGATCTGGGCTGGTTCGCGGTGCGCACCCGCCCCTCATTTCGGGTGGGGAACTTCTGGTCGGGTATCGAATGCCTGGGCTGGGAGGTCACGGCGAAGGACTACGGCGTAGCAACGGTTATCTTGAGCTTTCGATTTGATCCCGGCTGTGACCTGGGCGGCCACGTCGTGAACGGTGTCGCCGACGCGGCCGCCGCTGGTAGTGGGATCCCTGTCAGCAGGGCCCGATCGTTACCGAAGAGCGACGTCGTTTGCCGGGAGCAGTCGGGTCGCTGGCGTCGGGTGTATGACGAAGCTGGCCGAGGGCGTGGGCCAGTTGGCGCCGCAGGCGCTGGTTTTCCTCTGCGAGTTCACGGTTTCGTTTGAGTGCAGCATCGAGCCTGGCCAGGGCCGAGGACTCGGTCGTGCGTTCGCTGGCCGGGATCGGCGGCGTGGGCGTGCGTCCCGTGGCCTCGCGGAGGCGCTCGATCTCGGCCCGGATGTCGGGCTGGGCGTAGAGCCAGGACCGGGAGACTGCAGCCGCAGTGGCGACAGTGTGGAAGGTGACCGGCGTGCCGGCATGGTCGAGTTCGCGTAGTGCTTGGATCGCTTTGGCCCGTGTCAACTCGTGGCGCCGCCGGGCGGCGGCGATGATCGGCTTAGTGTTGTCAGGACGCATCGGCGGCCGCCTCTTGCTGGCCGGGATCGTCGACCTCAAGCGTGGTGATGATCTTCTCCAAGTTGTCGGCGACCTGCCGGTTCATCTCCGCCTGCCGGGTGTGGCCGCGGGCCTCGGCCGCGGAGATGATCTGAAGGACTTCTTGATGGTGGTGCCGGTGCTGGGGCAGGAACTCGGCGGTCGTGACGAACATCGGGCATGTCAAACAAGCATTGGCATGCGGGCAGGTCTTGACCAGCGGCAACGAGCAGTAGCCGTTGGGCAGGGCCTGGGTGGCGCGGCCGATGCGTTGCTTGGCCCAGGCCGCCTCGGCCATCGGGCCGTCCGGGGCGAGGGTGACGGTTTGGCCGGTCGCGTTGACCTTGCGAGCCTTTTCCCAGTGCCGGCGGATTGTGGTGTCGGCCAGCCGGGCGTAGTGGGCCGTCATGGCATGAGAATCGTGATCGAGTATGCGTCGGACGACTTCTTGAGGGACGTCGAGGTTGATCAACCGGGTTCCGAGTGAGTGTCGGTATTGGTGCGGGGTGACATGGACAGGGTTGCCGTGGGCGTCGCGGATGTCGCAGCGGCGCAGCCATTCGGCCAGCGCGTGCTGGTAGCCGGAGTGGCTGGCGCGCTTGCTGCCGTCGGGGTTGGCTCTGGAGCGGGGAAAGAGCACTGGGATCCGGTTCGGCCAGCAGTCGCTGACTTTTCGTCGCTGCTTGATGATCTGGGCTTCGAGTTCCTCATCGATGGGCACGAGGGCCTCGCGTTTCATTTTGTGGTTGACGTAGCGCAGGTAGGGGGCGTTGTCGGCGTCGTGGACGACGCAGTCGACGGCCAGGCGCAGGGTGTCACCAAGCCGGAGCCCGCAGCGGATGAGGATGAGGGTGATCAGCCGACGGTCGGGGTCGTTCCACTGATTGAGGTTGTGGGGATCTTCCAGTTGCGTCATGACGTGTTCGGCCAGCGCCCGGGGAAGCAACTGCCCCTTCTTGGGGAAGTCCTCGCTGTGGAGCGTCGCATTCGCGGGCAGCGATTCATCCCACCCGTGCCGGCGGATGGCTTGCAGGAACAGGTGCAGCTGGCTGATGCGTTCGCCGTGGATCTTCTTGCCGGCCAGCTCGGTGTGCAGGTCGGCCAGGTAGCGTTCCAGCAGGGGCCGGTCGACCTGGGCGAGCCGGTCGACACCGACGGCGGGCGAGGTCAGGAACCGGCTGAAGCTGGTGAGCGCGAGCGCGGCCTTGGTGGCCGATCCGGTGCCGAGGCCGCTGCTCAGCCGCCACCGGATCCACCGCTTGGCCAGTTCTTTGAGCCAGGTCTGGCTGATCTGGTCGAACCGCACCGTCGCGGGCCCCTCCTCGACCCCTAGGTTGCGCAGCCGCCAGACGTCACGGCGGTACTCGACGTCCCAGCCTCGGCCGAGATGCGACTCCTCGACCTTGCGGCGCGCATAGATGAGCAGCGCGCGACCGGAGTCGCCGTTGGAGAACCGTGCTCGCTTGGGGAATCGTTGCTTCCACGCCTGTAGCCAAGCGTGTTCGTCGTGGTCCAGCAGCGAGGAAACCTCGGTGGCGGCGAGGAAGTTGACCACGACCTGCACCGCGCTCGGCGCGATCCGGATCGCTGCATCGTCGTGCCGGCACTGCAAGGCGTACTGCGTCTCCAGTCGCAGATGCGCGTCCAGTTCGCGCAGGTCGATGCGCTCGTGGCCGGGTGTGGAGTCGTTCTCGTAGCCGCGGGCGTAGTCGTCGATGTCCGGCCGGCCTTGTTCTTTCCAGCGGATGCCGTGCGTCAGGCAGAACGGCAAGTCCGCATGGACCCATAGGTCGCAGTAGGCGATCCGGCATGTCGCCGGCGGATCGGGCTCCACTACCGGCGGCAGCGCGGCCACCCACTGGTTGAGGTCGGACTGGCCCGACCGCTGCCAGGCGTAGTGGTGGCGCGTGCACAGCCCCCGTTCCTTCCGTCCCCTGAGGCAGCCCGGAATCCGGCACGACGCCAAGGGCTGGTGACCCTTCATCCTCGGGTCGGTAGTGGCGATGAAGTGGCCCAGGTCTGGCTTTCCTTCGCGCCGCCAACGGCTGTCATGGCCGAAGCACAACCCTCGGATACGACCCGTGCGCCCGCATCCCGTTACCCGGCAAGGCTTTCCACCCAAGACAGGATCGTCCGGGCCGAACGCCAGAATCTCTGCTCTGAACTCCGGTCGGACCGCGGCGACCAGCTTCTCCAGCAGGCCTGGACGCACCGCGCCGACGGGCGTCACCTTGGACGTGGTCACCAGCTCACCTCGCGCCCCGTGAACCAGCCGGCCTTCTCCAACTCCCGCCGGGCGTCCTCGGCCGTGAGGTGCCCATAGACGGAAAGCGTGGTGGTCACAGAGGAATGACCGAGGAGTTTGGACACGACCTCGATCGGGACTCCGTCGCGCAACATCCTGGTCGCCGCCGAATGCCGGCACCAATGCGGGTCGAACGCGATCCCCGTTCGCCGCCGTAGTCGTCGCACCAGGTCATAGACTGCCGGGTAGGACCATGGGTGCCCCAGGGGCTGGGCCCACAAGTTGATGAACACGTAGTCCGAGTCCAGATCGCCATACTGCGCAGTGCAGATAGTCGCCCCACAACCGGATCAGTTCCGCCGACACCGGGATGGTGCGCTGCTCGCGCGACTTCGACCGCGCGCCGTTGTCGTTGATCCGCGGCACGATCGTCACCTCGCGTTCAGCCGCGGCGATGTCGGCGTGCCGAAGCCCCAACGCTTCGCCGACGCGAACGCCGCTGTCCCACAACAACGCAAGCAGGAAGCGATCCCGCAGTCGACCGCAGGCGTCCATGATGGACTGCATCTCCGCCACTGTCAGGACGCGAGGGAGCTTCTTCTCGGCCCGCAGCGAGATCGCCCGCCGAGGCTGGGGTTTGCCCTTGCTGATGTGGTGCAGGAACGGCTTCCACCCGCCCCGGCGGCCCGGTAGCTGCCAGGTGGTCAGCAGCTCGCCGACGTCCACGCCGTTGCGCGCTTGGTAGGTGTAGAACGCCGCCAGCGCCGAGAGCTTCCGGTTGACCGTGGACGCCGTCACGTGCGGCTGGACCGACGGCAACACGGCCACGTGGCCGTCGCGGCCGGCCGGCGGCAGCCGCAGCCACGCGACGTATTCACCGATGTCTTCCAACCGGGTCTCCCGCCAGTCCAACCCGCGCTGCCACAGAAAGACCCAGTAGTCCTTCAAATCATGGGCGTACGCCTTGACGGTGTTCGGGGATCGCTCGATGTCGGTCAGGTAGGTCAGATACCGCTCGATCGGCTCGACCTGGATACCGTCCTCGTTCAGGACGGTCCAGGATGGAACCCGGGACGCGGGCATCGCCACGCGCTGAACGTGCACAACTCCTCCAACGTGATCAACGTGATAGACGAGCCGGAGATAACCACGTCCACCAGGTCGATCACGCCGCCCCACGAACCCGTGGCGCACATGGAAGACACACGTTCAGCAGCTCAAGATAACAACGGAAATGTGCTTCAGCTGGACCTTCGCGGCCAGCAGCCCTCCGGGGCGGTAGGCCAGTTCAAGGGCCAGGGTTCGGCGCATGGCGCGCATGGTGACGTTGTCCTCGGGGATGGAAGCCAGTCCGAGTCGGCGACCAGTGGGACCATTCACCCAGTTGCGGAACCATCGATAGCGGACGTCGAAGGCGAACCGTCCGAACAACAGGGCGCCGGACTGGGGATCGTCCAGGAGTTGCTCGGCCAGGCCGGCGGCCAGGTAGGCCGGTTCGACGACGACCCACTCGTCCTCGACGCCGCCCAGCGGCTTGCCCTTGACGACGCGGCTGGCCAGCCGGTAGCGCACCAGCCCCGGTGCGTGTTCTTGCGGGGGCTGGCGGCAGCCGGCCCGCAGCTCCATCAGCTCGCTCGAGCGCATCCCGCTGGTCAGGGTGATCGTGATGATTGCCGCGGTGCGGACTGCACCCAGTAACGTGCGTGCCTCGGCGTCATGCAAGGGAAGAGTCCAGGGGACCGTCTCGTTGTCGTTGTTGGCGAGAGGAACGTGTGTGGCGTTGCGTCCCAAGGGTTTCTCTGCCCCGACGACGTCGAGCGTCGACTCGATCACATCGCGCAGCGTGCGCGTCCAGCTCGGGTTGAAGACGACGTAGCCGGCTTGCCTGGCCAAATTGTCGAGCGCGAGCGGGGTCAGCGGGTCGTTGACGGACCAGCCCGCGTCCACGCGCTCGGCGACGATATGGTCGGGAAGCAACGGCAACGGTCGACGGGCCTGCCGGTATTCGCTGAGGACGCGGGCGAATCCCTTTCGAGATTCTGGGGGTTGTTTGCGGAGGTCATGGGCGGGGTCTCGGCGACGCTTCCACTGGCGTTGCTCGCGCATCTGAGCGGTGAGTTCGGCCGTGCGCGGGCCGATCACGGTCACCAGGTAGAGCGCTGCGGCCAGCAGAGGTTGCAGCACTCGATCGTCCAGTGGCGGGGTGGTGTTGCCGTCCCGGCCGGATCGCATCTCGGCGACGGCCGATGGAGAAGCGCCCGACCAAGGCCGCAGGTCCGCCCGGACCCGATCAGTGGTGAACAGCTCCCGATAGTTGAGCAAGTCGACGACCGTCTGCGCAGCGGCTCGGCGGACGGCGGGACTGCGATCACCGACAACGACACCGTCCGCGTCACGAACGTAGCGGCGGTGGGCCAGGTATGCCGCGCAGCAGTCCTCGTCGACCTCGTCGAGGCTGACGATGCCGTACTTGGCGAGCCAGGTGAACCACCGGGTCAGCTCGGCCAGTCGTCCGTGGCAGGTCTGTGGGTGCAGCGGTGTGCGCAGGGCGCGCGGCAGCACCGCGACGGCTTCGTGTCGAGGCGCAAGCAGGGCCAGGACCAGTTCCTTGGCAACCAGCCGCCAGCGGGCGTCGGCGATGAGGGTGAAGTCGAACCGGCGGCGGGCCGGCGTCATCTGCACCCGTAGACCGATGACCTCGGTGAAATCCCAGACGTCCTCATCGAAAACCGGTCCCGTGGTTCTCACCGGCAATGCCAGACCCGCTTCGACGCAGACAGTCGCTCCCGCGAAGACTGAACGCGTTTGGTCACTGATGCTCCTATGGTTTGTCAAGCGGTAGCTGGAAGTTCGTGGTCGGGGGCGTGCAGTGTGGTGATGACTTTGTAGATCTCGCGGGCGAGGTAGCGTTTGAGGCAGCGAAGGATGTCCTTTGTGGATAGTTGTTGCTGGGCGCGGCGGTCGCGGTAGGCGCGGGTTCTGGGGCAGGTGGCCAAGCGTGTGCAGGCGATCAGGTGCAGGGCGCGGTTGGCTTGGCGGTCGCCGCCGCGGGACAGGCGGTGGCGGTGGGTCTTGCCGCTGGAAGCGGGGATTGGGGCGGTGCCGCAGAGAGCGGCGAAGGCGGCCTCGGATCCGATTCGGTCGGGGTTGTCGCCGGCGGTGATCAGGAGCTGGGCGGCGGTCTCGTAGCCCACGCCGTGGATGGCGATCAGCCGGGGACAGGCCCGTTCAACCAGCGGCCGCAGCTGGGCATCCAGATCAGCGATCTCGGTGGTCAGGTTGCGGTGGCGGCGGGCCAAGGCGCGTAGCGCCACCCGGGCAGCTGCCTGCGGGCTGGCCGGGTCGCCTGCCGGGCGCAAGCGCAGGCATGCCTCAACCAGGCCGACCGCGCCGAGGCCGCGTAGCCGGTCGCGCAGGTCGGCTGGGGCGGTCACCAGCAGCGACCGTAGCTCGTTCATCGCGGCCGTACGGGATTTAACCGCGCCGGCGCGGGTGGTGTGCAGGGTGCGGATTGCCTCCACGATTCCGCTGCCCGCCTTGGGAATGGCCGTGGCCCGGCCGGCGAGCACGGCCTCGGCGGCGGCGTAGGCATCGAGCGGGTCGGACTTGCCCTTCGCGCGGCGCTGGCGGCGGTCGGGCCGGTTGACCTCGACAACCGTCACGTCCGTGCTGGCCAGGTGGCGCGCCAGGCCCGCCCCGTAAGAACTGGTGCCCTCCACGCCGACCGCGTGCAGTCTGCCGTGTGAGCGCAGCCAGCTCAGCAGCTGGTCGTATCCCCGCTGGGTGGCGGGGAACTCCGCATCGGCCACCCGCGCGCCGTTGAGCAGCACCACCGCCGCGTGATGGGTGTCGCCGTGGGTGTCCACCCCACCGGCAATCCTGCGCTTGCTGGGCTTTTTCATCTGACCGCGTTGTGCCATCCTGGGGCCTGTCGCCTTCCTGCGGGACGTTCCGGGCAAGGCGGCACGCGCCGGACGGCTGGGCGGACAAACCAGTGATGGGCGGTCGCAAGCTCCTATCAAGTCACGTCCCGGCCCTCCGGCGCGTACCAAGCAGACGCCCCGGCAAGGCCGACAGATCGGGGCGAAGACACTCCCATTCGAGGTCAGGGTTTGATCGAGTCAGACCCCGCCGGTGACGTCTGCCCCGCAAGTCTCACTGGGTTTGATGGAGACTCCACGTGTGAGTGGAGAATATGATCATGGGACGGTCGTCGAGGTACCCGCGTGAGCTGCGTGAACGCTCGGTTGCGTTGGTGTTTGAGCAGGTGGGGCAGTATTCGTCGCAGTGGGACGCGATCCGGTCGATCGCGGAGAAGGTGGGGGTGACGGCGGAGACGCTGCGCCGGTGGGTGCGCCAGGCGGAGGCGGGTGCCGGGGAGCGACCGGGGCCGACGAGCGCGGAGGCGGAGCGGATTCGTGAGCTTGAACGCGAAAACCGAGAATTGCGTCGGGCGACGGAGATTTTGAAAGCGGCGTCGAT
>NZ_JACJHR010000164.1 GCF_014174495.1 Amycolatopsis echigonensis
CGACGGTCGCGTCCCCGAAAGCCGTTGCCCAGTCAGCAATGCCGACGTTCGTCGTCAAGATCGTGGACGACTTGAGGTAACGCTGGTTGATCACCTGAAACAACGCCGAGGCCCCGTCTCCGGGCAACGGGAGATAGCCGAGCTCGTCGATCACGAGCAGTTTCGGTCCGGCGAAGAACCGCATGCAGGTCTGCCAGCGCCCTTCGACCGCGGCCTTGTGACAGCGAGCGGCGAGGTCGGCCGCGGTGGTGAAGTAGACCCGGTTGCCGGCTTCGGCCGTCCCGCGCGCGAGCGCGGTGGCGAGCATCGTCTTGCCGACCCCGGGCGGCCCGACGAACAACACGTTTGAGGCGTCGTCGAGGAACCGCAACGTCGCCAGGTCGCGGATGAGTTTCTCGTCGACCCCAGGCTGGGCGGCGAAGTCGAAGTCCGCCAGGGTCCAGGGATCCGGGAGGCAGGCGAACCGCAACCGGCCGGCCAGGCGGCGTTCTTCGGTGGCGTTGACCTCGATCTCCAGCAGCCGCTCCAGCGCCGCGGTCATCGACAGGTTCTCCGCGCGAGCTTGGTCGAGGATTCGGGGCAGGGCTTCGGCGGCGTTGTCGAGCTTCAGATAGGAGAAGTGCGAACGGAGTTGCTGATAGCGGCGGGCCTCGCTCATCTGTGGCCCTGAACGGTTTCCGGACAAGTGATCAGTCCTCCTCGGACTCATAGGTCTCATGGGTGGGTGCGCTGGCCAGCTTCGCCGCGGTGGCGGCGTAGGTGGCCAGGTCGATCACGACGTGAGCCGCGGGCCCCGTCGCGGGCAGGCCGCGCAGTCGTGCTGCTTCGGCCGACGCCGCCGCCGACGGCGGCCGGCGCGTCTTGTGGGTGCAGAGCCGATCGGTGCTGAACGCGCCCATCGCGGCGTGTTCGAGCGCGATCACGTGCCCGTCATCGCGCACGACCCGCCCGGCCCCGTCTGGGGCGCGGTGGTGGACCGCGACCGTCGCGCCGCCCTCGGTGACGATCCGCAGCATGTCTGCGCCGAGCCGGTGGCGGACCTGAACCTGCGCGCCGCCCAGCCCGGGTGGGACGGAGTAGGAGTTGCCGCGGAAGGCGACCAGCGCCTGCGGTGTGACGGTCCGGGGCAGGTCGAACTCGGCCGGGAACGCGACCAACGGCGGGGCATGCAGCCGCTCGGCAGCGGCCAGGCCGGCGACGGTGGTGCGCTCGCCGTCGAGGACCCGGCGGCGGCTGTCAAGCTTGGCCGCGAGCCGGTCCAGCCTGGCCTGGGCCTCGGCGATCGTGACGTCGTCGCCAAGGGTGCGCCACCAGCGCTGCGCGGCCGAGTGGTTGGCCTTCTCGACCACGCCCTTGCGGTTCCCGCGCCGCGGCGGACACGTCACCGATCGGACCCCGTAGTGCTTCGCGACCTGCGCGAACGCAGCCGTGATTCGGCCGGAGGCGGGGTGGCAGACCGTGGCCATCCGGTCGAAGCGCCAGACCTGGGTCACCCCGCCCAGGCGCCGGACCACCGCGTCGAGGGCCTCGACCAGGTGTGGGAAGTCCTCGGCATCGGCCAGGATGCCGCGCCACTTGCTCGAGTGCGCCAGCGCCCCGACCAGCAGATGTGCCTGCTTCCCGGCGCCCCAGCTCGCGGGTGGGTCCGGCAGTTCGAGCCAGTCCCACTGGGTTTCCTCGCCCGGCGGGTGGGTGATGATCGCGACGTCTCGGCCGCGGGAAACCTGGCAAGGCTCGCAGTGCGGGCGCAGCTGATAGCGGCGCAGCGCCCTGGTGAACGTCGAGTAGCCGCCCTCGTAGCCGAGCTCGGTGACCTCGTCCAGCAGCGTCGCCGCCCACAGGTGCGGGTCGTCGGCCAGTCGGGCGCGGCAGTAGGCCACGAACGGCTCGAACGGGTCCGGCCGCGCCGACCGGCGCTTGCCCGGCACCACCTCGCCGGACAGGTAGCGGCGGATGGTCTTGCGGTCACGCCCGAGATGTCGCGCGATCGCCGAGACCGACCAGCCTTGAGCACGCAGCGCCTGCGCCTCCACGTCTTCCTCCAGAGTGAGCATCCACGCCTCCGGCCACGGTCACGGTGATCAACACCGAAACCGTCACCCGGAGGCCACTGACCAGCGCAAACGACGCGCCAACAGGACACCCCAACTGGGGAATTTCAGAGAGCAGGACTGGCCCTATTCGGAGAGCACCATCAGTACTGCAACCAGCCCCGCACGATCGGGTTGATCCATCGCGCGATCTGGCCCAGAGTCCAGTCGGTATGCCGATGCAGCCGCCAACCGCGCACTTCGCGGTTGATCCGCTTCTCGGCCTCTTTGCTGATCGCAGGCAGGAACGACCCGAACAACTGACCGTTTTTGTCCCGCGCGGTCCGCGCCCGGAACTCGTACCCCAGAAACGTGAACGACGTGTGCTCATACGAGCCGGTCCGCCGGTTCCAGTTCTGGCAGTACACGACTTTCGTCTTGTCCGGGTGCAGCGTCAGCCCGACCTTGGTCAGGCGCTTGGTGATGGCGTCGCGCAGCATCAGCGCTTGCTTCTCGCTGACACAGTGCACAACGGCGTCGTCCACATACCGCTCGTACGCGACGCCCGGGAACTTCCGAGCCATCCACGCGTCGAAGGCGTAGTGCATGAATAGGTTCGCCAAAATCGGGGATACCACAGACCCTTGAGGGGTTCCCCGGTCCCGTCGTTCCAGCGTCCCATCCGAACGTTGCAGCGGCGCGGACAGCCACCGCTGCACATACAACACCACCCAAGCTGAGTCGGTGTTGGCCCGGACCGCCTTCATCATCAGTTCGTGATCCACGGTGTCGAAGAACTTCGAGATGTCCAAGTCGAGCACCCACTCGGCTCTCAAACACCGCCGCCGGCACGCCGCGACCGCGTGCAGCGCCGAGCGTTTCGGCCGATAACCGTACGAGTCGGGATGGAACATCGGCTCCACCCGCTTCTCGATCTCCATGGCCACCACCGTCTGCGCAACCCTGTCCGCAACCGTCGGAACACCCAGAACACGAACTCCGCCACCGGTTTTCGGGATCTCCACCGCCCGCACGGGCGGCGGAAAGTACGTCCCCGAGGACATCCGATTCCAGACCTTGTAGAGATTGTTCCGCAAGTCGGCTTCGAATTCCTCGATCGACACACTGTCGACCCCGGCGGCACCCTTGTTGGCCTTGAGCTTCCCCCGGTTGTCCGGACACCTCACCTGAGGTGACCGCCGGTCACCAGGGAGGATGTTCTCGTGCCTGCACCACACCTGCCTGAGTTCCGTCAGCGTGCCGTCGAGCTGGCCCGGCTGGGCGACAAACCCGTCGCCGCACTGGCGAAAGATCTGGGCATCAGCCAGTCCTGCCTGCGCAACTGGATGGCCCAGGCCGACACCGACGAAAACGGTTCGGCCACCCGGCTCTCCAGCTCGGAAAAGAAGGAACTGGCCGAGCTGCGCCGCAAAAACCGGCAACTCGAACTGGAAAACGAGATCCTGAAACGGGCCGCCGCCTACTTCGCGCGCGAGAACATCCTCCCAAAGTAACGTTCCCGCTGGTCCACGAACTCGCCGCCGACGGAATCGACGTCGCGGTGGCCTGCCGGGTCCTGAACGTGTCCCGTTCCGGGTATTACGACTGGCGCGATCGGCCGATATCCGAGCGAGACCGGGACAACGAGCTGCTGCTGAAACACGTCGAGCAGATCCATGCCGATTCCCGACAAACCTACGGATCACCGCGAGTCCACGCCGAATTGACGCTGGGCTTGGGCCTGCCGGTGAACCGCAAACGCGTCGAACGGCTCATGCGCGAGGCCGGCATCCAGGGCCTCTACCGGCGGAAACGAGCCCGGACCACCATTCGCGACCCGGCCGCCGAACCCGCCCCGGACCTGGTCAACCGCCACTTCGCCGTCACCGAGCCGGACCGGCTGTGGATCACCGACATCACCGAGCACCCCACTGCCGAAGGGAAACTGTACTGCGCCGCGGTCATGGACGCCCATTCCCGGCTGATCATCGGCTGGTCCATCGCCGGCCACATGCGCACCGAACTCGTCACCGACGCGCTCGGCATGGCCATCATCCGACGCAAACCCGACCACAATGCGACGATCCTGCATTCCGACCACGGCTCCCAATACACCTCCTGGGCATTCGGACAGCGACTCCGCGCCGCCGGACTGCTCGCCTCCATGGGCACCGTCGGCGACTGCTACGACAACGCGATGATGGAATCGTTCTGGGGAACCCTCCAACTCGAACTCCTCGACCAGAAACAATGGGAAACCCGCGACCAGCTTGCCAACGCGATATTCGAATGGATAGAATGCTGGTACAACCCGAAACGGAGACACTCCGCCATCGGGATGCACAGCCCCGTCACCTTTGACGCCTTGCACACCCGGTCAGACCAAGATCACTGACCCCACACCGCAGGTGTCCGCCAAACGGGGGGAAACTCACCTTGACCCTGCCAAACGCTTTTGCCACAGCCCATTTCGAAATTTCGAACGGCTTCATCAACGGCCCTGATCGACTCACGCGGCTCCTCCCGGCTGCTGCCGGTTGACCGCATCAGCGACCCGAATGGTCCGGCCCCTTCGCTCCACACCCATTACAGGCGCTTCACCACTACTACGAGCCGGTCCGCCAGCACGCCCCGCATCGGTACTCAACGCCTTACAGTTCTTGCTGCTTGGCGCACTCCCTCTCGCTGCCGAAGCAGCAGTATCAGGGCATGCCTTCCCACGTTCCGTGCGAACGCCGCAGATCAGGCTCACGTCGCCTCCATGCCGGACACCGCCTGGCCAGAAATCGGGACCCCCGCCAGACTTATCCCGGTGCCAAAAAGACGCCCCGGTTTCGATGTCATCTGTTTCCATTTCGACACGTCGTCAGCGATTCACTCACGTTCGTCTTCCTGATCCCCGCCTGACGCCCTCCAACGGGGCACCTTTTCCTCATCGCTCACCACGACGGTCGTCAGCCAACGCAGCATGAGGTGGTTTGGAGCCTCCCACCCGACGGGCGACTCCGAAGGGCCACAACCCCTTCATCATCCGCACAGCACCACGATCTGCTACCTGACCTACTTCACGCAGCGTCTCGTGTTCGTGGCACACCTTTTACCAGGAACGCGTTGTCCTTCTCCAACTCGCCGACCTGCCGTCGCAGCCGCGCCAGCTCGGCCCGCTCGGCCGGCTCCAGGGGTTTCTCCCCGTGGACCTCGGCGGCGGCGATCCTGCGCCGCTCGTCTTTGACCCAGGTGCTCAACATCCCTGGGTCGATTCCCAGTTCGCGGGCGACGTCGGCGATCGTGCGGTCGGAATCGATCACACGATGCGCAGCCTCGACCTTGTACTCGGCCGTGCAGGACCGGCGTTTGCGAGGAGGCATGATGGACATCCTTCCAGCAGGACGGTCGTCCTGCTAACTCGGTGTCCACTCCCCGGGGGTTCCTCTGTGTTTGTCAAGCGGCTGCGTGAAGTGGTGGTGGTGTTGACGGAGCGTGGCGTTGTTCGTCGCCGATCATGGTGCGCCAGACGTGGTCGGCGAGTCGGCGTTTGAGGCAGCGCATGGCTTCGTTGTGGGTCTTGCCTTCGGCGATCTTGCGGTCGTAGTAGAGGCGTCCCCGGCTGCCGTGCATGCGCACCTGTGTGAGGGCGATGGTGTGCAGGGCGTTGTTCAGTTGGCGATCGCCCTGGCGTGAGAGTCGGTGCCGGGCCTTGTCGGCGCTGGCGATCTCGATGGGTGCGACACCGGTGTAGACCGCGAAAGCTGCGGCTGTCGGGAATCGAGATGCCAGGCTGGTGCGTCCCAGCAGCCGGGCTGCCACGACCGGCCCCACGCCGGCGATGTCGGTCAGGCGGCTATTGGAGTCCTTGATCGCCTCTTCCATGCGTTGTTTGTTCGCTTTCAGCCGGCGATCCAGCGCGCGGATGTCGGTGATCAGCTCCCGGGCGAGGTCCTTGCGGGCTCGTTCAACTGACGATTGCGGTCGGCTTCGGGTCAGAGCGGCGGCGGCCTGGTCGGCGGTGAGGTCGGTGGGCACGCCGCCGGGAAGCAAGTCACGCAGCAGGGCGTGTAACTGGTTGACCGTGCGCGTGCGCTGCTGGGTCAGGTTGAGGCGACGCTCGTCCAACAGCCCCAGCACTGTCGAGGCGCCCTCGGCAGTCACCGGCAGGGCATCGCCTTGCAGGGCGGCCACGCTGGCCGCTGCCGCGGCATCCAGAGCATCGTTTTTGCGGCGCCCGCCTCGGGAAAGCTCCCGGACCCTGGCGGTGGCCGTCGGCGGCACGTCCACCACTGTCTCGCCACGTGCGATCAACCATTGCGCCAGGTGCCGCCCGAGCCCTCGCGCGTTCTCCACCGCCCACCGGCGCTCGGAGAACTGCTTCGCCCACGCCAGCAACCGGCGGTACTCCGGTAACGCCGCGTCGATCCGAACCGTCTCCAGTGGACGGTGGGTCTGCGGATCCAACGCCGACGCCGTGTGGCTGGACTTATGCGGATCAACCCCGATGACGACCATCAACCGCGCTCCTCCATGCGAGATACGGGAAGCCGCGGTCGACATTCCGACTTTCAGCCTGTGACGCTCACACCTCTGTTGAGTCAGACCGCAGCCGGTGCCGAGCCAGGCCACACACCCCCGGCGAGCCAACCCATCCGGGCGGCAGGAACCTCACGAGCGAGCCCAACCCGACACCTCCGGCAGACTACGGCCAGTGATCATCCAACCTGTCCAACCGGTAGCCACATACAAGTCGGAACCTCAGTTGCCCGACCTGCGGAGGACTTCTGTTGCACGCCGATCACCCGCCACGAAGCCCCCACGAATGGGAAACGTGGCGGGCCGTCATCAGGAAGGCGATCTCCAAGCAGTACATCGCCTTCACAGACGATGACTCGCCGGACGATCACAGGCTCCGTCTCCTTCACACCCTTTGTCGGCGACGGATTGGAGCCGTCAGGCCGACAAATCCCGCGCCTTCTCCTGACCCCGAGCCCTTGGGGCTTGCTTGAGCCGTGTGCGGTGAACAGCTGCTTGCACGGTTCTGAGGGGGCGGGGACGCAGTAATGCGTCCCCGCTACCCGACTGATCATCGGCGTGGGCAGCTCCGCGATCGGCACGCTGGTCGACCGGAGCACCAGGTTCACGATGCTGCTTCACCTGCCTCGCATGGACGGTCACGGCGTCGAACCGCGAGTGCACAACGGTCCCGCTCTCGCCGGCCGCGGCGCCGAGGCCGTCCGGGACGCGATCGCCTCGGCCATCGCCACGCTGCCCGAACCGCTGCGGCGGTCGTTGACGTGGGATCGCGGAAAGGAGATGGCCCAGCACGCCCGGCTGCGCATCGATACCGGCATCAAGGTCTACTTCGCCGACCCGCACAGTCCCTGGCAACGCGGCACCAACGAGAACACGAACGGCTTGCTGCGCCAGTACTTTCCCAAGGGCACCGATCTGTCCCGCTGGAGCCGTGACGAACTCGACGCCGTTGCTGCCGCTCTCAATAGCAGGCCCCGCAAGGCACTTGGCTGGAAGACGCCTGCCGAAGCCCTCAACGATCAGCTATTGTCGCTCCAGCAAGCCGGTGTTGCGACGACCGATTGATCTCAAGCTGACTGCCCGCGTCAGAATGATGAACCAGCTTGTCCTCACCTTCCTTCCACTGGTACGATCTGTCCCGCAAGCCAATTTCGATGGCGTCGATGGCGTCGAGGACTAGGTCTGTTTCCTTGGACATGCTGCACGTCCACCCGACGATTTTTCGGGAGAACACGTCAATCCCGAACGCGGTATACACAGTGCCCGCCCAGGTGGACACGTAGGTGAAGTCCGCCACCCACAACCGATTCGGCGCGCCCGCCGTGAACTGGCGTTTCACCAGGTCCAGGGCTCGGACACCGTCCTTGTCGGACACGGTGGTACGGACCGTCTTCCCACGAACAGCGCCGGCCAGGCCCATGTTCCGCATGAGCCGCTCCACCCGGCACCGCCCCACCGCGACGCCTTCACGCCGCAATTCCCGCCAAATCTTCCGGGCGCCGTAAACCTGGTAATTCTCGTCATACACGCGCTGGATTTCCTTCTTCAATTCCTCATCACGCACCTCCCGCGCCGACTTCGGGCGCGTCAAAGCCGCATAGTAAGTGGACGGAGCGATCTTCACACCGAACTCGGTCAGCGTGGTACAGATCGGCTCGACTCCGAACCGGTCCTTGCATTCCGTGATGAACGTTACGAGCGTGACT
>NZ_JACJHR010000165.1 GCF_014174495.1 Amycolatopsis echigonensis
CCGGGAACTGGCACAGGCGCTGCGGACCGGGCGGGCGCTGCGGATCCCCCGCGCCCGGGCCCGGGCACGGCAGCGGCGGTCCGGGGCCCGGATCCGGGACATGGCCAACATCAGCCAGCGGCCCGCCGAGGCCGCCGACCGCGCGGTCCCCGGGCACTGGGAGGGCGATCTGGTCCTGGGCAAGGACAACAAGTCCGCGATCGGGACGCTGGTCGAACGCTCGACCCGGTTCGCGGTCCTGGTGGCCTTGCCCCACGGGCGGGACGCAGCCGCGGTCGCGACCGCGATGACCGAAGCGATCCAGACCCTGCCGCCGCTGCTGCTCAGGTCGCTGACCTGGGACCAGGGAACCGAAATGGCCCACCACAAGACCATCACGCTGGACACCGGGCTGGAGATCTATTTCTGCGACCCCCACTCGCCCTGGCAGCGCGGCAGCAACGAGAACACCAACGGCCTGCTGCGCCAGTACTTCCCCAAAGGCACCGACCTGTCCCGCCACACCACCGACGACCTCGCCCGCGTCGCCGCCGAACTCAACGGACGCCCCCGCGAGACCCTCGGCTGGCACACCCCAGCCGAAACCCTCGCACGACTACTCTCACACCAACAAACACCAGGTGTTGCAACCACCACGTGAATCCGCCTCCCCCTCACGGACCTCCGGATACCGAGCACGGTTTCCGCCTCAACGCCGGATTCAGCGGCGAGCCCACCGTGCCGGCCGCGGCCCGCCGCGTCCTCGACGCTGTCGAATCCAGCGAACTGCTTTCCGTCTACTATGAGTCTGGACATGTCTACTCCGGTGGGCGCATCTGCAAACGGAAGTCCCGGGTGGTGCCGTTCCAGAACTGGCGCTTCATGGACTTCCAGAACACCAAAGTGGACCAGGAAAAACCTTTCGGCCTGCTGTCCAGCACGGAGATCCACCACCGCATCGGCGCCGACGGGGACAACTCTCTCTTCCACTGGGTCTCCCGGCATTACAACGACGGGTGGCTGATCTGCGACGACGGTGCCGGCGAGATCGCGGACTTCCTCCACATCGGGCCGGACGGGACTCGGGTCTGCCCAGGGTTTGGTTGACATCTCACGTGTGAGGCTGAGGCCTCGCCTGGAAGGATGTCATCGTGCCCAAGCCCTACCCCCGCGAGTTCCGCGACGACGTGATCGCGGTGGCCCGCCGCGGCGAGGCCCCGTTGAAGCAGGTCGCCAAGGACTTCGGGATCTCCGAATCGTGCCTGGCCAACTGGCTGCGCGCCGCCGACGTCGAAGACGGCGCCCGGCCCGGTGTGACCCGCGACGAGTCCGCTGAGCTGCGGGAGTTGCGCAAGCGCAACCGGCTGCTAGAGCAGGAGAACGAGGTCCTGCGCAAGGCTGCGGCTTACCTGGCGCAGGGCCACCTGCCGGGAAAATAGCCTTCCCGCTCGTCCGTGAACTGGCCGCGGCCGGCGCCCCGATCAGGGTGCCGGTCGCGGTGACGTGCAGGGTGCTGGGTATCTCCCGGCAGGCCTACTACCAATGGTGCGCAGCCCCGTTCTCGCAGCGGGACTGGGACGACGCGCAGCTGATCAACGCCGCCCTCGAGATTCATGCCGACGACCCGGCCGACGGGTACCGGTTCATCGCCGACGAGCTCGCTCGCCGGGGTTTCACCGCCTCGGAGAACCGGGTGTGGCGGATCTGCTCCATGCAGCAGATCTTCTCCCTGCACGCCAAGAAGAAAGGCCGTTCCCGTAAGGCGGGGCCACCGGTGCACGACGACCTGGTCCGCCGGAACTTCACAGCCACCGCACCGAACGTGAAGTGGCTGACCGACATCACCGAGCACTCCACCGGAGAGGGCAAGCTGTACTTGTGTGCGGTCAAGGATTGCTACTCCAACAAGATCGTCGGATACTCCATCGCCGCGCACATGCGGGCCTCACTCGCCGTCAGCGCGCTGCGGAACGCGATCGCGCTGCGCGACCCGCACGATGTCGTCGTCCACTCCGACCGCGGCGCTCAATTCCGGTCGGGAGCCTATCGGCGTCTGCTGCACGGCCATGGGCTGACCGGGTCGATGGGGCGGGTCGGGGCGTGTGGTGACAACGCTGCGATGGAGTCGTTCTTTTCGTTGCTGCAGAAGAATGTTCTCGATACCCGGCGGTGGCGCACCCGCGAGGAACTCCGGTTGGCGATCGTGTCCTGGATCGAGACGAAATACCACCGCAAACGCCGCCAACGCACCCTGGGCAAGCTCACCCCAGTCGAGTTTGAGACCATCTACACGGCCACGTCAGCGGCCTGAGAAACAGTCAGCCCCGGTGTCAACCGAAGTCTGGGCAGACCCCTCTCAGGCTCATCCACGTCAAGGGCGCTGAAAGCAACGCGCCAGGTCGGCGCGTCTCGACGTCCGCCTACGAGGTCGTCGCCGCGCAAGCATCGAAGAACTTGATCTTCCTCGACAGGGATTGCTCATCAGCCGGCTGACGGCCAGTGCGACGGGCAAAGCGAGCTGGGTCGACGGGAAGGCCGTGACTGGGCGCGACGAGTTCATCGACAGCCTCCGAGTTCTCAGCGAATCCGACAAACGCGAGGTCGTCATCGTCCAACCTCATCTCACCGAGTCGGTGTATCGGCATCTGCGTGCCGCAGAGGAGAAGAAGGTGATGAGTGCGGAACTTCTGCGCTTCCGGCGGCTCGAATTGCTCCTCAACCTGTCGTATTCGTCCGTCGTCAAAGCCGGAGCCGAACTGCTGGTTTTGGCCAGCGCCAACACTGTCGCTCCTACTTCAGGCCCGTGAACGCGCGACAGGAGGCTGGGCCGAAGCAATTCCGCACGACACAAAGCCCTCGCCTGCTGCCAGCGGCTGACGCAGGGCTCAGCGCAGCCCGAGCAGTTGATCGACCGTGCCCGTGCGCGACTTTCTCGCGCGCTTCGGGATCGAGGGCAAGCCGGTCGAACCAGTCGCGGGCGTGGCGGTTGTCGGCGACCGGCTTGGGCAGTCCAGAGGTCGCGGACGGGAGCTTATCTTCGATACGGGACAGGTGGAACGGGACGCCGTCCCCGAGGTGGCCGAGGGCCGGCTTGAGTCCGGGCAGTCGGTTGAACACTCCGCCGAGGATCATCCGCAGCGCGTGCAGCGATGCCTCGTAATGTCAGCCGTAGTCGCCGGTGGTTCGGATCTGGTTGATCGTCGCCGGGCGCAGGTAGATCGGTACGTCGAGCCGAGCCGCGGTTTCCAGGACCGGAGTGAACAACGGGTCGTCGAGGAACCGGCCGCTGAGCGTCGCGTCCACAAAGCCCAGTTCGCCGACGGCGCGCTCCAGTCCGGCCACGGCGGCGTCGGTGGCGGTGGCGGTGGCCGACAGCGTGGCGAACGCGGCGAAGCGGTCGGGATGGTCCTCGACCATGCGGTGCAGTTGTTCGTTGACCTTGGCAGCTAAGGGCTTTGCGGATCAACGAAACGGGCGAGGAGCCAACCCGGGTCCGTTCCTCGCGGGTAAACGCCGACACTGCAACCACCTTGAACCGACAACGCGACAGCGGTAAGACCGAAACATGGCACCCTCACCCGCCGACAGCGTGGATTCAGGACAGTTGCTCGATCAACTCGAATTCCTGGAACTACGGTTCGACAGCCACGCGCACCTCGCGGGCAGCGACCTGACCGACCCAGGAACATCAGACTGGTGGGCCACCGCCGGGATGACGGTGTCGTCGGACGAAGACGACCCTGCCGATCAATGGTATTTCTCCGAGAACGCCACCCTCTCGGCGAAACCCGACACGCAAGGCTACGTCGACGTCAACATTCTCGAAGCCAGCGGCCTGACCATCGACCTGCAGCACGTCGACGGAATCTTCGACGCCCTGGACGCGCGCAGCTCCGACTACGCCAAGTTCATCCCGCTGTTCGGCAACCGCGACGAGTACGGGTTCCTCGGTCTCGACGACCGCCTCCAGAGCACGACCCACGCCTTCGGCACCCACGTCGTCATCGTCGACCGGGTACGTCTCGCGCCCGCCTGGCGCGGTCTCGGCGGCATCGGACGCTTGCTTACTGCCCGTGTCCTCCGCTGGATCTGCAGCGACCCGCGCCTCATCGCCGTCCAGCCCTTCCCGATCGACCTCGACCGCAGCCTCCTCCGAGACGCCAGCGTCTTCGAACCGGCTCTCGACAAGGTCCGCCGCACCTGGGCGTCGCTGGGGTTCGTCCCGGCATTCGGGGGCATCTGGGTCGCGGACCCGGGCCGTTCCGCCTACAGCAACGCCGTCGAAGCCCTGGAAAGAAAATTCGGCCTTCGGTAGGGGCTCCTCGGCCTCGAGACAAGCGGGGTCTGACGATGTAACACGATCTCGCGGAGTCGCGACTCCTGCTGTGATCGTGAACAGCGGAGGGCAGCGATATGGGATATCGGTTCAATCCGCCACCGAACTGGCCGGCCGTCCCCGTCGGCTGGACGCCTCCGCCTGGCTGGCAGCCGCCAGCCGACTGGCCCGCGCCGCCGAAGTTCTGGCAGCTGTGGACGCTCGAAGCCGACCCGCAATCTGAAACGGAACCGCCCCAAGCAGGTCCCGCTCCCGCATCGGGCAAGCCCGGGTTGTTCGGCTCCCGGAAACGGGCTCGGGAACTCGAAGCCGAACTGGCCGCGGAGACCGCCAAGTTCCACCAAGCCGTCTCACAAGTCCGTGAACTCAGCGCACACAACGCTTCATTGAACGCGGAACTGACGGACCTCAAGACCAAATACGCACAACTCCGCGGCCGGGACGCTCTGGAGGCCGAGCGAGAAATCCGGCAGATGCGCCAGACTCTCGCCGAACTCGAGCAAGAGGCGCAGAAGCAGCGAGACACACAGGTACAGGACCGGGACGGCGCGAAAGCCCACCTTGCCTCGATCCAGCGGCAGGTCGACGAGGCATCCGCGAAGCTCGCGTCGATCCGCGGCGAAATCGTCGAGACCGAGGAGATCGCGCTGCTCCAGGAGGCCGGAATCTACGAGTTCCGGCACCGGCTCGCCGACGCCGTCGCCTACAAAGCAGCGCTGCAGCGGCTGAAGGACTCCATCAAAGTCTCCGCGAAGAACAACCACGCGATCACCGCCAGCACCGACTGGACGGTCAACGGTTCCGCTGTCCAAGGCCAGCGCATGGTCCGCGACTTCTCCAAACTGATGCTGCGCGCCTACAACGCCGAAGCCGACAACTGCGTGCGATCCATGCGCCCCTACCGGCTCGACTCCGCCAAGGACCGGTTGAGCAAGACCCGCGAGATCATCTCGCGCCTCGGCAAGACCATGAACATCAACATCTCCCCCAGCTATCACCGGCTGCGGCTCGAAGAACTCGAACTCACCGCCGACCACCTCGCCAAGGTCGAAGAAGAAAAGGAACGCATCCGCGCCGAACGGGAACGCCAACGGGACGAACAGCAGGCTCAGCGAGAGTTCGAGCGCGAAAAAGCCAGGCTGGCGAAGGAAGAAGCGCACTGGCGTAACGTCCTGCAGAAGTGGGCCGAGTCCGGCGACGACCAGCAAGCCGAAGCAGCACAGGCCAAACTGGACGAGATCGGCGACGCCATCAGAGGCGTCGAGGAACGCGAGGCGAACATCCGCACCGGCTGGGTCTACGTGATCTCCAACGTCGGCTCCTTCGGCGACGGTGTCGTCAAGATCGGCTTGACCCGGCGGCTCGATCCGCTCGAACGCGTCCGCGAACTCGGCGACGCCTCGGTCCCGTTCAGGTTCGACGTCCACGCCAAGATCTTCGACGCCGACGCGGTGAGCCTCGAAACACGGCTGCACCAGCACCTCGCCGACCGCCGCGTCAACCGGGTCAACCTTCGGCGCGAGTTCTTCTACGCTACTCCATCCGAGATCCTCGCGATCCTCGAAGACCTGGGGCTGAAGGACAACCTCGTCGACTACGTCGAGGAGCCCGAAGCGCAGGAATGGCGCACCAGCAGGCAGTTGGCCCGCGGCAACGACGAGTTATCCGTCCCTGCGGCGTCGTAGCAGGCAACCGCACAGGCAGGGAGGTACTGGGGATGGGCTTCTCAGTGAAATTGGCTCCGGGCGTGCGCATCAGGGCATCCAGCCGAGGGCTGCGGGCCAGCGTCGGGCCACGAGCCGCCCGGGTCCACGTCGGCGGCGGTCGTGCGAGCATCTCGACGGGCGTCGGCCCGGTGGGGTTCTCCACGTCACTCGGCGGCAGCCGGCGAACGCCTGCCCGCGGAACCTCCACCGCGACGTCGTCCAGGTCGCTCGCGGCCGCGGTCAAGGCCCAGCAGGCCGAAGCACTGGCCTCGGCGTTGCAAGCCATCCTCACCCTGCATCGACCGGCCTTCCCCGAAGCTCGACGCCCCGTCGCCGCGGAGCCAGCCGACCCGGACGAGCGCGAGATCTTCGAGCGGCATCGGAAATCCAGCTTGTCCGGCATCGGCGTATTCGCACGCCAAGCACGCAAGCAGGCGAAGGCCGCCGGCGAGCAAGCAGCGCAGGCCGAATTGGCCGCTCTTCGCGAGGAGCATCGCAGGCTCCGCGACCAGCAGCAGGCCGAACTCGACGGGCTGTGGCAACGGTTGCTCGACAACGATCCGGACGTCGTCATGGGCACGCTCGCCGAAGCTTTCGAGGACAACGATGCCGCCGCCGCACCGATCGGCGTCGAGGACGGCGAAGCGTCCATCGCGGTCCTGGTTCCGAGTCCCTCCGCGCTCCCCGAACGTTGTCCCACAACGACGGCGGCGGGGAACCTCTCGTTGAAGAAGCTGACCAAGCGCGAACTCGCCGACCTCTACACGCTGATGGTCTGCGGCTACGTCCTGACGACAGCGAGAGAAGCGTTCGCCGTCGCACCCGGACTGCTCAGCCAGCGCATCATCGCGCTGCGCACCACCCCACCCGACGCCTACGGGCACGTGCGCACCGAAGCGATCCTCGCCGCTCGATTCACCAGGGAAGCGCTGAACGGCGTCCAATGGGACATCGCCGACGCGGCCACGATCGTCAACGACGCCAGCGACGAACTCCGGCTCAGGACGACCGGTCCGAGTCAGCAGCTCGCAGCCCGGTCCACCTCCGACGAGCCAGACCTCGCAGCCCTCATCGACGCCGTCGACCTCGACGAACTCCCGGCACAGCACAACCCGATCAACCGCACCGGCCGCTTCGACGTCGTCCTCGCCGACCCCGGTGACAGAAAAATCCAGGTGATCAAGGTCGTCCGCGAGTGCGTGAACGGACTGGGGCTCAAGGAAGCGAAAGAGCTCGTCGAATCGGCACCATGTCCGCTGCTCACTCGCGTCAACTGGGAGCAAGCGGACAACGTCAAGGTCACGCTCGAGCGTGCTGGCGCGGATATCGTCGTAGTAAACAGTAACTAGAAACCCCGGACACGGAAACGCGGCCTAAAAAAATGCCACGACAGTCTGGTATGCGAGGGGCAGAATCCGCATGACGTCGAATACGCCGCAGGAATATCCAGAATTCGATCTGTCCTCGAAAAGGATCGTGCAACTCGCCGGCCTCGCGGACGCCGCTGCCGCGGGCGCTAAGCGCGGCTGGTACGAAATCTCCTCCGCGCTCACGGACAAGCGGGAAGCCGCGGACGTCGACACCGTCGCAGTCGCCTTCGACTACCGGCTGCAGGATCGCGTCGACGGAAACAGCAACCCCGTGTTCCACACCGCGCACTTGATGCCCCTCGCCCAACTGCCGTCGACCGTGGCCGACCTCTGGGCGAGCGTCGCAGCAGTCGCCACGACGGCTTCAGTTCGTGCGCGCCTGCACGATCTTCTTTTCACTCTCGGCCGACAACCCAAGCACAAGCACGCCGAGCAGGCCTGTTCCGCATACCTCGAGCTAGGCGGCGCAAACTGGGACTCGCTCTACCGTGCGCGCGCGGTGATCCGCGCACTGGACATCGCCCGGCAGATGAAGCTCGAAAGCCTCGCAGACGATGCGGTGAAGCAGACCATCTCCAACATCCGCGAATGCCTCGACAGCAATGAACGCAAGCCCGGCGTGGCGCTGCGTCTGCTCGGCCGTCTCGTTGAGGAAAAGAATCCTCCGGCAGACGTCGACGAACTCTTGAAGGCAGCTCGAACCCGCTACGCCGGAGACCCGTACATCGAAGTCGACGCAGCGATGTCGCAGCGCCGCCGCGCGAAGGG
>NZ_JACJHR010000166.1 GCF_014174495.1 Amycolatopsis echigonensis
ACTGCACCAGGACTACGACTTCGTACTCGATCCGGCCTGAACCTTCCTGCCACCGCACAACAGAGGAGAAACCCTGTGAACACGGCTCGCATCGAGTCGGTGACCGCGGACATTGTGGACATCCCACTTCGAAGGCTGCACAAGTTCTCGGTGACACAGATCGACCACCAGAGCGTGGTGCTCGTCCGGGTGCGAACCGTGGACGGTGCCGTCGGGATCGGCGAAGGTGTCGTTCCCGGCGGCCCATGGTGGGGCGGGGAATCGGTGGAGACGATGAAGGTCGTCATCGACCGGTACCTCGCGCCACTGCTCGTCGGTCGGGACGTCGCCGAGGTGCCGGCCTTGCGCGCCACCATGGACCGGCTGGTCGCGGAGAACCGGTTCGCCAAGGCCGCGGTGGAGGTGGCGCTCTTCGATGCCTGGGGCAGGACCGTCGGGTTGCCGGTGTACGCGCTGCTCGGCGGGCTCGCGCAGGACCGTGTCCCGGTCACCTGGGCGCTGGGTGCCGCCCGGCCGGACGAGATCATCGAGGAGGCCACCGGCAAGCTGGATGCCGGGAAGCACGCCAGTTTCAAGCTGAAGATGGGTTCGCAGGATCCGGAGGCCGATGTCGAGCGGATCGAAAAGGTCGCCTCGGCGCTGGCTTCCCGGGCGAGCCTGCGGGTGGACATCAATGCGGCATGGGACGAGCTGACCGCCACCCGCTACCTTCCGCGGCTGCAGGCCGCCGGCGTCGAGCTCATCGAGCAGCCGCTGCCGGCCTGGGACATCGACGGGGCGGCCCGGCTCGCCCAGCTCCTGGAGATCCCGATCATGGCGGACGAGAGCCTGCGCAGCGAACAGGACGCGCTGCGCATCGTCAAGGCCAACGCGGCGGACATCTTCTCGCTGAAGGTCACCAAGTCCGGCGGTTTCACGGTGACCCAGCGGATCGCCGCGGTCGCCACCGCGGCCGGGATACCGTGCCACGGCGGCACGGCCATCGAATCGCCGATCGGCACGGTCGCCGGGCTGCACCTGTGCTGCGCCACCCCGTCGGTGACCTTCGGCAGCGAACTGTTCGGGCCGCTGCTGATGGCCGAGGAGCTGCTCGTCGAGCCGCTCGACTACCGGGACGGGCACCTGCACGTACCGCACGGTCCCGGCCTCGGGGTGACACTCGACGAGGAGAAGGTGCGCCGACTCACCCGGGGATGAGCAGGTGTGATCCGGCTGCTCCCGCAGGGAACGCGGGAGCAGCCGGACCGCTTTCGGCGCTTGGCGCCCTCCGTGTCCGGTCGTGGCTTGCCGGCATCCGGCCGATCCGCATGCACCCGGCCGATTCGGGGGTGGTGACCACGTGTCCGACGATGGTGACCGGGTGTCCGGCGTCGGTGACCGGGTGTCCGACGTTGGCGACCACGTGTCCGGCGCCGGTGACTGGGATTCCCGATCGGACAGCGGGAGAATGCATCAACGTTGCTCGGCGTGGAGTGTTAGAAGGGTGGTGGTTCGTTGTCGGGCTTGGCGTCGGGCGCGGGTTCGGGTGTGGGTGCAGGTGGTGTGCGGGTTTTGTCTGATTCGCTGGGTTTGCGGCGGCGGGCTTCGGCATCGACCCGCCCATAGGTCGCCGCCCCCACCGCCACCGGTTGGTCTGAGGTGAGGGTGACCATGCCCTCGCACTGGTCCATCAACTGGACGTCGCGGCCGTGGCGGCGGGCGGGGTCGACTGGCGTACCGCCCGTTGGGTGGATTTCCGCAACGAGCGCCGGTACTTAGGGTGACCGGGCATGCGATCCGGTGGGAATTCGCGCCACCAGCCACCCCGCCATGATGAGCATACGAGCGCGAATCCCCACCGGTGCGCCGAAGGCGTGCCCGAAACTCAACCATCCCTCTCCCAGAACGCCGATACCGCCTGGCACCCGACGTCCGGTGCAACGCCTCGCCCCACGGCCAATCCCCGCCAACGGCGATCCAGTCGGAATCCGCACGAACTCAGCAGGAATCCACATCATCGCGGTCCCCGGCCAGCCGTAATGTCGATCAGTGCCGCACGGGATGGGGTGCGCACCGGGAACCTGCATGGGGAGGAATGCGGTGATTGGACTACCGGTCGAGCTCGAATTGCCTGCTCAGGCGGCTAGGGCGAGCGCTGAGCGATACGGCGCGGCGCTGGTAGCTCCGGTCGAGCCGCACGTGGCGACGGAGGTGGTCCCGACCGGGCCGTACGCAGCGGCGCTGGTACCTGCAGGTGAGCGGTACGGCGTGGCACCGGCCTCGGCCCAGCCGCGTGGTGGGGCGCTGGTAGCTCCGGCCGAACCGAGCGCGGTATCGCTGGCCCCCGCCGAGTCGCACGCGGCACTGGCCCCGGCCGAACCGAGCGCGGCACTCGCAGCCCCAGTCGGCTACTCCTCGATCGGACGCCGGGCTCGATGATCGACACCACGGGAGATGCCGACATGACCGAAATGCTTCGTCAGCTCGACGAGATCCACACCTCGGGTGACCTGCTCACCGAGATCCGATCCCGTGCCCCGGAGCTCGGCGGCAATAACGGGGGATGGCCAGGGCTGACGTTCTATCGTTTCACGCACCCGGCCGCGCCGAAGTGGGCCGAGGTCAAGTCGCTGTCGCTGTGCATCATCGCGCAGGGGCGCAAATGCGTCACGGTCGACGGGCAGCAGTACTTCTATGACCCGTTCAACTACCTGGTGCTGAGCAGCAGCCAGCACTTCCAGGCCGAGATCCTCGAAGCCACCCCGGCCAAGCCCTTCCTGTCCTTCGTCCTGCAGATCGATCCCACCCTGGTCCGGCGGGTGTCGTCGGACATCCTCGACCGCCGCACCACGACCTTCGGGCGGCCGGTGGAGAGCAAGCCGGAGCGCGCGTTCGTCACCGCGCTCGACCGTAACCTGATGGGCGCGGCGATGCGGTTCCTCCGTGCGACGCACACCGGGGCCGACCGGCGGGTGCTGGCGCCGGTCTACCTGCAGGAGATGGTCTACCGGGTGCTGCAGGCGGAGCAGTACTCCCGGCTGCTGGAGATCGCCGCCACCCAGGCCGCCAGCAACCCGGTCAGCGAGGTCATCTCCTACGTGCGGAAGAACATGTCCGAGCCCCTGACGGTGAGCGACATGGCGGAGCAGGTTTCACTCAGCCCGTCCGCGTTCTCTCATCTCTTCCGCGACGTCACGGGTAAGTCGCCTTACCAATTCGTGAAAGAGATGCGGCTCAACCGCGCGCGGGAGTTGCTGATCGAGAACAAGCTGAGCGTAACGCAGATCTCGCGGGCGGTCGGCTATTCGAGCGCATCCCATTTCATCAATGAGTTCCGCGACCGGTTCGGCGCGACCCCGCGTGCGTACTGCGATCTGCAGTCGCTCGGTCATGAGCTGCGAATCCAGAAGGGCTGACGACGAGAGGCCGTGCTCGTGGGGCGGCAGGGTGCCCCACAAGCACGGCCTCGTGACGGCGGAAGCGATCCGCGTTACTTCGCGGTTTCCAGCACCGCGCTGTGCGCCTTGACGAGCTGGTCCGCCAGCGGCTCGGAGGCCGCCGGATTCTGTCCGGTGTAAAGGTTCCCGTCCACCACCACGTGCGGTTCCCATGGGCCGCCACTCTTCTCGAACTTGCCGCCGCTGGCGATGAGCCGGTCTTCCAGCAGCCACGGGGCCTTGTCGGCGAAGCCGACCTGCCCCTCCTCGACATTGCTGAAGCCGGTGACCCGACGGCCCGCGAACAGCCAGTTTCCGTTGTCGTCCTTGGCCGGCAACAGGGCGGCCGGGCCGTGGCAGACGGCCGCGACCGCTTTCCCGGCGTCGGTGAAGTTGCGGACGAGCGCGCCGAACTTCTCCGACACGGCAAGATCCTCCATCGGCCCGTGTCCACCGGGGACGAACACGAAGTCGAAGTCGCCGGCGTCCACTTCGTCCAGATCCACCGGCGAGTTGAGCTCGGCGGCGATGCTGTCGAGGTATGCGCGGAATCGCTTGCCCGGCTCTTCCGAACCCCCGTTCATGGCCGCGGTGAAACCGGCTTCGTCCGCCGTCGGGACGGCGGCGCCAGGGGTGGCGATCGTGATGTCGAAACCGGCGGCGCGGAAGACCTGGTGCGGAACGGCCAGCTCCTCGGGCCAGAAACCGCAGGAGTGCCGGGTGCCGTCGGCCAGCGTCCAGTAGTCCTTTCCGGACACTGCGAACAGTACGCGCGTCATGGAATGCCTCTCTGCGTCGGATGTGATGAGGTTTCCGCGGCGCCACGCACGCGGAAACATGCTATGACCCTAATCGCGGCGAACCTGAACGGTCAGCTCCTTCGGCTGAATCTTGCAGAGATCAGCAGGAATCCACACACCCATCCCAACCGTGTCGGAATCCGCACAACTCTCGTAGGAATCTTCGATGCGAGCCGGATCACACGCTGGGTACCGTTCCGCCACGGTCTTCGATAACCAGCCGTTCACCTGGAGTTGACATGCCGCGTATCGCTTACCTGGTCTCGAGTGCTCGCGAGATCGAACTCGCAGACGGCACACTGCATCCCACCGGTTACTTCGCCGAAGAAGCCTTGAAACCGTACGAACGGTTTGTTGCCGCGGGCGCCGACGTCGTAGTGGTCACCCCGGACGGCCGCGAGCCTTTCGCTGACCCGTACGGGCTCGAGAACTTCTTCCACTATCCCGAAGAGGACCAGGACTACTTCGCCTCCGTCACCCGTACGTTCCACCAGGATCCCGACGACGTCCGGGTGACGCTGCACCATATGACCGAACAGGGTCTGGTCGCGGCGCGCCGGATCGCGGCGCGACTCAAGGAGCGCGGGATGTCGGCGAGCGACGCGCATGCGCTGGTCAGCAAGGCGGCGAAGATCGCGTGGCGGGAGGACCGCCAGCTGATCGACGTGATGGTGGAGGAGGGTATCGACGGCGGTCTGTCCCGTGCGGAGATCCAGGCGGCCGTCGACGAGCTCGACGAGGCGAGCCGGGCGCTCGCCGCGGAGCGCCGCAGGCGACTCGATGCCATTCCGGGCTTCCGCAATCCCGTTTCCCTGGCCGATCTGACCGACGAGCAGCTCGCCGAGTTCGATGCCGTGTTCGCCCCAGGCGGGCACGGGCCGATGGTCGACCTCGCAGACAACCCGCACGTCGCCCGCCTGCTGACGATCCTGCACGAGAAGACCGCGCCGATCGCCTCGCTGTGCCACGGCCCCGCCCTGCTGCTGTCCGCGCCGGAGCGGGAAGACGGGCAGTGGCTGTTCGACGGCTACCGCATGACTTGTTTCACCGACGAGGAGGAGGACCAGACGGCCCCCGGCAAGCTCGGGTTGCCGTGGTACGTGGACACCGCACTGAAGAACGCCGGCGCGGTGTTCGACGACGGCCCGGCCGCGTGGGTCTCGCATGTGGTGGTCGACCGCAATCTGATCACCGGTCAGAACCCCGCATCGACCGAGGCCACCGCGGACGCTGTCCTCAAGGCACTCCAGATCCGATGAAGCTCTTCAAACGCAAGTCGATTCCCCGTGAGGAGCAAGGGATTGTGAACACTACGCCGGAACAGACCGTCAGGGCATTCCTCAACGCATTCCAGCTCAGGGATGTCGAGGCAGCACTGTCTGTTGTGGACAAGTCAGTCCGAGTGGAGATCTTTCCCCTCGATGTCCGAGAAGGCGGCTTCGACGACATCCGCACCGCGCTGACGGACATCGTCACCGCATTCCCCGATCTGCACCTGGTGATCAAGGACGTCATCGAAACCGGCTCGGTGGTCACCGCGGAACTCAAGGTCGAGGGCACCCAGGCCGCGGACTACGCCGGCGCGGTCAACCAGGAGAAGCACCTGGACGTCGACCAGGCGTGGCGGTTCACAGTGGACGGTGACCACATCGTCGGAATCCACGTCTACTGGTGCCAGAACCAGCTCTACCGCCGCCTTGCCGTGAAACGACTCGACCAGATCGCGATTGTGTGAGGACTCCCATGACTACCACGGAACCAGCAACCCGAGAGCTCACGTCCCCCGCCGATGTGGTCGCCGCGTTCTTCGAGGCGTACTCGCGCCACGACGTCGAGACGATGACCGAGATGTGCACCGACAACGCCGACTTCTCCTATATCCCGTACGAGGTGTGGGGCAAGCAGCGGGTGCTGCGCGGGGACGGCAAGGTGCGCACCGTCGGCAAGGTCATCTGGAGCGGCCTGATCAACTCCTTTCCCGATCTGTTCAACGTGGTCCACAGCATCGACGCCAATGACAAGGGCGATGTCGTTGTGATGTGCGACATCGGCGGAACACAGCAGTCCCCGTGGGGGTTCGCCGCACCGAAGGGTGGCAGGTTCAGCGAGCCACACCTGTTCATCTTCCACGTCGACGAGAACGGCCTCATCGACAAGATCAAGGCTTACTGGAATGGGGCCGGAATCAATCGCCAGCTCGGCCACCTCGAAGTCGACTGACAATCCCCTTCTTGCACAGCGCAGTGAAAGGAATCTCGGAGAAATGACCTTGCTGAAACGCGAAGAGTGGCAGCACTTCGTTCGTGACGTCGACTGGACCTTCCGCTACGTTGACGACGAGGCGGTGTTCCCGGAGTGGCACAGCGGTACCGGCAAGGTGCCGCGTGAGGCGTGGTTGTCCTGGGAGGAGAACTACAAGGTCACCTACCCTGAGTACGTCGCGACACAGCGTGAGAAGGAAGCCTCGGCGTACGCGGTGAAGGCGGCGCTGCAGCGGTCCACCGCCTTCGACAACCTGGACGAGGGCTGGAAATCCTCCACCAAGATGCACTTCGGCGGGGTGGCCCTCGTCGAGTACGCCGCGGTCCTCGGCGAGCTGAAGATGGCTCGGTTCGGCCTCAACGGGGCCTGGCGCAACATGGCGACCTTCGGTCAGCTGGACGAGCTGCGCCACGCGCAGATCACCACCTTCTTCGGGCACGAGTTCGTCGGCAAGGACCCGCAGTACGACTGGACGCAGAAGACCTTCCACACCAACGACTGGGTGCCGATCGCGCTGCGGAACCTCTTCGACAACATGATGATCTCGCCGAACGTGGTCGACCTGGCGATCGAGCTGCCGTTCACCTTCGAGACCGGCTTCACCAACCTCCAGTTCGTCGCGCTGTCGGCCGACGCGCTGGAGTCCGGCGACGTCAACTTCGCGAACATGATTTCGTCGATCCAGACCGACGAGGCCAGGCACTCCCAGCAGGGCGGGCCGACCATGGAGATCCTGGTCGAGCACGACCCGGTGCGCGCGCAATGGGTTATCGACCGCAGTTTCTGGGGTTCCGCTCGCGCGTTCGCCGCGCTCACCGGCCCGGCGATGGACTACTACACCCCTCTGGAACACCGGAAGCAGTCCTACCGGGAGTTCATGGAGGAGTGGATCATCGACCAGTTCATCCACACCATCGAGGACTACGGGCTGAAGAAGCCCTGGTTCTGGGACGAGTTCATGCGTGGCCTGGACACCTGGCACCACGGGCTGCACATGGGCCTGTGGTACTGGCGCCCGACCCTGTGGTGGCGGCCGAAGGCCGGGGTCAGCAAGGACGAGCGCGAGTGGCTGCAGGAGAAGTACCCCAACTGGGAGAAGGTGTACGGCGGCAAGTGGGACACCATGATCGACAACATCAACGCGAACAACGTCGAAGCGACGCTGCCCGAGACGTTGCCGTGGTTGTGCAGCATGTGCCACCTGCCGGCGTGCAACGCCACCCAGTCGCGCGACGGCACCTGGCGGGTGCGTGACTGGTCCCTGTCCTACGGCGGGAAGACCTATCACTTCTGCACCAACGCGTGCCGCCAGATTTGGTGGAAGGACCGTGACAACGTCAACCACGAGACGCTGATCGATCGCTTCCTGGCCGGCCAGATCCAGCCGATGGACGTCGGCGGCATCCTCAACTACATGGGGATGACCCCGGACGTGATGGGCGACGACCCCGACTACGCCGCATGGACCAAGGACTACACCGGCCGGCCGGCGACCGGGCTCGCGCTGAGCACGGCGAAGGGTGACCT
>NZ_JACJHR010000167.1 GCF_014174495.1 Amycolatopsis echigonensis
GGAAGCGTATCGGTGGGCGCGCGTAAAGACTTGACGGACCGGCAGTGGCAGGCGTTGCAGCGTGTGTTGCCGCCTCGACCCGTGGCAGGTCGTCGGCCGAAGTGGACGTGGCGTCAGTTGCTGGACGGGATCCGGTGGCGGGTACGAGTCGGTGCTCCCTGGCGGGACGTGCCGGAACGGTACGGGCACTGGCAGTCGATCTATCAGTTGTTCCGTCGCTGGCAACGGGAGGGCGTGTGGCCCTGGATTCTCACGATGCTGTGGGCATGGGCCGACCGGGCAGGGCTGATCGACTGGCAGGTGTCGGTGGATTCCACGATCAATCGGGCCCACCAGCACGCGTCCGGGGCCCGCCGCCGACCCGATGAGCAGGTCGAACCGCCCGGCGACGAGCCGGGCGACCACGCGCTCGGTCGGTCCCGGGGCGGGTTCACCACGAAGATCCACCTGGCCTGCGAACAAGGACGCAAACCGTTGTCACTGGTGATCACCGCCGGTCAACGCGGTGACAGCCCTCAGATGACCAGCGTGCTGGACGCGATCCGGGTGCCCCGGCCCGGACCTGGACGAGCGCGCACACGCCCACGGCGCGTGCTGGCCGACAAGGCCTACTCCTCCCGCTCGAACCGGGCCTACCTGCGCACACGCGGGATCGCGGCCACGATCCCGACCCCCAAAGATCAAACTGCCCACCGCCGCGCCCGCGGATCAGCCGGTGGCCGCCCACCCGCCTTCAACCCCCACCACTACCGGCAACGCCACGCCGTCGAATGCGGCATCAACCAGCTCAAACACCACCGCGCCATCGCCAGCCGCTACGACAAACTCGCCGTCCGCTACGAAGCCACCCTCCACGTCGCCACCATCGACATCTGGCTACGCAACCTCACCAAGACCAATTCCTAAACAGCTCCTAGCTGAGTGAGCACTCGGAGTCCAGCTGCGCGCTTGACCGCCGCCTCGTCGAGGGTCAACTCGGCCGCCCATGTGAAGCGACGCCACCACTCCTCGCGACGTGCGGGCGATCTCCCGCTGGATCGTCGCACGGTCGTTGCCTCGAACCGACAGCTTCACGCCGACGAACGCACCGATCGCCGCGACCAACGCTGTTGCGGTTTGCAGCCACAGATTCAAGGATGGCCTCCTTATCGGTCGCTGAACTTCGCCAGCTGTCGCAAGCCTCCTCGCGCTCAACGACGCCAGTCGACCGAGCAAGTGGCATGGCTACGCATGAAGGCGGGTGCCTCGATCCTGACCTGCGCGAGCCAGCATTGCGCAGACGATTATGCGACGCGGTCACGCGTCGGCGTTGTCGTCCTTGCCTTCAAGCAGCTTGTAGAGGTTGGTGCGGTCCATGCCGAGTTCGCGGGCGACCTGCGCCTTCGGGACGTTGTCTTCGATCGCCGCAGTCATGCGTTCGAACCGCGCGTCACGGGCCTTCTTGAGCTCTTCGAGCGTTGTGACTCGCTGGGCTTGTAGCGCCGCCTCTTGATCACGAATGCTCTGGAGCCGATCCTGGAGCTCCTTGACCTTGGCCGCACTCTCCCGGAGCAGCTCGAAGTGCTGTTCCTTGTCCACTTCCTTGCCTCTTTTCCGGGTCGTGTTGCCAAGCTGACCTAGCGACATGTTGTATCACACTGTAGACGGCAACAGTGATCTGTGACGCCACTTTGGCGACCGGCCTGCCCGGTGTGTATGCGGCGGGCGATGTGGCGCAAGGCGCGGCCGCCGCCCGCCACGCCCTCGACCCAGCGGCCGCACGCCCGCTGGTACCGGTGCCGTACTTCTGGTCCGACTGGTACGGCCACCGCATCCAGTTCGTCGGCACCCCACGCGCTGAGGAGGTCGTGGTCGCCGTGCCCGCTGAGGCGGGGTTCACCGCGCTGTACCGGCGCGGTGACCGGATCGTCGGCGCGTTCACCGTGGACCGGCCACGCGAGATCATGAAGTACCGGCGACGCGTCGCGGCCCGGGGCTCGTGGGCGGAAGCGGTCGCGTTCGCGGCCACCACGACCACAGCCGCCTAACATGGCGGCCATGGGCAGAACCCTCTCCACCTAACCGACGGTCGGCGGCCAGTACCGCCAGCCGATCATCGCTGCGGCGATCGAGCTGACGGCTCGCAGCGGCTGGTCAGCGGTTACCATGGCGCGGCTGGCCGACCACGTCGGTGTCAGCCGCCAGACCGTCTACAACGAGATCGGCTCCAAGGCCGCGCTGGCCGACGCCATGGTGGACCACCACCTCGACCAGTTCCTCGCCGTTGTCCGGGACGCCTTCGACCGCCACCCCACCGACCTCGTCGAAGCGATCCACGACGCAGTGCGCGACGTGCTGGACCTCGCCGCCGGCAACCTCCTGCTCCGTGCGATCGCCTCCGCCACCTACGGCGCGGACACCGAACTGCTCCCGCTGCTCACCACCCAGGCGAACACCTTGATCACCCGGACCACAGCGATGCTCACGCAGCGTGTGACGACCTACCAGCCCGACCTCACACACGAGCAGGTCAGCGTGGTGATCGATGTGATCGTCCGGACAGTCCTCAGCCACGTCATGCAACCCGCACAGTCCCCGGCCCATACTGCCGACCGCCTCGCCTGGCTGGCCGCCCGAGTGCTCGGCGGCCAACCCTCCCGGACCCGCACACCCCTACGCTACCGCTGACGACGGACCAGAGCCGGGGGCCAGACGCCGCGGTTAACCCGGCCAGTCGCGTTGTGTGCCATCGCACCAGCCGGTCACGGAGCATTCGGAGCTCGGGTGCGCTGTCGCGCTGAGCCGAAACGGGTTGGCGAGCGTGCGGGCGGGTCGTCGCTCACGTGTCCGCAGGACGCCGACCACTGGCCGCCGAAGCCCTGGCGGCTGCGGCTTCAGCGCACCTGGTCCCGGGGAACGTCGAGTTACAGCGTGCGGGCGATGATCTCCTTCATGATCTCGTTGGTGCCGCCGTAGATCTTCTGGACTCGCTGGTCGGTCCAGGCGCGGGCGATGCGGTACTCGCTCATGTACCCGTAGCCGCCGTGGAGTTGGAGACAGTTGTCGATCACCCGCATCGCTCGGTCGCTGCACCACCACTTGAGCATGGCTGCGGTGGCCACGTCCAGGCCGCCGTCGAGGTGCCGGCTGATGCAGTCGTCGAGGAACACCCGGCACACTCGGGCCTCGGTTGCGGCCTCGGCAAGGGTGAACTTGGTGTTCTGGAAGGAGAAGATCTGCCGGCCGAAGGCCTGCCGGGTTTTGGTGTAAGACAGTGTGTCTTCCAGCGCGGCTTCCAGGGCGGCGACCGAGGTGATGCCGATGAGCAGCCGTTCCTGCGGGAGTTGCTGCATCAGCTGGAGGAAGCCCTGACCCTCGGTGGTGCCGAGGAGGTTGGTGGCCGGGACGCGGACGTCGTCGAAGAACAACTCCGCGGTGTCCTGGCCGTGCAGGCCGACCTTGTCCAGTACCCGTCCGCGCCGGAATCCCGCGCGGTCGGTTTCCACCACGACCAGCGAAATGCCCTCCGCACCCAGGGTTGGATCGGTCTTGGCGACCACGATCACCACGTCGGCCTGGCCGCCGTTGGTGATGAAGGTCTTGGCGCCGTTGACCACATAGCCATCGCCGTCACGGATCGCTTTCGTCGCCACGTTTTGCAGGTCGGAGCCGGTTCCCGGTTCGGTCATGGCGATGGCGCCCACCCATTCGCCGGTGGCGAGTTTAGGCAGCCACGCCCGCTTCTGGTCCTCGGTGCCGTAGGCGAGCAGGTAGTGCGCCACGATCGCGTTGTGCAGCCCCACACCCCAGCAACTGTCGCCGCTGGCGGCCTGCTCTTCCAGCAGCACGGCCTCGTGCGCGAACGAACCACCACCTCCGCCGTACTCCTCCGGGATGGACAGGCACAGCAGCCCAATCTCTCCAGCCTTGGTCCACAGCTCCCGGTCGACGCTTTTCTGCTCGGCCCAGCGCTGCTGGTTCGGGGCCAGTTCTTTCCGGCAGAACTGACGGGCCAGATCACGGAACTCGTCAAGATCAGCGGTCGTCCACCGGCTGCGGTACTCGCTCATGGCATGCTCCTTCGCTGTTGCTCATTCCCCAACGGGTGCGGGCACGTGTGCTTGTCAGCGGTGTTCGGGCGGTCGGTTGAACATGGCCAGAACATCGGCGTCGGCGCCGTGTGGCGTGAAGTGTTCGCGGTCGACGACGAGAAACAGGGCTTCGGCGGTGAACCGGGTCACGTCGTCGTGGCCGGTACCGGTGGCTTCCAGGTGGAGCCGTCGGCCCTGGCGGCGCTGCAGGCGTGCGGTGATGCGGTGTGGCTGACCTAGCGGCACCGGTGCCAGATAGTTGACCGTCAACGTGCGGGTGACGGCGATCTCCTGCACAAGATAGAGCACGAAGCCGAACAGGTCGTCGCAGGCCGCGGAGATCGCGCCACCGTGTGCCAGGCCAGGGGCACCCCGGTGCCGGGCGTCGAAGGCCACGTCGGTGGCCACGGTGTCCCCGTCACGGTAGACCTTCAGATGCAGGCCGGCCGGGTTGTCCGGACCGCATCCCAGGCACTGGGAGTGGTGCGGCGGCAGCGAGATGAGGGAGGGGTCAGCCATCGCGTGTCGGTCCTTCGGAACTAGAGGCCAGCAAGGCAGTCGTGTGAGGGGTTGAGGTTGGGTTTCGCCGGGTGGCGGCGGCGAACTGGGTGGCGGCGACCTCGATGATGTCCTGGCGACTGACCGGCAACTCCCCGGCCAGCCAGGCCATGAGCAGTTCGGCGAGGCCACCGGTGAGCAAGAGGCCGGCGATCTGGTCATGGGGTGCCGAGAGCGCGTCGGCGCCGTGCAGGGCGTGGGCCTGCCTGGCGATCAGCTGGGCGAACTCCCGCAGCAGTTCGTGCCGCCGGGTGCGCAACGGGTCGGCGGCGGCGGATTCCAGCATGGCCACGCGGCCGATACGCGGATCACTTGTGAGCAGGTCGACGAACGCGCTGATCGCCGCTGTGGCTTTTCTGTGGGGATCACCATCGGTGGTAGCCAAAGCGTGCAGCGCGACGTCACGGATCTGAGACGCGATCCGATCCAGTACCGCCAGCAACAGCGCGTCACGGTCGGAGAAGCTCTCGTAGAAGTAGCGCTCGGTCAGACCCGCCCGCGAACAGACGGCCGTCATCGTGGTCTGCCGCCACCCCTGGGTGCCCAGCAGATCCAACCCGGCCTCCAACAACTGCTGGCGTCGATCGTCACGGCGCTGCTGGGCGCTGATCCCTCGATAGCTTCGCTTCGGCACCGACATAGCTGTCATCTTGACATAGCCTCCAGTCAGAATCATTCTGACTGTGACCTATGTCAGAAGTTCGAGCGGCGGCGGAGGCGATGCCGGTGCGACAGTCGAAGGATGGCCAGCTGGCCGCGGATGGCTCTGGTCACGTCGTGCGGTCCATGGCAGCTGACCGCTCGTCCGTGGCTGGGCCTGCGGACATCCCGGGGTTCGGCAAGGGACTATCCCTGGTGTGCACCGGCCGAGATGTGCACGAAGTGGCGGCGATGGCCGCGGACGCCGAACGAGCGGGGTTCGAGTCGGCGTGGGCGGCGGAGTTCTACGACCGCTCGGCCGTGGTCGCGGTGGCGGCGATGGCCGCGGTGACCGAGTCGATCACCCTGGGTACCGGGATCGCCTACGCGTTCGGGCGCAGCCCGCTGGTGCTGGCCACCGAGGCGCGGGATCTGGACGCGCTCTGCGGCGGCCGGCTGATCCTCGGACTGGGCACGGGCACGCGTCGCATGCAGCAGGACTGGCACAGCTTGTCCGGGGAACATTCCGCACCCCGGATTGAGGAGCTGGTGCCGTTGCTGCGCAGGTTGTCGCGGCTGGACGAGGGCCCGGTGCGGCACGAGGGCCGGTTCTACCGCTCACACGTGATCCCCACCGCGCCCGTGGCAACCCCCACGCGGCCGACGATGCCGGTGTATGTGGCCGGGGTGAACACGCGCATGGTGCGCGCCGCCGGGGCAGTGGCCGACGGACTGGTGGGCCATCCGCTGTTCACCCCGGAATACCTGCGCTACATCGTGCGGCCCGCGCTGCAGGCGGGCGTCGATCGCGCCGGACGCGCCGGGCCAGTGCCTGTGGCCGGGTATGTGATCTGCGCGGTGCATCCCGACGAACACCACGCCCGGCGGATGGCCGCCGCGCAGATCGCGTTCTACGCCTCGGTGAAAACCTACGACCCCATCCTCACCCTGCACGGCTTCACCGACGAGGCGCGCGCCATCCGGGCGGCGCGTCGCGCCGGTGACCTGGAGGCGATGGTGGACGCGGTGTCGGACGGGATGATCGACACGATCGCCGTGTCCGGCACACCTGAGCAGGTCCGCAGCCAATTCACCGCGCGATGGGCGGGACTGTACGAACGGACGCTGCTGTATCCGCCTTCCTTCGCCGGCCCGTCGGCCACCACCGCCGTGCTCGACGCCTTCGCCCCACTCGCCAGCACACCTACCAGATAAGGGAGAGCCGTCATGGTCCCCGTCATTGAACGTACCACCCAGGCGGCGCGGCAGCGCCTGTCCTCGGTACTGCTGGCACCCGCACCCCAGCCGTCGACCAGGCGTGGCGTCGGTTCAGCCGCCGCTGGCCCACCACTGACCTGGCCACCCCGCCCGCGGGCAGCGGACTGCGGCCGGTCCGCGGTGACTACGGCACCCCGGTGGTCGGGCATCTGCTCGACTACATCCGCTTCGGCACCGAGTTCGGCCGTGAACGCTACGACCGCTACGGCCCGGTCACCTGGATGGGCGCGTTCGGCACCCGCATCGCCGTGATCGCCGGTCCCGAGGCCACCCAGCGCGTGTTCACCAACGCCGACAAGGCCTTCTCCCAAGCCGGCTGGCGATTCCTCATCGACCGGTTCTTCCACCGCGGGCTGATGCTGCTCGACATCGACGAGCACAAGATGCACCGCCGCATCATGCAGCACGCCTTTACTCGCGACCGCCTCGCCGGCTGACACTCACCAGGTCAGCCCCTGCGTGCGCGCCACCATCCCCACCTGGCCGACCCAACGGCCGGTGCGGCTGTACTGGCTGCTCAAGCGCCTCACGCTGGACATCGCAACCCAGGTGTTCATGGGCGGCCGCGGCGGCACCACCGACACCGAACGGATCAACCAGGCGTTCGTCGCCACGGTCCGCGCCGCCAGCGCGCTGGTGCGCGCCCCGCTGCCCGGCACCCGCTGGCGCGCCGGCGTACGCGGCCGCAGGGTTCTCGAAGCCTACTTCGCCCAGCAGCTGCCCGCCGCCCGTGCCAGCAGCGGGGAGGACCTCCTCGCCGCGCTGTGCCAGGCCACCACCCCCGAAGGAGAGCACTTCAGCGATGACGACGTCATCAACCACATGATCTTTCTGATGATGGCGGCCCACGACACCGCCACCATCACCACCACCGCCTACTACCTCGCCACCCACCCCGACTGACAAGACCGAGCCCGGCAGGAATCCCTCGCCCTCGGCGACGCCCCCCTCGACATCGACGCCCTGGACACCCTCGACACCCTCGACCGGATCATCAACGAATCCCTCCGCTACTGGCTCCCGTGCCCCTCGTGATGCGCAAAACGGTCACCGACACCGACATCCTCGGCCACTACCTGCCCGCCGACACCCTCGTCGCCCTCGCCCCCGCCTCAACCACTTCGTGCCGGAATGCTGGACCGACCCGGACACCTTCGACCCCGATCGCTTCGCCCCCCACCGCCGCGAAAACCACAGTCATCGCTTCGCCTGGGTCCCCTTCGGCGGCGGCGTGCACAAATGCATCGGCATG
>NZ_JACJHR010000168.1 GCF_014174495.1 Amycolatopsis echigonensis
GCCGGCGGTCGCCCGGCTTTGTGCGGTCGCGGAGGAAACCGACCGCACGGGGGTGCACTGGGGCGAGGACGACGTGCGCCAGGAAATGTCCGGCCCGTCGGTCGACCTGCCCGGCGCGAGCATCGGCGCCTGGGACGGCTCGCGCCTGGTGAGCTACGCCCTCGTCATCCCGCGCGACGCCGCTGAGCCGGTGCATCAGCCGCACGTGGCGTCGCTGACCGACCCGGGCTACCGGACGGACGAGGTCGCTTCGATGCTGACGGAGTGGCTCGTGCGCACGGCCCGGAGCGTCCACGCTCAGCACTTCCCGGACGCGAAGCTCGAACTCCACGCGGGCGCGCACGAGAACGAGCATTGGTACCTCTCGCTCCTGGAACGCGGCGGGTTCAAGCAGGAGCGCACCTTCGTGGAGATGCGTGCGGACCTGGGCTCGCTGCCGCCCGCCCCGCCGCTTCCGGACGACTTCCCGCTGGTGGCCTGCGAAGAGCGCTACGACGCCCTGGTGCTTGACGCACGCAACGCAGCCTTTGCCAGCCACTGGGGCAGTACGTGGCTCTCCGCCGACCACTGGCACCACCGGTTCCGCGGCAACAAGGACTTCCAGCCCGATCTGTCGTTCCTCCTCCTTTCCCCGGAACGCGACCGGGTGGTGGCGTTCGTGATGTCGTCGTTCTCCGAGGCGGACGCACTGGCCGCCGGCGTGCGGGACCTGCACGTCAACTACGTCGGCACCGCGGCGGAGGCCCGCGGCCGGGGCCTGGCGTCTGCCCTGCTGGCCCACACCCTCCAAGCCGGCCGCGCGGCGGGGTTCGAGACGTCGTCGCTGTCAGTGGACGTGGACAACACCCACCGTGCGCTGGCGGTCTACGAGCGGTGCGGGTACTGGACCGCCGCGCGGAATTACGGGTACGTTGTGCCGCTCAGCTGACCGCCGAGTCAGGCGCGTCGGGCCCACCGGTAGCTGTGCGTTCGCCGCCCGTGGTCGCATGGCCACCGGTCGAGACGTTCGCCAGTGACCGTGCCCACTGCGTGCGTCAGCTGGCGGCCGCTGCCACGGGTTGCTCATCTCGCGGCCGGGACGAGCAAGCTCGCTTCCGGAACTCGCAAGCCGTTTCCGGGACGACCGGTGCTGCCCTCCGCCCCATGGACCGACGGCCGCCCCCGTGGACCGACGGCCGCCCCCGTGGACCGACGGCCGCGCCAACCCTTGGCCGGAGGCTAGGCACTGCTCGCACCAGGCGGGGCCTGCCGTCCCTCCTCAGCGCCGCCAGCCCACATCAGCGCCACGTCATCCGGCACCTGACCCGGTCATCCCTCACGCCCTCCTCAATGCGTTCCCCTCCCCGCCACGCAAAACACGTTCCCCTCCGGATCCTCGAGCACCGTCCACTCCACCCCAGGCACCGAATGCTGGCCCAGCTCCACCGCGCCCAATCCGACCAGCCGCCGGACCTCCGCCTCCCGGTCCTCCGCTCCGAAGTCCACGTGGATGCGGTTCTTCCCGGTCCGAGGCTCGGGCACCCGCTGAAACCCCAGCTTCGGGCCGCCGGACGGCGGGCGCTCCAGCATCACGAACTCGGGGTAGTCCGCCGCCACCGCAACGCCCAGCGCCGCCGTCCAGAACTCCGCCAGGCGCTGCGGCTCGGCGCAGTCGACGGTGATCATGCCCATCTCCAAACCCATGCCCGCACGCTAACCGCGACCACCGACAAAAACCGTGCCCGCCGATAACCCGCATGCGTCGCGGCCAGGGGGTTGACTACTCTGTGCGAAACGCCTAAGGCCCAGCGCAGGGAGTCCCCAGTGATCACCAGGATGTCGTCGTTGTTCCTCCGCACGCTGCGCGAGGACCCGGCGGACGCCGAGGTACCCAGCCACCGGCTGCTGGTGCGCGCCGGCTACGTCCGCCGGGTCGCCCCGGGTGGTTACTCGTGGCTGCCGCTCGGGCTGCGCGTGCTGCGCCGCGTCGAGCAGGTCGTGCGCGAGGAGATGAACGCGATCGGCGCGCAGGAGATCCAGTTCCCCGCGCTGCTGCCCCGCGAACCCTACGAGGCCACCAACCGCTGGACCGAGTACGGCGACAACCTCTTCCGCCTCAAGGACCGCAAGGGGGCCGACTACCTCCTCGGCCCGACCCACGAGGAGCTGTTCGCGCTCACCGTGAAGGGGGAGTACAGCTCCTACAAGGACTTCCCGGTCACGCTCTACCAGATCCAGACCAAGTACCGCGACGAGGCGCGCCCCCGTGCGGGCATCCTGCGCGGCCGCGAGTTCGTCATGAAGGACTCCTACTCCTTCGACCTCGACGACGAGGGTCTCGAGCGCTCCTACCAGGCCCACCGCGACGCGTACATCAAGCTGTTCGACCGGCTTGGCCTCGAGTACGTGATCGTGGCCGCCACGTCCGGCGCGATGGGCGGCTCGGCGTCCGAGGAGTTCCTGGCGGTTGCCGAGAACGGTGAGGACACCTTCGTCCGCAGCACCGAATCGGGCTACGCGGCGAACGTCGAAGCCGTCGTCACGCCGGTGCCCGCCGCCCGGCCGATCGAAGGTCTGCCCGAGGCACAGGTCCACCACACCCCGAACACGCCGACCATCGAGACGCTTGTCGCGTTCTTCAACGCCGCCGGGCTCGGTCGCGAGTTCACCGCGGCGGACACGCTGAAGAACGTCCTGGTCAAGACGCGCCAGCCGGGCGCGAAGGAGTGGGAGCTGCTCGGCATCGGCGTCCCGGGCGACCGCGAGGTGGACTTCAAGCGTCTCGAAGCGGCGCTCGAACCCGCCGAGGTGCAGCTGCTCGAGGAAGCCGACTTCGCGAAGCACTCGTTCCTCGTCAAGGGTTACATCGGCCCGAAGGCGTTGCAGGAGAACGGGGTCCGCTACCTCGTCGACCCGCGCGTGGTCGAGGGCACCGCTTGGCTGACCGGTGCCGACCAGCGCGACCACCACGTGCTCGACCTGGTCGTCGGCCGCGACTTCACCCCGGACGGCACGATCGAGGCCGCCGAGGTCCGCGAGGGCGACGCGTCGCCGGACGGACACGGCACGCTCGTCGCCGCGCGCGGCATCGAGATCGGGCACATCTTCCAGCTCGGCCGCAAGTACACCGACGCTTTCGAGGTCGACGCGCTCGGCCCGGACTCCAAGCCGGTCCGGATCACCATGGGCTCGTACGGCGTCGGCGTCTCCCGCCTGGTCGCGGTGCTCGCCGAGCAGAACCACGACGAGCAGGGCCTGGTGTGGCCGCGCGAGGTGTCGCCGTTCGACGTGCACGTGGTCATCGCGGGCAAGGACGAGACGGTGCGCGAGGGCGCCGAAAAGCTCGCCGCCGAACTCGACGCCGCCGGTCTCGAGATCATCCTCGACGACCGCAAGGCCACCCCGGGCGTGAAGTTCGCCGACGCGGAGCTGGTCGGCGTCCCGACGATCCTCGTCGTCGGCCGCGGCCTCGCGAACGGGCTGGTCGAGGTCAAGGACCGGCGCACCGGCGAACGCGAGGAAATCGCCGTCGATTCGGTCGTCGACCACCTCGCGAAGCTCGTCCGCGGCTGAAGCCGGTGGGCTGGTTCGGGCGCAAGCGCCGGAACGACGGCGGGTACCAGGACAACGCCGCGGTGAGCGGCTTCGGCGGGTACGAGCCGTCCGACGCGCCGAAGTTCCCGAGCGCCGGGTACGGGAAAACCGGCCCGGCGCCGTCCGAACCAGTCCAGCAGCCGCAGCACACTCCGCCGCCGGAGCAAGGCGCGGCCCCCGTGCGGCCCACCCAGGCACAGCTCCGGCGATCCTCGCCGCGCAGGGCCAATCTCCGCCTGGTGCGGGCCGTCCCGATCGTCATCCTGATCGGGGTGTTCGGCTACAACGTCTTCTCCGCCAAGAACCACCATTCCGCCAGCACGGACGACACTCCGCGCGCCCCGTACACCTACCAGCCGGAGCCTCGGGTCGTCGTGCCGCCGGTGGTCGCGGGATGGCAGTCGGTGGCGGGCAAAGACGGCAGCTACGCGTACGACGTGCCGCCGTCCTGGGAGCCGGCGCCGACCACGCTGCACGGCTGGGACCCGGCGGCCGGATCGCCCGGGATCAACCTGTCCGCCAGCGCGTTCCTCGGCAAGGGCAGCTGCAAGGAAGACGCGGTCGGCCAGATCGGGGGTGCCGGTGTCACCACGGAGAAGACCGGTGACGCCGCCGAAGCCGCCCGCAAGGCCGTCACTGACCTGGGCATCAGCGCGTACACCGGCGAAGGCGCTCCGGCCGCGAAGGTGACGCCCGGTGCGCCGGAGAAGACCGAAGTCAAGATCGCGAACGAAAGCCGCGAGGGCATGCTCGTGGTCGCCGAGGTCACGCCCAGCGGCAACGTGGCGTGCAAGCCGCGGAGCGTGCTGGCCGGTGCGCTCGCGCTCGGAGCCGGTGACAAGTCAGCCGTGCTGGTCGCGTACTCCGAACAGGGCCGCCCGGGCTCCGCGTCCCAGGACGACCTCGTCCGGATTCTGCACAGCTACCGCGGCGTTCCGGCTGCGGACCGGTCCACGACCACGCCACCGCCGACCACGCGCTGACGTCGCAGCGCCAGCTTCGCCAAGTCCATCAGCCCGGCGTTCGGCAGATACGCGCGGCCGAGTGCGATCCCGATCCGCGGCAGGTCGGCTTCGTCGCGATAGGCGAGGTACAACGGCTCGTGCCGCGGCTGGAACTTTGCCTTGAACGCGTGCAGGGAACGGAATCCGTAGTACGGCTCCATCATCGAACCCAGCGCGTCCAGCATCCGGTCGACCATCTGCCGCGGCGTGCTGTCGTTGCTGCGGACCAGCGGCGCGCCCGACAGCGACACGAACTTCGCGCCCTCCTCGCGGAACGCCAGGCAGGTCGAGGCGATCAGGAACTCCATCACCGGCCGGAATCCGCCCGCGCGGCGGCGCATCACGTCGAGCGTCCATCCGCCGACCTCGCCGTCGCCGGTGTGCACCGGCAGCCACGACGTCACGCCGTGCACCGTGCCGTCCGCGTCGACCGCGAGACCGACGCGCGTCGCCGGGTCCATCGCCTGGTCCACGCCGCCGAGCGTGAAGCCCATTTCCGGCAGGCCCTTGTCGCAGATCCACTCCTCGGACAGGGCCCGCACCTGGTCCCGGATCGACCACGGCTGTTCGGCCAGCCGCACCAGCCGGAACTCGATCCCGTCCTTCTTCGCGCGGTTCAGCGCGGTCCGCACGTCCTGCCAGGCCTTGCCGCGGAATTCGAGATTTTCCAGGTCCACCAACGTGTCCTCGGCGACCTGCACGTGCTGCCAGCCCAGTTTCCTGGTCTGCGCGACGGTTCCCGCGGTCGCCGAGAACACGCACGGAACGAGCCCGGTGTTCTCGCACATCGCGGAGAATTCCCGCAGCGTCGCCTCGCTTGTCCCGTCCGGCGCGACCGGGTCGCCCAGTGCCACCGCGACGCCGGCGTGCCGCTGATACGCCAGGTACGACGTGCCGTCGGAGGCGACGAAGTAGGTGTTCTGCGGCCAGGTCGTCATCCACGAGATGGTGCTGCCGCCGTTGCGGCCCAGCAGAAGCCGGGCGAAGGCCGGATCCGGTCCGCCGCGGAACAGCTTGCGCCGCCTGCGCCGCGAGGGCACGCGGAACGCGCGCCGCGCGGAGATCAGCAGCACCAGTTCCACTGTCCACAAGAGATTGTCCACGATGAACAGCGGCGGGCTGCTGAAGTCGTAGTCCTCGCGCACGAGCTGCGTGAGCGCGACGACCCCGGCCAGCACCGCCATCTGCGACGCCGCGAGCACGCACAGCGCGATCGCGCACCGCCAGGCGAACCGCGAACCGCGGCGCAGCCCGTTGAGGATCGGCACCGCGACGATGCACAGCGGGAGAAGTTCGTGGCCGGACAACGAGATCGAGTCGGACGAGCCGAACGGGCCGTCCCCGGGGACCAGCCACATCACCACTTCGGCGACGACCAGCAGCACCAATCCGGCCGACGCGAGCAGCCGCCATTCGCGCAACGACGGTTTGTTGGCGTTGCGCGCGGCGGGTCCGGCGAGCCGACGACCCAGCGGCAGCGCGAGAACGAGCGCGAAGAAATGCACGAGATCGGCGAGGGTGCCGACATAAACGATCGCTACCCCGGCGTACACGCAAAGCCCGGCTCGCAGGCGCAGCCGCCACGGCGTGCGCAGGGTCGCGCTGGTGACGGCGATCGCGGCGAGCGCGCCGCCGGAGAAGCCGACGTCGAGCGTGCCGGCGATCCGGTCGGCCCAATCCCAGCCGGAATTGCGGGAAAGTTCGAGGAATTGCACGGCAACGATCGTCGACACCAATTGCCCGCCGATGGTCACCGCCATCGCGCGCCGGGTCCCGAGATGCCATTCGGCGAATCCGGCCATCAGCGCGAAACTGCCCGCCATCGGCAGGTAGAACCACGGGCGCAGGGCGTAGAACGGCCCGGTGAACAGCGTCCACCAGCGGCCGTGCTCGAGCGACGGAAGGCCGTAGGCGTAATAGTGGAATGCGTGCTGGTGCTCCGCGGCGTGCCAGAGCGAGCCGGTCGCGACCCCCACGATCATGATCGCGAGCACAACGGTCGTCGTGAAAGGAATCCGGTGCCACAGCACCGCTAGCCGTCCGCGTGCCTCTCCGGCCGTGAGGCCGGTTCCCCCCTGTGCGATCGTCATGGGGAAAGTCTGGCGCGGCGATCTTAAGCGGTCATCGGCCGTCGGACCTACTTCTCCCCCTAAGGGACTGCTACCCCAGGGGGACCCGACCCTGGCCCCAAGACTGACCCGGGACCGAGAACAATGCTCTGACCAGCGTAAACGGGCTGGCTTTCGGGTGTTTCCCGGCGGATCCGACCCCGAACAGGGGTTGACGCCGAACGCCGCCCGAACGAGTGAGGCCGGTCGCCTGCCTCAGGGATGCCCGAGCACCGCGGAACGCACGGCGGACAGGTCGGAAAGGTCCGGCAAAACGCGGTGCGCGCCCGCGTCGGTCAATTGTTCGGCGGAAAACCAGCCGGTGGCGACGCCGATCGCCACCGCGCCGTAATCGAGCGCGGCTTCGATGTCGTGGGGAGTATCCCCGAGGATTACTACGGATTCCGCGGGAAATTGCGTGCCGTGCTTCGTTTCCGCGGCTTTGACGGCATGCGGGACGAGGTCGGCGCGTCGTGCGGAAAGCGAGCCGTAACCGCCGATCTCCAGATCGAGATGCTTGTCGAGACCGAGCGCGGCGAGCTTGTGCCGCGAGATCTCCGGCAGGTTTCCGGTGACGAGGCTCTGCACGACGCCCTCGCGCCCGGCGAAATCGGCGAGCGCGGCCGCCGCGCCGTCGAGCGCCCGGCCTTCCTCGGGCAGGCTCGCGCGGGCGCGTTCGACGGCCGCGATCAGCTCCCGCCACATCCGCTGGATGGTTTCCTCGTCCGGTTCGATCCCGTGCAGGGTCAGCACGTCGGCGGTGATGGCGCGTTCGGTCCGGCCGCCGAAATCCGGGTGCGTGCGGTATTCCACGCCGGTCGCCGCGGCGAGCGCGGCACCGTACCAGCCGATCCCCAGCCCGGTGTAGTCGACGAGCGTGTGGTCGATGTCCCAGAGCACCAGCCGGTGCGTGCGAATGGCCGTCACGGCAGCGATGCTACGGCGGGATCAGCCGGTGAGGTAGCTGAAGCGGACCCGGCGGACGGGGTTGTCGACGTTCGTGTCCACCAGGCAGACCGACTGCCAGGTGCCGAGCA
>NZ_JACJHR010000169.1 GCF_014174495.1 Amycolatopsis echigonensis
CTCGCGACGGACGTGCTGGCGTCGGCGATCGGGTCCACGCACGGGCCGAGCGATTCGCTCCAGCGGGCGTGCGCGGTGCCGTTGAGCAGCCCGACGTTCAGCAGCGGGTTCGACGGCGCGTTGAGACCGCCGCTGATCTCCTTCGGGTTGTCCGGCAGCGCGGTCTGCACGAGGCTGCCCGGCGTCTGCGGAGCCTGGCCCCCGGCGGCCAGCCCGAACGGCGACGACTGCGCGATCGCCTTCTCGTAGGACAGGTAGGCCTCCGAGTTCGCCGACGCGCTGGACAGGCCCATGCCCGCCTCGAGCGCGGACTGCTTCGGCAGCGTCTGCCCGAAGCCCGGGAGGATCGTGCTCGTGGTGACCGAGTTCGGCAGCAGCCGCAGGACGCCGAGCGCCGTCCCCGCGTCGCCGACCGCGTGCCCGAGCGGCTGCGGCCCGATGGGAGCCGACGCGGGCGGCTGGGAGGGGTTGCTCGGCTGCGGGATCGGCGTCGTCGGAATCTCCTGCGCACCGGCCGGCGCGGCCAGGAGCAGCAGCAACGCGGCAGTTGCGGGTACCGCAAGCGCACGGGGCAGTCTTCGCTGCATGTGCCGGGTCCTCCAGTGGATCGCCGGGTCGGGGAGTGAGACCGAAGTCATAGGAGCCTAACGACGCGGCCCCCGCAAGGTGACGCACCATGCCTCCGCTACACTGTTGACCGTCGCACAGCGGCGTGCCGCCTTAGCTCAGTCGGCCAGAGCGATTCACTCGTAATGAATAGGTCGGGGGTTCGATTCCCCCAGGCGGCTCCGCAGATCAGGCCCCATCCGAAGCAGTTCGGATGGGGCCTGAGTCGTTTCGCGGGCGAGTGCTCGGCTTCCCCAGATTCACCCGTTAGGGGAACGGCCCTGAGCGGTGCCCGCCGGTGCCGGGTTACCCGGCCGGATGTCCTTCCGGGGCAGCCGATTTCGGGATCGGCTCGCCGGTGCCGGTGGTCAGCAAGGTTCCCAGGCTTTGGACGCAGCTGGTCCAGCCTCGGGAGCAGTCCTGGTAGCAGGCCCGGTCCGGGGTGAGGCCGTGATGGGTGAAGCGCAGCCTCGTGCCGTCCGCGTCCGGGGTGATGTCGAAGGTCATCCGGGTGTCGTTCCACTCGTCGTGCTGGTCGATGAAGGCGAGGTACGCGTCTTCGACGTGCCAGGCGACCCGGCGGCCGGGCACGAGTTCGGTGACCCGGATCCGGCTCGTCGGAATGCTCTTGTCGATGAACGAGAACGCGTCGCCGGCCGCCTTCGCGACGCCGGTGATCGACTCGCTGAACCAGGCTCGGACGTCGGTGATCGCGGCGAAAACCTCCTCCGGCGTGCGGTCGACGGTCAGTTCGGCGGTGAAGGAGTTCATGAGGTTTCCTCTCGACTTAATGCAACTGAACGGTTGCGACATTATGGCAACCAGGTGGTTGCGTCAATAGGGTGTGGTTGCCTAGGCTCGGCCCGGAAGGAGCACGGCATGGGGTTTCCCGACCGCATCGAGCGGACGGTCGAGCTGGCACAGCCGCCCGCGGCGGTGTGGACGGCGCTGACCACGGCGGACGGCCTGCGCGCCTGGTTCGGCGACCAGGCCGAGCTCGACCTGCGCCCGGGCGGCCTCGGGCGGGTCGCGTGGACTGGCGAACGCAGTGCCGAGATCCGGGTCGAGCGCGTCGAGGAGCCGGCGGTGTTCGGCTTCACCTGGCAGGTCGACGGGATGCCGGAGGACGATCCGAGGCGGACGTACGTCGAGTTCACCCTGCAGGCGCGTGCGGGCGGAACCCGGCTCACCGTGGTCGAATCCGGGTTCGCGCAGCTGCCGGACAGCCAGTACCCGGCGACGTACGGTTCGCACCTCGAAGGCTGGGCGCGCGAGTTGGACGAACTGGCGGCCAGTCTCGATGCCGCCTGATCCCGAAGCGGTCGCCGAGCAGGTTTTCGCCGCGCTCGCCGACCCGACCCGGCGCGCGATCCTCGCCGAGCTGGCCGCGCGCGGTCCGGCGACGGCGACGGATCTGGCCGGCCGGCTTCCGATCACGCGGCAGGCGATCGCCAAGCACCTCGGTCTGCTCTCCGACGCTGGACTGGTCGCCGGGGAACCCGGGGAGCGCCGCCGCGTGCGGTACCGGCTGGACTCCGCACCGATGCGAGTAGCGCAGCAGTTCCTCGCCGCGCTCGCCCGCGACTGGGACAGTCCGCTCGCCGCCCTGCAGGCTCATCTCAACCGCGAAGAATGACTCGCGATTTCACTCATGTGAGGGACGGAGTCGGCCGGCTGGCCAGCAGGATGGGCCGGAAGAACGAGGGCGGGGCACGCCAGCCTCAGTTGACTGGAAGCCATGAACAACGTGCGGAACAAGGTGCTCCTGACCGCGACCGGGATCGCGGCTTTGGCCGCGGTCGCGTCGTGCGGCCTCGGAGCCTCGGTCGAGGAGAAGTCGAACGGCCACGTGAAGGCGGTTTCCTACGACACCGGAAAGCAGGGCAAGGCCAACCCGGACGCCCGGCTTCCGTCGTGGGTGCCTGACGACGCGAAGTCGGTCACCGAGCTGATCCGCACCACCGGTTCGGAGCGGATCCTGCGCTACCAACCAGGTCTGTCGGGCCTGCCTGAACTGTGCAAGCCGGGAAAGGCCGAGGCGAAGGCTCCGACGCTCACCGCGGACTGGTGGCCGGCCGGCGAGCACAAGCGGATGGACAAGGACTGCGGCGGCTGGCACGTCGCGGTCGAGGCTGACGGAGTGTTCGCGTATCAGGCCGAAACGGTGGCCAACGCGGACAAATGACAGTGGCCGCCCCGAAAACCGGGGCGGCCACTGTCTGTCCTGTGTGGTCAGTGCGCGGGCGGCGTCAGCTTCAGCACCGTCGCGGTGGCTTGCCCGCGCGGGGTGCGGTAGCTGATTTCCTCGCCGGCCTTCGCATTGGCCAGGGCGAGGCCGAGCGGGCTGTCGGAGGTGATCGCGTCGGCGTCCTCGCCGGGAAGGGTCACCACGGTGAACTCCTCCTCGTCACCGTCGGAAAACCGCAGCGAAACCCGCGTGCCGTCGGGAAGCAGCGAGCTGTCGTACGCGCCGTGCTCCAGCTTCGCGGTGACGTCGGCGATCTGCCGGTCCAGCCGCGCCGCTGCCTCGGCGCGGTCGATCACGTCCGCCTGGTCGGCGGCGTCCCCCGTGCGTTCCTGCTCGCCGGGCTGCGGCGAGAGCGCGTCCCGTTGTGCGCGCAGGTCCGCGATTTCCTTCTCCAGCTGACGGCGTGCCGCCTCGCTGAGCCCCTTGTCCCCTGAGATCACCATGCCGGGCATTGTCCGCTGCACGGACCGGGGTGGCCAATCCGGTTTTTCACCCGCGGGAAGACGTTGGGACGACTGGCCTAGGATTCAGGGCTGCCGTCCTGACAAACGTAACGAGGATCACCGTGACCGCCGTGCCCGGCCGCAGCGCGCAGCTGTCGCCCAACCAGTTGCAAAAGCAGGAACTGATCGTCGAAGCGGCTCGCAAGGTCTTGGCCCGCGAGGGGCTCGCCGGCTGCACGGTACGCGCGATCGCCGAGGCCGGTCCGCTCACCAAGAGCGCGATCCACTACTACTTCGCCGACATCGACGTGCTCATCGACCGGGCCATGGCAGCGCACATCAACGCATTCGCGGCGGGACTGCGCAAGGTCGCAGACAAGCACTCAGACCCGCGCAAACGGCTTTTCGCGGTGACCGAGGCCTACCTCGCCGAGTTCGCCGACCATCCGCGCGGCGCGTTCCTCTGGTTCGAATACTGGATCGCGGCCGGGCGCGCGCAGCATCCGCAGGCGATCGACGCCATGCTCACCTCGATCACCGAGCTGCTCGTCGAACTGCTCGCCCCGCTCAATGTCGACGATCCGCGCGCCCGCGCCCGCTCGCTGCTGAGCTATCTGCTCGGCGCGGTGGTGCAGCAACGCGTCCGGCCGCGCTCGTCCGCGAGCCTCCGCGGCGACATCGAGGCGCTCTGCTTCGCCGGTTACCGCTGACGCCGCTTAGGCTCCCGGCATGCCTTTGTTCTCCTTGGACGGCGTCAGCCCGAAGGTTCACCCGGACGCCTGGATCGCCCCCACCGCCACCCTGATCGGCAACGTGACCGTCGAGAAGGACGCTTCGGTCTGGTACGGCGCGGTGATCCGCGCGGACTTCGGCCCGATCGTCATCCGCGAGGGCGCGAACATCCAGGACAACTCGGTGATCCACTCCGGACCCGAGATGACCGAGGTCGGCCGCAACGTGACCGTCGGGCACCAGTGCCTCGTGCACGACTGCACGGTCGGCGAACAGGCGTTGATCGGCAACGGTTCCACGGTGCTCGACCGCGCGGTGATCGGACCGCGCGCGTTCGTCGCGGCGGGGTCGACGGTCACGCCGGGCACCGAGGTTCCGGCGGAAATGATCGCGATGGGCAGCCCGGCGAAGAAGTTCGTGGAACTCACCGATTCCGCGCGAGTGTGGGTCGAGCACAACGCGGCGGTCTACCAGGAACTCGCACGGCGCCACCGCGGCGGACTCGAGCAGGTCTGAGCCCGTTCCCGCTGTCCGGACGCCCCTGGCGGGGTGCACTAAACTGCTTCCCGCAGCAGCGACTGGCGCATTCAAAAAAGGTGGAGCACCACCGGGGAGCGACGACGAGGCCGGCACCGCGCGCCTGGGTGAAGGCCACTGCAGAGCCGGAGCACGCCATGACACACCAGCCCGCCCTGTCCGCACTGTCCGCGGCGGACCCGCAGATCGCCGGTCTGGTCGAGGACGAGGCGAAACGCCAGCACGACAAGATCCGCCTGATCGCGTCCGAGAACTACGTGTCGCAGGCGGTGCTCGAAGCCACCGGCAGCGTGCTCACCAACAAGTACTCCGAGGGCTACGCCGGCAAGCGCTACTACGAGGGCCAGCAGTTCATCGACCAGGTCGAGCAGGTGGCGATCGAGCGCGCGAAGGCCGTGTTCGGCACCGACCACGCGAACGTCCAGCCGTACTCCGGCTCCCCGGCCAACCTCGCGGTGTACCTGGCGTTCGCCAAACCGGGCGACACCGTGCTCGGCATGGCGCTGCCCGACGGCGGCCACCTCACGCACGGCTGGAGCGTGTCCGCGACCGGCAAGTGGTTCACGCCGGTCCGCTACGGCGTACGGAAGGAAACCGGCCGCGTCGACCTCGACCAGGTCCGCGACCTCGCCCGCCAGCACCGGCCGAAGCTGATCTTCGCGGGCGGCACGGCCATCCCGCGCACCATCGACTTCCCGGCGTTCGCGGAGATCGCCCGCGAGGTCGACGCCGTGCTGGTCGCCGACATCGCGCACATCGCCGGCCTGATCGCGGGCGGCGCGCACCCGTCTCCGGTCGGCCACGCGCAGGTCATCACCACGACGACGCACAAGACCCTTCGCGGTCCGCGCGGCGCGATGATCCTGTCGGACGCCGAGCACGCCAAGGCGGTCGACAAGGCGGTGTTCCCGGGGCTGCAGGGCGGTCCGCACAACCACACGACGGCCGCCATCGCGGTCGCGCTGGGGGAGGCGCAGCAGCCGTCGTTCTCCGAGTACGCGCACACGATCGTCGCGAACGCCAAGGCGCTGGCCGAAGCGCTGGTCGAACGCGGGTACGACCTGGTCTCCGGCGGCACGGACAATCACCTGCTGCTGATCGACCTGACCAACAAGGCAGTGCCCGGCAAGCCCGCCGCGCAGGCGCTGGACCGCGCGGGCATCGAGCTGAACTACAACACCGTTCCGTTCGACCCGCGCAAGCCGTTCGACCCGTCCGGCATCCGGCTGGGCACGTCGGCGATCACCACGCGCGGGCTCAAGCCCGAGCACCAGGTGCAGGTCGCGGACTGGATCGACCGGACCGTGACCGCCGCGGCGGCGCAGCAGGACGGCGCGCTGGACACGATCGCCGCGGAGATCCGCGAGTTCCTGCACCCGTTCCCGATCCCGGGGTACAGCGAGTGACGTCGTGAGTGGCGATCGCGGTTCTAACCGTGATCGCCACTCACGAGCTTTTGATTGAGCCGCGCGGCCTGGCGGGTCAAGTGCTCCTTCTCCGCGAGGTTCGGCGCTTTCTCCGCCGCTTCGCGGTACAGCCGGGCCGCCGTGACGAGGTCGCCGTCGCGCTCGTGCAGGTAGGCCGCCACGGCCCGGTGCCGCGGCAGTTTTTCGTCCAGTTCCGACAGCGCCTTCAGCCCTGCCCGAGGTCCGTCCGCCTCGCCGACCGCGACCGCCCGGTTGAGCCGGACGATCGGGCTGTCGGTCAGCGCGAGAAGCTCGTCGTACCACTCCACGATCTGTACCCAGTCGGTTTCCTCCGCGGCGAGGGCGTCGGCGTGCAGCGCGGCGATCGCGGCCTGGGCCTGGTACTCGCCCAGCTGGTCGCGGGCCAGCGCCGCCTGCAGGATGTCGACGCCCTCGGCGATCAGCCGGGTGTCCCATAGGCTGCGGTCCTGTTCGGCGAGCGGCACGAGGCTGCCGTCCGGCGTCGTCCGCGCCGCCCGGCGGGCGTGGTGCAACAGCATCAACGCGAGCAGACCGGCCACTTCCGGATGGTCGAAACCCGCCGCGAGCTGCCGGGTCAGCCGGATGGCCTCGGCGGCGAGGTCGAGTTCGCCGGAGTAGCCCTCGTTGAACACCAGGTACAGCACGCGCAGGACGGTCGCGACGTCTCCGGGCGCGTCGAACCGGACGTCGGACACGGTTTTCTTCGCCCGGCTGATCCGTTGCGCCATCGTCGCTTCCGGCACCAGATACGCCTGCGCGATCTGCTTCGTGGTCAGCCCGCCGACCGCGCGCAGCGTGAGCGCGACGGCCGACGACGGCGTCAAAGACGGGTGCGCGCACAGGAAGTACAGCTGGAGCGAATCGTCCACTGCGGACGCCGGACCGGGCGGTGGCTCGGCGTCCACGGCCACTTCCCGGCCCCGGCGAGCGGATTCCGACCGCGTGGCGTCGAGGAACCGACGCCACGCGGCGGAGATGAGCCACGCCTTCGGGTCGCGCGGCGGATCGTCCCGCCACGCGTCGAGCGCACGGATCAGTGCTTCCTGGACGGCATCCTCGGCCGACGCGAAGTCCGCTCCGCGCCGGACGAGGATGCCGATCACCGCGGGCACGAGTTCCCGCAGCAACTCCTCGTTCATTCGGTCACCGTGGGCTTGACGCCGTAGCACGGGCGCAGCTCGAGCCATTCGTGGATCGGCTTGCCGCCCGCGCCGGGCGCCGCGGAAAGCTCAGCGGCCAGTTCGAGCGCGCGCTCGTAGCTGTCGACGTCGATGAGCATCCAGCCCGCGATGACGTCCTTGGTCTCGGCGAACGGACCGTCGGTGACCGGCGGGCGGCCCTCCCCGTCGTAGCGGACCCACGTCCCTTCCGAGGACAGCGCCTGCTCGCTGACGAACTCGCCGGTCTCCTCGAGCCGCTTCGCGAAGTCGCGCATGTACTGGATGTGGGCGGTGACCTCCTCGGGCGTCCACTGGTCCATGGGCACGTCGTTCACCGAAGCCGGCGCGCCGCGGTAGTGCTTGAGCAGCAGGTACTTGGCCATCGTGGT
>NZ_JACJHR010000017.1 GCF_014174495.1 Amycolatopsis echigonensis
CCCGCCGTAGTGGATCGAGCCCGAATCCGGCCGGACGATCCCGGCGAGACAGTGCAAGAGCGTCGATTTCCCCGACCCCGACGCGCCCATGATCGCGAGCACTTCCCCCGCCGAGACGGCCAGCGCCGCCCCGTCGAGCGCCCGCGTCTGGCCGAACGATTTGTGCAGCCCGCTGCCCGCGAGCAACGGAGTTCCCGGCCTGGTCATCAGCGCACCGCCTTCTCGAGTTCGCCGAGCCGGGCGGCGGTGAGCTCCAGCCACCGCAGATCCGCCTCGAGGTGGAAGAGCGCGTGGTCGCAGATCAGCTGATCGGCGAGGTCGCCCTCGTACTTCCGTTTCGTGAGCGAACGCATCACCTTGAGATGCTCGCCGCGCTGGACGTCGAGCACGTCGGTGGCGTCGCGCCCGGACAGCAGCGCGAGGACCACCTTCGTGTACAGCGTGTTCTGCAGATACGGCTCCGGGTTTTCCGGAGTGCTCAGCCACTTCTCGACGTCGGTGATCCCGGCGTCGGTGATCGTGTAGCGCTTCCGCTCCGGCCCTTCGCCGCTCTCGACCCCCGCGACCTCGACCATGCCGTTGCGCAGCAGACGCGACAGCGTCGAGTAGACCTGGCCGTACGCGAGCGGGCGGTCCTGCCCGAACTGCTCGTCGTACGCCCGTTTCAGGTCGTACCCGTGCCTCGGACCCGACTCGAGCAACCCGAGCAAGGTATGTGAAACCGACATTCCCCTGTTCCTCCCTTGACCCCGGAAACCCGGGGGTGAAGATCACTATACAGCAGAGGTATACGCGCCGTGTATACCTCTGCAGAATAGTGCGTTTTCGCAGTTCAGAGCGTTTTTTCGAGGCCATCGGTCCGCAATCACCTTCGCGCGGTGCGGCTCCCGGCCGTTGTCTCTCCTCGATCGGACTACTCCCAGGTTTCACGCCCGGCGGGATGAGGTATCGCTGCAGGCGACGCTATCCGCCAGAGGAGGAACCATGCACGCACAGCGCGGAGACTGGCTGGTCGTGAAGGGAAACCAGGTGGACGTGCCGGAGCACCGGGGCCGCATCGTGGCCGTGGGTTCGCCCGAGGGCGACCCTCCGTTCACCGTCCGCTGGGAGGGCGCGGACCACGAGTCGACGGTCTTCCCGGGCCCGGACGCGATCGTGCTGACCGACGCGGAGCTGGCCGCCCAGGACAAGCACGCCCAGGAACGGGTCGAGGGTCTGGGCGCGCTTCAGCACCATCTCCCGACTGACGCGTAACAGTCCGTGAGGGGAACCTTGGGGGACCCTGCTTCCCTCCGGATTCCCCTCACGGACCCGCCCGCCCGATCCGGTTCCCGATCCACCGCCCGATCTCGATCAGCACCACTCCCGCCGCCGCGCAGAGCACCGCGGTCAGCGTGTAGCCGGTGTTGCTCGGGTCCAGCTGGAAGATCTCCCGCGTCCACGGCAGCACGAACATCAGCGCCGAAACGACCGCCATCGTCGCGACCAGTGCGGCCTTCCACCAGGTGTACGGCCGCGCGACGACCGCGAGCACCCACAGCGCCAGCGCCATCAGCGTCATCAACGCCGTGGTGCTCGCCTGCACCTGCGCGGCCTCGGTGGTCGCGTTGCCGGGGTGGACCAGGATGTACGAGACGAACGACGCGGCCCCGATCACGACCCCGGCCGGGACCGCCATCCGCAGCACGCGGCCGACGAATCCGGGGCGGGCGCGGTCGTTGTTGGGGGCCAGCGACAGCACGAACGCGGGCAGGCCGATGGTGAACCAGCCGACGATCGTGACGTGCCTCGGCAGGAACGGGTACGGCATCGCGTCCAGGCCGATCAGCCCGGGCACGCCGACGATCAGCGCCAGCAGCACCGAGTACACGGTCTTGGTGAGGAACAGGTTCGCGACGCGTTCGATGTTGCCGATCACCCGGCGGCCCTCGCCGACGACGTGCGGCAGGGTCGCGAAAGCGTTGTCCAGCAAGACGATCTGCGCGACGGACCGGGTCGCCGGGCTGCCCGCGCCCATCGCGACGCCGACGTCGGAGTCCTTCAGGGCGAGCACGTCGTTGACACCGTCGCCGGTCATCGCGACCGTGTGCCCACCAGCTTGGAGCGCGGCGACCATCGCCCGCTTCTGCGCGGGCGTCGCCCGGCCGAACACGGCGGTGCTTTCCAGCTGGTCAGCCAGCTTGCCGGGGTCCTCCGACAGCGTCCGCGCGTCGACCGGGGCCTCGCCGCCGGGCAGGGCCAGCGCGCGGGCCACGCCGCCGACCGACACCGCGTTGTCGCCCGAAATCAGTTTCACCGCAACGCCTTGGGCGGCGAAATAGTCCAATGTCTCGCGGGCGTCGCCGCGGATCTTCTGTTCCAGCACGGCCAGCGCCACCGGCGTGACCTTGCCCGGTCCGTCGGGCGCGTCGACCGCGTTCGCCGCCCGGCCGAGCAGCAGCACCCGCAGGCCCTGCGCGCCGATCCGCTCCGCTTCCGCGCGTTCCTCCGATTCGGCGGGCAGCAGCACGTCCGGCGCGCCGAGCACCCAGTCGCCGTGCTCGCCGAACGCCGCGCCGCTCCACTTCCGCGCCGAGGAGAACGGCACCACGGCGGTCGGCGTCCAGTCCGGCGCGGCCGGGCAGCCCTCGGCGATCGCGGCCAGGCTGGCGTTCGGCCGCGGGTCGGCGGCGGCGAGCGCGGCCAGCACGGTCTCCGGAGTTTCCCCCGCTTCGTGCAGCCGCCGCAGCTCGGACAGCCGCATCGCGTTCTCGGTGAGCGTGCCGGTCTTGTCCGCGCAGACGACGTCCACGCGCGCCAGACCCTCGATCGCGGGCAGCTCGTTGACCAGGCACTGCCGACGGCCCAGCCGGATCACGCCGACCGCGAACGCGACCGACGTCAGCAGGATCAGGCCTTCGGGCACCATCGGGACGAGCGCCGCGACCATCCCGCGCAGCGCGGCGGGCAGCGCCTGCGACCCGGACAGCTGGTTGTAGATCGACAGCGCCCCGGCCGGGACGAGCAGGTAGGTGATGACCTTCAGGATCTTGTTGATGCCGTTCCGCAGCTCCGAATCGACCAGGGTGAACCGGCCCGCCTCCTCGGCCAGCTTCGCCGCGTAAGCCTCGGAGCCGACCTTCGTCGCCCGGTACGCGCCGTTCCCGGCCACCACGAAGCTGCCGGACATGATCGGGTCGCCCGCGTGCTTCACCACCGGGTCCGACTCGCCGGTGAGCAGCGATTCGTCGACCTCGAGCGCGTCCGCGGCCAGCACCTCGCCGTCGACCACCACCTGGTCGCCCGCGCCGATCTCGATCACGTCGTCGGCCACGACCTCTTCCGGCGCCAGCTCGCCGCTGGTCCCGTCGCGGCGCACACGCGGCCGCACCTGCCCGACGATGGCGAGCCGGTCCAGCGTCCGCTTGGCGCGCAGCTCCTGCACGATGCCGACGACGCTGTTCGCCACGATCACCCCGGCGAACAGCCCGTCCAGCAGGTAGCCGGTGGAGAAGATGATGACCGCGAGCACCGCGAAGATCGCGTTGATCCGCGTGAAGACATTCGCCCGGACGATCTCCCACGCGCTGCGGCTGGTGCGCGAGGGCACGTCGTTCGTCCGTCCCGCGGCGACCCGCTCGGCCACCTCGGCCGCGGTGAGCCCGCGCGTGCTGTCCTGCGTGAGCAGGCCGTCGTCCCCTGGCATGGCCTCGACCTTACGCAGTTTCCGGGCAAATCCGTCACGTCCTCGCCCCCGACGGGTCCGCCCGTTCGGGTGACTCGGCGCGGGCCACCGGCCAAGACAGGACGCGCGGCCTCCGGCGGACGGTTCAGCTCAGCCACTGCTTAGGCGGCGGGTACACATAACGCGCGATCGTCGTGCTCACCCAGCCGATGCAGAAGCCGCCGAACACCGGCAGCACGATCGCCACCTCGTGTCCGCCGCGGAACAGGCCGACGAACAGCAAGACCAGCGCCCACGCGACGAGCAGCCCGGCGCTGTAGGTCCAGTAGTTGCGGTACCCGCGCATGGCAACCTCCCAAGTCTTCTCTTCCCGAGTGTTCCTGGCGCAGATCTCGATTGCATGCCCAAGGACGGATAAGGCATTCGACCGCACAAAACGGTCTTTCGCGTCCTTTCGACGGGAAACCGAAAGCGCCGGAACGCAGCTATGCTCAATTCCGTGGCGCCGAACAAAACTGTGCTTCCGCACGGCAGCCGCCGGGCGGGCCTGCTGCTCGCGGTGCTCCTCGGCGTCGCAGGCTGCTCGTCCGCGCCGACGCCTCCGCCCCGGCTGTCGCCGCCGCTGCCCGACGCCCCGCTCGACCTCACGCAGTTCACGACCAAACCCTGCGACCTGATGACCCACGACCAACTGGTCACGTTCTTCGTCAGCAGCCCGGGAACGACCGCGACGGCCGGCGGCAAGACCGCCTGCACCTGGATTCCCCGCGACACGAAGGCGTTGAGCTACGTCGCCTCCGTCGACACGACCTCAGGCGGGCTGGAAGCCCTCTACCATCACCGAGCCGCTGTTCCCGGCTTCGCCCCGGTCTCCGTCCACCACTACCCCGGCATCCACCGGGACAACGGGGACGGCCACTGCACCGTCGAAACCGGCGTCGCCAACGACACGCTTCTCAGCGTGACCGTGACCGCGACCGACCCCAAGCTGGACGCCTACAGCGATCCCTGTTACGAGGCCGACCGGTTCGCCGGAAGCATGATCGCCTATCAGGCCAACCGGGCGCCCTGACCGGTCAAATCAGTACGCAATCCCCGCATTTCGGACCGTTCCGATCCGGTGCCGCCCGATAAAACAAACAACAGCTGCGGCGACGGAACCGTCCATTCTCCCGGGTGCCGGTACCGGCGAGCTCCGGCAATTCCTCCAGCGCGGCAACAATTCGGGCGATCCGGTCAGTCCACTCCGGACGCTCGGAACGCAGTACCGTCACCGCCCCGTTCAGCGCCGACGCCACGTTCCCCCGCCGGACATTCCGCGCTAGCGAGAACCGTGCCATCGCGTCGTCCAACCGCGCCACCGGCCCGCGCAGCACCCGCGCAGCGAACGCACTGACCACATCGGACTCAACCGGCGGATTTTCCTCAAGGGACAACGGAAACGCGCCGCCCAGCTTCGGCTGCCACCAAGCCGTCGAGTAGTCCGGAACCGCGCCCGCGCCGACCGCGAGCCCCAACGCGGGCGAGATGATCCGCGCCGCCAGTCCGAGATGCGCGATCGACGCCGCGACCCGCGGTTCCACGAAATCGCCGCCGAGCACGGCCCGGTTCTGCGCGACTCGCTCGCGCAGCACCGGGCCGTCGTCGAGGACTTCGGAAAGCGGACGCCACGGCTCGGCCGGTTCGCCCGCCGGATGCGTGTCCACGGCGAAGAACGGGCCCAGTCCGGTCAGCGGGTTCACGCCTCGACGGTAGCCGCGCGCCCGCGGTCCAGCACACGTTCGGCGAGCGGGCCGAACACGAGCCCGATGGTCGTCCACAGGATGACCTGAGCCACCACCGAGCAGAGCCGGAATCCCGCGAGCGTGTCGGCCGGGAATCCGGGGTACACGATCCGGCCGCCGGGGCCCTTGAGCGGCAGCGGGGTCTCGCTGGCCTGCGGACCGTACTCGGCGACATTGGAGGCCAGCGAACCCAGCGACGGCAGCAGTGCCATCAGCAGCGCGGACAGCACGACGAACCCGGCGCCCGCGACGAGCGTCGCGTTCCAGTTGCCCAGCCGCGGGGCGAGCCGCTTGCCCGCGACGACGGCCGCGACCAGGAAAATCACCGACGCGACCACCATCGTCAGGTACAGCCCGGTGCGCGCGCCGATCGTGGCCTCGTGCCCGATGGCCGGCGGGTTGGCCGGGTATTTCAGGAACGGCACGAGGTACAGCGCCAGGAATCCGGCCCCGGCCACGAGCACCGCCAGCACCCGCGCGCGGATCCGGCCGACGCGGCCCAGCAGCACGGTGTAGGTCACCGCGAACAGCAGGCCCATCGCGACCCCGAAGAGCACCATGCCGAGCCCGATGCCCAGGTTGCCTTGCACGGCACGGCTGAAAACCTCGTGGTCCCCGTGCTCGGTCGGCAGGCCGGCGGCCTGGTCGAGCGCCATCTGCGCCTCGTCGCGGCCGGATTCGTAGTCGATCGCCGCCTGGGTCAGCGGTTCGGCGAAGATCCGGGCGAAGACGAACGCCAGCACTCCGCCCAGCGCTCCGGCGAGGAGGCCGCGCAGAATCAGCTTGTTCTGCATTGTTCGGTTGTCCGTTCCGGGCGCGTCAGTGGCAGGGGAAGCCGAGGAAGTGCCGCGCGTCGTGGACGAACTCGTGCACGTGGGTGTCGCTGCCGAAGATCGAAACCGCGCCCTGGTCGACGCCGATGAAGTAGTACAGCAGCAGCGCGCCGACGACGGTCGCGCCGAGCAGCAAAGCGGCTTTCGACACGGGCAAGACGACGGGGGTGGACCGGTCGGCCGGAATGGTGGCCATGGCTCTCCTTCGGGATGACGCGTCCCTTGCGGGTGGACCTGACGACGGCTCCTCGACCTGACTCGCCCCGGGAGGGGCTCACAGTGGCGCGACCGTGCCGGAATCTCACCGGCTTCGGGAAGCCGTCGCGCGAGCAGCACGGTACGGCGGTGTCCGGCCGGTCGTCAATCGCCCAAGGGTCCGGGCTGTCCGTTATCTCCTGGTTTGCGCGGCCGGTGTGCCCGGGGTCGCACCGAACGGAGCAAGCACGCTCACGCGGGGTCGCGGTAGAAGGCCAGGTGCTCCGGGCAGAGGTAGAGCGTGAGGCCTTCCGGCGTGTCGTAGCGGGACAGGCCGCCCCATTCCTCGTCCGGGTCGAGTTTGCCGAGCATCGCCTTCAGCGCGCGGAAGTCGGCGTCGGTCTTCGCGTGCGACTCCGGGAGGTCCTCCTCCTGCCGGTCCGCACCCGGCAGGAGGCGCTCGCGGTGCAGTTCCTTCGGCAGCTGGGCGGCCAGCTCCTTCATCAGGTCGCAGTCGGATTTCAGCTGCTCGTTCAGCACGCCCGCGGCCACCCCGAGCACCGGTCCGGCCAGCGGCGCGGCGTGTTTCATGACCCGGATGAGGTGCTCCAGGTGCGGCCCGAGCTTGACGAACCATTCCCGCGGCTGCGACACCGAGTACACGCCCTTGTCGCCGTCCAGCCGATGCCAGGCGCCGGGCTCCTCGCAGTAGAGGTGGATCTCGTAGGGCGAGCCGGTGATCCGCCGCCGCCCTGCCGGGACGACCGCGAACACGCTGGGGCAGCGCGCTTCCTGCTGGTGCTGCACGAGCCGTTGCAGGCGCAGGAACATCCGCTGGTGGTAGTCGCTCTGCTCCTCCAGCCGCTCGCCGAACTGCTCCACGGTGCGGGTCAGCCGCTCCATGGACGCGCGCGTCGAGTCCCGCTCGGCCGGGGCGAGGCCGAACAGCAGCTCCGGCACCGAAACCTGCTCGCCGGAGCGGTGGCATTCGATCTCGTGCTTGGGCGGCGTGCGTTCCAGCCGGGCGCGGAGGTTCTCGTAGTCGAACAGCTCCGGGCAGTCCGGTTCGCACCGGCACGGCACGCGGCGCGTGATGTCCAGGCCGGGGAACCGTTCCAGGGTCAGGTTGAGCCCCTCGTCGAGCACCATGAAGAACCCGACCGGCGACGGCCCGCGCACGGTCAGCTCGACGGTGTTGTGCTGGCGGTCCGCACTGACCAGCGCGAGGTGGCGGCCGTCGCGGTGGCCGAGCAGCGCACCAGTGCGCCAGTGCACGTTGCGGCTGAACCGGTGCGACCGCGCGATGAACCACGTCGGGATGCCCGGCGGCATGGTGTTGAGCTGGTAGATCACCTTGATCTGCTGGGCGTTCTCCCGCGCGGCCGCCCACTGCCCCGCGTACTCGGGCGGATTCCACTGCAGCCGCTCGACGACCAGGCTCAGATCTCCCCCGCCGTTCGACTCGACGCGGTAGGACAGGTCGTACTTGTCCATCATGCCGAGGAAATGGTCGCGGATCCCCTTGTCGAGGTCGTACCACAGCGCGGCGAGGTGTTCCCGGGTGAGCAGCCCGTGCCGTTCGGCGACCTCGTCGCTGTCCAGGACGCGGCTGATGTAGTCGTTGACCCAGGAAGGCCGCAGCACGACCGTTTCCTGGAGGTCGGGATCGTCCGGGTAGTACAGGATGTCGCCGAGTTCGTGCAGCGCCCGGGCGATGAACCGGCTCGGCTCCGCGCCGGTGACGCCCGCTTCGGCCATGCTCCGCCACATCCGGCCGACCGTGATGTGGTTCTCCTGGGTCTGCCGCACCGCGTCCGCGGCGGCCAGCCAGGACGTAGGCCATTCCGAACCCATGAGCGGCAGTTCCGCCGCGTGCCGCGCGAGAAGATCGCGCAGTTCCCCGACGCCGTCCCGCGTCGCGTTGTCCACGTGCACGCTCGCGACGATTCTCGGGTATTTCGCCCGCAATTCGGCGAGCGGCAGATCGACCGGACGGCCGTGAATGTGCGTGGCCACGAGAACGATCGGCGATTCCGGCGCGCGGGCGGTGATGATGTCGAGCCAGTAATGCAGTTTTCCCTGTTCCCACCCCAGCCGTGAATTCCACAGCAGGACGAACAGGGAACGGTTGGTGAGGAAGAACTGATGGGTGGCGTGGTAGATCTGCTGGCCGCCGAAATCCCAGGTGGACATCCGCATCCGGACATCTCGTTCCGGGTGGTCGAGTTCGAGATCCCGCACGAGCAGGCCGTGTGTGGAGGGTTCGTCCGGATCGTGCTCGTCCTCGGCGAGAGCGCGGACGAGGGAAGTTTTGCCCACGCCGCCTTCGCCTACGACGAGGAGTTTGGACACCCATTGCGCGGTGCTGCCGCGTTCGCGCTCGCGGAGGAATTCGAGAACGGACTCGGACCCACTGGCGGTGATTTCCGGAGGCGGGCTGATGAAGGGGTTACCGGAGACGCTGAGGGTGGTGAGCTTAGGCAAGTGCGCGAGAGCGGCGGGCAGACTGCGGAGGCGATTGTCGGAGAGGAGAAGGGTGGTGAGGCGGTCCAGGCGGGAGAAGTTTTCGGGGAGCGAGACGAGCTGGTTGCCCCGCAAGTCCAGATTCCGGAGGCTGCCGAGTTCCCCGAAGGATTCGGGCAGCTCGGCAAGGGCGTTCTCGGCCAGGAAAAGCCTGGTCAGGCCCGCGAGCTTGCCGAGGCGTGCGGGCAAGCTCGACAGCTGGTTCACCGACAGGTCGAGGTTGTCGAGATTCACCAGGTCCGCCAAGCTTTCCGGCAGATCCGTGAGGTAGTTCCGGCTCGCGTCGAGCCAGTGGAGACAGACCAGGTCGCCGATGTTTTCCGGCAGCGAGGCGAGGTTGTTGCCGCTCAAGGAGAGACTGACCAAGCAAGGCAAGCTAGCCAGCCACTCGGGGACCGCGGCGAGCTCGTTGTTGGTGAGGAAAAGCCGCCTCAGCGCTCGGAGCCTCGCGACAGTGTCCGGCAGTTCGCCGAGCGAACACCGATTCAGGAACAGAGTCTCCAGCCGGCTCAGCTCGCCGAAGTCGAAGGAGGTCAGGTCGAGCGCGTTCCCCGCGGCGGAAAGGAAGCGCAGACCGCCGAAGCCGGCCAGCCAAGCAGGCAGTTCGACGGTCCCCGTGTCGTCCAAGGCCAGCATCGTGAGATCCACCAGCTCCCGCACCGGGTCCGGCAGGCCGTTCAGCGGATTCCCGCTGATCCACAGCTGGGTCAACCCCTGGCACGAACCCAGCCACCGCGGCAGCTCGCTGAACCGGTTGTTCCGCACCGACAGTGCCGACAGGTGTTTCAGTTCCGCCAATTCCGCGGGGAGTGCGGTCAGCTTGTTGTCGTCCAAGGTCACGTCGGCCAGAGCGGTCAGCTCCGGAAACCAGCCGGGCAGTTCGCGGAGCTGGTTGCCGCTCGCGTTGAGTCTTTCGAGGTGGCTCAGGCCGCGGATCCAGGCAGGCAGCGCGCCGAGCCCACAGCCCACAAGGTCGAGCCCCCGCAACGCGGCGAAGTCGCCGAGCCACTCGGGAACTCCGCTGAACTGGTTGCTCCCCAGGGACAGCTCGCGAAGGTCGGTGAACTCCCGAAGCCAGTCCGGCACTTCCGCGAGCTGGTTGCCGCGGAAAGAGAGAACGCGAAGGCGGGTGAGCGGAGCGAGCTGGGCGGGCAGCTCGGCCAGCCGGTTGTTGTCCAGCCGCAGCTCGACCAAGCCGGTCAGCCGGTCGAAAGAGCCGGGCAGGCCGGACAACCGGTTCGAGGAGGCGTTGAGCAGGTGCAAGGACGTGAGCTCGCCGAGCCACTCCGGCAGGGTTTCCAGCCCGCAGCCGGCGACCCGCAGTTCGGTCAGCTCAGTGCATTCCCGCAGCCACGACGGCACCTCGGACAGAGGCAAGAAGTCCAGGTCCACCCTGGTGAGCTGAGCGAGATCGCCCAGCCAGTCCGGCAGCTCCGCGAGCCGAGTGCCGGACAGCCGGAGCCACTGCAGGTTTTCCGGCCGGACGACCCCGGCAGGCAGCTCGCGCAGAGGGTTGTCGTTCAACGACAGGCTTTCGAGGCCGTCGAGAGCGCTCAGAAACTTCGGCAGTCCGGTCAAGCCGCATCCGCCGGCGCCGAGCGAGCGCAACTCCCTCAAGTCGCCGAGCCAGTCCGGCAGGCCGCGCAACAGGTTGTCGTCCACGTCCAGACGACGAAGCTTTCTCAGGCGACGCATCGACTCCGGCAGCTCCGTCAGCTGGTTGCCGTCGAGCCACAAGGTTTCCAGCTCGGTCAGGTCGCCGAGCCACTCCGGGAGCGCGGTGAGCAGGTTCCGGTCGAGGTGCAGGACGGTCAAGCCGGTGCAGTCGCGGACCCATCCGGGCACCTCGGCCAGTCCGCAGTCGCCGGCCGTCAGCTCGGACAGGCCGGTCAGGGTCGCCAAATGCCCAGGCAGCCCGGTGAACGAGTTCGAGGAGAGCCGCAGTTTTCGGAGGCCGGACGGCAGCTCGGGCAGGTCCCGCAGCCGGTTGTGCGCGACGTCCAGCAGGGTCAGGTGCTCGAGGCCGCCGATCCAGTCCGGCAGGTCGGCGAGCCGGTTGCCGTCCAGGTCGAGTTCCTCGAGACGGTCCAGCCCGGCGATCCACTCCGGGACCTCCGTCAGGCGCAGGCGCGCCAGGCCGAGCTTCGTCAGCCCGGTCATCCCGCCCAGCCAGTCCGGCAGGCCGGTCAAGGGGTTGTCGTGCAGGTGCAGTTCGACGAAGTCCAGGCCGCGCAGGCACTGCGGCACCTCGGTCAGCAAGTTGTCGTAGAGGAACAGCTTCGCCAGTCTGGGGATCTCCCCGAGCCAGTCCGGGAGGGCTGTCAGCCGGTTGCCGTCCAGGTCGAGCCGGACCAGGTTCGGCAGGCCACGCACCCACTCCGGGACCTCCGTCAACCGGCAGGCGGCCACGTCCAACGTCTCCAGACTGGCCATCCCGCCGAGCCAGTCCGGTACTCCCGCCAGGCGGTTGCGGTCGAGGAACAGCTCGGTCAGCCGCAGCCCGGCGAGGGATCGAGGCAGCGCGGCGATCCGGTTCCGGTCCACCGACAGACTGCGGAGGCTAGCCAGCTCGCCGATCCATTCCGGCAGGTTCGCCAGCCTGTTCTTGCTGACGCTCAGCTCCCGCAGCGGCAAGCCCGCCAGCCATTCCGGCAGCTCCCGCAGGAAGTTCTCGTCCAGCACCAGCTTCTCGAGACCGCCGATCTCCGCCACCCGCGGCGGGACCTCCGTCAGGTGCAGGCCCTGCAGATCCAGCGTCGTCTCTCCGGCGGCGAGCACGGCGTCGATGCGGCGATTCGCTTCCTCGGTCCCCATGCGGCCAAGTCAATCAGGTTCGCGCGCGAAGCGTTGCGCGTCCGGCGGGAAAGCTATACCGTTCCTGAACTAGAACAGGTTACAGTTTCGGCGGTGCGCGGGACGAGGAGCGGACATGGCAGCCAGGGTGGCCCGGAGCAACGAAGCCGACTACGTGGTCGTCGGGTCGGGCAGCTCGGGGGCTGCCGTCGCGGGGCGGCTCGCGGAGTCCGGGGCCAGCGTGATCGTGCTCGAGGCGGGCAAGAGCGACAACCAGCTGCTGTTGCGCAAGCCGGGGCTCGTGGCCCCGTTGCACGCCGTGCCCCAGCTGAAGAAGATGAGCGACTGGGGGTTCTACTCAGTCCCGCAGAAACATGTTCTCGATCGGCGCATGCCGGTGCCGCGCGGGAAGGTGCTCGGCGGCTCCAGTTCGGTCAACGGGATGGTCTACGTCCGCGGCAACCGGGCGAATTTCGACTCCTGGGCGGCCGAGGGCAACACCGGCTGGGACGCCGACAGCGTCAACGCCGCGTACAAGCGCATGGAGGACTTCGAGGACGGCGAGAACGCGTTTCGCGGTGCCGGCGGGCCGATCAAGATCACCCGCAACAAGATCCCGCAGGAAGGCACGCTGCAGTTCCTCGACGCGACGGCCGACGCGATCGGCTGCGACATCATCGACGACTACAACGGCGAGTCGCAGGAAGGCGTCAGCCGGATGCAGCAGAACGCCGCCGACGGCCTGCGCTACAGCGCCTCGCGCGGTTACCTGCACCACTTGGCGCCCCGGACGCTCGAGATCCAGTCCCGCGTGTTCGTGCGAAAGGTGGTGATCGAGAACGGCCGCGCGACCGGCGTCGAGGTGACCGACGCCAACGGCACGCGCCGCACAGTCCGGGCGGGCAAGGAGGTCATCCTCTCCGCCGGGTTCGTCGGGTCGCCGCAGCTGCTGATGCTGTCCGGCATCGGGCACGCCGAGCACCTCAAGGAACACGGCATCGAGGTGCTCGCCGATCTGCCGGTCGGCGACAACCTGCACGACCACATGTTCCACGCGCTCACGTTCCAGGTGTCGTCGTGCAAGAACAAGGGCACCGCACCGTATTTCGCCCGCGGGATGGCGCGCGAACTGCTCAAGCCGGGTTCGACGTTCCTCGCGAACTCAGTGTTCGAGGCGCTCGCGTTCCTCAAAACGTCGCAGGCCTCGGAAGTGCCGGACCTGCAGCTGCACCTGCTGCCCTGGGCGTACGTGTCGCCGAACCAGGACGCGCCGATCCGCCATCCGGTCGACAAGCGGCCGGCGCTGACCGTGCTCACCACGCTGATCTACCCGAAGAGCCGCGGCACGATCCGGCTCGCCTCGGCCGATCCGACCGCCGCGCCGCTGATCGACCCCCAGTACCTCTCCGACCCGTCCGACCTCGAAGTGCTCGGCGAGGGGTCGGAGATGGTGCGGGAGATCTTCGCGTCGAAGGCGTTCAAGGGCTCGATCAACGAGGAGATCCACCCGGGCACGCACCTGCGCGGCCAGGAACTGCGCGACGCGATCCTCAACCGCGCGACGTCGGTGTACCACGGCGTCGGCACCTGCCGGATGGGCGTCGACGACCTGGCTGTCGTCGGGCCGGACCTCAAGGTGCGCGGCGTGGACGGGCTGCGGGTGTGCGACGCCTCGATCATGCCGTCGATCACCGGCGGCAACACCAACGCGCCCTGCATCATGATCGGCGAAATGGGCGCGCAGCTGGTTCTTTCCGGCAACTGACGGGAGCGGAAGACCATGACCCTCACCCCGGTCCGGCCCACCCGGCCGGCTTCGGCGACCGACGAATTCCTCCGCCAGCTCGTCGCGCGCGTGCCGGGTTCGGGCGGCGCGGTGTGGCCGCTCACCGAGGTCTACACCGGCGACGTCCTGGTGGACCTGCCGCAGTCGACGCCGTCGGACATCGAACAGGCGTTCGCCGCCGCTCGGGCCGCGCAGGCGAAATGGGCCGCGACGCCGCTCAAACAACGCCTCGCGGTGTTCCGTCGCGCGCATTCGCTTTTCCTCGACCGCGCGCGCACGGTCGCCGACCTGATCCAGGTCGAAAGCGGCAAAAATCGCCGGATGGCGATCGAGGAAACGTGCGATCCGCCGATGATCATGAGCCACTATCTGCGGCGGGCCCCGAAATTGCTGGCCGCGACCCGGCGCGGCGGACCGGTGCCGCTCGTGTCGTCGTCGACCGAGATCCGGGTTCCCAAGGGCGTGGTCGGGATCATCGCGCCGTGGAATTTCCCGTTCGCCACCGGGGTTTCCGACGCCATTCCGGCGTTGATGGCGGGCAATGCGGTGGTGTTGAAGCCGGACAACAAAACCGCGTTGTCACCGCTGTACGGCGTGCGGCTGCTCGAAGAAGCCGGGTTGCCGAAGGGCCTGTTCCAGGTCGTGTGCGGCGAGGGCCCGGACGTCGGCCCGACGCTCATCGACCAGGCCAACTACGTGATGTTCACCGGCTCGACCGCCACCGGGAAGGTGATCGGCGAGCGAGCGGGCCGGAACCTGATCGGCTGCTGTCTCGAACTCGGCGGCAAGAACCCGATGATCGTGCTCCCGGACGCCGATTTCGCCGACGTGGTTCCGGGCGCGGTGTTCGGCGCGTTCGGCAACACCGGGCAGATCTGCATGCACATCGAGCGGATCTACCTGCCGGAGTCGCGTTACGAGGAATTCAAGGAAGCCTTTGTGGCCAAGGCTTCCTCGCTGGATGTGCGGGCGGCTTACGATTTCGGTCCGGAAATGGGTTCGCTGGTTTCAGTGGACCACATGAACCGGGTCAAGTCCCATGTGGACGACGCGGTCGAGAAGGGCGCCACCGTCCTGTGCGGCGGGCGTCCCCGGCCGGACTTGGGGCCAGCGTTCTTCGAGCCGACCGTTCTGGAAGGCGTCACGAAAGACATGCTCTGCGGAGTCACGGAAACGTTCGGCCCGGTGGTGGCCTTGCACCGGTACCGGACGGTCGACGAGGCTGTCGAGCTGGCGAATGACACTGACTACGGGTTGAACGCTTCGGTGTGGGGCAAGGACCTCCGCGCGGCGTCCGCGGTGGCCGCCCGGCTGGAGACGGGCAACGTCAACGTGAACGACAGCCTGGCGACCGCGTACGCCGCCAAGGGAACTCCGTCCGGTGGCGTGAAAACCTCGGGAGTGGGCGCCCGGCACGGGGATCAGGGACTGCTGAAGTACACGGACGTGCAGAACCTGGCGGTGCTGAAGAAGCCGGTGATGAGCCCGCGACCGGGACAGAAGTACGAGAAGTACGTGGAAGGAATGCTGTCCGGACTGAAAATGATGCGTCGGCTCAGGATCCGGTAGCCGATCATCGTTCGAAGTCCGGTATCCGGTCGGCGAGCACGCTGAAGTACGGCTGGGTCCGCCAGTTCTGCCGGTTGCCGATCACATACAGCCGGCGCTTCGCCCGCGAAACGGCGACGTTGAGCAGGTTCGGTTTCTCCGCGGCCCATTCCCGTGCCCGCTCCCGGTGGTCCGGAGTGCCGAGCACGAGAATCACCACGTCGGATTCCTTGCCCTGCATAGTGTGCACAGTGCCGACGTTCGTCCCGGCGAACTCCTCCCCCAGCACGTTCCGGCCGATCCTGCGCGAACCGCGCACGACCGCTCGGAAGGGGCTGACCACCCGGATGTCCTGAGCCCGGACGCCGTCCCGCCGGAGCTGCCGGAGCAGGTCCGCCAGCGCCTCGCCTTCGGCAGGCAGCCAATGCTCGTCCGAGGCGCCAGAGGGCACATGGATCCAGCCGTTCCGCCCCGGGAAAACGCCGTCGTGGCGCGTCCCGTACACCATCAGGGTCCCGCCGTAGGCGATGTCGTTCGAGATCTCGAACATCGGCCGGTCGCACCGCCGGTGCACTCGCAGCGGCGCTCCCACCCAGGCGGTACCGCTGCCGTCCGAGTCCGCCAGTTCGGTGCCGTACCGCGCCATCCGGTCCGCGATCTGCTGCGCCGAGGCAGCGTCCGGCAACCACTGCGCGTCCACCTGGCAATAGCGGCGAAGGACCTCCTGCGCGGACGAAGGCAGCGACACGATCGGCTCGAGCTGCCGTGGATCACCCACGATCACCGAACGCCGGGCCCGCCAGATCCCGCCGACGACTTCCTGCGGAGTCGCCTGCCCCGCCTCGTCGATGAACAACCAGCCCAGGGATTCCCGGCCGAGTCCCGCGAACAACCGCGGCAGGGACGAGAAGGTGGTGGACACGACCGGCACGACCAGGAACAACGCCTGCCACGCCGCGAGCAGAACTGCGGGCTCAGGCTTGACCCGGCCCGTCAGGTACGCCTCCATCACGGCCAGGTTGTCGCGCAGCCGCGGTTCAGCGCCGAGCACGAACCTTTTGTGCAGCCGCAGCGCTTCGAGAAACAGGCGGTTGCGCGCCGCGGTGAACTCCGTGTCGGCCCAAGGCGCGCAGCGCTGGAACTCGGAGTCGCTGTCGAAATCCAGGCGAAAAGGCACATTCCCCGGCCAGCGCCGGCGGCCTTCCTCGATGCGCGCGCAAACGTCGGCGAACGTCCGTTCAGCCGCGTCCCTCACCTGCACCGCCTGTTGCCAGGTCGCGGTGGCTGCAGCCAGCTCCGCTTGCCAGCTGGCCGCGGTCTGGTGCGCCCGCTCGCACGTCAGTTTCGCTGCCGCGCGGCGGTGCCGAAGCTCGGCAGCGACGCTCGCCCACTCGCGGCCCGCCCTGAACCAGGTGGAGAGCTGGATCCAGAATCCAGGACGGCTGAGCGCGTGGTGCTTGGACTCCGCGTCCTCGTCGGCGAACGTCTTCCGGGCTTGCATCAGCGCCCGTTCCGCGGCGGTGGCTTGGCCTCGCGCGTGCTCGGCTCGGCGAGCCGCCGCGACGACCTGGTCAGCCGCCGCGTCGCGGGCAACCCGGCAGCCGGGATGCGCGGCCACGGCATCAGCGACGCCCTGTCGTTCCGCTGCGAGCCGCCGGACGTCCGCCAGAGCGTCTTTGAACCGCTTGACCGCACGAGCCCAGTCCGCGGCCGTTTCGGGTTTCCGTTGCGCCTGCTGGAGGATGTGCAGCATTCCGGAGGGCTTCTTCTTCGCCTGTTCGGGCGATCCGTCCTTCTCAGCCGGTTCCGCTCGGCTCTGGCCGTCGCCCCACCAGAACCTGCTCGCGAAGCGACTCCGCTTCTTCATGCTGCCGAGCGTCGCGGCCATCAGCCCCCAAGCCGGTGCGTCGAGGACGTGCGACGCGAGTTCGGTGAAGTAGTCCGCGTCGAGTGCTTCGGCCGCGGCCCCGCCCACTGCATTGACCCCGGGAATTTCCGCGGTGACGTTCTCCGCCGCTCCGTTGTTCGCGGTGGCGAGCACCACCTCGAACCCGGTCAGTTCAGGCCGGGGGCGGTACACGTGAGCGGTGTGTTTCGCACTCAGTGCGACGCTGCCGATCTGCCCGGCGAAGGCGTCGACCGGGTGGTGCAGGGCGGCGAGCCGTTCGGCCCGCCGGACGAGGACACCCGCGAGCACGTCGCGCAGCATCGTCGTCTTCCCAGTTCCCGGCGGGCCGTTCACCGCGAACAGCCCGCTGCCGTCGGCGAGGTCGGCGAAGATCCGGTCGACCGCGAACTGCTGGCTCAGCACCAAGGGTTTTCCGACGTCGGTCGGCCACCGGCCGACCGGGATACTGCCGGGCGCCACGCCCGCCACGACCGCGTCCGGGCTGTGCCGCACGTCGACCCGGTCCGCGACGGGAACACTGCGCGGCGCGGTCAGGTACTGCAAGAGACCGGGCCCCGCGTTCCCGTTCCGGAGCTCTTGTTCGATCCTGCCCAGATCCTTCGCGATAAAGCTGTTGAGGAAATTCTGCTCGCCCGCCTCGGCCGACTCGCGCACCGGCACCAAGGCGCACTTCACGCGGACCCCGGACGGCCGCAACGCGCCGAGACCGAGCTCGTTTGCCAGCGAAGCCACCAGCCGGTGCACATCGCCCGCGGTGAGACGCGGCCAGCCGACCGTCTCTTCCAGGTCCGTCTGCTCAGGCACCGAGCCGGACGGACGCGTCTCCGGAGTCCTCTCTCGCTTGCGCGGGGTCAGCAGCTTTTCCGCGAACGCGCCGGCGACGCTGCCGGCGATCCCGCCGACCACCGGGCCGGCGACCGAGGTCACTGCCGCTGCGGCCACAGTCGTCACCGCGGTCCCGGCCGATTTCGCACCCGCTTTGAGCGCCTCGGCCGCGGCGTTCTTGACCTGGTCGCCGGCGGCCTGCGCTACCCTGCTCGCCATCGATTCGCCCGGCTCGGCGGAGTCGTCGTCCGCCGGCGACCTCCTTGCCGACGGCGGGACCAGCCTGTCGAGCTGCCTGGCGAACTCTCGTTCCTCCGCCTCGAACCCGTCCAGCCAGTCCCGGGCACCCGGTCCCGGCGAGCGCGTGCGGCCGATGGCCCATGCGCAGGCGGACAACGTCGCGGAGTTCTCCACCAGGCAGCCCTTGTCGTCCACGGTGAACGCCAGCAGCGCGGTGTGCCGGTCGAGCCGCCCGTCGGGTTCCTTGGTGTCGCGGCCCAAAGCCCGCACGAGCTCGTTCCGGACCGCCGACAGTTCGTACAGGCCACCGTAAACGGTGAACTGCCAGGTCATCCGCGGCTTCGCCGGAAGGCTCCACACGGGATGGCCTTCTTCCCAGGGCGCCAGGCCACGCGGAGGGAGATCGAACACCAGCTGCTCGCTGTCGGCGCCGGGCCGGGTGTTCGGTTTCTTGGGCACATTCTGCGGAGTAAACATTTCGACCATCCGCCAGAAACGCACGATTTCCGCCGTGCGAGCACCGTCTCCCACCGGACCCCCTCGTTCCCTCGCCCGGACGCGATTGTACTCGCCCCGTTCACCTCCATTCGCGGCGGCCGTTCCGTGGAATATTCCAACTCTTTAAAAGGCAACAATCCGGATTGATATTAAGGTTTCAGGGAGAGAATCCCCGTCCTGCTACGAATTCATCGGTACCCAGGGCTCATCCGCCAGTGCAGCGAGCGGGTACACGGCGATTGCTCCAGCAAGCTCTATCGCTGACGCCGCGGAGCCAAGCTCCCGATCGCCGCGCCGAAGATCGGTCTCTCGACGTCCTCTATTGTCGCCGATCACATTAAGCCGCCGTGTCCGCAATGGACCGACGGACTACTCGCGCCACCTGTCCGTCCACTTCGGTCAATCCGTTCAGCCGGTTCCGGCGCGTCAGCAGTCCGCCCAGGACAAGATCGACCAGCTGCGCGCCTACCTGCTCCGCCGACACCGGGCCGGCTGGGTCGAACCACGTCCATGCCCATTGCGCGGAGCCGAAGATCAGCAGGCTCTGCACCTCGACATCACACGAGCGGAACTCCCCCGACGCGATCCCTTCGGACAAGGTCGCGCGCACCAGGTCGAGGTATTCCGCGCGCATCCGGCGGCCCTCGGCCATCGCCTCGTGGTCGGCGAGCCGGACGACCTCGCGCTGGAACGCGACGGTCGCCTCCCGGTCCACCACCTGGTACAGCATGAACGCGTACAGCAGCCCGGCGAGTTGGCGGGTCGGCGTCGCGAGGCGGTCGCGGATCAGCGCGGCCTCGGCGAGCCTGCGGCGCATGTACGACTCGTGCAGCGCGGCGAGCAGCCGGTCCTTCGTGCCGAAGTGGTGCACGATGGTGCCCTTCGACAGTCCCAGCTCGCCGGCGATGTCGGAGAAGTTCGTGGCGTCGTATCCGCGCTCGGCGACGCAGCGGGTGAACGTCGCCAGGATGTCCCCGGCGCGGCCTTTGGGTGGCATCGGCCCACTGTAGCCGAAGTTTGACCACTGACCGTCCGTACGGTTACCTTCATCGTGGTCCCCGGCGACGAAGGAGTCTCGGCATGGCAGCGAGCTTGGCGCAGTGGATTGTCCGGCGCGGCACGGTCACCCCCGAGTCGGTCGCGCTGGTCGCCGCGGAGACCGGCGAGCGGATCACGTACGCCGAGCTCGAACGCCGGGTCGCGCGGCGGGCGGCGGCGCTGCGCGAACTGGGTGTGCGCAAGGGCGACCGCGTGGCGTTGCTCGGCCTGAATTCCACCGGCTACCTCGAAACTCTCTTCGCGGTCGCCTGGCTCGGCGCGATCACGCTGCCGATCAATTTCCGGCTCGCCGCGGCCGAAATCGAGTACCTCCTCGACGACGCCCGGCCGGTGGTCGTGGTGCACGACGACACCTTCGCCGCGCTCGCGAAGGAGGCTTCCGGCGCACGGACGCTGGTCAACAACCGCGAACTCGGCCAGACCGAGGACCGCGTCGAACCCGAACCGACCGGGCCGGACGAGGTCGCGGTGCTGATGTACACCTCCGGCACCACCGGCCGCCCCAAGGGAGCGATGCTCACCCACGGCAACCTGGAGGCGAACGCGGTCAACGTGCTCACCTCCGGCGAAGGCATTCTCCCGTCGGACATCACGCTTACCGTCGCCCCGCTTTTCCACATCGGCGGGCTGGCGCTGTTCACCCTGCCTTTGCTGTACGCGGGCGGCACCGTGGTGGTCGCCGGCAAGTTCGATCCACAAGAGACACTCGCACTGCTCCAGCGGGAAAAGGTCACCGTCCACTTCATGGTGCCCGCGATGTGGGCGGCGATGACGCAGGTCCCGGACTTCGATTCCTACGACCTGTCGCGGTTGCGGTACCTGTTGTGCGGCGGCGCGCCGTGCCCGCTGCCGGTGATCGAGTTCTACGAAGGCAAGGGACTGACCTTTGTGGAGGGTTTCGGGATGACCGAACTCTCCCCCGCCGCGCTGGTGCTGGAATCGGCGTTCGTGCGCTCGCACGCCGGGTCCGTCGGAAGGCCCTTCCTGCACGTCGAGGCGCGGATCGTGGACGAACGCGACGAGGACGTGCCCACCGGAACGGTCGGCGAACTGGTGCTGCGCGGCCCGAACGTCTTCGCCGGTTACTGGGGCCTGCCCGAAGCCAGCGCCGAAACCATGCGCGGCGGCTGGTTCCACTCCGGCGACCTCGCCCGCTGTGACGCCGACGGTTTCGTGACCTTGGTGGACCGCAAGAAAGACATGATCATTTCCGGCGGCGAGAACGTCTATCCGATCGAGGTCGAGCAGGTGCTGCACCGGCATCCGGACATCGCCGACGTCGCGGTGATCGGCGCGCCGGATCCGCAGTGGGGCGAAACCGTGGTCGCGGTGGTCGTGCCGGCCGGCGACTCGCTCGACGGGGACGCGGTGATCGCCTACTGCCGGGAAAGGATCGCCGCTTTCAAGTGCCCCCGCCGAGTCGAGGTGGTGGACGAGCTTCCCCGCAACGCCACGGGAAAGCTGCTCAAACGCGAACTTCGGGCCCGCTACACCGATTCCGCTGCTTCCGTCTCCCGGTAAGCCGCGAGGGGAACCAGATCCCCTCACGGCACGTCACCGGGTCAGATGAACCGCCACAGATGGTCCGGCGTCCCGTTGTCGTCCCACTGGGTCACCTGTGCACCGTCCGCAGTGGACTGCTGATCGACCGCCATCACCTTTCCGCTGTGGACATTCACCAGTTTCCACCAGCCGCCGCCGGCGTCCACGATGCGCCACAGGTGATCCGGTGTTCCGTTGTCCTGGAACTGCTGCACGTGCGCGCCGTTGTCGAGGCTCTGGTCGTGCACCGCTAGCACCTTGCCGCTGTTGCGGTTCATGATCCGGACGGTCCCGTCGCCGCTGTCCACGACCGTCCACACGTGATCGACCGTGCCGTTGTCTTGCCATTGCGTCACATCGGCAGTGTCCGAAAGCGACATACCCTGCACCGCCAGCAGTTTTCCGGAGCGCTGGTTCTCGATCCGGCGCCACGAGGTGGTCGAGGCGGCCGGACGCGGCAGCAGAGCCAAATACCCAGCCGCGACCGGACGCGCTTGGAAACCGGACTGCCGGGCGTCCGCGACGAAGTACCAGTCCGAGAACGGAACCCGCGAATCGGTGGTGTTGGCGAAACTGTGGACGCCTTCGACCAGCGTCGTGCGGATGTCGGTGTGGTCGGTCAGCCAGGCGGCCGTCCAGAGTTCCCAGTCGGCTTTCGTGTAGTCGTGGCGCGGATCCAGCGGAACCCCGTTCGCGCCCCGCTGGGACTGGTACCAGGCGGCTTCCCGCGCGGCGGTGCCGACCGGCACCAGGTCGAGGCCCAGCAACCGGTCCGCGAAACCGTTGTACTTCAGGCTCCACGTTCCCGGCTGGTCATACGCCATCCGCAGGTGCGAGCCGTCGTCGGCCAAAGTCGTCCACTGGCTGATGTACGACCGCGAAATCGACCGGTACCGCAAGGCATCAGCGGAATTGCCGGTGACGTCGGCGAGAACGGCCATCGCGCCGACGCCGATGATTCCCTTCAACGCGAGGTTGGCGCTGTGCGCGATCCAGCCGGTGAAGTCGTCGGTCTGGTTCTGGTTGCCGGGGTCGAGCGTGGTGCCCACGAGATATTCGGCCCATTGCCGCAGGATTCCGTAGTGGGCGCCGGCGAACGCTTTCGCCGCCGCGGAATCCAGCCGCTGCGCGACCGCGGCGGACATGATGAGCATGTTGGCCGATTCCTCGACCGGCATGCTCTCCTCGTTGCCGTCGTTGTGCCCGGCCGCGTTCGGATAGGACGCGCCGATGTCGTGTTCCGAGAACGTCATCGGCCAGCCGCCGTGTTCCGCGTAGTCGAGCACCGGCTCCAGCAGCAGCCGCACGAACTCCGGCGACAGATGGAGGTAGCCGGGCAGTGCCGGATAGATCACGTCTACTGTGGACACATTGCCGCTGGACGAGATCTCCTTCAGGAACGCCCACGGCGAGCCGTTCCGGTCGACCAGTTCGGTGCCGCCGAACGCCTGGCGCAGCGCGAGCGCGCAGATCGCCGCGTAGTGGTCGCCGGTGCTGCCGCCGCCGGCCGCGGCGGACGCTTCGCTCGCGATCCGCTGGTCCAGCGCGATGCCGGTGCCGAGCGCGGCCGGGTAGTCGGCGTGGAACCACGCGACCATGTCCTGCCACGACGACCAGTAGTGCGTCCACCACGGCGCCAGCTGCGCGCCGAGGTAGCTGACCGCGGGCGTGCGGACGTGCCCGATCGCCACGACCAGCGGATCGACGGCCGCGTCCGGCCGGATGGTGCCCAGGTCCTTGGCGAACGCGAGGACCGGCCAGCGGTCGCTGATCGCCCGCGGCTGGTCCGGATCGCTCGTCCCGGCCAGCGCTCCCCCGTTCGCCGACGTCGCGCGCACGACCGTGTCCTGCCCGATTTGCCAGGTCACCTCGGCCGAAGGCGCCGCGACGACGAGCGAACCCCAGCGCGGCTGGTCGTGCCCGTCCTCGGCGAGCACAGCCGGCGAGGCAGCCTGGACGCTCAACGACGTGATGCCGCCGGATTGCTGTTGTCGCCAGCCGACCGGCGTGCCCGAGTCCCATTGCAGCCATTCGGCCGACGAGTCGAAATGCAGCGAAACGGCATGCGCCCGGCCGTCGGTGCTCGCGGCGGCGACGGCGACATAGCCGAACGGCACGCACTGCCGTTGGAGGTTGCCGGGGTCGACCGGCGAGAAGAAGGTGACGGTGAGGGTCACGCCGCCGCCGGAGAGTTCGTAGATCGAGCGGGTTGCGGTGACCTGCAAGGAGTTCTGCGTCATCGGGGTCAGGCTCGGCCCGGACGGCAGCTGCGGCGCACCGGCGAACACGTACGCGGCGCCGTCGATCCGGGCGATCCCGCACAACGCGGTGATGTGCCCGTTCCAGAACGTCGACCAGGTGCCGGGCAGATTGTCCGCCGCTTGCCAGGTCGAGAGATACGGCGAGCGCACGACGAGCGGCGTCGCGGGCGGGCGCAACGGGTTCAGCGTGCCCGCCGGAGCTGCCGACGCGGTGGACTGGACCAGTTCCGGGGCGCACCAGAGCGCGGCCGCCGCGACTGCGCCGGTGCCCGCCCAGCGCAGGGCGTCGCGGCGGCTGACTTCGCGGGGAGATTCGGAGGAGGACATCGACAGCTTCTTTCGGTCAGATGCCGGACACGGGAAAGAAGGAACCGAGCGACCTCAGTGTGGCACCGCGATACAACGTTGTAAATCTGCCGAAAGCACTGACAAACGCTGTCCGTTTCCGGACAGGCAGTGTCAATGAGCGCGGCTTTCCCACCCGGCGACCGCATCCGTGCCGGTCCGCGATTCCGCTGCCGCGTTGATGAAGCCGCCGAAAAGCTGACAAGCGCTGTCCGTTTTCAGACAGCGCTTGTCAGTCCAGGTCATCGCCCCGCGGCGTACCCCTGCGCCCCGCGCGAATTCGCCGCCGCCGAAAGCACTCCGGTCTCGGGATCCTTCGCCACCGCGCACAACCGGCCCTCCGACCAAGGCTCCCCGACCGTCACGTCGTGGCCGCGGCCTTCCAATGCGGCAATGACGTCCGCGCCGATCCGCGATTCCACCGTCACGCTGCCCGCCGCCATGCCGCGCGGGTAGAACGAGCTCGGGAAGCTGTCGGTGTGCCAGTTCGGCGCGTCGATCGCGCCCTGCAGGTCGAGTCCGCCGCGCACCTTTTCGCGCAGCGCCACGGCGAGGAAGAAGTGGAAGTTCCACTGGTCCTGCTGGTCGCCGCCGGGCGTGCCGAACGCCATCACCGGCACGCCGTCGCGCAGGGCGAGCGACGGCGAGAGCGTGGTGCGCGGCCGTTTGCCCGGGGCGAGCGAGTTGGGCAGGCCCGGGTCGAGCCACGCCATCTGCAGCCGCGTGCCCAGCGGGAAGCCCAGCTCCGGCACCACCGGATTGGATTGCAGCCAGCCGCCGCTCGGAGTCGCGGCGATCATGTTGCCCCAGCGGTCGACGACATCGAGGTGGCAGGTGTCGCCCCGGGTCAGGCCGTCCTTCGCGACAGTCGGCTCCCCCGCCCCGATCGCCGACGCGGTGACCCCGCCGCCCGCGACGTACCGCGCGTGCCGGCTCAGCTTCGGCTCCCGGCCTTCAGGACTGCCCGGACGCAGGCCGAAGGACGCGCGCTCGCCGATCAGCTTGCGCCGGACCTCGGTGTACTCCGGGGAAAGCAGCGCTTCGATGGACACGTCGGTGCTGTCGCCGTACCACGCTTCGCGGTCGGCCATCGCGAGCTTCGTGCCCTCGATGAGCCGGTGGTAGTACTCCGGCGTCGCGTACTCCAGTTCGTCCGGCAGGAGCGCGAGCTGCTGCAGGAAGGCCGGACCTTGGCTCCACAGCCCGGCTTTCGCGACCGTCCAGCCGTTCCAGGTGCTGGTGACCGGGTCCTCGTAGGCCGGCCGGAACGCGGCGATGTCGTCGGCGGTGAGCGTGCCCGCGTGCCGTTCGCCGGAAGAGTCCATCGCCGGTTTCGCGGCGAACGCGGCGAGTGCTTCGGCGACGAACCCTTCGCGCCACGCCTTCCGCGCCGCCTCGATCTGCGCTTCCCGATCGCTCCCGGCCGCCTCCGCTTCCGCGATCAGCCGGCGCCAGGTCTCGGCGAGCGCGGGATTCTTCAGCAGCCCACCGGGTTTCGGCGCGACCCCGCCGGGCAAGTACAGCTCGGCCGACGTAGTCCATTCGTTCTCGAACAACTCGCGGACGGTCTCCACCGTCGCGCCGACGCGCTCGACCGCCGGATGGCCGTCCGCCGCGTAGTGAATGGCGTACTTGAGGACTTCGCGCAGCGATTTCGTGCCGTGGTCGTGCAGCAGGAGCAGCCACGCCTCGACCGCGCCGGGGACGGCGGCGGCGAGCGGGCCGGTGCCGGGGACGAGGTCCAGGCCGAGCGACGTGTAGTGCTCGATCGTCGCCCCGGCCGGCGCGGGACCCTGCCCGCACAGCACCTTCGGCGCGCCGCCCGCCGGGGCGAGGATCATCGGCACCTCGCCGCCGGGTCCGTTGAGGTGCGGTTCGACGACGTGCAGCACGAACGCGCCGGCGACCGCGGCGTCGTAGGCGTTGCCGCCGTCCTCGAGCACCGCCATCGCGGCCGCCGAGGCGAGCCAGTGGGTGGACGACACCATGCCGAAGGTGCCCTGCAACGTCGGGCGCGTCTGGACCATGGGCGTTATCGTCGCGCGCCGGCTGGCGGTACGTCAAAGACATCTGAGGCACCAATCCGATAGCGTACCGCTATGGAACGCCGCCAGCTGGAGTACTTCGTCGCGATCGCCGAGCACGGCGGGTTCACGCACGCGGCGCGGGCGTTGCGGGTGGCGCAGCCGTCGTTGTCGCGGGCGATCGCGAAGCTGGAACAGGACCTGGGCGTCGAGCTGTTCCACCGCGTCGGGCGCAACGCGGTGCTGTCGAACGCCGGCGAGCTGCTGGCCGAGCGCGCCCGGCTGGTGCTGCGCGACCTCGACGCCCTGCGCGCCGCCGCGCGGATGGCGGGCGACGGACCGGCCGGGCGCATCGACGTCGCGGCCACGTCGTCGTCCGCGCTCGAGCCGGTGATCAGCATCATCGCCGAGATGCGCACGCGGTATCCCGGCGTTCTGGTGAGCACGTCGGCGGCGTTGTCCGCGGCCGAGGTGGTCGCGATGGTGGTGCAGGGGCGATGCGAGGCCGGGGTGTGCGGGAGCGCGGAACGCCCGGTCGGGCCGGGGCTGGTCGCGCAGCACCTGCGCGACGAGGAAGTGCTGCTGGTCGCCCCGCCGGGCACGGAGATCGGCTCGGACGGGGCGGTGGAGCGGGCTGAACTCGGCGGCATGCGGTTCGTCGTCACCAGCTCGGCGACCGCGGTGCGCGGGTTCTTCGACCGGCTCGCGGCGAGCGTGCCGGACCTGTCGATCGCGGCCGAGGTCGGCGACCGGAGCGTCGTGCTGCCGATGGTGCTGCGCGGGATCGGTGCGAGCCTGATGCCGGACGGCTGGGCGGAGCTGGCCCGCCGGGCCGGTGCGCGGGTGCTCCGGTTCTCGCCGCCGGAGAAGCTCCCGCAGTGGCTGATCTATCGGTCCGGACCGATGACCGCGGCGACTCAGGCGTTTGTGGACATCACCCTCGCCGCCGGCTCGTCGGCCCCGCGCAGCGCGGCGATCACGGACTGAACCGCTGTCATCCGATCCCGAGCCCGCGCCGTCCGATCGCGTTCAGCCGCGCGGGAGCGAATCTGTCCGGCCAGGACCGCTCGTAATGCTCGGGCGGAAAGTCCGAGGGACTGGAACCGGACTCGAACGCTTCCCGCACCGCCCCGGCGTACGCCTCGTTCCGCGGGCACCACGGCGCGGCCGGGATGTACATGACGTTGCCCCAGCCCCGCTGGTTCTTCACCGGCGCGACGCTGTGGATCAGATCGCAGTGCCACCACACGGAATCGCCGGCCCGCACGTCCGGAATCCCGCTGGAAGCACGCAGCAGCAAGGAATGCCATTTCTCGCTGGCCGGGAACACCTGATTCACCGTGACGCCGCACATGTCGTCCTCGGGCACGTCGGACAGCAGCGGGCGCAGCATCAAGCAGCCCATCGCCTCCGGAATCGGGACGGTGTGCAGCACGCCCTGGTCGTGGTCCATGTCGGAGAGCGCGGTCCAGCCTTGGAAGGTGCGGAACACCGAGCACATCGTCGAACCCTCGAACTGCGGCCCGGCCGTGCGATGCGCGGCGTCCCACGGATCGTAGGACTCGACCGTGCCGTCGAAGAGGTGCCGGAACGCCCGCTGGTACGCCTCGGTCATCCAGAGGTCCAGCGTCCCGGGGTCGAGATGGGTGCCGAGGCCGCCGGAGTCCGCACCCGGCGGACGGCGGCGGATACGGTCCGGGTACAGGGAATCCCGGCCGGGGTCGAACCACCGGACGCCGCCGGATTCGGATTTCCACTGTGCGTTGAGGAACGCCTGCACGCGGGCCATCCGATCGCTTTGCCGCGCCTCCATTTGCGCTGGAGACCAGTAGATCGGGTAAATCTCCGGACGTGAGCCGACGGTGCCGAAGAAATCGTCGCCGGGCCCTCGGTAGTCTTCGAAGAACCGGTTGCCCTCGACGTAGTCGACGATCCCCTTGTCCCACGCCAGCGCCTGCTCGCGCGGAAAATGTCCGCGCACGACCAGGCAACCGCGCTTCCGGAGCCGAGCCAAGTCCTTTTCGGACACTCTGCCCGCCTCGATGTCGGCGTAGTCCAGCACCGGCCAGATCTCCTCGCCGCGTGCTTTCGCCGTCTCGATCTCCTCGACCTCGGCGGCGACGCGGGACTCGACCACCGCGAAGACCTCTTCCACGGTGCGGCCGGACGCCTCGATCCGCGCCCGCAGCGCGGCTTTGATCTCGCGGATCGCGGCCGGGAGGTCGTCCGGCGCGGTCTCCCAGTGCGGCAACGGGGGCAGCTGCATGGCGCTCGCTCCATTCAGGAAGGGCTCCTTACTGAAATGACCGTAAGGCGCCGGCGCCAATTCAGGCAACACTCCTGACTAAATCGGCTACACTCGCGCCGGTGACCCCGGCCAAGCCCTCCCTCGACCTGCTCCGGTCGCTGACCGACGAGCACGTGCTGCGGGCGCTGCTTGCCGAACGGCAGCTTACGCGCGCGCAAATCGCCGCTCGCACCGGCATTTCCAAGCCCGCGGTCGGCGACAGCGTCGCCCGGCTCGCCGAGGCCGGCCTGCTGCGCGACACCGGCGAACGCACCACCGGACGCGGCCGCGTCGGCACCTATTACGCGCTGGCCGACGATCTCGGCACGGCCCTGGTCGTGAGCATCGGCCACGACGGCGCGGTCGCCGAAGCCGTCGACGTTTTCGGCGAGGTCCTCGCCCGGCACGTCGAAGACCTGGGCTGTCCGGTGCGTCCGCGGAAGGTCTCCCAGGCGTTGCGCAAGGCCGCCGCGCAGGTCGCCGCCGACGCGGGGCCGCTTCGGCTCGCGGTCGTCAGCGCCGCCGATCCGGTCGACCGCGCCACCGGGAAACTGGTCCACCTGCCCGATTCCCCGTTCCTGCTGGGGGAACTCTCCCCCGCCGACGTCCTCGCGCCGCTCGTCGCGGGACCGGTCACAGTGGACAACGACGTCAACTGGGCCGCCCGCACCGAGCAGGCCGCCGACGATTTCGCCTACCTCTTCCTCGGCGAAGGACTCGGCTGCGCTGTCGTCGCCGACGGCGAAGTGCGGCGCGGGCACGCCGGTTTCGCCGGGGAAATCGCGCACGTCCTCACGCGCGGCCCCGGTGGCCAGGCGATCGCCTTCATCGACGTCTTCGCGGATCTCGGTGTGCGGCAACCGGATTCGACCACGATCGACGTCGAGGCCCTGCGGACCGCGATCAAATCCGACGACCTCCTCGACGCCCTCGCCGAAGCGATCTGCGGAGTGCTCCTGGCGTTGGTGACCGTGTCCGACCCGGAACTCATCGTGCTGGGCGGCCCCTGGGGACCCGACGTGCTCGACGCGGTGTCGGACCGTTTCGCGCAGCTGCCGCGCAACGTCCCCCTTCGCGCCCCGCACGCCACGGACTCCCCCGCGCTGGCCGGTGCGCGCGACGAGGCCGTGCGTGCGCTGCGGAGTGCCGTCCTCAGCCCTTGAGCCTCGTGAGCGTTGATCCCGGTTAGAACCGGGATTGCCGCGCACGAGGTGCGCCCCGGTTGACATGTCGGAAACTTCCGACGTAACGTAGCGTCATGCCCGACGACGTCTTCCTCGCTCTCGCCAGTCCCGTCCGGCGGCGGCTGCTGGAGATCCTGGCGGACGGCCCGCGCACGGCGGGCGACCTCGCGGCGCGGTTCGAGCTGAGCCGTCCGGCGGTCGCCGAGCATCTCAAGGTGCTGCGGGACGCCGCGCTGGTCCGCGACGAACCCGTGGGGCGACAACGCTTTTACCACCTGGAAAGCGACCCGCTGGAGCAGGTCGGCGCATGGCTGCACCCGTTCGAACGGTTCTGGCGCGGCCGTCTGCGCAGCATGGCCGACCTGCTGGAAAACGAGGAGGAAACCCCGTGACCTACGCCCGGACCGGCAGTATCTCGGTCGACCAGTTCATCGCCGCCCCGCCGGACAAAGTCTGACGGGCGCTCACCGACCCCGAACTGCACGCGAAGTGGTGGGCTCCCGGCGACATCGGCCCGGACGTCGGCCACGAATTCCATCTGGAGATGCCCGGGTTCGGCTCGATCCCTTGCCGCGTCCTCGAATCCGTGCCGCCGTCGAAGTTCGTCTACACCTTCAACGGCGACTGGACCCTCACCTGGACGCTCGTCGCCGAGGGCCAGGGCACCCGGCTCCTGCTGAACCACTCCGGCTTCGACCTCGACGACAAACGGCAGGCGAACGCGTGCGAGCGGATGGGCCCGGGCTGGCGCGACGGCGTGCTGCCGCGGCTGGCGAAACTGGACCTCGGCTGACCCGTCAGGCTGGACGGCGAGCGTAGACCACCGCTTGCGGCACCTCGCTGTCCAGTTCCTCCACCCACTCCGCTTCGACGGTGAACCCGGCTTCGCGCAACCATTCCGAGACCTGCGCGGGACGACGTCGATAGACGTGCACCCGCATCGGATGACCGCCGTAACCCTGCGTCTTCAACCGGGCCACGTCGCCGACGTGAAAGCCGATCGCGACCGGCGCTCCGGGCCGCAGCACGCGGTGGAACTGCGCCAGCGCGGCGGGCACCTCCGCGTCCGGCACGTGGATCAGCGACCACCACGACAGCAGCCCGGCCACCGAAGCGTCGGGCAGCGGGAGCGCGGTCATCGAGCCGACCGCGAACCGCAGCCCCGGGTGGTCGCGCCGGGCCACCTCGATCATGCCGGGCGAGAGGTCGAGGCCGAACGCGTCCAGGCCAAGGCCGTTCAGGTGCGCGGTGACATGCCCGGTGCCGCAGCCGACGTCGGCCACGGGACCGTCTCCGGGCACCAGCGAGGCGAACAACCCCAAAGTCATGCGCAGCGAAGGACTTTCGGCGATCGAATCGCGCAACCGGTCGGCATAACTGGCGGCGACGGTGTCGTACGAGGTCCGCGTGTCGGTCAGCCACGTCTGCACGACGGCCACGCTAGCCCACCGGCGCGCCGAACCACTGGCGAATCGCTGGTTCGAGACCGTCCGGGGCACCTGCCCACGCGACATATCCGTCCGGGCGGACCAGCATCGCCTCGGTGCCCGTTTCGACGCGGTTCACCCGATCCGCCCACCGCGCCGCGAGCTCCCCGAACCGCCTTCCGGGATCCACGAGAACACCGCGTCCGGCGCGCAGCTCCGGACCGAGGTCGTGCGCGGGTAGTCCCACCAGCGGATGCTCCTCGCTGCCGGGCATGGCGTAGCGGAAACCCATGCCGGACAGCATGTCGTCCAGGAGGTACTGAACTTCGGGCACTTGAACCAGTTCCGCGAACAACGACCGGGCCGCGGCCGAATCCGGGCCGTCGTCGAGAAGCAGCGACTGCGCTTGGACATTGCGCAGCACCGCCGCACCGACCGGATGCCGTTCCGCGTGGTAGCTGTCCAGCAGTCCCTCGGGCGCGGTGCCGCGAACCGCGGCGGCGAGCTTCCAGCCGAGGTTCATCGCGTCCTGGATTCCGGCGTTCATGCCTTGCGCGCCAAGGGGAAGGTGCACGTGCGCGGCGTCGCCGGCGAGAAATACCCGGCCGTGGCGATACTGCGCGGCTTGCAACGCGGCGTTCGTGATCCGGCGCGCGTAACGGAGTTCGACCAGTTCCACCCGGTCGCCGAAGACCGTCTTCAGCCCGGTGCGGATCTCGTCCTCGGTGACCGGGACGTCCCGTTCCAGCGACCAGCCGGGCCCGCCCAGCACAAGACGGCGCAGCGGCCGGCCTTCGGCGTCGACGCCGAGCGGGAACACCTGCGCGCGGTAGCCCTCCGGCGTGATCGTGTGCATCGGGACCTCGGCGCTCAGCCGGACGTCGGCGGCCACCGTGGTCGCCGTCCCGGGACGGCCGGAGAACTCCGCGCCCAGCAGTTTCCGGACCGTGCTCCGCCCGCCGTCGGCGGCGACCAGGTACTGAGCGCGGATCGCGGTGCCGTCGGCGAAGGTTCCGGTGACGCCGTCCGCGTCCTGCCGCAGTCCGACCAGTTCGTGGTTGCGGCGGATGCGGATGCCTTGGGCGGCAAGGTGTTTCTCCAGGAAACCTTCGAGCATCACCTGGGGCAGCGAGCGCCACGGGAACTGGTGCCGCGTGCGGACCAGCGGCAGCAGCGTGCCCGCGAAATGCGCGGTGCTGACCGGATAATCGCCGGTGGCCAGCAACGGTTCGAGCAGCCCGCGCTGATCGAGCGCCTCCTGCGTGCGGGACTGCAGCCCGCCGGCCTTGGACAGTTCGCTGGCCCGCGACAGCCGGTCCGCCAGCACGCAGGACACTCCGGCGAGCCGGAGTTCGTTCGCCATTGTCATCCCCGTCGGACCGGCGCCGACGACGAGCACCTCGGCAGTCATGATCTCTCCCTCGTGGGTCGGTGCGTTCGGAACTGACCCTCTGCCCGGCACCGGTCCGCGAGCCAGAAAGCGACTCAAGGGCGGCGGATTCCGACACCTGTACCCTCAAGAAGGTGGATTTCGACTACGACGATCTCGACCGGCAGCTCGTGCACGCCCTGCAGATCGACCCCCGGGCTTCGTTCAGCGCGATTGCCGAGGCGCTCGGCGTGTCGGATCGCACCGTCGCGCGCCGCTACGCCCGGCTTCGGTCCGCCGGAGCGGTACGGGTCATCGGTGGTGTCAACGAGACCCCTTCCGGTGCGGTGCGCTGGTTCCTGCGCATCCGGTGCGCGCCTGCCGCCGCGGGCGCGGTCGCCGAGGCACTCGCGCGGCGGCCGGACACCGCGTGGGTGAGCCTGACGTCCGGCGGCACGGAAATCACCTGCACAGTCCGCATCGAAAACGAGGCCGACAGCGAAGCGTTGCTGCTGGCCAAACTCCCCCGCACGCCACGGGTCGAAGGTGTCACCGCGCATTCGGTGCTGCACGAGTTCTACGGCGGCTCCGACAGCCTGGTCGCCAAGCTCGGCGTCCTGGATGAAGCCACCGTCACCCAGTTGCGCCCGCCGCCGCTTCCTCGCCGACCGGGCCGAGCGACCCTCGACGAGGGCGACCGCAAGCTCCTCGCCGCACTCGCCGCCGACGGCCGTGCCGGGTTCGAACAACTCGCCGCCGCGACCGGCTGGTCCCCCACCACGGTCCGCCGCCGCATGGCGGAACTGCGCGAACGGGACGTGCTGTATTTCGACCTCGACCTCGACTGGCGGTTGCACGGCAGGGGAATCCGGACCCTGCTGTGGCTTTCGGTCGCCCCGGCGGCGCTGGAAGAAACGGGTGCCGCGCTCGCCGCGCATCCGGAAGTCGCCTACGCCGCCGCGACCACCGGCCCGACCAACCTGTACGCGACAGCGGTGTGTGCCAGCCAGCACGAGCTGTACCGCTACCTCACCACCAGCGTCGCCGCGCTTCCCGCGGTCACCCACGTGGAAACCGCGCCGGTGATCAAAACGGTGAAACAGGCAGCGAACCGGCTGTGACGCAGGACGAACGGGCGCCCTCCCGGTCGGCGGTTGACAGCGCGCGGACCGTCCGTCGATGATTCGTTCGGCCTTTCCCGGTGGGAAATTCCCGAACGCGTCCGCGAACTGTCCCCGCTTTTTCGAGGAGACCTCGATGTCATCGGTCAGCCGTCGCCGGTTCATGCACCTCGCCGCGGCCACCGCCGCCGGCACGGCCTTGCCCGCGAGCATCGCGCGCGCGGCCTCGGTGCCGGCCGCCGTGCGCACCGGCACCCTCGCGGACGTCGAGCACGTAGTCGTGCTGATGCAGGAAAACCGGTCGTTTGACCACTATTTCGGGACCCTCAACGGAGTCCGCGGCTTCGGCGACCCGCGCCCGGTCTCCCTGCCGAACGGGAAATCGGTGTGGCACCAGGCCGACGCGAGCGGCGCCGAGACGCTGCCGTTCCGGCCGGCCGAGGACAACCTCGGCCTCACTTTTATCGAGGACCTCAACCACGACTGGAACGGCACGCACACCGCGTGGAGCACCGGCCGGTGGGACAAGTGGGTCCCGGCGAAAACCCGCACCACCATGGCCTATCTGACGCGCAAGGACATCCCGTTCCACTACACGCTCGCCGACGCGTTCACCATTTGCGACGGTTACCACTGCTCGATGCTGTCCTCGACCGACCCGAACCGGTATTACCTGTACACCGGCTGGACCGGGAACGACGGTTCCGGCAACGGACCGGTGCTGGGCAACGAAGAATCCGGCTACGGCTGGACCAGTTTCCCGGAAATCCTCGAAAAGGCCGGGGTTTCGTGGAAGATCTACCAGGATGTCGGCGAGGGGCTCGACAAGGACCACGGCTGGGGATGGACCAAAGACCCGTACATCGGCAACTACGGCGACAATTCGCTGCTGTACCTGACCCAGTACCAGAAATCGGTCCAGGGCACGCCGCTCTACGACAACGCGCGCACCGGCACCCGCGCCACCGCGGGCGACGGTTTCTTCGACCACCTCGCCGCGGACGTCAAAGCCAACCGACTGCCGCAGGTTTCCTGGATCGTCGCCCCGGAAGCGTACTGCGAACATCCGGCGTGGCCCGCCAATTACGGCGCCTGGTATGTCTCGGGCGTGCTCGACGCGCTCACGTCGAATCCGGAGGTGTGGAGCAAAACCGTTCTGCTGATCACTTACGACGAGAACGACGGGTTCTTCGATCACGTCGTGCCGCCTTATCCGCCGCGCGACGCGAACTGGGGCAAATCGACGGCGAGCGTCGCCGGGGAATGGTACGAAGGCGGCGCGGCCGCGTCGTACACCACCGGAATGCCTTACGGACTCGGCCCGCGCGTGCCGCTGCTGGCCGTCTCGCCGTGGAGCACCGGCGGCTGGGTCTGCTCGCAGACTTTCGACCACACGTCGCTGATTCAGTTCGTGGAAAAGCGATTCGGCGTGCACAACCCGAACATTTCGCCGTGGCGCCGCGCGGTCTGCGGGGACCTCACGTCGGCCTTCGACTTCACCGGAGCCGACAGCGGTGTCCCGCCCCTACCCGGCACCAGCGGCTACCAGCCGCCCGCCGACCACAGCACTCCGCCGACCTACCATCCGGTGCCCCCGTCGAACGGCTCGCTGCCGAAACAGGAACCCGGCACGCGCAAAGCGCGCCCGCTGCCGTACGACCTGGCCGCGGACACCGAGGCCCGGGACGGCCGGATGTACTTCACCTTCACCAACCTCGGCGACGCCGGAGCCGGGTTCCACGTGACGTCCCGGATGCGTTCCGACGGACCGTGGCCCTACACCGTCGAAGGCCACAAGTCGGTCACCGACAGCTGGCGTCTGCCCAGCGGCGCGGGAGACGGGTACCAGTACTCGGTTTTCGGCCCGAACGGCTGGCTCCGCGAACAGGCCGGGACGATTGGCGGCCTGGGCCCGGAAGTCACCGCCCGGCACGACGCCGGGTACGTGACGGTGACGTTCACGAACCCCAGCAGCCGGACGGTCACCTTCACCGGCGTCGACGCTTACGCGGCTTCGGAGGCTTACAAATACACGCTCGCCCCGGGCACTTCACGGGTAGTGCCGAAGTGGGGCGTGGCCAACGGTTGGTACGACATCACGGTGAAGGCGGATCACGACAGCCAATACGTCCGCCGCTTCGCGGGCCATGCGGAGACTGGCCAAGCCTCCACGAGCGACCCGGCCATCGCTACCAGCTGATCAGTCCCTTCACGGCTTCCGGAAGCCAGCCACCGCCAGGCCGACGATCACCAGCACCACGGCCAGCCCGCCGAATCCCGCACCCAGCGTCGCCGCCGACGCGAGCGCGCCGACCAGCAGCGGTCCGCCCGCGTCCCCCAGCTCCCGGCCGACCTCCGCGGCTCCCATCGTCTGTCCCAGCCGTTCCTGGGGCGCGGAACCAGCCAAATGCGCGAACCCGATCGGCGTCGCCACCCCGACCCCGACACCGATCGCCACCGCCGCGGCCACCACCCCCGCGACGCCGGGCACGAGCGCGCCCAACGCCAGCCCGGCCGCGGTCAGCAGGAGCCCGCCGGCCATTCCCCCTCCGTCGGGAATCCGCCCGGCGTCCCGGAGCCGGCCGGCCCACGGCTGCACCAGCGCGGAACACAACGCCAGCACCGACACCACCGCACCGGTCGCCACCGTGCTGAGCCCGCTCGCCGCGCCGGTCACCGGCAGGAATCCGATGCCGACCGCGAGCGCACCCGTCGTTCCGGCCAGCACCGCGGTCGGCCGCAGGAACCCGGGTTCGGCGAGCCGACGGGCGAGGTCGAGGACGGTCTGACGCTGCCGCGGCAACGGCTCCGGCGAGGACACCGCGAACGCGGCCCACCCGGCGACGACGAAGGCCAGCACCGCAAGAGTGCCGAGCAGCAAGGAAAATCCGCCCAGCATGATCAGCACGCCGCCGAGCAACGGGCCCAACGTGTACCCGACGCTCTTCCAGGCACCGTAACCGCCGAATGCCCGGCCCTGCCGTTTCGCCGGCGACAACCGCGCCACCAACGCCCCGGCCGCGGGCGAGAAGGCCGCCGCGGCCGCCCCCTGGCCCAACCGCGCCAGCCCGACCGCGGCCGGATTTCCCGCGACGACAAAGGCCGCCGACGCGAGCGCGAACGCCAGCAGCCCGCCGAGCAGGACCGGCCGCGGCCCGATCCGGTCGGCCAGCGACCCGAACACCGGTTTGAGCACGACCTCGGCCCCGTCGTACACCGCGAGCAGCAGTCCCAGGGTCAGCAAGGAATCGCCGTGCGTGTACGCGCCGAGGCTGGCGGCGATGCTGTGCGCGCCGAACGCGGTGACGAACCCGGCGGCGTACAGCGGACGCAGCTCAGCAGAACGCATGGGAACCCCTCAAAATCCGCAGCACTGTGCCGCCCTCACATCTGGTGCAGGGCTTGGAAAACCTGCTCGGTGTAGTCCGCGAGCCGTTCACCGCAATGCTTCAGCCGCTGCTCGGCCTCCGCCGCCGAAGGCGCGCCGAACACGTCCCGGGCCTTGAGCTCCCGATGCCAGCGCCGCAGCCGCTCGAGGCTCTGCTCTTCCTCTTCGAGCTCCGCCATCGTGAACTTGCCGATCCGGATTTCCTTGTCGATCTCGGCGTCGAACTTCCCGCAGTCGGCGACGAACTCCGTCCACTCCTCTTCCCGCTCGGCGGTGAACAGCTCCGCCAGCCGCGAACCGTCCCGTTCCGCGGCGTCGAGCGTGATCACCTCGCCCTCGCCGCGTTCGGCCAGCTCGGCGACCCGCGCGACGCCGCCGGCGAACCCGGGCACGTCCGGCACCGCCCAGGCGCCCTGCCCGAGCGACAACGCACCGACGCGCCGCAGCTCACGCCATACGGCGACGCGGTGCCGCGACGGTCCGGACGGCACCCGCACCACCAGCACCAGCCATTTACCCTCTGCCACAGTGCTGAATGTAGCACGTGTTACATTCAGCCAGGTAGCGTCGCCAGGAACGGGCCGATCGTCCGGTCCACCAGTGCCCGACGGTCCGGCAACGGCAGCGAGAGGCACTGCAGCGTCACGCCGTCGATCATCGCCAGCACCTGCGCTGCCGCTTCCTCGGACAGCCCGGCGTCGACATACCACTGGCGCAGTTCGCGATCGAGCTTCGCGCTTTCCTTCCGCAGCACGGGATCCACCACGGCCGCCGCCGCGTACGCGAGCCACACCCGGGCACGCCGGGCCCGCGGTTCGTCCAGCGGCAGCCACAGCTCGACGAAACCGGCGATCGATTTCGGTTGCGCCGCTTGGATTTCGGCCAGGAACTGCTCCCGCGCGTACTCGAACCCGGCGCGCACGAGGTCGTTCTTCGTCCGGTAGTAATACTGCACCTGAGCCGGCGAAACACCCGCCGCAGCGGCGACCGTCCGCACGCTGAGCGCACCGATTCCCTGCTCTGCCAGCACATTCAGCACGGCATCGAGCACATGGGCGGCACGCTTCACCGCCGAGACGCCCCCGTGCGCGCCCGCCACGCGACCGCGAGCAGCTCCAGCACGCCCGTCGCGACGTGCCCCCTTGCGCCGGTCATCCGACCCCCTCCTATACGAACGTACAATACGATCGTACAATACGATCGTACAGGACTAGCTGCCCGCCGCGGCGTCCTTCCGTGCGACCAGCCGCTCGACGATCCCGGCCTTGCTCCGCTCCGCCCGCTCGACCTCGAACCCGGCCGCGGCGAGCAACGGCAGCGGCCGGCGGGTCAGGTAATCCCCCAGCCGCCACACGCTCAGCTTCTCCAGCAGCCGCTGGGCGGCAAGCACCATCCGGCGGTCGCTGGCGACGTGGTCCAGCAGCAGAAGCCGCCCATCCGGCCGCAGCACCCGGTGCATCTCCGCGATCGCGCCGCGTTCGTCCGGAACGCCGCACAGCCCCAGCGTGCAGACGACCGTGTCGAACGTGCGGTCCCGGAACGGAAGGGACTGCGCGTCGGCCTCGGTCAGCGTCACCTCGCGCCCGATCTCGGCGGCCCGGCGGCGGGCCAGGTCCAGCATCGACGGGCTGAGGTCGATCCCGGTCAAGCGCACCTCCGGCGGATACAACGGCAGGTTCCGGCCGGTCCCGACGGCGACCTCCAGCACCTCCCCCGCGGCCTGCCCGCACACCCACTCGCGGCCGTCCGCGAGCAGTGCCCGCTCGAACCACGCGATCTCGCGGTCGTACCGCGGCGCGGCCTCGTCCCACGTCCGCCGCAGCCAGTCCGTTCCCCGCTCCGCCATCGTCGCGAACTCCTCTCCGTCGAGGTCCTCCGCCCGCTACCCTCGCACCCCGCGGGGAATCGACCTATCCGGCGCCGACGGGCTGTCACAACCGCCCGGCGGCCGGCGTCCTATGGGCGATCGACCCCGAACGCGAAGGAGCCACCCATGTCAGCGCCCGGCGAAGCGAGCCCGGACCTCGCCACCGAGACCTTCCTCGCCCACCGGAACCTGCTGTTCACCGTGGCCTACGAGATGCTCGGCTCGGCCGCCGACGCCGAGGACGTGCTGCAGGAAACCTGGCTGAAATGGGCTGGCGTCAACCTCGACGATATCCGCGAGCACCGTGCCTACCTGGTCCGGATCACCACCCGCCAAGCCCTGACCCGGCTGCGCACGCTCGGCAGGCGCAAGGAGTCCTACGTCGGCACCTGGCTGCCCGAGCCGCTGCTCACCGCGCCGGACGTGGCCGAGGACGTCGAACTGGCCGACAGCGTGTCGATGGCGATGCTGCTGGTGCTCGAAACGCTGCGGCCGACCGAGCGCGCGGTGTTCGTGCTGCGCGAGGTCTTCGACGTGCCGTACGACGAAATCGCCGAAGCAGTCGGCAAATCCCCGGCCGCGGTGCGGCAGATCGGGCACCGGGCGCGGTCGCACGTGTCCGCCCGCCGTCCGCGCGGCGACGTCACGCCCGCCGAAACCCGCGGCGCGCTCGACGCGTTCCGGAAGGCCGTCGAGACCGGCGACCTGCAGGGCCTGCTCGACCTGCTCGCCCCGGACGTCGTCTTCCTCGGCGACGGCGGCGGCGTGAAGCAGGCGGTGCCGCGGCCGATCGTCGGCGCCGACAAGGTCGCGCGGCTGCTGGCCGCCGGGAGCACTCAGCTCCCCGCGCCGCTGCGCCCGATGCAGGTCAACGGCCACCCGGCGCTGGTGCTCACGCTCGACGGCGAGGTGGACACCGTGCTGACGCTGCGCATCGACGAGGGCAAGATCACCGGTCTGTACGCGGTGCGGAATCCGGCGAAGCTGTCGCATATGGACACGGAGACCGCCCTCCGCCGCTGACTCCGGCCGCCGCTACGCACCGTAGCCCCGGTTCTGGCGCGCGCCACCCGGTCGGCCCATGCCATCCTGGTCCGGCCAGGGGCGGCCCGCCGGGCCGCCGCCGTACCGAGGAGAGGACCGACGTGGGCGTTGTCAGCTGGATCGTGCTGGGCCTGATCGCCGGATTGATCGCGAAGGCCCTCATGCCGGGCAAGGACCCGGGCGGCTGCATCATCACCATCCTGCTCGGGATCGGAGGCGCGTTCGTGGGCGGCTGGATCGGCAAAACGCTGTTCCACACCCAGCTCGGGACGTTCTTCGACCTGCGCACGTGGGGTCTCGCGGTGCTCGGCGCGCTGGTCATCCTGACCGGCTACCGGCTCATCGTGGGCAACCGCCGCCGCGACTGACCCGTGCGGGCGGCCCGCTGCCGGGCGCGGCGGGCCGCCCTCGCTCCGGGAAATCCGAACCGGATTCCGCGCCGCCGCCCGGCGGTCTCCGGCCCGGTCCCGGACTCACCCGGACGGGGCGCCGAATCGGACTCGGCCCCGGATTCCGGCCGCGTTTCGTGGCAGAATCAGCGGAGAAGTCCCGGCAAGGTCGACGGGCGGAGCGGACGATGGCGCTGCGCGACCACGAACAACACCAGCTGGACGAGATCGAACGGTACCTCGCCCAGGAGAATCCGCGCCTGGCCCGCCGCTTCGAGAAATTCCGCCCGATGCCGGTGCTCTCCTTCGCCGCGGCCGCGCTCGGGGTGCTCAGCGTGTTCCTCACCGGCCTGGTCACGCTGGTCGTCGGGTTCGGCATGGGGTCCGCGGCGCCGATCGCGGTGGGCGCGGTGCTCACGACGGCGATTCCGCTCGCGATCGTCTGGTTCTACCGCTGCCGCTGGCGCTGACGGCTCAGGCTGCGACGCGTCCTCGCACGAAACGGCGGTACAGCCCGAATCCCGCGATCGCGGTGACCGTTTCCCAGGCGATCGTCGTGATCACCGACACCGACAGCACGTCGATCCGGTCCGGTGACGAGGGCCGGAGCCGGCCCCGCGCGTCCACGCGGACCCGGGTCAGGCCGCGCGCCGCCGGGTCGGAGCGCAGCGGAATGGCGGCTTCCTCGGTGCCGCCGTCCGGGGCGGTCCACGTGACGCGCCGGGTGTCGGGCACCGCGGCGCCCTCGCTCCCGCGCAGCGCGCCGGATCCGGGCTGGACGGCGGCGACGACAGACTGGCCGGGCGCGCGGCCGATCGCCGCCGAGCCCTGCCGGTGGATCCACAGCCCCAGCCAGACCCCGGCCGCCGCCGAGACCGCGACGGCCGCGGCCAGGACCGGAAGGAGGAACACGCGCCCGCGCACGGCGGACGCGCGGAAACCGCCAGAAGCCATGCTCCGAGAATGCCGCGAAAACCGGGAGAATGGCAGAGTTCGCGGGCAAATGTGCCCAAGTCGCGGAAAAAGCGCCCGCGGCGGGCGCCTCGGAGCGGAACCTCCACCCAAATTCACCCGTTCTTTTCACTCATTCGTGCGTAACGCCACGCAGAGGCAACCCGGCCGCCCCAGTGGCGGTTTCCTCCGAAGCAGGTCGCAGAGCCGGTGATGCGCGGGCGTTCTCTCCCCGCCAAGAAGCCCGGCGGCGATGCAGAGGTCCGTGACGGGCCCCTTGACGGAATCTGATTTCCTCAGTGGCCCCTCACGGACTTCCGCGGGAGAGGAGAGCGGGACGGCACTCGGCAGCCGCCGTGGCCCATTCCGCACGGTGAGGAGCACCCGCGCCCGCCGATTGTCCGCCGCGTTGTTTATTGCCGCCGTCTTCCGCCAGTACGGGGAATTCTCCCGAAACGCACCGGCATTCCCGTCATCCGCCGGATGCGCTCAGCAACGCCAGCCCGGTGGCCGTCACCGCGTGCCGGACGGTGTTCCCGTCCCGTCGGCTCTCCACCAGTCCCGCGCGACGCAGGACCCCCGCGTGCTTGCTCGCCGCGACCGGGGTCACGCCGATCTGCCCGGCCAGTTCGGCCGCGGACAGCGGCACCGCCAGCGCGTGCAGCGCCCGGGCCCGGGTCTCGCCGAGCAGCTCCGGCAGCGGGTCCTGGGCGGCCTCGATCGTGCGCTCCGCGGTCCTGCCGAGCGCTGCCGACGGCTCCGGTTGCGCGACCCGGAAATACGCCGGAATCACGAGCAACCCTCCGAAGCAGACACTGCGGTCCGCGGGCGGTTCGGCGGACAACTCCGGCTTCGCCCAGCGAATCGGCGCGGCACCGGCCCGGATACCGCGGACGGCCGGCGCGAGCGGAGTCTGCCGCGCGATGCCGTACGACGTGAGCGCCGTGCCGAGCAGCCCGCGAGCCCCTTCGGCCAGTTCGCCGGACCAGGACGGCGCGGCCCCGTGCACGAAGAACGTCTGGAGGTCGCCGCGCAACCTCGTCTTCTCCACGTGCACGACGCCGTCCCCGGCGACCGGCCCGATCTCTCGCCGCCGCTCCGCCGGTCTCAGCACCCCCGTGTGCCGGACCGTCGCCTCGCCGCGGCCGGACTGCCCGCCCGGCGGCAGCGCCTTCATGGCCCGGCGGCGCCACTCCAACGCGGGCACCGGACGGGGGTGCGGAAACAGCCCCTCCCGGCGAAGTTGCTTGCGAGCACGGGCGGACCAGACCCGCAGCGCGCCCGCCGGACGGCGGCTCTGCAGCGCGGTGAGGCTCAGCACCAGTTCCCACAGCGGATCGGGGCCGGTGCGCCGCCTCGTCCGGCCGAAATCGTCGTCGGTGAAATGAATGCGCAATGCCATGTGGCTCCCCCTGCCCCCGGCATGGTTGCGCTTCCAGGGTGCCGCGCCGATCCGCCGCTGTCCAGGCGCTTTTTCCGTTCGGGGAAGAATCCGCCGAATGCCGGCGAATCTCGCTGAATCAGGTGGTTCTCGGACAGACGGTCAGCCGCGAGACGAGACAAATCGTCTCACCGGATCCGGGGCCCGCATTCGCCGGACGTGCACGGTGCACGTTCGGATGCACCTGTTTTCCGGCGGTGCGACCGGCTTCCGGGGTGCGCGGGCGGCGCGCCGGGCCAGCGGTCCCGACATTTGCCGCAACGATTTCCCCCACCCGGGCGACTATTTCCGCGGGAATGCGAAACGGGGCCCGGCCGCGTGGGCCGGACCCCGTTTCCGGTGTCGCAGTGCGAGGGCCTCAGCTGAGCAGAAGGCCGTTGCCGCCGGCGACGGCGTTGTCGAAGCGCTTGCTGATCTCGGCCCAGTTGAAGATGTTCCACAGGGCGTTGACGTAGTCCGGCTTGACGTTCTTGTAGTCCAGGTAGAACGCGTGCTCCCACACGTCGACCAGCAGGATCGGCACGGTCGGCAGGATCAGGTTGTTGTGGTGGTCGCGCAGCTGCTGGGTGATCAGCGTCTTGCCGATCGGATCCCACGACAGCGCGCCCCACCCGTTGCCCTGGATCGTGGTCGACACGGCGGTGAACTGGGCCTTGAACTTGTCGAACGAGCCGAACGCCTCGTCGATCGCCGCGGCCAGCTCGCCGGTCGGCTTGTCCCCGCCCTCCGGCGAGAGGATCTTCCACCACACCACGTGGTTGGCGTGCCCGGCCAGGTTGAACGCCAGCGTCGTCTCCAGGCCCACGATCGAGCCGAAATCGCCCGCCTCCCGCGCGGCGGCGAGCTTGTCCAGCGTGTCGTTCGCGCCCTTCACGTAGGTCGCGTGGTGCTTGCTGTGGTGCAGCTCGTTGATCTCGCCCGAAATGTAGGGCGCGAGAGCGCCGTAGTCGTAATCGAGTTCGGGCAGCTCGTACCGGGCCATGGGCCCTCCTTCTGTCTTCGACATCAAGTCTTGCCCCCTCGAACCTAGTAGCACACCCGTGCCCCGGGCGAGCGGGGGCGGCCTCGGCGCCACGGGCTGGAACCTGGTTGAGTGAATGTTCAACTTCCGGTACGGCGGGGATCGCCCGCCACTCAGCGTGACCGTTTCGTCCGCTCCGCCCGTGGCGTCCGGCACCCGGTACGGTTGGCCCATGGCGACGTCCCGGCTCGGCAGCGTGCAGCGGGTGCTGCTGCTGTTCGCGCTCACGCTGGGCATCGCCGTGATGCACCACGTGCCCTCCCCCGGCGCCGGGCATGCGATGACGAGCCAGATGTCCGTCGTCCAGGCACACGACGCCGCCCCGGCCGCCGAATCCGGCATGCCCGCCGGCGAGCATTCGATGCTGCACCTCTGCCTGGCGGTCCTGTACGCGGCCGGCGCGCTCGTCCTCGGTTTGCTGGCCTTCCGCCGCCGCCCCGCCGTGCAGGCGGTTTTCGACGGCACGCGCGGCTCCCCCGCCGCCGACCGGCCGCCCGACAGACGGGGCCGGGCCGTCCTCACTTCTCTCTGCGTGTCGCGGACCTGATCGGTATTCGCTTTCCGGTCTTTCTTCGCAATTTTCCTTTTGGAGAGAAGGTTTTTTCGTGCGCAAAATCTTTTTCAGCGGTGCCGTGCTGGCCGCTTCGCTGCTGCTCGGCGCGTGCGGCGGCCCGGAATCCCCCGCTCCCGCCTCCAGTTCGCAGGCGGGCCACAACGCCGCCGACGTCGCGTTCGCCCAGCAGATGATCCCGCATCACCATCAGGCGCTGGAGATGGCGAAAATGGTACCGTCGCGCAGCAGCGACCCGAAGGTCGTCGACCTGGCCGGCCGGATCGACCGGGCGCAGGACCCGGAAATCCGGCAGATGCAGGGCTGGCTGAAAGCCTGGGGAGTCGCGGCCACGAGCCATGCCATGCCCGGCGGCCACGAGATGTCCGGCGACCACGCGATGACCGGCATGATGTCCGACGCCGACATGAAAAGCCTGGACGCCGCCAAGGGCCCGGCCTTCGACCGGTCGTGGCTGGACATGATGGTCAAACACCACCAGGGCGCGGTCGAGATGGCGAAGACCGAACTGGCCCAGGGCTCGGATGCCGGCGCCAAGGCGCTGGCGAAGAAGATCATCGAGGCGCAGCAGGCCGAGATCGCTGAGATGCAGGGATTGCTGAAGGGCTGACGCGGTGAGGGGCCGGGGCCGCTTGGGCGGCCCCGGCGCCTTGCTTCCGGGCTGTCGCGCGCCGCGGAAGGCGGGCGGAGTCTGCGGGAACTGCCTGCGAGACAGCAGGAGCCCGCCCCGGAGGTCAAGGCCGCTGGATCCGGCCGTGCCGACCGGATCCAGCGGGGTCTCAGCGCCGCAGTTTCTCCGGTGCTTCGTCGATCAGCCGCAGCAGCCGCACGGCGAGGGCCTGGCAGGCGGTGCCGGTCAGGCCGGTGTCCTCTTCCAGCACGGCTCGGACGGAGGCGATGCGCTGGTCGTATCGCGACACGTAGGTGATTTCGTCGGGCATGATGCGGTCCTCTTTCTTGGCTTTCCTGGTTGTTGCGAGGGTCTCGGAGGAGCACGCGCACCGGCGGTGCAAGCCGCCTGACGCGGTCGCGGCGCAGTAGCGGCTCGCGATCGCGTCATGCGAGTCGTTTCCGTGGGGGCAGACCGCGCAGGCGCCGGAGGGAACGCCGTCGCCGAACAGGATTTCCGCCGCGCTGGACTCGCCGTCCGCGGTCACCGGGCGCCGTTTACCGCGCGAGGCGCCGTCCGGAGCGGACTTCCGACCTGGTGCAAATGCCGCAGGACGTCCGCGTACGTGCGGAACAGCCCGCCCTGGCTGTAGCTGATCCCGCGGGCGAGGCAGAAGTCCCGCACCAGCGGCTGCGCCCTCCCCAGCGTCGCCATCGGGATGCTGGGGAAAAGATGGTGCTCGATCTGGTAGTTCAGCCCGCCGAGCGCGTAGGTCATCCAGCGGCCGCCGCGGACGTTGTGCGACGTCAGCACCTGGCGGCGAAGGAAGTCCAGCCGGTGCCCGGGTTCCAGGTGCGGCATCGCCTTGTGGTTGGGCGCGAACGAGCATCCCATGTAGACACCCCACGCGGCGTGGTGCACGACGATGAACACCACGGCGATTCCGGGCGGCAGCAAGAGAAACACGGCCGTCAGGTAGGCGGCGACGTGGACGGCGAGCAGGACCGCGTCGAGTCTCGGGGACTTGGTCCCGCCGTGGCGCACGGCCTTGATCCCCGACCAGTGCAGGTCGACGCCTTCCAGCAGCAACAAGGGAAAGAACAGGAAAGCCTGGTATTTCGCCATCCAGCGCAGGAAACCCGCCTTCGCCCGGCCCTGCCGGGTGCTGAACGCCAGCGCGGGAATGTCGATGTCCGGGTCGGCGTCCTCGAGGTTCGGATTCGCGTGGTGGCGCGTGTGCTTGCCGACCCACCAGCCGTAGCTCAGCCCGACCAGCGCGGCCAGCGCCGTGCCCGCCGCGTCGTTCGCGCGGCGGCCGCGGAAGATCTGCTTGTGCCCGGCGTCGTGGCCGAGGAACGAGAGCTGGGTGTAGGCGACGGCCAGCAGCGCCGCCGTGCCGAGCTGCCACCAGCCCGCCGCGAGGAGCGCGAGCAGCACCCACGCCCCGCCGAACGCCAGCAGCGCGATCCCGCCGCGCACCAGGTAGTGCCCCGGACGGCGGCGGAACAGGCCCGCCTCTTTCACCAGGGCCGAGAGTTCGGCGAACTCGCTTCCGTGCCCTGATCTGCCCGTCTGTCCGTCCATATTCCAGCTCCGCATCGGATGGTGTGCCGGACGACCGCGGTGGTTCGACAGAGGCGAGGACCCGGTATCGGCGGTGCGGGCAGGTCCCGCTCTCCTCGGCAGCCGTGACGGCTCGATCGCATCACCGAGGTCCAGGGTCTTGCTGCCGAGCCTACACCCGGCTCGGCAGCCCACGCCCGCCCGGCGGAGGGACCTTCTTCCGGGGACGCCGGGCCAGGTCCATTCGAGTGCTCTCGGCGGTTCCGCGCCGCGCCGCGGAATTCCCTTGCGACCACCCGGTCTTCCGCGAAACCGGACTCGTTCGCCGCTGCCGCCGCCCGATGTCCGCGCATCCGGCAGCGCGCCCGGCGCGGTCGAGGGTGTACTCTCGGCGGTGTCCGAGAACATCTCGTGCGCCGACAGTCCCGGCCCCTCGCGGCCTGGACGAACGCATGCCCTGTCGTCGGGCCCACGGCACACCACCGTCACCCCTCGCGGCCTGTCAGCCGCCGAGCTGCCCTTGCTTCGGCCGCCTCCGCGGCATCAGTCAGTGGCGCCCTCTCGGGAAGGCGGTGGTGCGACGTGGACCAGCCGTCCGGTTCCTCTGTTCCGCCGCGGTCTCTTGCCGCTCTGAAAGGAAAACTCATCACTGCCGCAGTCAGTATGCCGCTCTTCAGCCATCCCGTCGCCGAAAGCCCGCGCCCCGGCGCTCTCGTCCGGCCGCAGGACACTCGCTACGGCGGTCTCTTCCGCCAGCCCGCGGTCCCGCCCGCCGAGCGGACCGAATCGCAGCCGCCGCAAGGGCGAGCGCACGCACGGCGACACCGTCGCTGACCCGCGCCCCGTCGCACCGGAGACCGCCGCGCCCGAGTCTCCGGAGAGGAGTGCCGCGATGACGTCAGCCCCGCACAGCGGCGCCGCGAGCACCGTGATCGAACCCGCCGAGGTCGGCAACCGCTTGCGGCTCAAGCAATCCGGTGCCGTGAAGGGCTGTTTCGACGGCGCGTGGCGGCCGCTCTCCCTTGACCCGGTGACGGAATTCAGCGCGCTGGTCGCCGCGCTCTCCCGCCGTTCCGGACCGGTCGACCGCATCGGCTTCAACCCGGCGGCCTGGGGCCTCGCGCCCGCCCACCTCGCACACGGGCCGGATCTCGTGCGGCTGTCCGGATTTTTCGGTCTCCAGCAGCACACCGTCGTGGTGATCGGGCCTCGTATCCGGCATCTGACGCTCCTGGTGATCCCGCCGGAAACCGGCGACGCCGCCGCCGAACGCGCGCTGGCCGCGGCCTCGGCGTCCGACAGCTTCGGCACCGCCGAGGAAATCCTCCGCGGATGCGGCGTGCTGCTGCCCGATCGGCGGTCGGCCGAGAGCTGACCTTTTCTGGTTCACTCGAGCACATGGCCGAGACTTTCGGAGTCCCCCGACCGGACAAAATCGACTACTACGCCCAGGTCGCCGAAGCCGGGCGCGACTACAAACGGCACGTGCTGGCCGCGCTCGACCTGCGCCCCGGCTTGACCGTGCTGGACGTCGGCTGCGGCCCCGGCACCGACCTGCCCGCCATGGCCGAAGCGGTGGGTTCCGCGGGCGCGGTCCTCGGGGTGGACACGGAACCGGGAATGGTCGAGGAGGCGGGACGGCGGACCTCCGGGACGCCGCAGATCTCGGTCCGGCTCGGCGATGCGCAAGCGCTGCCGCTGGCCGACGCGAGCGTCGACCGCGCTCGGGCGGACCGGATGGTGCAGCACGTCGCCGATCCCGCCGCGGTTTTCGCTGAACTGCACCGGGTGCTGCGGCCGGGCGGACTGGCGTGCGTGGCCGAGCCGGACTGGGACAGCCTGGTGGTCGACCCTGGGGAACGCTCGACGAACCGTGCGTTCAACCGGTTTGTGTGCTCGACGATGGTGCGGAACGCGACGGTCGGCCGTTCCTTGGCGCGGTTGGCGCTGGGGGCCGGGCTGGAGGTGCTCGACGTCTCGGTCGCCGCACCGGTCTTCCGCGATTTCGGTGCGGCGGACAAGATTCTCGGCTTGAGCCGGAACGCCGAACGCGCGGTGCGGGCGGGTCAGCTGGACCGGGCCGCCGCGGAGGCGTGGCTGGCGGCGCTTGCCGCGGGGCCGTTCTTGGCGGCGAGCATGGTTTTCGTCGGGGTGTTCGTCAAGCCCGCCCCTTGACCATCTCGGCGATCCACACCGGGGCGTACGGCGAGGTGCAGTTCGGCGGTGTCGGATAGTCCTTGAGCACTCCCAGCCGCTCGCCGATGCCGATCGCGCGGGCACGCAAGCTCGGGTTTTCGATGCCGATCTGGGCGAGGCAGTGGTTCATCGCCCACTGCAACCGCTCCGGGGCGGCTTTCATCTCGGCTTCGATGACGTCGAGCAGCCCGGGAAGGTCCAGCCCGTCGGGCTTCTTCGCGACGCGGTCCACGGTGAGCGCCCAGCCCGCGCTCGCCACCACCGGGTCGGGGTCCTCGAGCCAGGCCACGCGGAGCTCCTCGGCGTGGCGGCTTTTCTTGACGATGTTCGCGACGAGCCAGTCCTGGACCTTGGGGGTGCCCGCCTCGCGCAGCATCGCGTCGAGGTCATCGCGGTCGAACTGCTTCGGCCGCGCGACGAGGAGCGCGAGCAGGCGGGCGTTGGTGTCACCGGTCCGCCAGAGTTCACGGGCCAGCTCGGGCTGGGCTTTGAGCTCTTGGGCGAGGGCGCGGAGCTTGCCGAGGTTGACGCTGTGGTCGTCGCCGTGGTTCTCGTTGACGGCCCGGATTTTGGGGTCGTCAAGCTCCGCGAGCCGGGCGAGGACCCCGGAAAGGGGTGCGTCGACCACGGAAACCTCCCTGCTCAGGTGCGGACGGGGTCGAGATTACGCGAAACGCGCGGTAACGCTCGCGGGCCGCGGGACGTCTTTCGACCATGACCCGTCGCACCGTCGCCGCCATCGCGCTGGCCTTGGCTCTGGCCGGATGCGCCGGGGATCCGCCTGCCCAGCACGCCGTCGCGGTACCGTCGCCGACGAGCCAGCCCAGCCCGGAACCCGCGCCGTCCACGACGACGGCCCCGACCGCGACGACGCCGACTGCCTCGACCCCGGCCAAGGCAACCAGCGCTCCCAGGACCGCGGCATCGAAGACCAAACGGCGCGACCCCGCGACCAGCCCGGGTTGCGGCCAGCGGGCAGTCGACGCGGGCAAGTTCAATCCGCGTTGCAAGGAATACCAGGGCTATCTCGACCCCGGCGGCCCCGGACGTCCGAAGACCTCCGGGGAGATCCAGCACGAATGGGCCTGCCAGCAGGGCTACCTGCCCCCGGCGGAATGCTGACCCCCGGCCAGGAACTCCTCCGGAGCGGGGATCGGCACCCGCACCCAGTTGTTCACCCGGGTGAACGTCGCGCCGCCCATCCGGCCGACCGGCTGGTACACGTCCTGGTCCAGCCGTCCGTCCGGGCGCAGCAGCCGGTCGTCCACCGCGACTCCGACCACCTCGCCGAAGACCAGGTGCGCGCCCCGGAACTCCTCGATCTTCACCAGCGTGCACTCCAGGCTCGGGCCCGTCCCGGCCGGATGGGGCACGGCGATCCGCACCCCGGGCGTCCACGACAACCCGACGTGCTCCGCTTCGTCCACCGATGAGTCCACTGTGGACGCGGTGCGCGCGACGAGTTCTTCCTGCCCGCTCAACGCGATCGTGATCGCGAACTCGCCGCTGGCCTCGATATTGGCCAGAGTGTCCTTCGACGCTTCCGAAATCGAGAAGACCACCGTCGGCGGGTCCATCGTGAGCGGCGCGAAGTAGCTGAACGGCGCGAGGTTCCGCACGCCCGCGCCGTCCACTGTGCTCACCCACACGATCGGCCGCGGGACGACGGCGTTCTTCACCATCCACACGAAAGCGCCGCGATCGGCGTCGGTATTGCTGCTGTACACGAAACCTCACTCTGTCGCCGCACCCGAGCACGTCGAATCCGACCGTACGCTCAGCAACTCCTCATCCGCACCGGTGACCGGATCGTGGGCAAAACCGCCTGGTTGGAGCAGGTTCCCGGGTAACCCTCCGTGTGCTCCAGCCAGTCTGCACCCCGCAGTGGCCGCGCCGGACGCGGCGCAAGCTCAGCCGCGCGCGGCGGTCAACGCGGCGAGCACCCGCTCCCGGCTCGGCACGTCGAGCCGGCAAGCGTCGCCCGCGACCGGGCCGGGCGTTCCCATCACGTCGACGCCGTCGACCAGGATCGTCGGAGAGCGGTAGCGGCCGACGCGTTCGACCACCGACGCGTCCAGACGGCTCTCGGCGAGGCACTCCGCGACCAGCGACCGGGCCGCCTCGGCGTTCGGGCAGTCCGGGGCGGTCAGCAGTTCCACCCGCGTCCCGCGGATCTCCGGCCCGGTCGTGCACATGGACCCAGCCTAGGCCGAAATCGGTCCTTGACAATCCGCTTCCGGGTAAAAGCTCCGGTGGCCCAGGACGTCGAAAGCCACAGTCCGGTGGGTACGTCGCGTACCAGCTACCTCACGGGGACGCCGCCGGAGGACCCGGTCGAACGGAACGTCTCAAGCAACCGGCTCACGCTGCGCGAGATCCTCCTGCACGGGCTGGACGACGTGATACGACGGCAATACCTGCCGCACGCCCGCGTGCTCCGGTCCATTCCCGGCGCCCGGCGCCGCTGCCAGGCCTCACCGACATCGGCGACGGCGTGATGTGCCTGTTCGCCGCCCGCACCGAACTGCTGCCGTACTCCGACGACGAACTCCGCGCCGCCACCGGGCTTCAACTTCGGAACCTGACGGTTTCCTTGGCCCGCACGTGGAATCCGAAAGCACCAGCGTGCCGATCGAGCCCTGGCCGACCACCTCGGTGACCTTGCTCGGCGACGCGATCCACGCGATGAGCCCAGCAGTCGGCGTCGGTGCCAACACGGCCCCGCGCGACGCCGATCCCCTCCCCGCGCGGCGGGAGTACGAGGCCGCGATGATCCGCTACGGCTTCGACGCGGTCCGCACGTCGGCGAAGTCCGGGGCGACGCGCATGGGCCAGCCTCCGCTCACGCAGGCTTGAGCAGCGGAACGTCCCGCGAAATCTCGCGGAACCCGACGCTGTCATACAACCCGCGCGCGGACGGATGTCCAGGCGCGCCAAGGCAGGCGACCGTCGCGTGGGTGGCTCCGGCCGCCCGTGCGCGGTCCATGCCGTGCAGCAGCATCGCGCGGCCCAGCCCACGTCGCCGGTAGTCCGGATGGGTTCCGACCGGCTCGAACTCGGCGGTTTGGTTCGCCTCGTCCAACCACATGATCGCGGACGCCGCCATCGTCCCGTCCGGTGCTTCGACCAGGAAGTGCAGGTCGCCGCGATATGCCGGGGTCGTGCGGACGCCCTCGTAGCTTTCCCGCGAGTACGCGACAGTGCCCCAGGCGTCGAGATGAGCCCGGACGGCGGCCTCCGGCCCGGCTTCGGCTGCGGTGCGGAAGCGGAATCCGTCCGGCAGCACCGGCTTTTCCAGCACCTCGAGGTCGCGTTCGTTCAGCTGTGTCCAGGATCCGGTGTCGCCGAGGCCGTCCGGATCGGGCCGGTAGCCGTGCGCTGCCCAGCGTTCCAGGCCGAACTTGTCCGCCGCGCCGGGCAGCGCGGTGCGTTCGAGGCCGTCCGCGGTCGCGTCGAACCAGTCGATCACCTCGTCGACCAGTCCGGCGTGGTCGGGATGGACCTGAAAGGCGAGATACGCACCGGTGATGTCTTTGACCGAACCGTCGCTGCGCCGCACGCTCCGCGGCAGCTGCGCCCAGCCCCACGCGACGAGATCGTCCCCGGCGAACCACAGCCGGCGGACCCAGCTCGCCCCTTGCGCGGCGTGCGCTTTGCCCCAGTTCCAGGCCAGTTCGCCGTAGGAGGCGTCGCTGTTGACGAGCTCCGGCCGCACCGCGGTGATCCGCTGCGCGAGTTCCTGCATGAGCAGCACGTCCGCGGCGGTCAGCAGATCGGTCATGGCCGGACTTTGTCAGCCGGGCGGCCGGGCGTCGACCGGTTTTCCGCCGCAGGCGCGAATCACCGCGTCGGCGAGCAGGTCCGTCGGATCCAGCACCCCGGTCGCGCTCCTCGCCGCCAAGGGAAGTTCCGTGCACGCCAGCACCGACAACGGCGCGTCGACCTCCGCCAGCGCCCGGTCGAAATGCACCGCTCCGCCGGCCCGGTCGCCGCGCTTCACCGCCGCGACCGCCGCGTCGACTTCCCGCTGTCCCGACTCGGACGGCACCACCCACTCGACCCCGGGCACTCCCTGTTGGTACAGCCCGGCGGCGATCGTCCCGCGCGTGCCGAGCAGTCCGACCGGCCCCGTCCGTCCGGCGAGGAATTCCGCCGTTTCCGCGACCATGTCCACGAACGGCACCCCGCTGTCCGCCGCCAGCTTTCGCAGGAAGAAATGCGCGGTGTGGCACGGAATGGCGATGACGGTCGCACCGAGCTCGCGCAGTTTTTCCGCCCCGGCAAGCAAAGCCGGGTACGGATCGGTGCTTCCGTCGAGCACCGCGGCCACCCGGTCCGGCACCGTCGGGTCCGCCCAGATCGCGACCCGCAGATGGTCCTGGTCGCGCTCCGCGGCCGTCCGCGCGATGAGCTTCGCGTAGAACTCGGCGGTCGCCGCGGGACCCATGCCGCCGAGGATGCCCGCGATCACTGGAAGGTCGACCGGTAGCCGAACAGCCCGGCGACGCCGCCGGTGTGCACGAACACCACGGTGTCGGTCGCGGCGAACCGGCCCTCCTCGATCGCGCCGAGCAGGCCGGCGAAGCCCTTCCCCGAGTACACCGGGTCCAGCAGGATCCCTTCGGTCTCGGCGAGCAGCCGCACCGCGTCCACCATGGACTGGGTCGGCACGCCGTAGCCCTCGCCGACCCAGCGGTCGTCCACGAGCACGTCGTCGCGGGAAACGTCGGCGCCGATCAGCTCCGCCGTCCGGCTGGCGAGGCCGTGCACCGCGTCGATCTGCCGCGCTTCCGGCTGCCGGACGCTGACGCCGAGCACTCGAGCCGGGCTGTGCACCGCGCGCAACCCGGCGACGAGGCCTGCCTGCGTGCCGGTGCTGCCGGTCGCGTGCACGACCCAGTCGACCGGGACCGGCGCGGTGTCCAGCTCCAGCGCGCACTGGACGTACCCGAGCGCGCCGATCGGATTCGACCCGCCGCCGGGGATCACGTACGGCCGCCGTCCCTCCGCGCGCAGCTTCGCGGCCACGTCTTCCATCGCCGCTGGCATATCAGTTCCGGCCGGGACCCGGTCCACGATCTCCGCGCCGAGCAGTTCGTCGAGCAACACGTTGCCGGAGTTTTCGTACTCCTCGTCGCGCACCTGCCGTTGTTCCAGCAGCAGCTTGCAGGCCAGCCCGGCGCGCGCGGCGGCCGCGGCGGTCTGGCGGGCGTGGTTGGACTGCGTCGCGCCCTGGGTGATCAGCGTGTCGGCACCCTGCGCGAGCGCGTCGCCGACGAGGAATTCCAGCTTGCGCGTCTTGTTGCCGCCGGTCGCCAGACCGGTGCAGTCGTCGCGTTTGATCCAGAGGTCCGGTACGTCCCGGCGGCGTTCGCGCAGCCGCGCGGTGAGCAGGTCCAGCGGTTCGAGCGGGGTCGGGAAGTGTCCGAGCGGGAAGCGGGCGAAGCGCGTCGTCTGTACCACGGACGCCATCGTGCTTGCCGGACCCGGCCGCTGTCCACCGCGTCCGTCACGGGTGCAGTTCGGCCCGGATCACCTGCGCCGCCTGCGCCAGCCGCGCCCCGATCGCCGAGATGTCAGCCGGACCGGTCAAATACACCACCGCGAGCGCGGCCGGATGCTGCCCGGGCACCGCGAGCGGCACCGCGATCGACGACAGCCCGGGGATGACCTCGTCGTGGCTGGTTTCGTACGGCGTTTCCTCCCCGCGCAGCTGCCGCAGAATCGCGCGGCCCGGTGCGCCGTCGGTGATCGGGTGCCTGCTGCCCGGCCGCCGCGCCACCGCCGCCGTCGCCTGCCGCGGCTCGACGCTGGCCAGCGTGACCACGGAATCCTCGCCATCGAGCGTCGCGAGGAACGCCGTCATGCCCAGTTCGTTCGCGAGCACGGTCAGCTCCGGCAACGCGGTCGACTGCAGATCGCGGGAAACGTTGCGCGCCAACGCCGCCAGCCGCGCTCCCAGCTCCAGCTCGCCGTTCGCGCCGCGCACGACCAGGCCGTGGTCCTCGAGCGTGCGCACGATGCGGTAGGTGATCGACCGGTGCAGCCCGAGCCGCGACGCCAGCTCGGCGATCGACAGCGGCGCGTCGGCCTCGGCGAGCACTTCCAGCGCGGTGAGCCCGCGCGACAACGTCTGCGACCCGGCTCCTTGCTTGGCTTCCGTCACGACTCGGTCCTTCCCCGCGGGGTCTTGTGCGCCGGAGCGGCCCACCTTAGCATCGACGTACTCCATAATTGAACAACGAGTTCGATTATAGAACACGGTCCCCTGACTGTCAGTGCTTCACGATGAGGTGAGGAAACTTATGCAGTTCCACCACCACGGCTACGTTTCCGGCGAACCGCGCGTGCTTCCCGCCGCCGGAACCGGGATCGACCGGCCACAGGAACTGCCGGACGAGGTCGACGTGCTGATCGTGGGCACCGGTCCCGCGGGCATGATCACCGCCGCGCAGCTGTCCCGGTACCCGCGCGTCACCACGCGGATCGTCGAACGCCGCGGCGGACGGCTCGAGGTCGGGCAAGCGGACGGGATCCAGGCGCGCAGCGTCGAAACGTTCCAGGCCTTCGGCTTCGCGAACCGGATCGTCGAGGAGGCGTACCGGATCACCACGATGTCGTTCTGGAAGCCCGATCCGGCCGACCCGACGCGCATCGTCCGCTCGTCGCGCGTGCCCGACGATCCCACCGGGATCAGCGAATTCCCGCACCTCATCGTGAATCAGGCCCGGGTGCAGGACTATTTCGCCGAGTACATGGCCCATTCGCCGAGCCGGATGAAGCCCGATTTCGGCCTGGAATTCCGGTCGCTGACCATCACCGAGGGCGACGAATACCCGGTGGCCGTCACGCTGCGGCACACCGCCGGCCCGCGCACCGGCGAGGATCGCGTCGTCCGGGCCAAATACGTGGTCGGCTGCGACGGCGCGCGCAGCGCGGTGCGCGAGTCGATCGGCCGCAGGCTCGTCGGCGACCAGGCTCTGCACGCGTGGGGCGTGATGGACGTCCTCGCCGTCACCGATTTCCCGGACATCCGCACGAAATGCGCCATCCAGTCCCACGACGGCGGCAACATCCTGCTGATCCCGCGCGAGGGCGGCTCGCTGTTCCGGATGTACGTCGACCTCGGCGAGGTGTCCGAGGACGATCACGGGGCCGTGCGGAAGACGACGATCGACCAGATCATCGCGCGCGCCAACGCGATCATGCGTCCCTACACTCTGGACGTCAAGAACGTGGCCTGGCACAGCGTGTACGAGGTCGGCCACCGTCTCACGGACAAATTCGACGACGTACCCGTCGGCGACACCCGGCTGCCGCGCGTCTTCATCACCGGCGACGCCTGCCACACGCACAGCGCGAAAGCCGGACAGGGCATGAACGTCTCGATGCAGGACGGGTTCAATATCGGCTGGAAACTCGGCCACGTCCTCGACGGCCGCGGTCCCGCGTCGCTGCTGGCTACTTACTCCGCGGAACGCCAGCTGATCGCGAAGAACCTCATCGACTTCGACAAGGAATGGTCGACCCTGATGGCGGCCCGGCCGGAAGACCTCGCCGATCCGGCGGAACTGGAAGAATTCTACGTGAAAACGTTCGAGTTCCCGTCCGGTTTCATGACGTGCTATCAGCCGTCGGTGCTCATCGCCGAACCGGACCACCAGCACCTGGCGACCGGTTTCCCGATCGGCAAACGCTTCAAATCGGCTCCGGTCATGCGGGTCTGCGACGCGAACCCGGTCCACTTAGGACACCACGCCCAGGCCGACGGACGTTGGCGCATCTACGTGTTCGCCTCCGCCCGCCCGGTGGCTGAATTCGCCGACTGGCTGGGGAATTCCCCGGACTCCCCGGTGGTGGCCCACACGCCGAAGGACCTGGACATCGACGCGTGGTTCGACGTGAAGGTGGTCTACCCGCAGCCGTACGAGGAGGTCGATCTCGGCGAGGTGCCGGAGATCTTCCTCCCCCGCACCGGCCCCTTCTCCCTGATCGACTACGAAAAGGTCTACGCGGCGGACCCGGCGGAGGACATCTTCGCCGCCCGCGGCATCTCGCCCGGCGGTGCGGTCGTGGTGGTCCGGCCGGACCAGTACGTCGCGAACGTCCTTCCCCTCACCGCCACCGCCGAACTGGCCGCGTTCTTCGCCCCGATCTTCGCCGCCGACTAGCCGACGTCGCGGCCGGCCCCTGCCACGTATCACGCCCGCAGCACGGCGGCGAGCCCTTCCCGCAGGTCCTGGACGAAATACTCCGGCACTTCCAGCGACGGGAAATGCCCGCCCCGTTCCGGCTCCCGCCACCGGACGATCCGCCGGAACCGCTCCCGCGCCCAGGGGCGAGGGGTCTTCTCCGTGTCGCGCGGATACATGCTGATCGCCGCCGGAACGTCCACCCGCAGCTCCGGGTCGAGCGAATTGTGGCTCTCGTAGTAAATCCGGGCCGCGGACGCCCCCGAGCGTGTCAGCCAGTACAACGTGACGTCGTCCAGAACACGATCGCGGGAAATAGTCTCGAAAGGACTGTCCTCGGTGTCCGACCACTCCGCGAACTTGTCCACGATCCAGGCAAGCAGCCCCACCGGCGAGTCGACGAGCGAGTACCCGATCGTCTGCGGCCGAGTCGCCTGCTGTTTCGCATACGCCGCGCGGTGCCGCCAGAAATGGCGGGTTTCCTCGGCCCACCTGCGCTCGTCCGCCGTCAGGCCGTCCGTCGGCAATCCGGGCGGCCCCTCCGCGAACAGCGTGTGGACCCCGAGAACCCGCTCCGGGAACCGGCCGGCGAGAACCGTGGTGATGTTCCCGCCCCAATCGCCGCCGTGGGCCAAGAACTTCCGGTATCCGAGCCGGTCCATCAATTCCGCCCACGCGGCCGCGATCTTTTCCGTCCCCCAACCCGTCGCGGCCGGTTTGTCGCTGTACCCGAAGCCCGGCAAGGACGGAGCCACCACATGAAACGCCGGCGCGCTCCGGTCTTCCGGGTCCGCCAATTCGTCCACGATGTCGACGAACTCCGCCACGCTGCCCGGCCATCCGTGCGTCAGGATCAGCGGCGCGGCGTCCCCGCGCGGGGAGCGGCGGTGCAGGAAGTGGATTCCCAGACCGTCGATGACCGTCCGGAACTGGCCGATCCGGTCGAGGCGCTCCTCGAACGGCCGCCAGTCGTACCCGGTGCGCCAGTAGTCCACGAGAGCGGCCAGATCGGCGAGCGGAACGCCCTGCTCCCATCGGCGGGGACCACGCACCGTCTCGGCCTCCGGAAGCCTCGCCGCGGCCAGCCGAGCCCACAGATCTTCGAGGTCAGCGTCTGTCGCGCGGGCGTGGAACGCCTCTACTTCGCTGGTCAGCGCGGTCATGAGTCCTCCTGGTCTGGGTGGAACCGGCTTAGACGGTTCTAGCAGCCGCCCGCGGCCGAGCGCAACCGGCTAAGCTGGTTCCATGCCTGCCGGTTTCCCTGATTTCCGCCTCGGCACGGTGCTCGCGACCAGCTTCACGGCGACGCTGACCGAACGCCGCGGCGATGCCGTCGAGCGCATTCCGACTCCGCAGCGGCTCGCCGATTGGCTGGCGGTGAGCGGCCTCGCGGTGGACTCCTGCACCGCTGAGCAGCTCGAACTCGCCCGGGAACTGCGGGAGTCGATCCACGCCGCCGCGACCGCGGCCGCGCTCCACGACCCGCTCCCCGAGGCTGCGGTCGAAATCATCAACGCCCGCAGCGCGCAGGGCCGCGCCGCGGCTGTCCTGACGCCCGACGGCAAACGGCGGTGGCAGCTCAGCTCGGCGACCGCCGTGGAAGACGCCCTCGGAGTGATCGCCGCCGACGCGATCAGCATCATCTCGGGCGAACGCGACGGAAAACTGGCCTTGTGCGCCTCGCCGACCTGCCAAGCCGCCTTCTTCGACACCAGCCAGAGCCGCACCCGCCGATGGTGCGAGATGAACACGTGCGGAAACCGGCACAAGAAGGCGCGCTTCAACGCGAACCACCGCAAGAACCGCGCCGCCGAGTGACCCGCGTTTAGCTCGGGTATTCGGTTTCCGGCCACGCGAGAACGGTCTTCAGCGGGGATCGGCCGCGCGCCGCTGGCTGGGCGACGCGTCTCCGGTGGCCGAGTACTCCGTGTGAGCCCCGAACCGGTGATGGCCGCGGGCCAGGCCGTGGTCACCGAACTGGGTGTGCGCCCGGCGACACAGTGCTCGTCGTGGAGTTGCCGACGGGTACGTGCTGGCCACTGTCAGCTGCCCTGTTCGGATGTCGTCGGCGGCGGGAAGACGGCTGACGCCCCGGAATTGTCGGTGCCCGGATTTACCATGGCGGCACATCCGAGGAGGTGTGCACATGCGGGACGCCGTGCTGGAGGCGGCGAGGTTCCTGGCCGCCGGCCGCACCCGGCAGCTCACGCTCGAGGACGTGGCCGACCACGTCCGGTACAGCCCGTTCCACCTGGCGCGCGCGTTCGAGCGGGAGATCGGCCTGCCTCCGGGGAAATTCCTTGCCGCGCAACGCTTCCAGCTCGCCAAGGAGCTGCTGCTGGACACCGGCGAGAAAGTGGTCGACATCTGCCACGAGGTCGGGTTCTCCGCACCGGGCACCTTCACCACGCGGTTCACCGCGGCGGTCGGGGTCAGCCCGCACCGGTTCCGGCAGCTGCCCGGCCTCCTCGCCGAGCACCCGCCGGAACCGGTGCGGGTGGCGGGCCCGGACTGCGCGGGCGGGGCCGTCTCCGGCCGCGCGCTGCTGAGCCCTGCCGCGGTCGCCGCGCTCGGCGGAGCCCCGGCGGTCTACGTCGGGCTGTTCGCGTCGTCGGCACGCGGCGTGCCGGTCAGCGGCTCGCTGCTCGGGCCGGACCTGGAGTTCACGCTCGTCGACGTGCCCGCCGGCACCTACCGGCTGCTGGCCTGCGCCCTGCCGTCGTCGGCCGGTCCGCGCGCGCAGCTCGTCCCGAGCGTGCAGGCGGTCGGCTCGGCCGCGCGGCCGGTGCGGATCCGGGCCGGCCCGGTGCCGCTGCGCCAGGACGTCCGGCTGGACGTCGCGCCCGCGTGGTCGCCTCCGGTGCTGGTCGCGCTGCCGCCGCTGGCGTCGGCGGGAGCGCAAGAATGGAGAGGCGGGTCGCGGCTGGCGAGATTAGGTTGAGCCAGGTCACAGGGCCGTTGTCAGGGAGAAGCCATGCCTGGAGTTCGAGTACTGGTCGGCACGCGCAAGGGCGCGTTCATCCTCACCTCGGACGAGGGCCGCACGCGCTGGGAGGTCGACGGTCCGCACTTCGGCGGCTGGGAGGTCTACCACCTCGCCGGCTCGCCCGCGGACCCGGACCGGCTGTACGCGTCGCAGTCCACGTCGTGGTTCGGCCAGCTGATCCAGCGGTCCGACGACGGCGGGAAGACCTGGAACCAGGTCGACCACGACTTCGCCTACGAGGGCGGGGCGGGCGAGCACCTCTGGTACGACGGAACGCCGAAGCCGTGGGAGTTCACCCGGATCTGGCACCTGGAACCGTCGCTGACCGACCCGGACACGGTGTACGCGGGCGCGCAGGACGCGGCGCTGTACCGCAGCACCGACGGCGGGAAGAGCTGGAAGGAGCTGACCGGGCTGCGCAAGCACACGTCCGGGCCGGGCTGGCAGCCGGGCGCGGGCGGGCTGTGCCTGCACACGATCATCCTCGACCCGCGGAACTCGCAGCGGATGTTCACCGCGATCTCGGCCGCGGGCGCGTTCCGCAGCGACGACAGCGGCGAAACCTGGCAGCCGATCAACCGCGGCCTGCACTCCGACGGCATCCCGGACCCGGACGCCGAGGTCGGGCACTGCGTGCACCGGATCGCGCTGCACCCGTCGCGGCCGGACGTGCTGTTCATGCAGAAGCACTGGGACGTGATGCGCTCGGACGACGCGGGCGAGCACTGGCGGGAGATCAGCGGCAACCTGCCGAGCGACTTCGGGTTCCCGATCGCGGTGCACCCGCACGAACCGGAAACGGTGTACGTGGTCCCGATCCACAGCGATTCCGAGCACTACCCGCCGGAGGGCAAGCTGCGCGTGTACCGCAGCCGCACCGGCGGCGACGAATGGGAGCCGCTCACCGCCGGCCTGCCGCAAGAGAACTGCTACGTGAACATCCTGCGCGACGCGATGGCCGTCGACTCCTGCGACGAGGCGGGCATCTACTTCGGCACCACCGGCGGCCAGGTCTATGCCTCGAACGACGCGGGCGACAGCTGGGCCCCGATCGTGCGCGACCTGCCCGCGGTGTGCTCGGTGGAGGTGCAGACCCTGCGATGACGACCGTCGTGCGCGTCAAGCTGCCCACGCACCTGCGCCGCCTGGCGAAGGTCGAGGGCGAGATCCAGCTGCCGGTCGAGGACCCGCCGACCCGGGACGCCCTGCTGGACGCGCTGGAACGCACCTACCCCCAGCTGCGCGGCACGGTCCGCGACACGACCACCGGCAAGCGCCGGGCGTTCGTCCGGTTCTTCGCCTGCGAGGAAGACCTGTCGAACACCGCCCCGGACACCGCGCTGCCCGCCCCGGTCCTGTCCGGAGCGGAGCCGTTCCTGATCATCGGAGCCATGGCAGGCGGCTGACCCACGAACCACCGGCCGAGGGGAAGAACCCCGGGCCTCGGTGCGTCCTGGGGGCGCACCGAGGCCGGGGGCTTGCGCAGCTCGACCGGGTTCCGGCGCCGGAGCGGCTTCCGCGGCGAGGTTCGCCACCCGAGCGAGCCTGCAGCGGGGTATTCGTATGCGGACCCGACACGCTCGCGCACGAGCGCGTTCGCGCCGGGGATCTCGGAGCGCTCATGCCTCCCCGCCGGGCACCGAACTCGATTCCGCTGGGCAGGACCCCCGCGACGCGTGGGATGCGTTCCACGCACCCACGCCACTCGGCTTTGCGCGGTGTGGCTGCGGGTGCATGCGGTGTGCTGCGGGTTGTATGTCGCGATTCTCGCCCAGTGCCAGCTAAGACGCGATGCCGAGCACATCCGCTCCCGCGGATATCCATAAAGGGAGCTTGAGGACCTCTGCATCCCTCACCGACCTCCGCATCGTGAGGCGAGCCCATCAGCTGGCGAGAAAACGCCCGGCTGTCCCCCACCGCTGAGAAGGCCTCTCATCGGGGCGTACCAGCACGCCGGGTCATCCTCGGCGATACGCCGAAGACTCTGTCCACCCCAGCTGGGCAAACCTGAGCAGTCCCGCAGAGCCCGGCCGGATCAGTCCCGGACCGGCTTCACCGGGTCGTGCCCCAGCGACATCAGGCCCTGCCGCCATCCCGCGTCGCCCGCCACGGGTTCCAGGTCGTCGCGGCGCGAGGCGTGCACGCGGTCGACCACGTCCCGCATCACCTCGACGTCGCTCTGGTTCACGTCCGACCTGCGCTTGCCCAGGATCGACAGCACCTTGCGGCCGGTCGCCGGGCCCGCCCGGTCCGGCAGCGGTTCGGTTTCCGGTCCGGCTTCCCGGGTGCGCAGCCAGTCGGCCAGCTCCCGCGAGGTCATGTTCACGACACGGTGGAATTCCGTCCACAGCTCGTCGTCCACGGTCTCGTGCGCGGCCATCTCGATCACCTCCCGGCGTCGTCGTCGGGATTCCGGTTACCCGGACGGCGGGCAGGCAAACCCGGCAGCGTCGAGTCCACATAGGACCGGGCGCGCGCGGCAATCCGAGCCAGCGCGGCACATCCCGGCTCCGGGTCGCCCGCCCGCACGGCCTCCGCGATCGCCCGGTGGTCCTCCCACGACCGGGCGAGGTCGCCGTGATCGGCGAGTTCCTGGAGGAGCCGGTCGGCCATCAGGCGGCGCAGCGGGAGGCGGATCGCGAGCATGCTGCGCAGCAGGATCCGGTTGTGCGCGGCCTCGGCCAGCGCGACGTGGAACTCCGCGTCCGCCTCCAGGAAACGGTCCCGGTCGGCGCGGGCGGCGGCCATCCGGTCGGCCAAGTCCGCCAGAACCGCCAGCTCGGCGGCGGTCCGGCGGCGGGCGGCCAAGGCGATGACGGTCGCCTCGATCGCCTCCCTCGCCTCGACCAGCTCCCGGTACTCCGCCACGTCCGAAGCGCCCAGCTGCCACGGCACGAAGCCGCCGGCCTCGGGTTCCAGCACGAACGTGCCGATCCCCTGGCGCGTCTCGACCCAGCCGCGCGCCTGCAGCGTCCGGACCGCTTCCCGGACGGTCAGCATCGACACCCCGGCCGAGGCCGCGAACTGCCGCAGCGACGGCAGCGCGGTCCCGGGAGGCCATTCGCCGCCGAGGATTTTCCGGGTCATCTCTTCGACCAGCGAGTCCACCACGCTCACGCGCCGCACCCGGGCCAGTCCCGGCGGCGGTCCCCTCCGTCCCGAGGTCATCGGGCCAGCGTACGGATTGACGGCACTGTTTCAAACACCTAGATTCGACCCGGGATGCCCACCGAAACCGACTTGCTCGCCGACCTTCGCGCGAACGTCCGCGGCGAGGTGCACGCCGACGTCCGCCGTCGCGCCGAGTACTCCGCTGACGCGTCCAATTACCGGGTCGTCCCGCAGGTCGTCGTGCTGCCGAAGGACACCGGCGACGTTCTCGCGACCCTCGAAATCGCCCGCCGCCACGGTGTTCCGCTGACCAGTCGCGGCGGGGGCACGTCGGTCGCGGGCAACGCGATCGGACCGGGCGTGGTGATCGACTTTTCGCGGCACCTCACCCGCATTGTCGACTTGGACCCCGAGGCGCGGACCGCGGTCGTGCAGCCCGGCGTCGTTCTCGCCGACCTGCAGCGCGCCGCCGCGCCGCACGGGCTGCGCTTCGGCCCCGACCCGTCCACGCACGCCCGCGCGACGCTCGGCGGCATGATCGGCAACAACGCTTGCGGGCCGCACGCGATCGCCTACGGCCGCACCGCGGACAACGTTCGCGAGCTCAGCGTCGTGGACGGCACCGGACGCCAGTTCACCGCGGGTCCGTCCAGCGCGGTACCGGGCCTCGCCGAGCTGATCGACACCCGGCTCAGCCTGGTGCGCACCGAATTCGGCCGGTTCAGCCGTCAGGTGTCCGGCTACTCGCTCGAACACCTGCTGCCGGAGAACGGCCGGTCGCTGGCCCGCGCGCTGGTCGGCACCGAAGGCACGCTGGCGGTCACGCTGGAAGCGACCGTCGATCTGGTCGACATCTCCCCCGCGCGGCTGCTGGTCGTGCTCGGCTACCCGGACATGGCGACGGCCGGCGACGTCGTGCCCGGGCTGCTGCCGCACCGGCCGCTGGCGGTCGAAGGGCTCGACGCCCGGCTGGTCGACCTGGTGCGCCACCATCGCGGCGCCGTGCCCGCGCTCCCGGACGGCGGCGGCTGGCTGATGATCGAGGTCGGCGGCGAGACGGAAGCGCAGGCCCGGCACAACGCCGAGCGTCTCGTCGCGGATTCCCAGGCGCTCGACCACGTCGTGCTCGCCCAAGGTGCCGCGGCCGCCGCGATGTGGCGGATCCGCGAGGACGGCGCCGGGTTGGCGGGCCGGACTCCGACCGGCGAGCAGGCGTGGCCCGGCTGGGAGGACGCCGCGGTCCCGCCCGAACGGCTCGGCGCGTATCTGCGGGACTTCGACGCGCTCCTCGACGAATTCGGCCTCGAAGGACTCCCCTACGGCCACTTCGGCGACGGCTGCGTGCACGTCCGGCTCGGCCTGCCCCTCGAACGCGACGCGTCGGTGTTCCGCGCGTTCATGACCGCGGCCGCGGAGCTGGTCGTCGGCTACGGCGGCTCGTTCTCCGGCGAGCACGGCGACGGCCGCGCGCGCGGCGAACTGCTGCCGCGGATGTACTCGGCCGAAACGATCGACCTGTTCGGCGCGGTCAAGAATCTCTTCGATCCCGACGACCTCCTCAACCCGGGCGTCCTCGTGCGGCCGCACCCGCTCGACGCCGATCTCCGCCGCCCGCAAGCACCTCCGCTCCCGGTCGTCGCGGGCGGATTCTCCTTCGCACACGACGGCGGCGACTTCACCCGCGCGGTGCACCGTTGCGTCGGCGTCGGGAAATGCCGCGCCGACAACCGTGCGTCCGGCGGATTCATGTGCCCGTCCTATCTCGCCACCCGCGACGAAAAGGACAGCACGCGCGGTCGCGCCCGGGTGCTGCAGGAGGTCGCGAACGGGTCGCTGGTCTCCGGGTGGGCGGACACCGCCGTGCACGAATCGCTTGATCTGTGCTTGTCCTGCAAGGCATGCGGCAGCGACTGTCCGGCCGGAGTGGACCTGGCGCAGTACAAATCCGAGGCCTTGCACCGGAAGTACCGGCACCGGATCCGTCCCGTCTCGCACTACACGCTGGGCCGGTTGCCGGACTGGATCCGCCTGCTGCACCGAGTCCCCGTGCTCGGCCCGCTCGTCGTCAACGCGCTGATGTCGTTCCGTCCGGTCGAGAAGGTCCTGTTAGCACTGTCCGGAGTGGACACTCGTCGCCGCGCACCGAGGTTTGCCCGCCGCCCGTTCACCCGGTCCCGGCGCAGGATCCGCGAGCAGGGTCCGGAGGTGGTGCTGTGGGCGGATTCCTTCTCGGACGGGATGGACACCGAGGTCGCCGAAGCTGTCGCCGCGGTGCTCTCGGACGCCGGATACCGCGTGCTGGTTCCGCCGCGCCGTCCGTGCTGCGGGCTCACCTGGATCACCACCGGCCAGCTCGACACCGCCCGCCGGAAGCTCCGCGATCTCGTGCACACGCTGCGTCCCTACGCGCAGGCCGGACTCCCGATCGTCGGCGTCGAACCGTCGTGCACCGCGGTGCTGCGGTCCGACCTGCTGGACCTGTTCCCCGACGATCCGGACGCCACAACGGTCTCCGCCGCGGTCACCACGCTCGCCGAACTCCTCGCCAAGACCGAAGGCTGGCAAGCGCCCGACCTGTCCGGCGTCACCGTGGTCGCGCAGCCGCACTGCCACCACCATTCGGTGATGGGCTTCGAAGCCGACCGAGCCCTGCTCGCCGCCACCGGCGCGGAAGTGCACACTCTCGCCGGATGCTGCGGCCTGGCCGGGAACTTCGGCATGGAACGCGGACACTACGACGTTTCCGTTGCCGTAGCGGAGAATGCGCTGCTTCCGGCCCTGCGCGACAATCCGGACGCCGTCTTCCTCGCGGACGGTTTCTCCTGCCGTACGCAAGCCGATCAGCTGGCCGGAGTGCGCGGTGTCCACTTGGCACAGTTGCTGAAGCGGCACTGACGCCCGGGGTCAGCTGTCCCAGAAGCCTTGTTTCTCCAGCAAGGCGACCGCGCGGTCTCCGCCGTCCGAGAAATGTTTCTCCACCATGGACCGTGCTCGCGAAGCCGAGCGGGCGCTGAGCGCGTTCAAGATCTTCCGGTGGTCTTCGTGCGCCTTGCCGGGCCAGTCCTCGTGCGCCTCGTAAAACCCGTGCGTGACCGTTTTCGCCAGGATGCCCAGAATCGAGACCAGCCGGCGGGAATCGGCGGCGTAGTTGATCCTGCGGTGGAACTCGAAGTTCAGCCGTTCCTGTTCGGCACGGTCCACTCCGGACTCCATCCGGTCCGCGAGATCGTGCAGCGCCTGCAGGCTTTCCGGAGACAGGTTTTTCGCCGCGCGCTCCGCGGCCAGGCCCGACACCAGGCCGAACACGCGGTAGTGGTCCCGGATGTCGTCGCGCGTCATCTGCGCCACGAACGCGCCCCGGCGGGCGATGTGCTCCACCACGCCCTCGTGGTCGAGGGTGATCAGCGCTTCCCGGATCGGCAGCTTGCTGATGCCGAGTTCGTCGGCCAGCGCCTCCTGGTCGATCTTCTCCCCGGCCCGCAGCTGACCGGAGAAGACCCGTCGCCGGATCTCGTGCGCCGCCAGCGCTTTCAGGTTCGCCGGACCGCCGCGGCGCGGTGCCGCGCCCGTGGTTTCGGGCATCGCCTCCCCCTCTGGCGAACGGAACAGGAGACAAAGTATCGCATAAGCCATGTTGCGCGAGTCCCGCTTGGCCTCGCCGTCGCACTCTTCGAGGACCCCTGACTCTGGCGGCAGCGTCCGAACCGATGGCATGGTGGCGCAGGTGATCCGGACGACGGAGGGAAGCTGAATGAGCCGCTACGCGCAGTTCGAGAACCTGCGGATCGACGGACCGGACGAGGACGGCGTCATCGAACTCGTCCTGGACGCCCCGAACCTCAACGCGGTCAGCGACGCCGCGCACGGTGAACTCGCCGACATCTGGCGCGAATTCGACCGCGACCCCGCGGTGAAAGCCGTCCTGCTGCGCGGCGAAGGCAAGGGGTTCTCCGCGGGCGGCTCATTCGACCTGGTCGAGAAGCTCGCGAACGACTTCGAGGCCCGTTCCCGCACCATGCGCGAGGCTCGCGACCTGGTCTACAACGTCATCGACTGCTCCAAACCGACCGTGTCCGCGATCCACGGCCCAGCCGTCGGGGCAGGGCTGGTCGCCGGGCTGCTGTCGGACATCTCCGTGGTCGCCGCCAATGCGAAGATCATCGACGGGCACACCCGGCTCGGCGTCGCGGCGGGCGACCACGCGGCGGTGTGCTGGCCGCTGCTGTGCGGGATGGCCAAAGCCAAGTACTACCTGATGACCTGCCGCCCGATGTCCGGAGCGGAGGCGGAACGGATCGGGCTCGTATCGCTGTGCGTCGAGGAGGAGGCCGACCTGCTGCCCACCGCCCGGGAAATCGCACACGAACTGGCCAATGGCGCGCCGAACGCGATCCGCTGGACCAAACAGAGCCTCAACCTCTGGTACCGGCAGCTCGCGGGCGCGATCTTCGATTCGTCACTGGCGCTGGAGTTCTACGGCTTCGCGGGTCCCGAGGTCCGCGAAGGCCTCGCCTCGCACCGCGAACACCGCAAGCCGGACTTCACCCGAGTGCACGAGTCCTAAGTAGACGGCCGGACTCCTGTTCCTCCCAGCGCATCTCATGCTTCGGCCCGCACCGAACGGTTTCCGCGTCACGCTGGACGCATGACTGCGACAACGCAACGACTCGCACTGATCGCGCTCTGCCTGCCGTTCTTCATCGTCCAACTCGACGCGACGGTGGTGAACGTCGCCGTCGAAGCGATCCGGCACGACCTCGGCGGCGGGCTGGGCGGTGAGCAATGGGCGATCGCCAGCTACACCATCGCGCTGGCCGCGGGCATGCTCACCGCGGGCTCGCTCGGCGACCGGTACGGCTCGCGGCGGGTCTGCGTGCTCGGGACCGTCGTGTTCGGGGTCGGGTCCGCGCTGTGCTCGCTGGCCCCGACGCTTCCGGTGCTGATCGTCGCGCGGACGCTGCAGGGCATCGGCGCGGCGGCGTTGCTGCCGTGTTCGCTCGCGCTGATCGTCCGGCAGTTCCCGGAGCCGCGGGCGCGGGCGCACGCGCTCGGCGTGTGGGGCGGCATCGCGGGCATCGGCCTCGCGACCGGCCCGGTGGCGGGCGGCGTGCTCGTCGCGCTGGTCGACTGGCGGGCGATCTTCTGGGTCAACCTTCCGTTCGCCGCCCTCGCCGTCGTGCTGACCCGCCGGTATGTCGTCGAATCGCCGTCGAGGGACCGCCGCCTCGATCCGTCCGGGTTCGTCCTCGGAACCCTCGCCTTGTCCGCGCTGGCCGGCGGGCTGATCCAGGTCGGCCGCTCCGGCTGGGCCCTCCCGCTGATCGCCGCCGGAGCGCTGACCGGGCTCGGGTTCGTCCTGGCCGAGCGACGCCGCCGCGATCCGATGCTGCCGTTGGCGATCTTCTCGTCGCGTCCGTTCTCCGCCGCGAGCACCGCGGGGCTGCTCTTCAATTTCTGCTTCTACGGCACCCTGCTGTGCCTCTCGCTGTTCCTCCAGGGCCCGCTGCACCAGTCCGCGTTCGCGACCGGCATGCTGACGCTGCCGCTCACCGTCGCGATCGGCATCGGAGCCACCGGCAGCGGACGACTCACCGCCCGCTTCGGCCCCCGCACCCCGATGCTGACCGGTTTCGGCCTCGCCGGTCTCGGCGCGATCCTGCTGGCCGCGGCGGATTCCCTGCCGCTGGTGATGGCAGGCGGCGTGGTGCTGTGCTGCTGCTCGATCGCGATGCCCGCGATGACGTCGGTCGCCATGTCGACGCCTCCCGAAGAGCACACCGGGCTGGCCAGCGGAGTGCTGAACACGGCCCGGCAGACCGGAGGCGCCCTGGGCACCGCGGTGCTCGGCACGCTGCTCACCGCGGGCTCGACGATGTCGCTGAGCGTCCCGATGACGGTGGTCGCCCTCGGCTACGCGGCGGCGGTCGGGTGCACTCTGCTGGCGACCCGCCGACCCGCACTGGTCTCGACGAGTGTGTGAAGGGAACCGCGGTGAGGGCACGAGCCGCGTCGCCAGGAACACGAAGGAGTACGGCTTCGGCACCAGCTTCAGGACCTCGAAATGCACCGCATACCAGGTGAAAGCCATCCCGCGAGGCCGCGGCGGCGGGCCACGGCGCGACGGCCGAGCGAGCGGCCCAGGCCGCCGAGCAGCACCATCGGGAGGCCGATCATGAGCAGGTTGCCGAGCGGGCTGGTGGCAACGCCAGAGGATGCGATCTAGAAGCTGCTGCCGAACAGCACCAGGGCCGATGTGTGGGCCGTCAGCGACCGGTGCCAGGCATCCGGAGAGGCGCGCGGGGCGGCAGCAGTGGTTCGGGTTGACGATCGCGATCTCGCTGCCGCTGGTGCTGGGCGCGAAGCTGGAAGTCGAGAAACCGGCCCGACGGCGAGGCCCTGGCGGTGCTTCGGCTGCCAGATCGGTCGGTACCGCGGCGTGGCCTTCCCGAACGCCGGGCCGGGAACGGCGGGCCGGAAGCTGTCCCGTTGTCGGCCTTCTCAAACCCGCGGCGGGATGACAAGCTGCTCAGCAGCCGGTCGCCTCCGCACCGGTTCGCACGATGACAACGTTGTCAGCCCTGGAGGTAGCGCGTCCATGTGGTCGCAGAAGAGACGGGCGGCCGCGATCGCGGCGGCGGGCTTCGTGGTGGCCGGGCTGGTGTCCGGCACCCCGGCGAGCGCGGCCGCGGCGGATCCGGTGTCGCTGGTCAATCCGTTCGTCGGCACGCAGAACTTCGGCAACACCTTCCCCGGAGCCAGCGCACCCTTCGGCATGGTGCAGGTCAGTCCCGACACCGGCGGCCAAGGCGGCTACGACTACCAGCAGAACTCGATCTACGGCTTCAGCCAGACGCACCTCTCCGGCGTCGGCTGCGGCGTGATGGGCGAGCTGCCGGTCATGCCGACCACCGGCGCCGTCGATTCCGTCGACAAGAACTCCTACAAATCCGAGTACAGCCACGACGACGAGAAGGCCGAACCCGGCTACTACCGTGTCGGGCTGAAGAAGTACGGCGTCAACGCCGAGCTGACCGCCACCCCGCGCACCGGCTGGCAGCGGTACACCTTCCCCTCGACCGGCCAGGCCAACGTGCTGTTCAACACCGGCCAGGCGAACCAGTCCGTGAAGGATTCCGAGATCCACGTCGTCGGCGACCGGACCCTCGAGGGTCGCGTGCGCGCGGGCGGCTTCTGCGCCGGGCACGACGAGCACACCGTCTACTTCACCGCCACTTTCGACCGTCCGTTCGCCTCGTACGGCACCTGGCGCGGCACCACCCGCACCGCGGGCAGCCGCGACGCCGCCGGCACCGGCGGCAACGGCGCGTGGGTCAGCTTCGACGCTGCCACTGACCACGATGTCGTCCTGAAAGTAGGCCTCTCGTACACCGGTCTCGCTGGTGCGCGGGACAATCTCGCGAAAGAAACCGGCGACAGCTACGACTTCGACGCCACCCGCGCCGCCCTGCGCAAGCAGTGGGCGGACCGGCTCGGCGCGATCAAGATCAGCGGCGGCACCGTCGAACGGCAGACCGCTTTCTACACCGCGCTCTACCACGCGCAGCTGCATCCGAACCTGGCTGGCGACCTCAGCGGCGACTACGCCGGTTTCGACGGCAAGGTTCACCGCGCTGACGGGTACACGCCGTATCAGAACTTCTCGCTGTGGGACACCTACCGTCCGCAGAACCAGTTGCTCGAAATGCTGGAACCGCAGGTGGCCCGAGACGTCGCGCTCTCGGTCGTAGCGATCGGCCGCGACGGCGGCTGGCTGCCGAGATGGGCGCTGGCGGGCAGCGAAACCAACATCATGACCGGCGACCCGGTGACGCCGTTCCTCGTCGAGGCCTGGTCGAAGGGTTTGCTGGCCGGCCACGAGGACGAGGCGTACGCGCTGCTCAAGAAGAACGCGACCACCACGCCGCCCGCCGATTCGCCGTACAACGGGCGCTCCGGCGTGAATTACTACAACGACCGCGGTTACATCCCGAGCGGACTCACGCTCGGCAAGGACTGCGCGGCCAAGGGCGGCGACAACGACTGCGAGCATCCGACCTCGGCGACCATGGAGTACTCCGCCGCCGACGCCGCGCTCGCGTTGATGGCCAAGGGATTGGGCCATCAGGAAGACGCGCGCATGTTCGCCGACCGCGGCCAGTGGTACCGCAACGTCTGGAACGCCGCGGACAAGCAGTTCCGCCCGCGCACCACTGACGGCACCTGGCTCACGCCGTACAACCCGGTCGACGCCGACCACCAGTTCCACGAAGGCGGCGCCTACCAGTACCAATGGCTCGTCCCGCAGGATCCGGCCGGGCTCGCCGACCTGATGGGCGGCAAGCAGGCGACCGAAAAACGGCTCGACTCCTTCTTCGCCTACGACAACCTGCTCAAGGACCCGGCGGGCACCACGCGCAACGACTGGATCGCCAGCCCGTACGACTACTACGCCAAGGCCACCTACAACCCCAACAACGAGCCCGACCTGCTGTCCCCGTACATGTACAACTGGGTCGGCGCGCCGGCGAAGACCGCGACCGTCGTCCGCGCGGCGATGACGCTGTTCACCACCGGCCCGGACGGCATGACCGGCAACGACGACCTCGGCACGATGTCCGCCTGGTACGTCTTCTCCTCGCTCGGTCTCTACCCGACGATGAGCGGCGCGAACTTCCTCGCGGTGTCCAGTCCCCAGTTCGACTCGGCGACCGTCCAGATCGGACAGTACGAGGGCAGGCAAGGCGGCACGCTCACCGTCACCGCGCCCGGCGCGAGCGACACGAACCGTTACGTACAAAGCGTTTCGCTCAACGGCCGGGACGTCCGGCAGACCTGGCTCGACTGGTCCGCAGTCTCGCACGGCGGCGAACTCGCCTACCAGGTCGGTGCGACACCGTCCTCCTGGGGCACCCAGCCGGGCACGGAACCGCCGTCGGTGAACAAGGCGACCGGCGATCTGCGCCGGCAGGTGGACGCGACGCTGCGGCCGAGTTCGGTCGTGCTGCCCCAGCAATCGGCGGCGCAGACTGTCCACTTGAACCTCGACGTGCTCGGCCAGAATCCCGGCGCCCAGCCGGTTTTCGTGACCTCGTCGGCACCGTCCGGCTGGCAGGTGCGGACCGAACCGCTGCAGCTGTTGTGGTCCTCCCAGCTGCCGACGCAGAAGACCGCGCCGGTCACGGTGACCGTTCCGGCCAATACCCCGGTCGGCACGTACTCGGTGCAGCTCAAGGCCTCCGGGCCGGGAGCGAATACTGTCACCCGCACCGCGAGCATCGAAGTCCGCGAACCGACGGTGTGTGCGACGACGTCCGGAACCCAGTGCGCGGTCGATCTCAGCCACGACCGCAACCACGACGGGACCGCGACCGTCGCGGCGTCCACGGAGGGCAACTTCGACGGCAGCGGCTGGAGTTACGACGCTGACCTGATGCCGCCAGCCGGACCTTTCGTCCACAATGGAGTCACCTACGCGGCGCCGGATCCCACTGGCACCGCGGTGAACTTCGTGGAAGCACGCGGGCAATCGCTGCTGCTGCCCGCCGGAAAGCACCAGGCGATGCAGCTGATCGGCTCGTCGCACAACGGCCCGGTGTCCACCTCGCTGACCGTGCACTACAGCGACGGCTCCAGCGCGGATCTTCCGGTGACGTTCGGCGACTGGGCCGGTTCGACGCCGTCCGGCACGACTGTCGTGCTCGACATGCCGCACCGCATCAAGGCGGGCAGCGGTATCGACGGCCCGCCGGTGCGGCTGTTCGGCCTCACCTCCACAGTGGACGGCGCCAAGACCGTCCAGTCGGTGAGCCTGCCGAACGACCCGCGCGTGCAGCTCTACGCGATCACCCTGGCCTGAGCCCGGCCGGGTTCGCCGGTTCCCTCCCCTGCGTCCGGCGAACCCGGCCACCCCCAGTCCCCCGCAAGCCTCAGGCGGCCGCGGGCACCGCCGCGACCCGGCCCATCGCCTCGCCGTAACACGCCTCGAACGAATCCAAACTGGACTCCAGCGCGTGCCCGGCGATCATCTTGCCGCTCGCTGCCCCCATCCGTGCCAACGTCGCCGGGTCGGCGACGACTGCGCGCAGCCGTTCGGCCAGCTCCTCCACGTTGCCCGGTTCGAACAGCCAGCCGTTGTAGCCCGGGCGGCACAAGTGCGGCAGCGCCATCGCGTCCGCGACCACCACCGGCTTCCCCGCCGCCATCGCCTCCATCGTCGCGAGGCTCTGCAGTTCGGCGATGCCCGGCATGCAGAAGACGTCCGCGGCCGCGTAGGCGTCCAGCAAGTCCTCTTCGGACACGAACCCGCGGAACCGCACCCGGTCGGCGATCCCCAGCTCGGCGGTCAGCTTTTCCCACTCCGCCCGGCACGAACCGTCACCGATGAGCTCCGCCCGCAAACCGGGCACGAGCGCGACCGCGCGCAACAGCTCGTCGACGCGCTTCTCTTCGTCGAGCCGACCGACGAACAACACCGTCGGATCGCCGGACGAGCGCGACACGGTACGCGACCGGTAGCGGTCGATGTCGATACCGCACGACACCGGGATCGCACGCTTCGGGAAACCGTTGTCGTGCAACAGTTCCACCGCACGCGGGGTCGGCGCGGTGACGACGCGGGCCGAAGAGAACACGCGCGTCAGGTCGCGCCACGCCCACCGCGAGGCCGCGCCGCGCAGCCATTCCGGCACTCGTACGTGGCCGAACAGGTTTTCCGGCATGAAGTGGTTCGTCGCCACCGCCGGGACGCCCATCGCGGCGGCGTGCTTCAGCACGTACCTGCCGACCACGAAATGCGCCTGGACGTGGACAAGGTCCGGCTGCAACTCCTCCAGCAGCGCAGCGACGTCCTTGCTCACCTCCCAGGGCAGGCCGATCCGGAAGGTCCGGTGGAACGGGGTGCGGTGCGACCGGACGCGGTGCACCACGACGTCGCCGTCTCTTTCGGTGCGCGCCGGGCCCTCCGGGTCGACGCTGATCACGTGGACCTCGTGGCCGCGGCCGGCGAGTCCGGCGGACAGCCGGTACGCGAACTGCGCCGCGCCGTTGACGTCCGGCGGATAGGTTTCGGCGGCGACCACGATGCGCAAAGCCCGGTCGTCGTTCACAGGGTGCTCCGATCTGGTGGAGTGAACAGGAGAAGAACTGCCGCGGCTCAGCACCGCGACGCCGCCGACCGCCAACACGGCCGCGGTCAGCGCGACCGCGGTCGCCATGGGGTCGAGATGGGTGGCTTCGCCGAGCACCCCGGCGCCGAGACCCACCGCGACCAGCGGGTCCACGACGGTCAAGCACGCGACGGCGAGATGCGGCGGGCCGCACCGGTAGGACAGCTGCACGAGCCAGCCGCCGACCACCAGCGCCGTCACCATCGCGGCGACGGACACCGCGGTGCTGAAGTCGACGGTGCCGTCGCGGACTTCGAGGGAAACCGCTCGCATCAATACCGAAACGAAGCCGTAGGCAGCGCCGCCGGCCGCGCCGAAACACAGTCCGCGGATCGACGGACGGGAAGCGAGCGCGCCGACCAGCGTCAGCAGCGCCACGACCCCCAGCACCAGCAATGCCGCCCGCGTTTGCGCGTCGGCGCCGACCGCGGTGCTCGTGGTGCTGCCCGCGGCGACGGTCACGAACGTCCCGACGCCGAGCATCGTGACCGCGACCGCGGGAAGATCCCGCCGCCTCCGGTCGAGAATCGCGGTGATCGCCACGGCGATCACCCCGACCGGCTGCACGACGGTCAGCGGAGCCATCCCCAGCGCGACCGCGTGGACGCCCGCCCCCGAACCGAGCAGGGCCAGCCCGCCGAGCCAGCGCGGCGCCCGGATCAGCTCCCCGAGCCGCGTGCGACCGGCCAGCCCGGTCACCACGCCGTGCTGCAGAAGTGCGCCGGAGGAAAAGAAAACCGCGCCGACCAGGGCAAGCGCAATGGCGAGAATCGTCATGAGGCCACCTCGGCTCGCGCCATCGCGGTGACGGCGAAAAGCTGTGCGTAGAGCAGGGCGTACAGCACTCGTTCGAACAACCCCAGGAATTCGGGCACGGACTGTTCCAGCAATGGCGCGTGCGCCAGCAGAAAGGCGAGCGAAGCGACACCGGAGGCCAGCGAAAGCCAGCGCACCGCCTTCGCTTCCGGCCGGCGGCGTGCCAGCAGCCATCCCGCCAGCGGCAGGCACACGAACATCGCCGCACCGGCATATCGGTGCACCGCACCGGAAAACGACGTCTCGACGCCGGTCGGATCAGTCGGGAAGAACGTCGCGACGACCAATCCGGCCGCCCACAACACGATCAGCACCGACTCCGGGCTGCGGCTCGGCAACCCCTGCTTGAGCAGTGCGTGCCGGACGGCCAGCGACGCGCCGGCCAACCCGAGCGAAGCCGCCGCCAGCAGCACTGCTCCGCCGGGCGGGAAAACGTAGTCGCTGATGACGTCGCGGACCGGGTCGACGACGCCCGCCGCGACCAGGTGCAACAGGAAGATCGGCACCAGCGAGAAAGCCAAGGCCGCGGTGGCGATCACCGGCACCGTCGCCCTGGCTTTCCGCGTTATGAGGGTCACATCGATCAGCATGCTGGCGGTCGTGACCGCCCGGCATCGGGGAACACCCTGAGATGCACCCCGGGAATCCGCAGCCGGTCCAGGGCCTCTCCCGGCCGGATCGGACCGGGCGCGCGCTTCGGGTTCGCCGTCGGCGAGGCCGGACAAACTGCCTCAAACGCGACCCGAATAGGACGTTATACACCGGCCGGCGCGGCGTGATCATACTGTCCTTTGTGGACTTTCGGGTCCCTCACCCGGGTGGATGTTGGTTCCACCGGGTGAGGCCGCGAGCCGCCGCCCTCGCCCTGCTGACGGCGCGAAACCGGGCGGTGGCACGCCGCGTTCGCCGGGCGCGGCGCGGTTGCCGGTGCCCGGGCCCCGTGTTCAGATCCCCGCGAACCCAGCCAAAGGAGCGCAATTCCCATGCAGAGGGCACTCGTCAAGGCGGTCGTCGGGGCCGCAGCCGTCATCGCGCTGGTCAGCGCGTGCGGGTCGGGCGGATCGAACACCTCGTCCGGATCCGGAGCGTCCGGGCAGAACACCGCCCAGTCCAGCGGAGCCGCACAGCCGAGCGGAGCCGCGCAGTCCGGCGAAGCCGGGCAGAACGGCGCGTCCGGCCAGAACGGAGCCCCCGGGCAGAACAGCCCGGCCGCACAAGCGGTCACCGCGGCGATCCAGCAGGCCTCGCAGGCCTCGCCGATCAAGTTCGAGCCGGAGAAGGCGGAACTGACCGGCCAGGCCAAGGAAGGCCTCGCCGCGATCGCGAAAGCCATGCAGGGCAACGACGTCAAGCTGAAGGTCGAGACCCACGCCGGCTACCCGGACGCGGAGAAGGCCAAGAAGCTGTCCGAGCAGCGCGCTGAGGCGATCACCTCCGCGCTCGAGGCCGACGGCGTCGCCAAGGACCGCGTGCAGGCCGAGCCGAGCGGAAGCGAAAAGGCGCAGGGCGACCAGGCGTTGGACACGCAGCTCAGCGTCGCTTCGTGACCCGTGCCCCGTCCCCCCGCCGGCATTACCTGGTCGGGCCGAGCGGCTATCCGAACTTCGGCGACGAACTGATCGCCGCCGCTTGGATCCGCCGCTTGGCCCGCACCGAACCGGACGCCGAAGTCTGGCTCGACACGCATTCTCCGGGACCGGCGCAGCATTTGTTCGGCGACCTGCACCCGCGTTTGCGCTGCACGGACACCTTGTGGCGGCTGTGCGGCGAAGCGCCGTCGGACGATCCGTGGGAAGTCGCGTCCTGGGTGCAGGCCGCGGTGCACGACCCCGGTCGGGCGCCGCGCTGGGACGCGGGCATCGAGCTGCTCGGCCGGCTCGACGTCGTGCACTTGATCGGCGGCGGCTATGTCAACGCGCTGTGGCCCCGGCACCTCGGACTGGTCGCCGGGGCCGCGGCGGCCGCGCAGCGTTCCGGTGCGCGCTCGGCGATGACCGGGCAGGGCTTCATCCCGTTCTCCGCAGGCGCGGCCGGGCTGTTGCGCACGCTCGCCGAGCGGTTCGACGTCGTCGACGTCCGCGACGATCCGTCCGGCGAACTCCTGCACGGCGTCCCGGGCGTCACCCGGACCTGCGACGACGTCTTCCTCGACCCGCATCCGCCGACGACGCCGACGACACGCGAGTTCGTGCTGTGCATGCAGTCGGACATCGGCGCCGAGCAGCCGTCCGTGCTCGCCGCGCAGGTGCTCGACCTGGTGCGCGCGTGGCGGCTCCCGCCGGCCGAACTCGCTGTGGTGGAAGGGATTCCTCGCGTCGACCGCGAGGTTTTCGCGTTGCTGGAGCACGAACTGCCCGGCGCGGAATTCCATCCGTTCCGCGACGTATGGCAGCGCGGCCTTCCGCTCGCGCCAGGGCAGACCTGGATCTCCAGCCGCTTCCACCTGCACCTGGTCGCCGCCGCGGCGGGCGCGACAGGCGTGGCCGTCGACGTTTCGCCGGAGTACTACACCACGAAACACCGGAGTCTCATCGAACTCGGTTCCGGGTGGACGCTCGTGGCCGCCGGCGCCGAGAAGCCGCCGGAACGCCCTTCCGGCACCGGATTTCCGGCGCACGTCCTGCATCACTGCGCGAATCTGAAGCGCTCGGTCGCCGAAGCCGTGTACGGCCCGGAATTGCCGAAGACCCGCACCCGGTGGCCGCGGCTCAGTTGAGCGCGCCGCGGCTCTGATCGGCGAGCGCGCCGAGCCCGATGCACACCGCACCGGCGAGGAACAGGAGCGAAACACCCCAGGTCGCGTGCGTCGCGGAGGCTTCCACGATCGCCAGCGCGGCGAGCGGCGCGAGCCCGCCGGACACCGCTCCCCCGACCTCGCGGCCGGTGCCGAGGCCGGTCGAGCGGACCTCCGCCGGGAACTGTTTGGCCAGGAACGCGCCCTGCGCCGACAGCATCGCCGGAACCACGATGCCGGTCGCCAGCACGAGACCGAGCCAGATGAACCAGCTGGTGCCGGTGTCGAGAAGCCAGAAGAACGGGAACGCCAGCAACCCGGTGGCCACCGCCCCGGCGACCACGACCTTCTTCGCCCCGACGCGGTCGCTGAGCCATCCGGCGATCGGCACCGTCACGATCGCCATCCCGCTCGCGATGCTGATGCCCAGCGCACCGATATTCGCCGGGACACCGCGGAAATTCGTCAGGTAGGCGAGCGAGAAGGTCTTGAACACATAGCTGACGCCGTTGTAGCCGATAGTGATCACCATGACCACCGTCAGCGCGCGCCAGTCGCTGCGGAACAGCTTCACCAGCGGCCGGTTCGCCCACCCGCGAGGGCGATTTTTCTTGCTGCGCACCAGGTTCTCGAACTCCGGGGTTTCCGGCACCCGGCGGCGCACCCACAGGCCGACGCCGACGAGCAGGAAGCTCGCCAGGAACGGGATCCGCCAGCCGAAGCCGTGCAGGAACTCTTTGTCCAAAGTGGTCAGTCCGGCGACGGCGAGCGAGGAGACGAGCAGCCCGACGTTCACGCCCAGCGCGGGCCACGAACCTTGCCGCCCGCGTTTCCGCGGATCAGCGTGCTCGTACGCGACCGCGATCGCGCCGCCGAATTCCGCGCCCGCACCGAGTCCTTGCAGCAGCCGCAGCACGACGAGCAGCACTGGCGCGACAAGGCCGGCGCTCGCGTAACTCGGCAGCAGGCCGATCCCCGCCGAGGAGACGCCCATCAGCACGAACGTCCACGACAGCACCTTTTTGCGGCCGATCCGGTCGCCGAGCGCGCCGAACACGATGCCGCCGACCGGCCGGGCCAGGAACCCGACGGCGAACGTCGCGACCGAGGCCATGGTCGCGGCCGCGTCGTTGCCGGGCGGGAAGAACACGTGGCCGAACACCAGCGCGGCCATCGACGCGTAGAGGTAGAAATCGAACCACTCGAGCGCGGAGCCGACGACCACCGCCGCCCCGACTCCGCGCGGGGCTTTCCGGATCGTTCCGACGCTGTCGTGCACAACACTGGGCATGGTCCTGCTCTCCGGAACTGGGGCACGGGCGAGCGGAAGCCAGCCGGCGCGCGCCGTTGCGTGCGTATTTGAGAACGCTTGATGCGTATATCCGGATGCTAAGAGACCGCGAACACACCGGTCAAGGGTCTTCGGGAATTCGGCTCAGCCCCGGCGCGAGGCTTCCCAGCGCTTCACGACCGCCGACGTGATGTCGGCCAGCGCGTCGCCGATCTCGGGCAGGCGGCCGGAAATCCGGGTGGTCGGGCCCGCGACCGCGATGGCCGCGACGACCTCTCCGTCGACCAGGATCGGCCGCGCCGCGGCGCTTACGTCGGGCAGGGTTTCGCCGCGGTTGAGCGCGACGCCCTTGGCGCGGACGGTGTCGAGTTCGTCCATCGCGGCCTGCACGCGATCCTCGTCCGGGAGCACCGACTTCAGGTACGCCTCACGCCGGCGCGCCGACCAGTACGCGAGGAAAATCTTGCCCGCACTCGGCGGGTACAGCGGCCGCCGGGTGCGCAGCGGCGCGGAGTAGCGGATCGGCTGCTCGGACTCGACGGCGTCCACGTAGATCAGCGAATCGCCGACCGCGGCGCCGAGCATCACCGTCTCGCCGAACCGGCGGCGCAGCTCCTCCAAGGCGGGCCGGGCCGCGGTCGCGATGCCGGGCAGGCCGCCGGTGAGCAGGTTCCCCAGCGCCGGGCCGAGCCGGTAGGTTCCGTCGGTCTCGACCAGATAGCCGGTCGACACCAGGCCTTTGACCAGGCCGAACACCGAGGATTTCGGCGCGTCGAGCGCGACGGCCAGCTCGTGCAGCCGCATCCCGGGCTGCCGTGCGACACACTCGAGGATGCTGGTGACGCGACCGACTGTGCGGTGCGCCTTGGCAGTCGATTCGGTCACGGCAGCCTCCCCTGCGTTCGCAGATACGAACCCTATCGCGGCCACCGCCCCGGACGGCGCTTGACCCGACGCGCGCGCCGTTCTACGTTGAACGTATATCCGAACTTAGCGTTCTCATATACGCACGATGGAGAGCAGCACCGTGGACTTCCAGCTGAGCCAAGACCAGGAGGACATCCGGCGCGCCGTGCGCGAGCTGGCCGCCCGGTTCCCCGACGAGTACTGGGCGCGGCACGACGAACGCGCGGAGTTCCCGCGCGAGTTCTACGACGCGTTCGCCGAGGCGGGCTGGCTCGGCATGGCGATCCCGGAGCAGTACGGCGGCGGCGGGCTCGGCATCCTCGAAGCCGCGCTGCTGCTGGAAGAAGTGGCCGCGTCCGGCGCAGGGATGAACGGGTGCAGCACGATGCACCTGACGATCTTCGGGCTGAACACGATCGTCAAGCACGGCAGCGAGGAAATGCGGCGGGAGATCCTGCCCGGCGCGGTCGACGGTTCGCTGCACGTCTGCTTCGGCGTGACCGAACCGGACGCGGGCACGGACACCACGCGGATCTCCACCTTCGCCCGGCGCGACGGCGATTCCTACATCGTGCACGGCCGGAAGGTCTGGATCACCAAGGCAGGCCAGTCGCAGAAAATGGTGCTGATCGCCCGCACCACGCCGCGCGACGAGGTCGAAAAGCCGACCGACGGCATGTCGCTGTTCGTCGTGGACATCGAGTCCGACGCGGTGCAATTGCGAGCGATCCCCAAGCTCGGACGCAACGCGGTGTCGTCCTACGAGGTGCTGATCGACGGCCTTCGGGTGCCGGAATCCGCGCGCGTCGGCGAGGAGGGCAAGGGCTTCCGGTACCTGCTCGACGGGCTCAACCCGGAGCGCATCCTGCTCGCGCACGAGGCGCTCGGCATCGGCCGGGCGGCACTGCGGCGGGCAGTTCGCTATGCCGGGGAACGGCAGGTGTTCGGCCGTCCGATCGGGCAGAACCAGGGGCTGGCGTTCCCGCTCGCCGAGGCCGCGACGCGGCTCGACGCGGCGGAGCTGATGGCGCGCAACGCCGCCTGGCGCTACGACCGCGGACTGTCCTGCGGCAAGGAGGCGAACATGGCGAAATGGCTGTGCGCGGACGCCGGGTTCCAGGCCGCCGACCAGGCGATCCAGACCCACGGCGGGATGGGGTACGCGCGGGAGTACCACGTCGAGCGTTACTTCCGGGAGGCACGGCTGCTGCGGCTCGCCCCGATCAGCCAGGAAATGGTGCTGAACTACGTGTCCCAGCACGTGCTCGGGCTGCCGAGGTCCTACTGATGGGCGCGCTCGACGGGCTGCGGGTGCTGGACCTTTCGCGGGTGCTGGCCGGGCCGTACTGCACGCAGATGCTGGCCGACCACGGAGCCGAGGTGATCAAGGTCGAATCGCCCTCGGGCGACGAGACGCGCGGGTGGGGGCCGCCGTTCCTCGCCGAGGGGACCAGCGCTTACTACGCGAATCTCAACCGGGGCAAGAAGAACATCGTGCTCGATCTGTCCGGTCCGGACGGTCGCGAACTGCTCGGCACGCTGCTGGCCGGCGCGGACGTGGTGGTGGAGAACTTCAAGGCGGGCACGCTCGCGCGCTGGGGCTGGCCGGACGAGACGATCCGGTCGGCGTATCCGGCACTGATCCATTGCCGGATCACGGGATTCGGCACGGACGGGCCACTCGGCGGACTGCCTGGGTACGACGCGGTGTTGCAGGCTTACGGCGGGCTGATGAGCGTGAACGGCGAAGCTGACGGGCCGCCGCTGCGCATCGGGGTGCCGGTGGTCGACGTCGTGACCGGGGTGCTCGGGTTTTCCGGGATCCTGCTGGCGCTGCACGAACGGGAGCGGTCCGGGCTCGGGCAGCTGGTGGACTGTTCGTTGCTGGACACTGTGATCAGCTTGCTGCATCCACATTCCGCGGCTTGGCTCGCCGACGGCGCGGTGCCGCGGCGGACCGGTTCGGCGCATCCGTCGATCGCGCCGTACGAGACTTTTCCGACTGCGGACGGGCTGTTCTTCGTCGGCGCGGGGAACGACCGGCAGTTCGCCGCGCTGGTCGACGTGCTCGGCGCGCCTGAGCTGGCTTCCGATCCGCGGTTCGCTTCCAATGCCGGCCGGGTCGGCAATGTCACTGCGCTGCGGGCCGAGCTGACTGTCTTGATCGGACAGTACAAACGGGACGCTTTGGCTGAGTTGCTGCTGGCCAAGGGAGTTCCGGCGTCTCCGGTGCACGATATCGCGGAGGCGATGAACGCCCCGCAGGTGCGGCATCGGGAGATGGTGGTGGAGCGGGACGGGTATCGCGGGGTCGGAGTGCCGGTGAAGCTCGGCCGCACGCCGGGCCGCGCCGCCGATTCGCCCCGCCTTCCGGGGGCGGACACGAGGGAAGTTCTTGCGGCGGCTGGCCTGTCTGGCGAAGAGGTGGAGAGGGCGCTGGCGAAGGGGGCGGCGTACACCAGGCTTGCGTAGGTGGCTTGTGAGTGTTTATCCCGGTTCTAACCGGGATAAACACTCACAAGCCCTCACTGCCAGGGACGGACCGGCGTTCCCCGCCACCGGGTGCGCTCCGGGAGCGTCTCCCCCGCCATCACCAGCGAACCCGACCCGACGGTCGCGCCGTCGGAAACCCCGCTGCCCGGCAGCTGGAACGCGCGCGGGCCGAGGGTCGCGCCGGCACCGAGGCGGACCGGGTCGAGCCGCATGACGCGGTCGTGGAACAGGTGCGTCTGCAGCACGCAGCCGCGGTTCACCACGGCGCCGTCGCCGAGGCGGACGAGGTCCGTTTCCGGCAGCCAGTAGCTCTCGCACCAGACACCGCGACCGATCCGGGCGCCGAGGGTCCGCAGCCACCAGTTCAGCACCGGCGTGCCAAGGAACGATCCGGCGAACCACGGAACGGCGAGCGTCTCGACGAACGTGTCGTACAGCTCGTTCCGCCACACGAACGCGCTCCACAGTGGATGGCGTCCCGGCCGGAAGCGGCCCACCAGTGTCCATTTCACCAGCGTCGTGAGCAGCGCGGCGAAGAGACCGGCCGAGACGAACACCGCGGGCGCGAGGGCGGCGGCGACCCAGAAGCCGTCCGCGATGTCCACTCCGGTGAGTACCGCGGTGACCGCGAGTCCGAGCAGGCCCGCGATGAGCAGCGGTGCGATCCGGCAGGACTCGACCAACGCGCGGGCCAGCTTCAACCGGTGCGGCGGCGCGAAAGTGCGGGCCGGGTCGACGGCATCGGCAGTCCGGCGCAGCTCCAACGCCGGCCGGCCGAGCCAGGACGTGCCGTCGGGGACCTCCGTCGGGGTGTCGGACAGAACGCCGACCAGCGAGCCCGAGCCGAGCTTCCTTTCCGGACCGACGACCGCGGAGTTGCCGACGAACGCGCGTTCGCCGACCTCCGAAACGCCCAGCCGGACCCAGCCGCGGTCGAGTTCGTACGGGGCGGCGAGGACGTCGTCGGCGAGGAACGCGCCGTCCCGTACGCGCAGCAGCGACGGCAGACTGAGCACAGTGGACAGTTCGACGTCGCGGCCGATCCGCGCGCCCAGCAGGCGCATCCAGGCCGGAGTCGCGAGCGCGGCGTAGAGCGGGAACAGCTGCCGCCGCGCGATTTCCAGCAGTTCGTGCACGAACCAGGCCGCCCAGCCCGCCCGGCTCAGCACCGGATAAACGCCCGGCCGGACGGCCCGGCCGGCCAGCCGCACGAGCAGGACGATCGTCAAGGCGTACACCACGATTCCGGCGAAGACGAGCAGCGGCGTCCACGGCAGGATCGCCAGCGCGGCGCCGCGCGGATCGTCCGCCGCCGGGATCAGCAGGAGCGCGACCAGCATCAGCGGAACCGCGGACACGACCAGGAACACCGACCGCAGCGTCCCGCCCAGCGCGAACGCCAGCGAGTACCGCTTCGCCCGCGGGGCCGCCTCGGCCGGCCGCGACGGACGTTCGCCCGACGGCCCGGCCGGGGATCCGCCCCAGACCGCGCCGTCCGGCACGCGGGTGTCGAGCGTCGAACCGGGCAGCAGTACCGAGCCGGTGCCGAGATCCGTGCCCGGCAGCAGCGTGCTGCGACCGCCGACCCGGCCGCCGGCCCCGACCCGGACGCGGCCGATCCGCAGCACCGAGCCGTCCAGCCACCACCCGGCGAGGTCCGCCTCGGGCTCGATCGCGCATCCGTCGCCGAAGTCCGCGAGACCGCTCACCGGCGGCGGCGAGTGCAGGTCCACGCCCCGGCCGACCCGATTGCCGAGCAACCGGGCGTACGGCGCGGCGAGCGGCGTACCGGCGACTCCGGGCGGGCCGACCACGGCCGCGAACCGTTCCGCCGTCCACAGTCGCAGGTGGACGATGCCGCCGCGGCGGTACTCCCCTGGCTCGAGCTTTCCGCGCAGTACCCGCACGCCTCCCGCGGCGAGCAGCATCCGGCCCGGCGGGCTCAGCAGCACCAGCCACGCGGGCACGAGGATCCACCACGACATCCGCGGCAGCCACTGCAACGGCAGCACCAGCGAAACCAGCGAGCCGAGCAGCGACACCGAAAGCAGCCACCGCATTCCGGACAAGGCCAGCAAAACCAGCTGCACCCCGGCCTGCCACCACCCGGCGCCGCGCGCCGCGGCGACCCGCGGCTCTTCCGCCGCGGCAGTTTCGACCGGCGCTCCGGCGAGGCGTTCGTACAGCTCGCGCGGCGTCGGGCAGGAGTACACATCGGACACTGCCGCGTTCGGATACCGTTCGCGCAGCACGGAAACGAGCCGCGCGGCGGTCACACTCGATCCGCCGAGATCGAAGAAGTCGTCGTCCGGACCGGCCGCGGTCCCGAGGTGTTCGCTCCAGACCCGCGACAACCACGCCAGTTTCGGATCGGACGGCACCACCGGCGCGGCGACCGGTTCCTCCAGCGGCCACGGCAACGCGTCGCGGTCGAGCTTGCCCGACGCGCGCACCGGCAGGTCCGGCACCAAGGCCAGCCGCGGCACCAAGGCGGCCGGGAGCCGGTCCCGGAGGCGGCTGCGCGCGGCGGCGCGGTCGAGGCCATCGCCCTCCGGCACCACGTAGCCGACCAGCACCTGCGCACCGCTGTCCGTGCGACGCACTACCGTCGCGGCCGCGGCGACACCCGGCAGGGCCCGCAACGCGGCGTCGATCTCGCCCAGCTCGACGCGCCGTCCGCCGATCTTGACCTGTCCGTCCGCGCGGCCGACGAACTCCAGTCCCTCCGGCACCGCGCGCACGAGGTCGCCGCTGCGGTACCCACGGCTCCAGCCCAGCCCCGGCAGCGGCACGAACTTCTGCGCGTCCTTCGCCGCGTCGAGGTACCGGGCGAGCCCGGCGCCGCCGATGACCAGCTCGCCGCTGCGGCCCCACGGCACCGGGATGCCCGCCGGGTCCTCCGGGTCGACGACCGCGAGTTCCCACCCGTCGAGCGGCAGCCCGATCCGCACCGGTTCGCCCGCGCGCAGGCGCTGGGCGCACGCGACGACGGTGGTTTCCGTGGGGCCGTAAGTGTTCCAGATTTCCCGTTTGCCGTCGTCGAAACGCGTCACGACCTCCGGCGGGCACGCTTCGCCGCCGAGGATGAGCAACCGGACGCTGGCCAGCGTGTCCACTGGCCAGAGCGCGGCGAGCGTCGGCACCGTCGACACGACTGTGACGCCGCGCTCGACCAGCCACGGCCCGAGGTCCGCCCCCGCGCGGACGAGCGAGCGCGGAGCCGGGACGAGGCACGCGCCGTGCCGCCACGCCAGCCACATTTCCTCGCACGACGCGTCGAACGCGACACTCAGCCCCGCCAGCACGCGATCGCCCGGACCGAGCGGCCGCGAGGTGCAGAACAACCGCGCTTCAGCGTCCACAAAGGCCGCGGCCGCGCGATGCGTGACGGCGACGCCCTTGGGCTTGCCGGTGGAACCGGAGGTGAAGATGATCCACGCGTCGTCCTGCGGCTGCGGACGGACCCGCGGCCACCGCGGTCCGCGCGCAGGCGGCAATCCCGCATCGCTCAGGACCAGGCTCACTTGTGCTTCGGCCCACACTGTCTCGGCGCGGTCGGCCGGATCGTCTGCGTCGACCGGGACGTAGGCCGCTCCGGTGGAAAGAACGGCGAGAATGCCGCGGTACAGCGCCGCGGTGCCGGAAGTCATCCGGATGCCTACCCGGTCGCCCGGCAGGACCCCGGCGGCACGGAGGCGTCCGGCGAGCTCTTCGACCTGCGCGGCGAACTCGCGGTACGTCGCCCGCTCGGTTCCGTCGTCCAGCGCGAGCGAATCCGGGTGCTTGCGCACCGTTTCGGCGAAAATGTCGTAAAGCGTGCGCGCGGCGGGCGCCGGACCCGCCTGGTAAACCGCCGTCGCCCCATCGGCGAGCCTCTCGGGCGCGACTGTGCGCACCCGATCCGCGTCCAGCGTCACAGGAAAACCTCTTTCCAGGAGAACAGGAGTCACGAAACCGGCCGGACACCACTCAACAATGGGCGGCGTGAGGCCGGGCTGAAGCAGCAGCGCGGTACCCGGGCACTGAAATCGGAACAAGAACAGATATCGGGCAATCCCCCAGCCGCGGCTGTGCGGCTCGTCACTCGGGTCCGGACATTAGCGGACGCAGTGCCGCCCAGGTCACTCAGAAGAGTTAATTTCGGAATTCGTTCTCAACGGGTTCACAGGAACGTTGTGCTTCTCCCGTTCACCGCACGCAGGGCACCCCGCCTCCGGACAATTCGTCGGCGGGCGAAACCGGGGAGACCGGCACCGGGTCCACCTGGTCGGCCTTTTCCCGGAAGTCGGTGCCCAGCACCAGTTTGAGCTCCCCCGCGGCCAGCGCGCCGTCGTAGTCCACGGCGTACCCGCCGCCGAGCGCGGCCACGAGCTTCGCCGCCGACGCGGAATCCCCGCTCCCGTACCGGACCACGGTGCGGTGCGTGTGCCGCGCGCTGGACGTGCGCCCGGTGCGGTATCCCCGCGACGGAAGCGTCTTCAGCACCCGGGCGGCCGCGCCCTCGCGGCCGCTCGCGTTCACCACGTCCACCACCGGCCCGGCAGTCGCGGCGGGCGGCGGCGGGACCGTCCGCCCGAGCAACCGGGCCGCGGCGGCGCGGATTTTCACCGGATCGACAATGTTGACGTCCTCGCCCCGGGCGTCTTTTTCGAACCGTTCGACCGGAAGCGAGGCCAAGGTCAGATCCCCGCCGGCGAACGATTCCGCCTGCCGCGCCAGCGCGTTGAGGTCGAGGCCGGAATCGATCGCGACATTCTCCTTGGCGACCGACACCAGCTGTCCGAGTTTCACCGGGTCACCGAACACCCGGCCTTCGTTCAGCTGATGCGCCAGCGATACGAGAAACGCCTGCTGCCGCCGTTCCCCGTCCAGCTCGGTGAACTCGTGCCGCGGATCGCGCCGCTGCCGCACGAACGCGAGCGCCTGCGCCGCGGAAATCCGCTGCTGCCCGCTCGGGAAATCCGCTCCGGAATAACTGTCCTGCGTGGCGTCGGTCAAACACACCGTGATCGGCTGCACGACCTGGGCCAGCTGGTAGAACGCGACAAGGGTGACTTCGACGAAATGGTCCACCGCGACCCCTCCGAGGAACTGGCGCACCGTCGCGACCACCGCCGCGCGGCCGGCGTCCCGGGACCTCTGTTCGCGAGCCGCCTTCTCGGTGACGCCTTGCGCGGTCAGACGTTTGGACTCCGCGGCGAACGCGTACCCGTAAGCCTCCTTGATCTTGCCCTTGCACACCCCGTCCGGGCAGCCGGCGAGATCGGTGTAGTCGTCGCGCGGGATCGAGATGACCGTCGGATGCCCGCCGTCGGCCGGGACGTGCAGCAGCATCAGGACGTCGGTGTTGTAGCCCCCGACGTGCTGGTCTCCCGCGTGCAGCTGTTCGTACAGGTCGGCGGGCAGCGGTTCGCCCCGCTCGTCGAGCCGCGAATCGAGTCCCATGACGAGGATGTTCGTGTCCCCGCCCGGCCGGGCCTGCCCGCCGAGCGCGGTGGAGGTCGTCACCCCGGACAGCAGCGCGCGCAGCTCGGCCCAGCCGTAGGCGGCCCCGCCCAGCAGGACCGCGACCAGCACGACCACGCCGATCCGCTCGGCCCAGTGCCCGTTCGCGCGCTCCATCGATCACCGCTCCTCCCTCCGGCGCATCCGGGTGTACTCCGGGGTTCCTGTGAGAGCGATGAGAAAGGTGGCCGTCCGGGCAGTCCGCCGAGGTCAGACGGGCTGTCGCGGGCGAAACGGCACACTTTGGAGGGTCGGCGCGCGGAGTCCCGAATCGCCAACGGCAGCAGGAAATGCGACGTGCCCAGACGCGTCTCCGCGCCCAGCGGGAGAACCCGGCGTCGAGGTCGTGCTCCAGCCCACCGGACCGCCCTTGAGCCGCGCCGCCCCAGATGTCGTTGACCGGCAAGCGAAGCCGACCGTATTCGGACCGGACGGAAGACGCCACCCTGCCCGGCCGGGTCGCCCCCGCAACGCGAGGGCGACCCGGCCGGGCAGAGCAGGCGGCACCGGGCCAACGGGGTACCGCCCGCCGGAAGACTCAGCTCGAAGCGGTGCTCAGCTCCCGGCTCCGCAGCGCGAATCGCTGGATCTTGCCGCTCGGCGTCTTCGGCAGTTCCGCCACGAAGTGGATCCGCCGCGGGTAAACGTGGGCGGCCAGGCGGGTTTTGACCGTCTGCTTCAGCTCGTCGACCAGCTCGTCCGATCCCTCGGCGCCGGGGTTCAGCACGACGTAGGCCACCACCAGCTCGCCGCGCAGCTCGTCCGGCGCGCCGATCACCGCGGCTTCCGCGACGGCCTCGTGCTGCGTCAGCGCGCTTTCCACCTCGAACGGGCCGATCCGGTAGCCCGCCATGAGGATGACGTCGTCGTCGCGGGAGCCGAAGGTCAGGTAGCCGTCCCGGTCCCGGGCGGCGATGTCGCCGGTGTAGTACCAGCGGCCGTCGGCGCTGAAGCGTTCCGCGGTCCGTTCGGGGGCGTCGCGGTAGCCGGAGAACGGCATCAGCGGGCTGGCGGACACGTCGATCGCGACGCGGCCGGTCTCGCCGACCTCCGCGATCTCGTCGCTGCCCGCCTTCAGGACCTCGACGGCGAACCCGGGCAGCGGCCGCCCCATCGACCCGGTCTTGACCGGCGCGATGAGGTGCGGATGCCAGGCGTTGCCGACGACCATGCCGGTTTCGGTCTGGCCGTAGTGGTCGCGCACCGGGCAGCCGAGCACCTCCTCGGCCCAGGTCACGACGTCCGGCGTCAGCGGCTCCCCCGCCGACGAGCAGTGCCGCAGCCGCAGGCCGGACGGCACCGGCAGGCCCGAGCTGCGCAGCGCGCGGTACACGGTGGGACCGGCGGTGAAGTTGGTGACGCCGAAGCGTTCGAGGACCTGCCAGGTCAGTTCCGGGCTGAACCCGGCGTGCAGCAGGAGGCTGCGCCGTCCGGTCGCGAGCGGGCCGAGCAACGCGAAGTACAGCCCGTACGCCCAGCCGGGGTCGGCGGCGTTCCAGAAGACGTCCTCGTCGGTCTGGTCGAGGCCGAACTCCTGGTAGGAGTGGATTCCGGCGAGTCCGCGCAGCGGCACCGGCACCGCCTTCGGGGTGCCGGTCGTGCCGGAGGTGAAGATCTCGACCAGCGTGCCGTCGCCGCCGACCGCGACCGGGTCGGACAGCGGGTGCGGCTCGTCCAGCAGCGCCTCGAACGACAGGTCGCCGCCGGACGCCTCGCCGGTCGTCACGATGATCCGCGACGGGTCGGCGGGCAGGTCCTCGCTGGGGTCGAGCTTCGCGCGCTGACCGGCGTCGACCACGACCACGCGCGTGCCGTTGCCGACGATCCGCTGCGCGATCGCGGGCGGCGCGAACGCGGTGAAGAGCGGCACGTGGACCGCGCCGAGCCGCCAGATCGCGAGCAGCGCGGTGACCAGTTCGGCGGACTTGCCCATGAGCGTCGCGACCCGGTCGCCGGGACGCACGCCATGCGCGGCCAGCGCGGCGGCGAACCGGGCGGAAGCGGCCTCGAGCTGGCCGAACGTGAGGTCGCGGCTGCTGAGGTCGGCCTCGACGAGGGTGAACGCGACGGCGTCGGCGGGATGCCGTCCGCACAGCAGATGAGTCGCGTCCGCGTCCGGCGCGGCGTAGGTCTGCAACAGGTCGAACAGGGTGCGTTCAGGGCTCACGGGGCTGCTCCACGGTCATCGTCGGCCGGTGTCGGCACATCGTCGCCGCAGGTCAGCCGGCCGGCCACCCCCGAAGAGGGGTAGTCGGCCCCGGCGGCGCCGAGGAGGCGGCGTCCTGGCGGGCGAGGCCGACCCGCTTCCGAAACCCGCGCTGACCTGGAGGTTCGCCCGGGAGGCGACGACAGCCGCTGCGCGGCTGGGTAGAATCACCCCTCCTGCCGGAGCCTCCGTGCCGCCGAAGTGGGGTGCCTGCCGTGACGACCTCCGAGACCGCCGCCGAAGTCCGCCGCGCCCTGGCCAAGCTCCGCGGCGCGGCGGGCGTGCCGCTGTCGTTCGGCGGGGAGGTCGTGGACGGCAAACGGCTGCGGATGACCGAACTGCTCGGCAACACCACCACGTCGCTGCTCGGCCTCGTCGTCGCGGAGGGCAAGGGCCTGGGCGGCCGCGCGATCGGCGTGCGGAAACCGGTGGTGCTGCCGGACTACTACACCAGCGACGCGATCAGCCACCATTTCGACCGAGCGGTCCAGGCCGAGGGCGTGCGGTCGGTGATGGCGGTGCCGGTGATCGTGCACCGGACCGTCCGCGCGGTGCTGTACGGAGCGGTCCGCGAGCACGTCCGTTTCGGCGACCGGTCGGTGACCGCGATGGTCGAGGTGGCGCGGGACCTGGAGCAAGAGCTGGCTGTCCGTGCGGAAGTGCGCCGGCGGCTGGACCTGCTCGCCCCGGAGCCGGGAGCCGCGCCGTCGGGGAAACCGGCCGACCTGGAAGCGGTCCGGGAAAGCCACGCGGAGCTTCGCCGTATCGCCGCCGCTATCGAGGACCCTAGCCTGCGCGCCCGTATCGACGCGGTGTGCCAGTCCCTGACCGGCGAGGCGGCGCGCGGGCCGCGACCGTCCCTCTCGGCGCGCGAACTGGACGTCCTCGAGGGCGCAGCCGCCGGACAGACCAACGCCGACATCGCGGAGGCGCTCGGATTGGGCCCGGAAACGGTGAAAAGCTACTTGCGCAACGCGATGCGGAAGCTGGACGCGAAGACCCGCCTCCAAGCCGTCAACGCCGCCCGCCGAGCCAACCTCCTGCCTTAGCCCGCTCCCGGCTGGCGACAGCCAGTGCCTCCAGCAACGGCACGGTCCGCTCCCAGCCGAGACAAGGATCCGTCCGGCTCACCGCCCGGTCAGCCGGCACCCGCTCCGGATCCTGTGCCCCGTCCCGCAAATACGACTCGATCATCACCCCGGCCACCGCCGCTCCGCCGCGAATCTGCTCCGCCACGTCAGCGACCACCTCCGGTTGCCGGTTGTGGTCCTTTCCGCTGTTCCCGTGCGAGGCGTCGACCACCGCTCTTCGAGGCAGCCCCGCCTCCCCGAGCATCTTCATCGCCTCCGCGACCGACGCCGCGTCGTAATTCGGCGCCGGACCCCCGCGCAGAACCAGGTGCGCGTCCGGGTTTCCGCTGCTGCGCAAGGTTTTCATCCGCCCGTCCGCGCCGAGCCCGGGAAACGCGTGCGCGGCCCCGGCCGCGCGGATCGCGTCCACCGCGGGCCCCAGCCGTCCGGACACGCAGTTCTTCATCCCGACCGGCATCGGCAACCACGACGCCAGCTGCCGGTGCGGCTGGCTGGCCACCGTCCGCGCCCCGATCGCGCCCCAGCTCACCGTGTCCGCGACGTACGGCGCCAGCACCGGATCCACGAACTCGTACGCCAGCGGCAGCCCGGTCGCCGCCGCGTCGAGCAGGAACCGCCTGCCCAGCCGAACTCCGGCGGCGAGATCGCCTTTGCCGTCCAGCGTCGGGTCCGGCAGGAACCCGGTCCACCCGGTCACCGACCGCGGTTTCTCCAGGTACGCCCGCAAAACCACCACCAGGTCGCCGGAGTACCGGGCCGCCGCACCGGCCAGCAGTGCGGCGTAGTCCAGCGCCGCCGCGGGATCGTGCACCGAGCACGGCCCGACGATCACGAGCAACCGCGGATCGCGCCGGGCCAGCACCGCGGAGACCGTTTCGCGGTGCCGCGCGACGTCGGGCGCGGCGCCCGCCGTCACCTCCACCGGGCTGGGCAACGTGTCCTGCATCTACCGGCTCCTTTCCTTAGGCAGCTTCGCCGCCCCGGCAGCCGCCACGACGACCAGTCCGAGCACCCACCAGAACGTGTCCGCGAAGGCCGCCGCGACCTCGGTGCCCCGTGCGGCCAACCGGTTTTGCAACACCAGAGCGAGCACCGCGGTTCCCACCGAACCGCCCAGCGTGTTCAGCAAATTCAGCGCGCCGGCCGCTTTCGGCAGCTGGGTTTTCTCCAGGCTGCGGTACACCAGTGCCAGCACCGGCGCACTGATCATCGCCGCCCCGAATCCCCGCAGCAGCAACGAAATGGCCAACACGGCGTCCGGAAGTTCCGGACCCAGCTGAGTGAACGCCGCGGTTCCGAGCGCTACCAAGCCGATTCCGGACACCACCAGCGTCCGCGGAGCGATCCGATCCACCAGGCGATGCACCAGCACCGACCCCGCGGCCGCGCCGATTCCTTGGGGCACCAGCAACAATCCGGTGTCCCATGCGCCCAAACCGGCACCGCGCCGCAGATACAACGGCAGCAGAAACATCGTGCCGAATACCGAAGCGCCCAGCACGACCAGCGCCAACGCCGCAGCACCGAATGGCGGCCGAGTGAACAATCGCGGGTCGAGCAACGGTGCCCGCGCCTTCAATCCGTGGCGGACGAACGCCGTCAGCATCAACAAGCCCACCACGACAGCCGCCGAGGAAAGCCATTTCGGATATCCGTCGGAGAATCCGGTCAGCCCGAACACCACCGCGGCGAGCCCCGGCGAAAGCAAAGCCGCACCCCGGAAATCGAACGGTTCGCGCGGGTCTGCTGGCTGGTCCGCCGCGACATACCGCAGAGCGAGAAGTACCGCGACCATCCCGACCGGCAGGTTGACGTAAAACAGCCACGGCCAGTCCGCGACGGTGAGAATCGCCCCGCTCGCCAGCGGTCCCAGCACCGGCGACAGCAACGGCACCACGCCGACGACGCTGATCAGCCGTCCGATCCGCTCCGGCCCGGCGGCCCGCGCCAGCAACGCCTGTCCCGTCGGCGGCAGCAAACCGCCCGCCAGCCCCTGCAGCACCCGGAACGCGACCAGCATCGGCAACGAACTCGCCAGCCCGCACAACAGCGACGCCAGCACGAACCCGGCCACCGCGGTCAGCCAGGTCCGCCGCCCGCCGAACCGCGCGGCGAGCCAGCCGGACGCGGGCACGGCGGTCACCACCGCGAGCAGATACGCCGTGGTGACCCACTGGACCTCGGTGACGGGCGCGTCGAACCGCCGCGCCAGCGTTTCCACGCCGACCGAGACGATCGTGCTGTCGAGCGTCGCCATGAACGTGCCCAGCACGAGCACGAACGCGGTCCGCCACAGGTTCACCGCGGCCTCGCGAACTCACCCGCGTCGTCGTCCAACCGGGACGGAAGCTCGCCGAGGAACCGCAGCAGGTCCGCGACCAGCGACCGGGCCTCCGCGGGCGTCAGGATCCCGGCCTGATAGCCGAACACGCCCGACCAGCCGCCCGCGAGTTCGGGCACCACCGTGACCGTCATCGGATAGTGCGTGCGCTCGCGGAACCTTGTTCCGGTGATCGTCAGCCCAGGGGCCGGTTCGCGCAGCTTCGCCGGGTCCACCGGGTAGTTCTCGAACACGACCAGGCTGTCGAACAACCGGTCCCGCCCGGTCAAGGCAGCTAGTTCAGCGAGGCCGACGTGCTGGTGCGGGAGCAGTTCCTGGTGCCGGGCCTGGGTTTTCCGCAGCGTCTCCGCCACGGTTCCGGCAAACCGGACCCGCACCGGAACCGTAGTGGCGAGCAATCCGAGGATCTCCTCGACACCGTCCACTTCGGACGTCCGGCCGGAAACCATCGTCCCGAACACTACGTCGGCGACCCCGGCCCGGGCCGCGAGCACCGCCGCCCACGCTCCCTGCAGCAACGTCCCCGCCGTGATCCCGTGGCGGGCACCGGCTCGAGTCAGCTCGGCGACGAGCGGAGCGTCCACAGTGAACAGTTCCGGCTCGGCGGCCGCGGGTTGTCCGCCCAGGAGTTCCCGCGGCGGCAGATCAGCCAGTTCGGTTCGCCACGCATGCCCGCTGACCGCGTGGTCCCGCGCCGCGAGCCAGCGCGTGTACCGCGACACCGGCACCGCGTCTGGCAGCGATTCCCCGGAGTACCCGGCGAACAGTTCAGCCAGGATCCGCGGAGCCGACCAGCCGTCCGACAGCAGGTGATGGCTGGTGAGCACCAAGTCGTGCCGGTCAGGGCCGTACCGGAGCACGGTGACCCGCAGCAACGGCCCCGCACCGGGGTCGAACGGCTCGGCGAGGTCTTCCGCGAGCAGCCGCTCGACGTCCCCGGACACCTCGCGCACGCGGAAGCCGACCTGCGGATCCGTCGGCAGCACCTGCACCTCGTGCCCGGCCGGGAAGACCGCGCCCAGGTTCGGGTGCCGCCGCACCAACGCGTTCGCCGCGGCCTCCAACGCGGCCAGATCCAGCGCTCCGACCAGCGAAAACGCCGCCTGCACCGGGTACGGATCCTCGTCCGCGGCCCGCGATTCGCGCAGGATCAGCTCCTGCAGCGGGGTCAACGGCAGCAGTTCGCCTGCCGGCATCGCGGCGGCCAGCGCGGTGAGTTCCTCCTGGAACGCCGCTCCCAGCGCCGCGACTTCGTCCGCGCTGAACTCCGAGGACGGCCAGGTGAACCGCGCGGCCAGCCGATCGTCGCGCACCATCGCGTTCACCATCAGCGCGTGGGCGAGCGGTGCTCCGGCTGAGCCGAGCGGATCGGCGTCCGGCGGCCGCTGCCACGGCGTCTCCTGCCGCGGTGCCGCCTCGAACCGGCCGAGATAGTTCCAGCTGACGTCTGCTCCGGTCGACGTCCCGCCGAGGATCCCGAACCCGAGCCCGTCGCCGGCAGCGCGAAGCTGATCGCGGACCGCGGCAATAGCGGTCTCGTCGGAAGGCGGCGTGATCCGCGCCGGGTACATCGCGGTGAACCAGCCGACCGTACGGGACAGATCGACGGCTCCGGCGAAGTCCGGCGTGTGGTCCGGACGGCCGTGGCTTTCCAACGCGACCAGCAGGTCCGCGCCGCGCCAAGCACGGTAAGCGCGGGAGAAAGCGGTGAGCAGCACAGCGTCCGGACCGGTCCGATAAGCGCCCGGCAACGTCGTCAGCACTGCGTGCGTGATCTCTTCCGACACCTCGATCTCGTGGTGCCGCGCAGTTCCACTGATTGGACGGGCCGATGCGGCAATCCGTTGCCAATGCGGCTTTTCCACCTGCCGCGCGGGCTTGGCCGCGACCAACGCACGTGCCCAGCCGAGGAACGACGGCCCGCGCTCCGGCAGCTTGCGGCCGAGATAAGCCTGCTCGAGGTCGTCGAGGAGGATCCGCCACGACACGGCGTCCACGACGAGATGGTGCGCGACCAGCCCGAGCCGCCCTGGACGCGCGGGCCCGGCGTCCACCCAGACCGCACGCAGCATCGGCCCCGTCCGCGGGTCCATGGCGGACCGGACGGCCGTGATCTGGTCGTCCAGCAGCACCCGCAGATCCGCGTCCTCGCCCGCCGGGACGACCATCAGCACGTCCGCGCCGGTCACCGCACCAGGCTCGGGAACGCGCAGCACGTCGCCCGCCAAGTGAGAACGCAGCACATCGTGCCGTTCGAGGACCGCGTCAAGCGCCGCCCGCCACCTCGACACGTCACCGCCGGACGGGACGCACACCTCGACCCACTGACAGAACCCGTCCGCGTCCGAACCGGCGCGTTCCAGCAGCTCCCGCATGACGGGCGTCAGCGGCGCGTCCCCGACAGCGGGTGTGAGGTCCGGTGCCACCACCGCGGTCTGGTCGCTGCAGCGGGCCGCGACCCCGGCGATCGTGCCGCCTTCGAAAACGTCCCGCGCGGTCAGGTGCAGACCCTCCCGCCGAGCACGCGCGACCAGCCGGAGCGACGCGATGCTGTCGCCGCCAGCGTCGAGGAATCCGTCGTCGATCGTGACGTCCGGGCCAAGCAGCTCCCGAACCACTTGCAGCAGCACCGTTTCCGCTTCCGTCGCCGGTTGCCGAGCCGCGGCGACGTTGCGCGGCCCAGGCGCGGGCAGCGCCGCGCGGTCGAGCTTGCCGCTGGGCCCGAGCGGCAGCCGCTCCAGCACGAGCACTGCCGACGGCACCATGTGCGCAGGCAGCTCAGCGGCCAGATACTCGCGCAGCGCAACGGGATCCGGGTCCGCACCGTCGACCGGCACGACGTAACCGACCAGCCTCCGGCCCCCCGGCCGGTCCTCGCGCACCAGGACGACCGCGGCGCGCACGTCCGGATGCCGGGCCAGCGCCGACTCGATCTCGCCCGGTTCGATCCGGAACCCGCGCAGTTTCACCTGGTGGTCGGCGCGGCCGAGGAACACCAGCTGCCCGTCCGGCCGCCAGCGCACCAGGTCGCCGGTGCGGTACATCCGGTCGCCGGGCGCGCCGAACGGGTCGGCCACGAACCGCTCCGCGGTCTGCCCCGGCCGGTTCACGTACCCGCGCGCGAGCTTCGGCCCGGCGAGATACAGCTCGCCGGTGACGCCGGCCCCGACCGGTCGCAACCCCGCGTCGAGGACGTAGGCCCGCACCTGCGGGTCCGGCCGGCCGATCGGCAGCGGACCGGGATCGTCGGCGGAGTACGCCCAGGTAACGGAGTTGATCGTGACCTCGGTCGGGCCGTAGGCGTTGAACAGCGCGCGCCGGTCGCCCCAGCGGTGCGCCAGCTCCGGGTCGAGCCGTTCAGCGCCGACCACGAAGAACACCTCCGGGTCCACCGTCGCGTCGTCCGGCATCGCGGACAGGAACGACGGCAGCAGGTTCAGCCCGGTGACGCGGTGCTCGGCGGCGTAGGCGAGCAGGTCGTCGCCGGACCCGCGGACCTCCTCCGGCGCGATCACCGAGGTGCCGCCGGACAGCAGCGGCAGGAAGAACTGCCAGTACGACACGTCGAAACTCGTGGACGCGAAGTGCAGGTACCGCTCGCCGTGCCGGATCCCGACGACGTCCTCCTGCAGCGCGACCAGGCTCGGGAGGCCGCGATGGGTGATCGCGACGCCCTTCGGCTTTCCGGTGGTACCGGACGTGTAGATCACGTACGCGAGCGAGTCCGGCGACGGGACCACGTCGTCCCAAGCAGACGGTCCATTCAGGACAAGCGGGTCGATCACCGGAATGCCGAAGCCAGGGTCCGAAGTGGACACTACCGCGGCGGGAGCGCTGTCCTTCACCAGATGCGTCAAGCGTTCCGCCGGATAGGTCGGGTCCATCGGCACGTGCACCGCACCGGCTTTGAGTACGCCGAACAGTGCGACCACCAGCTCGATGTCCCGTTCCAGCAGCACCGCGACCGGGTCCTGCTCCCGCACCCCGGCCGCGCGCAGCGCGTGCGCGAGCTGGTTTGCCTTCCGGTCCAGTTCCGCGTAGGTCAGGCTGCGGTCCCGGCACACGACGGCTTCGGCGTCCGGACTTTCCCGCACCCAGCGGGCGAATTCCTCCAGGCAAGTACCGGCTTCCCGCCGTGGCTCGGGCCCGGTTCCTTGCCGCAGCAGGGCTGCTTCCTCTTCGGTGCCCAGAGAACGCAGGCGAGCGACCGGTTGCTGCGGGTCGGCCACGATCTCGTGCAGCAGCGTCGTCAGCCAGCGGCCGTAAGCCTGCACGGTCGATTCGTCGAAGGCCTGCGGCTGGTAGCCGAGGCCGATCGAGATCTCGTCGCCGGGCAGCACGATCACGGTCAGCGGGTAATGGGTCGCGTCGGTGATGTCGACGCCCGCGAGATCGAGTCCGGGCGCGAGCGGTTCGCGTTCGCGGCTGGAGAGCGGGAAGTTCTCCATCACCAGCATCGTGTCGAAGAGATCGCCGACGCCCGCGGCGCGCTGGATGTCCGGCAGGCCGAGGTGATGGTGCTCGGTGAGCCGCGCGTTCTCGTCCTGCACCCGCGCCAGCACCGCCGACGCCGGGTCGGACGGGGCGAACGCCACGCGCACCGGAATGGTCGTGCCGAGCTGCCCGATCATCGCTTCCACGCCCGGAACGTCGGACGGACGGCCGGACACCGGACAGCCGAACACCACGTCCTGCCGTCCGGTGAGCCGTGCCAGCAGGACGCCCCACGCGGTCTGGAACACCGCCGTCGACGTCACGCCGCGTTCCCGGGCGAAGCCGCGCAGCCGTTCGCTGAACTCCGCGCCGAGTCCGACCCAGATCCGTTGTGGACGGTCCACAGCGGACTCAGTGGTCGCCGGCGCGAGCTGGGTTCCTTCTTCCAGCCCGGCCAAAGCCTTCTGCCAGGCCTCGACCGCCGCGTCGTGATCGCGGGCGGCCAGCACCCGGTGGTACTCGGCCAACGGCGGCGCGACCGGAGCGGCCGGTCCGCCGTCCAGCTCGGCGTAGGTGGCCAGCAGGGCGCGGCCGACGAGCGGCATCGACCACCCGTCGAGCAGCGCGTGGTGGATCGTCAGCACCAGCCGGTGTTCGGCCGGGCCGAGAGTGAGCAGCAGGAACCGGATCAGCGGCGGAACCGCCGGGTCGAACGGCCGGGCCAGTTCGGCGGCGCACTCGTCGTCGGCGCCCTCCGGATGCTCGACGTGCCGCCAGTCCAGGTGCACGTCGGCGGGCACGACCTGCACCACCTCGCCCGCCGCTGTCGTGTGCAGGTGGACGCGCAGCGCCGGGTGCCGGCGCAGCAGCTCCTCGGCGGCGGCTCGCATCCGCGCGGGAGCAAGCTTGCCCTCCAACCGGGTCACCGCCTGCACGGTGTAGACGTCCGGTCCGCCACGGGTCAGCGTGTGGAACGACAGCCCGGCCTGCAACGGCGTCGCGGGCAGGACGTCGGCGATCGGACCCTGCTGTTCGAGGACGGCAATGTCGTCCTGAGTGAGCGTGACCAGCGGAAGGTCCGACGGAGTGAGCCCACCGGCGGCCTCCCGCGCGTGAGCGGCGAGCGCGGCCAGCGCCGCCGCCCACGCTTCCTGCAGGCGTTCGACCTCCTCCGGCGGCAGAACCCGGCTGGCGGCGGTCCATTCGACAGCGATCCGCGGCACGCCTTCCTCGCGGACAAAGCAATTCAACGCCAGGACCTGCTCCAACGCCTTCGCGGGCGGCTCGATCACGGCGAACGGATCCTCGTCCGGCAGCTGCCAGCCGCCGGACAGCGGGGTGAACCGGCCGAGATAATTGAGCAGGACGTCCGGCATTTCCGGCGTGAACTCCACACCGGGATCGAGATACCGGAGGACGCCGAACCCGACCCCGCCGTCCGGTACCGCGCGCCGTGCTTCCTTGACGGAGCGCAGCAGCCGATCGAGAGTGTCCACACCAGACAGTTCGAGGTGGACCGGATACTCGGCGGTGAACCAGCCGACGGTTCGGGCGAAATCCAGTCCTTCGCGGCCGTGCCCCTCCATCGTGACCGTCAGCGCGTCTTCGTCCCCGCGCAGTGTCAGCACGAGCGCGGCGAGCAGCACCTCGTCCACGCCTGCGCGATAAGCCGCCGGCAGGGTCGTGAGAATCGCCGTGCTTTCCTCTTCGGTGGCGACGGTGACCGAACGATGTGCGGTGGCAACGGTGTCGCGCGTCGGTTCGAGCTTGCTCTTTCGCGGCGACCGCCAATACTCGAGCTCGCCGCGCCGCGCACCACTCGCGCCCTGCTCGGCGAGCACCAAGGCGTGCCGTCGCCAGGAATTGCGCACGGGTTCGAGCACCCCGCCCTCACAGGCAGTCTGCAAATCAGGCAGCAAGATGCGCCACGAAACCCCGTCGATCGCCAAGTGGTGCACGACAATCACCAGCTGGTCCCCGAGCCGCGCGACCCGCAGCATCGCTCCGGCGCGCGGGTCCAATTCGGACGCCAGCCGCTTCGCCGCTTCAGCCGGAGATCCCGTCGCCTCGCTGACCACCGTTGCCGCGTCGACCGCGCCACGCGGCCGGATCACCAATCCGTGGGGTTCGACGCGAAGGCGCAACACGTCGTGGTGGTCGAGAATCGTCTGGACGCCTTCGAGCAAACCGGGCACCGGACCGTCCACCCGGAGCACTGTCCACTGTGCATAGCCGGCAATCGCGTCCAGATCCGGATTGAGATCGAACAACGTCCGCACGATCGGCGGTGCCGGAACCTCGCCGATCGGCTCGTCCGGCGCACTGTCCGGTTCGGACAGATCCCGGCTCGCCGCCGCCAAGGCCGCGAAACTGCGCCGCGCCAGCAAATCCCGCGGCCGGAAGTCCAGTCCGTGCGCCCGCAACCGGCTGCTCACACTGATCGCGGTGATGCTGTCGCCGCCGAGGGCGAAGAAATCGTCGTCGACGGCGACCCGCTCCACGCCGATGACCTCGGCGATCGCGGCGCACAGCAACCGTTCCCGCTCGGTCCGCGGTTCCCGTCCGCCATCTGCGGCCACGGGCGCGGGCAGCGCGGCACGGTCGAGTTTTCCGTTGCTGGTCACCGGAAGTTCGTCCAGCACCACGACCGCCGCCGGGACCATCGCCTCCGGCAACCGCTGCGCGAGCGTCGCCCGAACGTCTTCCGCCACCAGTCCGGTGCCGACGACATATCCGATCAACCGCGGCCCGCGCACCGCCGCCGCGGCGGCCCGAACGCCGGGAAGCGCGCCGAGCGCAGACTCGACCTCGGCCAATTCCACGCGGTGCCCGCGAATCTTGACCTGGCCGTCGCGTCGGCCGAGGTATTCCAGCCCACGCCCGGGGACCCAGCGCACGACGTCGCCGGTCCGGTACATCCGCTCCCCCGGCGGTCCGAACGGATCGGCGACGAACCGCTCCGCCGTCCCGCCCGGGCGGCCGAGATAACCGCGAGCCAGATGCGGCCCAGCGAGATACAACTCTCCGCGACTGCCCGGCGGCACCGGTCGCAGCGCGGCATCGAGCACGTACGCCCGAGTCCCGGGAACCGCGAACCCGATCACCGGTTCGCCACCGGTGATCGGCGCGCTCGCACCGTCCACAGTGGTCTCGGTCGGGCCGTAAATGTTGCGTGCCCGGACACCGGACGAAGCGATCCGCTGCCACAACGCGGGAGGCGTCGCCTCGCCGCCGAGCACCAGCAACGCCGGATCGAGCGACCCCGCGTCCAGCAACGGCGCCGCCATCGACGGCGTCGTGTCGATGACGTCGATCCGGTCCCGCACGAAAACGGCGTGCAGCGCATCGACGTCGCGCGCGGTTTCTGTGTCGTAGACGTGCAATTCGTGCCCGCACAGCATCCACAGCAGCTGCTCGATCGCCGAGTCGAAGGCGAACGAGTACGTGTGGGCGACGCGGAGCCGCCGCCCCTGCGCGGTCTCGGCGACCGTGGTCGCGCGGTGGTTCCGCAGCAACGTCTCCAGCCCGCCGGACCGGACCAGCACGCCCTTGGGCTGCCCGGTGGAACCCGAGGTGAAGATGACGTACGCGAGATGTTCCGGATGACGGTCCACATCGGACAACTCGGCGGCAGAATGCGCGGCGATCTCCTCCCGTACCGCCGGGTCGTCCAACCGGAGCTGCGGTACGTCCGGCAGCAGGTCCGAATCCGTCACGGCGAGCTTCGGGCTCACCTCGGCGGCCAGCGAACGCAGCCGTTCCGCCGGATGGGCGAGGTCCAGCGGCAGGAACGCCGCGCCCGCGTCGAGAACCGCCAGCAGCGCCACCACCAGATCGACCGAGCGGGGCAATGCCAGCGCCACCACGTCGTCCGCGCCGACGCCCCGCGCCCGCAACGCCCGCGCCAGCCGGTGCACCCGGTCCCGCACCTGGTCGCCGGTGAGCCGATCAGCGCCGCACACCAGCGCGGTCTGACCACCGAGTCCCGCAAGGAGTCCTTCGCCCGCCGAGGACACCGCGGGGGTCGACCATTCGGCGAGCAAAGCAGCGACGTCCGGCACCAGATCCGCACCGCCGACCACCGGCGCATCCGCCCCGGTGAACGCGGAGATCAACGCCTTCAACGCGGTGAGTTGCGCATCGACGCCCGCCTGGTCCTGAGACCGCGCATCGACCTCGAACCCGAGCAACAGCCCGCCGCCAGCGGTCGGCAGCACGCTGAGTCCCATGTCTTCCGGCGGCCCGCCCGCGACGTTCCGCATCGTCCCGCGCGCCTCGCCGAACGCCAGCTCCAGGTCGAACGCCTTCAGGTTGATCCCGCGGCCGTGCAGCAACGCGCCCGCGCCGGGCACCGCCAAGTCCTGCGGCAGGTTCTCTCCCCGGTACCGCTGATGCGCGCGCATTTCCCGCAGTGCCTGCGCGACCCGCGCGGTCAGCTCTTCCGGCCGGTCGCCTGGCTGCACGCGAACCCGCAACGGCAGCACGTTGACCGCCATCGCCGGAGTACGCAACGCCACCCCCGCCCGGCACATCAACGGCACCGCGAACACGACGTCCGACGTCCCGAGCACCCGGTGCAGGAACGCCGCGTAGCACGCGATCAGAGCGTCGCCCCAGGTCGTCCCCGCGCGCTTTCCCAGTTCGCCAAGCGCGGCGACCTCGTCCGCGGTGAGTTCGGCGCGCGCGGTGCACGTCGCTTCCGGCGGCCCGGCCGCGCTCGCGTCCTCGGCCAGCTCCGGCATCGGGGTGAACCGGTCGCACCAATACTCGCGGTCCCGCGCGAACCGTTCGCTCATCCGGTACGCGCGGTCGGCCTCGACGAGGTCGGCGAACCGCCCGAAGGCCGACGGCGGCACGTCTTCGCCCCGCACCGCCGCGGTGTACCGGGCAGCGGTGCGCCGGGCGAGCATCGCCGCGGTGTACCCGTCGAACACCAGGTGGTGGCCGAGCTGCGTGAACCACACTTCGGCATCGGAAAGCCGGAGGATCAGGTGCGAGAACAACGCCCGGTCCAGCATCCCGCGGCACGCCTCGGCCACCCGCTGCCGCTCCGCCGCGACCCTGGCGTGCGCCGCCGCGCGCGGGTCCGGTTCCCCTTGCAGGTCAACGACTTCCGGCAACGGCACCGGCTCGGCGGACACCACTTGCCGCGGCCCGTCCGGAGTGTCGAGCACCCGCAGCCGCAGGCTTTCGGCCTCTTCGGTCGTGGCCCGGATCGCCTCGGCCAGCGCCGCGACGTCGACCGGATCGCCGCCGGAAATCTCGACTACATCGCCGACCAGGTAGTACGGCGAATCCGGTTCCAGCCGCTGCGCGTTCCAGATGCCCAGCTGGGCGCTGGTCAGCTCAAGCGTGGCAAGTGCGGTGCTCAACTGGTGACTCCCAAGGTCAGAGCGACGGCACGACCATCGGCGTCCCGGTGACCGGATCGGGCACCACGACGCTCGGCAGGTCGAAGACTTCCTTGATCAGCGCGGCGTCCACGACGTCGCCGGGCACGCCCTGCGCCACGACCCGCCCGTCGCGCATGGCGACGACGTGGTCGGCGTAACGGCAAGCCTGGTTGATGTCGTGCAGGACCGCGATCACCGTGCGGCCCTCGTCGCGCAGCCGCTTCAGCAGCTCCAGCACCTGGTACTGGTGCGCGATGTCGAGGAACGACGTCGGCTCGTCGAGCAGCAGGTACGGCGTGCGCTGCGCGAGCACGACCGCGATCCACACGCGCTGCCGCTGTCCGCCGGACAGCTCCTGCACCGGACGGTCGGCCAGCCCGGCGACCCCGGCCGCGGTCATCGCGCTGACGACCGCGCTCTCGTCCTCCTCGGACCACGACGACAGCAGCGACTGATGCGGGAATCGCCCGCGCGCGACCAGCTGCCGGACGCGGACGTCCTCCGGCGCGGACGGATCCTGCGGCAGGAAGCCGAGTTCGCGCGCCAGCGCCTTGGCCGGATACGCTCCGACCTCGCGGCCGTCGAAGGTCACGCCGCCCTCGGCCGGACGCAGCAGCCGGACGAACGCGCGCAGCAATGTCGATTTGCCGCACGCGTTCGGGCCGACCACCGCGGTGAACGCGCGGTCGGGCACGTCGAGCCGCAACCGCGTCGACACGATGCGGTCGCCGTAGCGCAGGGTGAGGTCCCGCGCGGTCAAGCGGGCGGTCACTTCCGCCGCACCTCCTTGGTGAGCAGCCAGATCAGGTAGCAGCCGCCGATCGCCGTGCTGATCACGCCGACCGGCAGCGACACCGGGGCGAGCAGCATCTGCGCGACGAGGTCGGCCCCGGCGAGCAACGCCGCGCCGGTCAGCGCGGCGGGCAGCAGCGGAATGCCGGGCGCGCGGGCGAGCCTGCGGCCGATCTGCGGGGCGGCGAGCGCGACGAACGCGATCGGCCCGGCCACCGCGGTGACCGTCGCCGTGCAGCCGACGCCGAGGACGATCAGCTGCAGCCGCAGGGATTCGTGCCGGACCCCGGTTGTCACCGCGAGTTCCGTGCCGAGCGCCGACTGGTGCAGCGCGGGCGCCCGGGTCAGCAGCACCGCGAACAGCACGGCCAGCACTCCGAACGGCACCGCGACGTCGCTCCAGCCGATGCCGTTGAGCGAACCGGCGCTCCAGCCGACCGCGGCGATCGCCACTTCCAGGTCGGCCCGCAGCACGATCCAGGAGTTCAACGCGGTCAGCATCGCGTTGATCGCGATCCCGATGACGATCAGCCGCAACCCGGACCGGCTGCCGCCCATCGACAGCAGATAGACCGCAGCCGCGGTGACCAGCCCACCGACCACGGACGCGAAGGTCAGCTGTGTGGGCGAGCCGGACAGCACCGTCATCGCGACCAGCGCGCCGGTGTAGGCGCCGGAGTCGAGACCGATCACGTCCGGGCTGCCGAGCGGATTCCGCGTGACGTTCTGGAAAATCGCGCCGGCCAGTCCGAGCGCGGCACCGAACACGAGCCCGGCCGCCACGCGCGGCAGCCGCCATTCGCGAATCACCACGCCCGGTCCGCCGCCCGCCCCGCCGAGCGCGGCGAACACCCGCGCCGGACTCGCCCACGCCGCGCCGTAGCACAGCCCCAGCAGCGCGAGACCGGCGAGAACGACGCCGAGCACGGCGACGAGAACGGCCGTACGGCGCTCGACCCGCAGCGAAACCCGCCCTCGGCGGAACACGAACGCGGTCACAGCGCAGCCGTCCCGTACTTGCGGACCGCCCAGATCAGCACCGGGCCGCCGACGAACGCCGTCACGATCGCGACCGGCACCTCGCCAGTCGGCAGGAGCACGCGCGAGCCGATGTCCGACACCAGCAGGAGAATCGGCCCCAGCACCACCGCGAATGCCGTCAGCCACGGCACCGACGCCCCCGCCGCGCGCCGCGCGAGATGCGGCACGATCAATCCGACGAACAGGATCGGCCCGGCCACCGCGGTCGCGGCTCCGGCCAGCAAGGTGATCAGCACCAGCGTCACCGCGCGAATCCGGGCCACACGTGCGCCGAGAGTGTGCGCGACGGTGTCGCCCAGCGCGAGCGCGTTCAGCTGACGGCTCAACAGAAACGCCGCGACCACGCTCACCGCGATCACGACCAGCGGAACCGTCAGCGGGGCCTGTTCCCGTCCGGCCAGCGAACCGACCGCCCAGAACCGGTACCGGTCGAAGGTGTCCGGCAGCAGCAGCCGCAGCCCGAGCGAAACGCCGCTGAGCACGAACGTCAGCGCGGTGCCGGTCAGCACCATCCGCAACGGCGACCGCCGGCCGACCGCGTAGACCAGCAGGGTCGCCAGCACCGCGCCGAGCACCGCGAACAGCAGCTCCCCCGACGCGGAAACGGCGATGCCCAGCGCGGAACCGATCGTGATGGCGAACCCGGCACCGGCCGTCACGCCGAGCACGCCGGGTTCGGCCAGCGGATTGCGCGACAACACCTGGACGAGCACCCCGGCCACCGCCAGCGCAGCGCCAACGCCGACCGCCAGCAGCGCACGCGGCGCCCGGACATCGCGCACCACCGCCTGATCGGCCGGATCGCCGTTTCCGAAAATGGCCCGGAGCACCTCCGCCGGCGCGATGCCGTGCGCGCCGACACCCACGCTGACCACGGCCACCGCCGCCAGCAGGACGACGGCGGCGGCCAGCAGCGCGGTCCGGCTGCGCGCGGTCACTTCTTCAGCAGCGGCGCGAACGCCTGGTCCACCGCGTCCAGCGTCTTCATCGCCGCCCGGTAGGTGGCCGCTTCGGTGTAGCGGAAGGCGAACGTCTTGCCCGCCTTCACCGCGGGAAGTTCCTTCCACAGCGGCGAATCGAGCACGTACTTCACCGCGGGCGGCACCGAGCCGTCCGGCTTCACCGAGTAGGTGATCGCGTCCGCCTGCGCGAACGCGGTCGGCAGCTCCTCGATCGACGGGTACTCGCTGACGTCCTTCGAGCCGCCGCCCTTGACCTTCACCTGGCCGAAGTAGTTCGCGCCGATGTCCTGTGCGACGTTGGTGCCCCAGGAATCCTTGAACTCGCGCTGGAAGTTGCCCTTCGCGACCTCGCCGTACGCACCGACGTGGCCCAGTTTCAGCTGCGGCAGAACGGCTTTGTACTTGTCCGCGAGCTGCTTCGCCTTCGCCTCGTACTCCTGGCGCGCGGCGTCGAACCCGGCCAGCGCGCCCGCCGCGTCGGACTGCTTGCGCGAAAGCTCCCGCCACGCCGACGGCACCGAGGGCCCGATCGCCACGACCGGCGCGATCTCCTGCAGCCGCTTGACGTCGATGTCCGCGAGCACCGGCTTCGGCACGCCGATCACGATCAGGTCCGGATCGGCCTGCGCAATCGCTTCGTAGTTCGTCTCGGCGGCCTGCTCGCCCGCGACCTTCGGCAGTTCGTCGTACTTCGTGCGGTCCTCGGTCGTCATCATCGGCAGGCCGCGCTTCCACGTCGAGATCCCGACCAGCGGCGCTTTCGCTTCGAGCAGCGCGGGGACGGCGTAGCCGGTCGCGATCACGCGCTTGGGCTTGACCGGGATCTTGATCTGGCCGTTGTCGGCGGCGAACACGCGGGTCGGGCCGTCGCTCGCGCCGCTCTGCGCGTCGCCGGAACCGCAGCCGGCGACGACGGTGAGGGCGGCCGCGAGGGCAGCGGCGGCGAGACGGGTGGTTCTGGTGACGGTCATGCGAGGGGTCCTCAGGTAGTGCGGATCGGGGGGTCGTGAGTGTTTATGCCGGTTAGAACCGGCATAAACACTCACGAGGTGTTAGTGGTCGTGCTCGTCGTCGAAGTCCACGACGCCGCGTTTCCAGTAGCCGGTCACGTCGTAGTCCTCGCGGGCGAGCCCGAGGTCGTCGCGCAGCCAGCGGCGCAGCGGCTTGATCGCGCCCGCTTCTCCGGCGACCCACGCGTAAAGCCGTTCGCCGTCGGGCACCTTGACTTCACGGACGGCGTCGGCGAGAAGCTCGACGCTGCCGGGCGGGTTGCCGGGACCGCGGTGCAGCCACTGGACTTCGACGCCGTCCGGTGCGTCGAGCTCGATCTCCTCGCTCGTGTCGGCGACCTCGGCGAACGCCCAGCCCTTCGCGGTGCGCGGCAGTTCCTCCAGCCAGCGCGCCAACGCGGGCAGCGCCGTGATGTCGCCGGCGAGCAGGTAGCGGTCGTAGTTGTGCGGCACGATCAGCCCGCCCGGCGGGCCCGCGACGTGCACGGTCTCGCCCGGCCGCACCGCGCGTGCCCAGTCCGAACCGAGACCGCCGTCGTGCAGGGCGACGTCGAGATCCAGCTCGCCAGACACCGCGTCGTAGCGGCGGACGGTGTACTCACGCGAGATCGGCGAAGGCTTCGGCCAGCGGAGGAGGTCGCCGTTCGGCTCTGGCAGCCGGAGCTGGCCATCCGCGTCCGGGAAGAGGATCTTCACGTGTTCGTCCGGCGAATGCGCCTCGAACCCGGCCGTGCCCGGCCCGCCGAGGGTGACGCGCAACAGTCCGGTGCCGACTGCCCTGGTCCGCACGACCTCCGCACGACGGATCCGGATGGGGTACGGCACTTTCTCGGCTTTGCGGCCCGCGCGGACCTCGGCGATCCGGGCCGTGTGACGGTGCCGGTGCGCGTCCCGGCTCACTGCGAACCGCCGGTGAGCAGCTTCGTCCAGTGCCCGAGCCGCGGGTCTTCGGCGAGATCGGCGAACTCCAGCTGCGCCGCGCCCGCGCCGCGCCACTTCTCGACCAGGCTCATGATCCGCATCGAATCGAGGCCGAGGTCGGCGAGATCGGTGTCCGGGGTCAGCTCGTCGAGGCCGCAGCCGAGCAGTTCGGCGACATCGGCGTTGACCTGCTCGGCCGTCAGTCCGGGAGTGCTCATCGAGGGGCTCCTGCGGGAATCGGCGCCGACAGCGCGGCGAGCGCGTCGGCGGTGGTGGTGACGACGCCGCAGCGTTGCGCGACGTACTCGCACGCCTGGTCGTGCCGGGAGCGGTCGAAGTCCGCGACCGCGTCGCTGATCAGGAACGGCCGGACGTCGCGCATGAACGCCTCGACCGCCGTGGTCTGGCAGCCGATGTGCGCGTAGACGCCGGTGATCAGCAACTGGTCGCGGTCGCCGAGCTGCTCGCGGAAAGTGCTGCGCTGGAAGGCGCTGTAACGCCATTTGTCCAGCACGATGTCGCCCGGCCGAGGGGCCAGCTCGTCGACGATGTCCGCGGCGCGCGGGTCGTCGCCGATCACCGCGCCGATGCCGTCGCCCCAGAACTCGGCGAGCAGGCCGCGATCGGCGGCGGGCTGCTTGCCCGGCTGCGCGGTGTAGAACACCGGCATGCCCCAGCTTCGGGCCTTCTCCGCCAGTTCCGCGATGTTCGCCACCATCTCCGGAATCGGCGAACCCTCATACGGAGCAAGGAAATACCGCTGGACGTCGTGCACGAGCAGAGCCGCCCGCGCCGGGTCGGGCCGCCACTGCACCCGCCCCGCGGGCAGGTCCGCCGCCGTCGGCAGCGGGTACGCCCGGATCTTCGGCAGGGACACGCCTCACCTCTCCTTCGCCAGGGCGGCCAGCGCCGCCCGCAGTTCGCGTTTGCTGGTCTTGCCCACGCCGGTGACCGGGAACTCCCCGACCACCTTCACCAGGTCCGGCACCTTGAACGCGGCCACGCCGCGCCCGCGCACGAACCGGCGCAGTTCCGAAGCGCTCGGCTGTTTCCCGTCCACCGGAACGACGTACGCGCAGGTCCGCTCGCCGAGGTACTCGTCGGGCACCGCGACGACGGCGGCGTCGAGCACGCCCGGATGCGCCATCAGGTGGTTCTCGACCTCTTCCGCCGCGACCTTCTCGCCGCCGCGGTTGATCTGCTCCTTCGCCCGCCCGACGACTTCGAGATGCCCGGATTCCCTTCGCCGCACCAAATCGCCGGTGCGGTAGAAGCCGTCCTCGGTGAACGCGGTCTTGTTGTGCTCGGCGGCGTTGTAGTAGCCGCGGATCGTGTACGGCCCGCGCGTGAGCAGCGCACCGATTTCGCCCGGCTCGACGAGATCGTCCGACGTCGCCAGCGGATCGTCCGGATTCACGACGCGCACCTCGTCGTCCGGCGAAATCGGGCGGCCCTGCGTGCTCAGGACGAGGTCTTCCGGATCGTCCAGCCGGGTGTAGCAGACGAGTCCCTCGGCCATGCCGAACACCTGCTGCAACCGGCAGCCGAGCGCCGGTCCGATGCGTTCCGCGAGCTCCCGGCCGCACTTCGCCCCGCCGACCAGCAGAACGTCCAAAGAGGACAGATCCCGTCCGGTCCGCGCCGCCGCCTGCACCCAGGCCGCCGCCAACGGCGGAACGACCCCGCTGATGGTGACGCCTTCGGCCTCGATCAGCCGGAACGCCGTGTCGGCGTCCGGTCGCGGCGCCAGCACTGTGGCCGCGCCCGCATGCAACGCGCCGAGCAGCCCCGGCGAGCTGAGCGGGAAGTTGTGCGCGACCGGCAAGGCCGCGAGATACACGCTTTCCTTCTTGAGCCCGCAGATCCGCGCGCTCTCCCGAACGCTGTACAGATAATCGTCATGCGTACGCGGAATCAGCTTCGGCAACCCCGTGCTTCCGCCGGACAGCTGGAGAAACGCCATGCTCTCCGGATCCGGCTCGGGCAACTCGCGCGGCGCGGCCGCCGTCAACTCCGCGAACTCCGGCTCGCCGACGACGAAGACCTTCCGGTGCTGTCCGATCTCGCGCGCCATCTTCGCGTGGTCGTGCCCAGCGTGCTCGCCGACGGTGAGAATCGCTTTCGCTTCGCTCTGCTCGACGAAGTGCCGCAATTCGCTGTCGCGATGCGCCGGCAACGCGAACACCGGCACCGCACCGGCCCGCCACAGCCCGAAGACGACCGATACGAACTCCGGAATGTTCGGCAACTGCACGACCACCCGGTCGCCCTGCCCGATCCCGTTCGCGGCGAACCCGGCCGCCAGCCGATGCGCCCGCTCGTCCAACTCGGCGAACGTCCAGCGCTGCTCCTCGCCGACGACCGCCGTCCGGTCCGCGTACGCCTCCTTGAGCAATGTCAGCAGAGCCCCGAAGGTCTGCCCCCGCCAATACCCGCTGGCCCGATACCTGGCCGCGGTCTCTTCCGGCCACAGGCTCACGCGACCCCCTCCGCACCCAGCGCGCGCAGCAGCGTGCCGAACTTCGCGCTGGTCTCAGCCAATTCCGCCGCCGGGTCCGACCCCGCGACGACGCCCGCCCCCGCGAACAGCCGCGCAGTCTTGTCGGACACCTCGGCGCACCGGATCGTGACGACCCATTCGCCGTCCCCCGCGAGGTCGGTCCAGCCGACGAGTCCCGCGTAATACCCGCGGTCCTCGGGCTCGAGCCGCGCGATCGTGTCGCGCGCCAGATCGACCGGCACCCCGCACACCGCAGGCGTCGGATGCAACGCCTCAGCCAGCTCCAACGACGACGGCCCACCTGGCCCGACCCGTCCGGTGATCCGGGTCGAAAGGTGCCACATCGCGGGCGTGCCCATCACTTCCGGTTTTTCGGGAACTTCCAGTTCGGTGCAGTACCGGCCCAGCACCTCCGCGACCTGCGCGGCGACGAGGGCGTGCTCGTTGAGGTCCTTTTCGGACACTCGCAACTCGGCAATCGCTTGCGCGTCCCGTGCCGGGTCCCCCGTCCGCCGCCGCGACCCAGCAAGCGGATTCGCCGTCACGACGTTTCCCTTGCGAGACACCAGCAACTCCGGACTGGCCCCGACGAGCGTCCGCGGCGCCGGATCCCCCGGCTCGCTGACGTCGACGGCGAAGGCATGCGCCGCGGGGTCTCTCACGACAAGGTCGCGGAGCAGTTCTCGCACGGAAACGCTGTGCTCCCCCACGAGATCCAGCGCCCGGGCGAGGACGACCTTGCGGAGCTCCCCGTCGGCGATGAGGTCGACCGCCTCGCGGACACTCTCGGCGTAGACCTCGGGGGCTGGGCGAGGAACTACGGCCCAGGGGTTTTGGTTGACGGGCCGTGGTGTTTCCTCTCGGCCCGGCCGCGGGTCGCCGTCAGTCCAGGAGTCGCCGCCCGGCGCCTCCGCCCGGCGCACCACCGCGGGCACGATCAAACTGCTCCCGGAGTCCGGCCGGAACCCGATCGCGCCCACCACCACGGGATTCGCGACCCCCGCCAGCACCGCGGCTTCCAACGCCTCGGCAGCCGCCGCGGCCCGGTTGCCGGACGCGCCGCGGACGTGCGCATGCACCCCGTCGGCGAGCAGCACCCCGCGGGCCGACGAGTAGTAGAACGACCCCGGCAGGTACGCGGCCAGGAGATCCGCCGCCCGGTGGACCGGCCGCGGACGGGCCGGAGCAGGTGAGGACACGAGGTGAATTCCCTTTCGCACACGCGCAGGCGGCCGAGCCGCCCCGTCCGTTCCTCGCACAAGGTCCGGACCTTGACTGTTCGGTTAGCCTAACCTAATGGACACTAACGTACCCGGACGAAAAGGAAAAGCCGCCCGGCGGGTCGAACCGGGTCACGCGCGAAGCGTGGCGCCGCCGTCGACGTAGAGGTTCTGCATCGTGATATGCCGCGCCCGGTCGGACACGAGGAACAGCACCGCGTCCGCGATGTCCGCCGGATCGGCGATCCGCCCGAGCGGAATCCCGACGCGGAACTGTTCCGGATTTCCCGCGATCACCCGGTTTTCTCCGGCCTCGTCCGTCCACAGTAGACGTTGCATGTCGGTGTCGGTCGACCCCGGCGAGACGATGTTGCACCGGATCCCCGAACCGGCGAGCTCCAGCCCGAGGCAGCGGGTGAGCATGGTCGCCGCCGCCTTCGAAGCCGCGTAGGCAGCCATCCCGGTACGCGGGACACCGGCCGCGTTCGACCCGACAGTGACGAGCGCCCCGCTCCCCCGCGGCTGCATCCGCCGGGAGATTTCGCGCAGCACAGTGAAAACCCCGGTCGAGTTGACCGCGAACGTCGCCGCCCAGTCCTCGTCGCTGGTCTCCCCCACCGACCCGGGCCGCAACACCCCCGCGACAGACACCCCGATCCCGATCGGGCCCAGCTCCCGCTCGACGTCCGCCACGACCCGCGCGACCGACCCCGGATCCCCGACATCCGCCACGAACGGCACCACCCGTCCAACCGGCACCTGGGCATTGCGGCTCGGGCGACCCCGCGCCGCATCGCCGCCCGAGAAATCCCTCGCTGACGCTCTTCCCGACGGTTGCACGCCGTAGTCCCGCGCGGCGACCTCCCGCAACCCGTCCTCGTCGATGTCCACCGCGGCCACCACGGCACCGGCCCGGGCGAGCGCCTCCACGATGGCCGCCCCGATTCCGCGCGCACCGCCGGTCACCAGCGCGATCCGCCCCTCGATCCCGGCTCCCGCGTCCCCCGTCACCGCGCACCTCACCCTCTGTCGCCGACTGATTAGGCAAACCTAACCTAATAGAGTGAGCGTCGGCCAGGGTGATCCCGCCCACCCCGGGCACGACCGCACAGCCACCGCATCCGAGACCCCGCCCCGCAACACACGCCAACGGATCACCAGCCGAGGTCTCCGGAAGTCCAGGTGACAGAAGAGACCGACGGCATCGCCCAGTCCAAAAAGGACCGCCGAGCGGCGATGTGCGCCCCGGCAGGCAGTGACCGCGTCAGCCCGGCGGCGGAAAGAAACCGTAAACCCGCGGCGATCCACGGAGCCATGCCCGGACCGCAGCCGTCTCCAGCGCGCCGCGGACCTCGCCGTTGTGCTGGTTGACGAACACCCCGGCGCAGAAGTGCGACCGCAACACCAACGGACGGATCGCCGCCCATCCGGTCGCCGAGGCCCGTCCAGCGCGTGGCTCCTCGTCGATGACGACGGCCATCCCGCTCGCATAGTCCCGCCCCGAGGAGTCGGACCGGCGGAGCGCCCGGGTTCCCGGCCGAGGCGCACGCCCATTCGGGTGCCCCTCGTCAGCGAAGCATTGCTTCTGGCACAGGGTGACAGTATTGTCCTCCTCACATTCGACACCAAGTGTCAAATATCGCCGTACGAGACAAGGGAGTCACGATGAGCGAGACGACAGCCGCTGCCGAGACGAAGGCCGAAGAGGTCGTAGCCGACGAGTTGCTCGTCGAAGAGGTCTCGATCGACGGAATGTGCGGTGTCTACTGATCGCAGCGCCGCGGCGTTCGATCTGGACGGTGCTTGGGAATTGGACAGCCGGGTCTCCATCCGGCCGGAGCGGTTCGGCGCGCTGCTGTACCACTTCGGCACCCGCCGGCTGTCCTTTCTCAAGAGCCGCACCATGCTCGCCGCGGTGCAGGCGCTGACCGACCATCCCTCCGCCCGCGCCGCGTGCGCGCAGGCCGGGGTCGCGCAGGCGGAACTGCCCCGCTACCGCGCCGCCCTCGCCGCCCTCGCCGCGTCGGACATGATCCATCCGAGGAGCGTGTGATGCCGCTTGTCGACGAATTCCAGTTCGGGCTCGACGCGCCGATCTGCCTCACCTGGGAACTCACCTACGCCTGCAACCTGTCGTGCGTGCACTGCCTTTCCTCGTCCGGCCGGCGCGATCCGCGCGAGCTGAGCACCGAGGAGTGCAAGGCGCTGATCGACGAGTTCGAGCGCATGCAGGTGTTCTACGTGAACATCGGCGGCGGCGAACCGACCGTCCGGTCCGATTTCTGGGAGCTGGTCGACTACGCGACCGAGCACCACGTCGGCGTCAAATTCTCCACCAACGGCATCAAGATCACCGAGGACGTCGCGAAACGGCTCGCCGGCAGCGATTACGTCGACGTCCAGATCTCCCTCGACGGCGCCACCGAGGAGGTCAACGACCACGTCCGCGGCCCCGGCTCCTACCGCACCGCGATCCGGGCGATGGAGAACCTCGCCGCCGCCGGGTTCGGGAACTTCAAGATTTCTGTCGTGGTGACCCGGCAGAACGCGGGGCAGCTCGACGACTTCAAAGCGATCGCCGACCGCTACGGCGCCCAGCTGCGGCTCACCCGGCTCCGCCCGTCCGGCCGCGGCGCGGACGTCTGGGACGAGCTGCATCCCACCGCCGCCCAGCAGCGGGAACTGTACGACTGGCTGGTCAAGCACGGAGAAAACGTGCTCACCGGCGACTCGTTCTTCCACCTCGCCGGGTACGGCGACGGCGGCCTGCCCGGGCTCAACCTGTGCGGCGCCGGCCGGGTCGTGTGCCTGGTCGACCCGGTCGGCGACGTCTACGCGTGCCCGTTCGCCATCCACGACACCTTCCTCGCCGGGAACATCCGCGGCGAAGGCGGATTCACCCGCGTGTGGCGGGAATCCGAGCTGTTCGCCGAACTGCGCAGCCCGCAGAGCGGCGGGGCCTGCACGTCGTGTTCGGCGTTCGACGCCTGCCGCGGCGGATGCATGGCGGCGAAGTTCTTCACCGGGCTGCCGCTCGACGGCCCGGATCCGGAATGCGTGCGCGGCCACGGGGAACGCGCGCTGGCCGGGGTCGCCGCGGGCAGCGCGCCGAAACCGTCGCTGGACCACTCGCACCGCAAGGTGCCGGTGACCATCGGCATGCGCCGCCCGCCGGACCGGGCCTGCGACGAGAACCCGCTCGCGGGCTTCACTCCGGGCCGTTGAGATGCGCCTGGCCGATCTGTCGTCGCCGGACGTCGCCGCACAGGCGGCGTCCGGCGCGATCCTCGCCGTGCCGCTCGGGTCCACCGAGCAGCACGGTCCGCACCTGCCGTTGAGCACGGACACCGACATCGCGACGGCGTTGTGCGACCGGCTCGCCGCGGAGCGGCCGGACGTGCTGGTCGCGCCCGCGCTGCCGTACGGATCGAGCGGCGAACACGCGGGATTCGCCGGGACGCTGTCGATCGGGCAGACAGCCACGGAACTCCTGCTCGTGGAACTCGGCCGGTCAGCCTGCGAAACGTTCCGGCGGCTGCTTTTCGTGTCCGCGCACGGAGGCAACGCCGCTTCGGTGACCCGCGCGGTCGCGACCCTCCGCACCGAATCGCGGGACGTCTCGGTGTTCGAGCCGCGCTGGCAAGGAGATCCGCACGCCGGACGGCCGGAAACCGCGTTGCAGCTGGCTCTTCGCCCGGCCAAAGTCCAAATGCAGAAGGCGATACCGGGCGATAACCGTCCGCTCAGCGAGTTGCTTCCCGCCCTGCGCAAGGGCGGCGTACGAGCGGTGACCGACACCGGAATCCTCGGCGATCCCACCGGAGCGACGGCCGACGAAGGCCACGATCTTCTCGACAACCTCACGGCGCAGTTGCGAGCACACGTGCGTGACTGGACTTCCGTGGAGACGCCGTGAAAGCCGCCCTCGTGACCGGCGCGGCGCGCGGCATCGGCGCAGCCACCGCGATCAAACTGGCTGAGCAAGGCTGGGCCGTCCTCGCGGTCGACGTCGCCGAAGACGATCCAGCTCTCCCCTACCCGATGGGCACCGCCGAAGAACTGTCCACAGTGGTCGCCAAGATCCAAGAAAACGGCGGCACCGCTGAGGAATTCCGCGCAGACGTCCGCGATCGCGCGCACCTGGCCGCAGCGGTCGCGGACGCGGAACAACGCTGGGGCGGCCTCGACGCGGCCGTCGCGGCAGCAGGAGTGATCGCGGGCGGAGTGCCGCTCTGGGAAATGCCGCTGGAACAGGAAGACGCGGTCCTCGACGTCAACCTCCGCGGTGTTCTCAACCTCGCCCACGTGGCCATTCCCGCGTTGCTGCGCCGCCCGAAACCCCGCTCCGGCCGCTTCCTGGCCGTCGCGTCCGCCGCCGCCACGCGCGGGTTGCCGATGCTCGCCGCGTACTGCGCGGCGAAAGCCGGAGTCGCCGGGTTGATTCGCGCGCTGGGCACGGAATTGGGCGACTCCGGGGTCACCGCGAACGCGGTCAGCCCGGGCTCGACCGACACGCCGATTCTCGCCGAGAGCGCCCGGCTCTACGACCTTCCGGCGGCGCAAACGTTTGCCACGCAACAACCTCAGCAGCGACTGCTCGATCCCGCCGAGGTCGCTTCCGTCCTGGCGTTCCTCGCCGGGCCGGAAAGCAGCGCGACGACCGGCGCAGTAATCCCGGTGGACGGAGGGCTGGCGCTATGACCACCCCGCTGCCCGCCGGATTCCGCCTCGCCATGGACCCGAGTGTCAAACAACTCTCCGACGGCCTCCTCTTCGGCGGCTCCCCCGCCCGAGTACTGCGCCTTACGAAGGCCGGGCAGACGGCGTGGGCGCGTCTCGCGGACCATCCGGTCGAGTCATCAGCGGAAGGCGTCCTCGCCCGGCTGCTCACCGACGCTGGGTTCGCTCATCCGTTGCCACCAGCCGCAACTGCCGACGCGACCGTCGTCATCCCGGTCCGCGACCGCGCCGAATTGCTGGGCCGCTGCCTGGCCGCGCTCGACGGCCGCTACCCCGCGCTGGTCATCGACGACGGATCCGCCGACCCCGCGGCCATCGCCGCGGCAGCCTCCGCGCACGGCGCGAAACTCGTCCGCCGCGACGTAAACGGCGGCCCCGGCGCGGCCCGGAACACCGCGCTGGAGCACGTTTCCACCGACCTGGTCGCGTTCCTGGACAGCGATTGCGTCCCGTCGCCGGACTGGATCGACCGGCTGGCCGGGCATTTCGCCGACCCGCTCGTCGCCGCCGTCGCTCCGCGCGTGCGTCCCCTCGCCGGCGACACCTGGGCTGGCCGCTACACCCGCGCCGCCAGCAGCCTCGACCTGGGCACCGCCGCCGCCCGCGTCGCGCCCGGCACGCGACTGTCCTATGTGCCCACTGCCGCGCTCCTGGTTCGCCGGGCAGCACTGGAATCCGTGGCCCGGGACGGTGCGGTCTTCGACCCGGCAATGCGCGTCGGCGAGGACGTCGACCTGGGCTGGCGACTCCACGACGCTGGCTTCCGGATCCGCTACGACCCGTCCGCACACGTCGACCACCACGAGCCGGCAACCTGGCGCACATTGCTCAGCCGCCGAGCCAGCTACGGCACTTCCGCCGCACCGCTGGCCCTGCGTCGTCCCGCCGCGATGGCCCCGCTCGTCCTGCACCCCTGGCCGACGCTGACCGTCGCGGCGCTCCTGGCCCGCCGTCCTCTCCCGGCCGCCGCCGCGTTCGCGGGCGCGGTGCTGAGCATGACCCGCGTGCTGCGCCGAAGCGACGTGCCAACACACGGGGTCGGGCAAGCGATGGGCACCGCCGTGGGCCAAACCTGGCTCGGATTCGGCCGCTACAGCACCCAATTCGCCGCTCCCCTGGTTGCCGCGCTCCTGCTGCCGGGCGGGCGAAAACGCTGGGGACGGCGGGCCGCGCTCGCGTCGCTGCTCGCCGGACCGCCGCTGACCGCATGGCTGCGGCAACGCCCCGACCTCGATCCAATCCGCTACACCGCCGGCGCGGTCGCCGACGACCTCGCGTACGGCGCCGGGGTGTGGACGGGCTGTCTCAACCACCGGACCGCGGTCCCGCTGCGGCCGCGCGTCACCTGGCGCCCTCTGCGCGTCGACCCGAAGGGAAAACGATGAGCACCACCTGGTTCGAGTCTGTCGCCGAAGCACAGCGGCGGGCGAAGAAACGCCTGCCCGCGTCCGTCTACTCGGCGCTGATCGCCGGTTCGGAAAAAGGCCTGACGCTGCAAGACAATCTCGCCGCGTACGACGAGCTGCGGTTCGCCCCGCGCACCGCCGGACTGCCCGGCGAACGCGATCTGAGCACGAACGTCCTCGGCCGCGACGTCGCGCTGCCGGTGCTGATCTCGCCCACCGGCGTGCAGGCCGTGCACCCCGACGGCGAGGTCGCGGTCGCTCGCGCCGCCGCCGCGCGCGGGACGTCGATGGGGCTGTCGTCGTTCGCCAGCAAGCCGGTCGAGGAAGTGGTGGCAGCCAACCCGAACACGTACTTCCAGGTGTACTGGACCGGCAGCCGCGACGACATCCTGCGGCGGCTGGACCGCGCCCGGTCCGCCGGCGCGGTCGGGATCATCCTCACGCTCGACTGGTCGTTCTCGCACAGCCGCGACTGGGGCAGCCCGCACATCCCGGACAAGCTGACGCTGCGCGAACTGATCCGGTTCGCCCCCGAAGGCATGATGCATCCGCGCTGGCTGCTCGCCTACGCCCGCACCAAGAAACTGCCCGACCTCAGCGTCCCGAACATGGCCGAACCCGGCACGCCGGTGCCGTCGTTCTTCGGCGCGTACGGCCAGTGGATGCAGACCGCGCCGCCGACCTGGGAGGACGTGAGCTGGCTGCGGAAACAGTGGGACGGGCCGTTCCTGCTGAAGGGCGTGTACCGGGTCGACGAGGCGCGCCGCGCGGTCGACGCCGGGGTCAGCGCGATCTCGGTGTCCAACCACGGCGGCAACAACCTCGACGGCACTCCTGCCACGATCCGCGCGCTGCCCGCGGTCGCGGAGGCGGTCGGGAGCGAGGTCGAAGTGTTGCTGGACGGCGGAATCCGGCGTGGCAGCGACGTCGTGAAGGCACTCGCGCTCGGGGCCCGCGCGGTTCTGATCGGGCGCGCGTACCTGTGGGGCCTCGCCGCGGGCGGACAGTCCGGCGTGGAGAACGTGCTGGACGTCCTGCGCAACGGCATCGACTCGACGCTTCTCGCGCTGGGCCACCGCAGCGTCCAAGACCTCAGCCGCGACGACCTGATCATCCCCGAAGGTTTCGAGCGGCGCGTCGGCACCTGACGAACTGTCCGTGAGGGGAACTCGGATTCCCCTCACGGACGTCGGTCACAGCGGCCACTGCACGTGCTTCACCTCGAAGAACTCCCGGAAGCCTTCTTCCCCGCCTTCGCGGCCGATCCCGCTGTGACCCGGACCGCCCCACGGTGCGTCGGTCCGGCGGCCGCCCCCGCCGTTGATCGTGACGGTGCCGGACCGGATCCGCCGCGCTACGGCCAGCGCGTCCGGAGTGGGGCCCCAGACGTTGGCGTTGAGCGCGTACTTGGTGTCGTTCGCGACCCGGATCGCCTCCTCGACGTCGCGGTACGGCAGCACGATCCCCACCGGCGCGAACAGTTCTTCCTGCGCGATCTCGGCGGTGTTCGGCGCGTCGGTGATCAGCGTCGGCGCGAAGAAGAACCCCTCGTCGAGACCGGCCGGACGGCCGCCGCCAGTCACCACCGTCGCGCCTTCGTCCACCGCTCGCGCCACGTACCCGGACACGTTCCGGTGGTGCTCGCCGGTGATCAACGGGCCCACGGCGGTCTTCAGCGAGAACGGATCGCCGACCACGAGATTGCCGAGGAATTCGGCGGAGCGCTCGACGTACTCGTCGAAATCCTTCTCCGGCACCAAAGTCCGCGTCGTGGCCCCGCACGCCTGCCCCGCGTTCCGGCAGAACCGCAGCGACGAGGGAGCGACGACAGAGGCGACGTCGGTGCCCGGAAGCAGGATGTTGGGCGACTTGCCGCCGAGTTCGAGCACCACCTTCTTCAGCCCCGGCGCGGCCAGCGCCATGACCATGCCGCCCACCGCGGGCGACCCGGTGAAGCTCACCAGGTCGACCTCATCGGCCTGCACGACCTGTTCGGTCACCGCGGGCGGGCCGAACACGAGATTGACCGCGCCGGGCGGGAATCCGGCCTCCTCCACCAGTTCCACCAGCGCCGAGTTGCACAGGATCGCCTTGGGCGAGGGCGCCAGCACCGTCGTGCAGCCCGCGGCGAGCGCCGGGCCGAGCTTCCACGCGCACAGCATGAGCGGCCCGTTGTAGGCGGTGATCGCCGAGACGACCCCGGCGGGCTCGCGCAGCAGGGTGCTCGCGGAGGTCACCGGATCGTGGTGCAGCGGCAGGGGTTCCTCCCAGCCGTCGCGAGGACCGCGCCGGGCGGCCTCGGCGAACCACCGGAAGTACGCGATCGGCCCGTCCACGTGCAGTTCGGCGTTGCCGACCGGCGAACCGATCTCGTGCGCGGCCAGGTCGAGCAGCCGGTCCCGGTCCCGTTCCATCAGGTCCGCGAGCCGGTACAGCAGCGCGCTGCGCTCGCGCGGTCCGAGCCTGCTCCACTCGCCGTCGTCGAACGCGTGGCGCGCCGCGGCGACGGCGGCCGCGACCTGGTTCGGGCCCGCGGACGGCGTGACCGCCAATTCGCGGCCGGTCGACGGGCTGACCGTGCGGATCTCAGGCCCGTCGCCGGTCAGCCATTTCCCTCCGACGTGCAGGGCGGCGTGCAGGTTCGTCATCTCGTCCTCCGGATGCCGGATCGGCCGGGTTTCGCGCGGCTCACCGGAACCGCACGATGCCGCGGATGTTCTTGCCGTCGTGCAGGTCGTCGTAGCCCTGGGCGATGTCCTCGAGCGAGTAGGTGCGCGTGATCATCTCGTCGAGTTTGAGCCGGCCGTCGCGGTAGAGCTGGAGCAGGTTCAGCACGTCCCAGTTCCCGTTCGTGGCCCCGAAACAGGTGCCCTGCACGCGTTTCTGGGAAAGCGTCAGCTCGAACAGGTCGAGCGGCACCTCGCTCACTTCGTGCTTGCCGACCGCGGTCGTCACGACGGTTCCCGCCTTGCGCACCGAAGACAGCGCCTGCCGCAAGTATTCCGGCCGCATCACGCCGACGGTCACGATCGTCGCGTCCGCGCCCTGGCCGTTGGTGAACTGCTTCGCCAGCTCCGCGGCTTCCTCCATCGACGCGACCGCGTGCGTCGCACCGAACACCGCGGCCTGCTCCCGCTTGAACGGCACCGGATCGACCGCGATCACCTGCGACGCGCCCGCGTGCACCGCACCCTGCAGGGCGCTCACACCGATCCCGCCGATGCCCATCACGATCACCGTGTCGCCCGGTGCGACCTGCGCCGAATGCACCGCGGAACCCCAGCCGGTGCTGACCCCGCAGCCGACCAGGCACGCCTTGTCCAGCGGAATGTCCTTGCCGATCTTCACCACCGAGGCGAGCGAAACCGTCGTGGTTTCGACGAAGGTCGAGATGCCGCACATCTGCCCGACCGGAGTGCCGTCGGGAGTGTGCAGCCGGTAGGTGCCGTCGGTGAACCGAGGTCCGGCGAGGATGCCCGCGGCGAGGTCGCAGAGGCTGGCGTGCCCGGTGGCGCACCAGCGGCAGTGCCCGCACGACGGGATCGCGGAGAAAATGACGTGGTCGCCTTCCTCGATGCCCTTGCTGTTTGGGCGGACCTTGGTCACCACGCCCGCGCCCTCGTGCCCGAGCGCGAAGGGGTAGCCGCCGACGGGGATGTCGCCGGTGACGTGGTGGTCGTCGGAATGGCACAGGCCGGACGCGACGAGCTGCACCTGCACCTCGTCCTCGTACGGGTCGTCGACCTCGAGCTCGGTCACCTCGAGCCGGCCGGGCGCCTGCCGGATGACTGCTCCCCGAGTGCGCATCGCTCGAACCCCTTCGTTCGATAGATTAAACTTAATATATTAAGCAGCACTGTAACGGAGAGAGCGAGGAAGCGGAATGACCGGAATCCGCAGGGCGTGGGCGCTCGACGCGCCGACGATGACCGCCGACGAGAGTTTCGTGCTCACCGGCGGCGGCAGCGCGCCGGTCGTGATGCCGCTGCCCGCGTTCCTCGTCGAGCACGACCTCGGCCTGGTGCTCTTCGACGCCGGCCTCGCCCCCGAAGCGGCGGGCGACCCGGGCGCGGTCTACGGCCCGCTGGCCGAGGCGTTCCAGGCGGTGTTCCCCGAGGAGTTCCGGCTGGACCGCCAGATCGAGGGCCTGGGCTTCCGCACTGAAGACGTCCGGCACGTGGTGTTGTCCCACGCCCACTTCGACCACACCGGTGGCCTGTCGCACTTCCCGCACGCGCAGGGTTTCGCCGGCGCCGGCGAATTGCGGTACGCCCAACAGCCCGCGACGCACCTGGCCGGGTTCTTCCGCAAGCAGGACCTCGAGGCCGCGGCGCAGATCAGCTGGAACGAACTGCCCGCTGGCTACGATCACGACCTGTTCGGCGACGGCAGCGTCACCCTGCTGTCGCTGCCCGGCCACACCCCCGGGTCGCTCGGGCTTCAGCTGCGCCAGGACGGCCGCACCCTCGTGCTCAGCGGCGACGCCGCGCACGTGCAGCGAAACATCAGCCAGACCACCGGAATCCCGGTGGACGTGGATTCGGTGCGGGCGCTCGATTCGCTGCGCAAGCTGAAACTGCTGGCCGCCCGGCCGGACGTGACGGTGTGGGTGAACCACGACCCGGACGACTGGCAGACACACCGCGCCGGCGGGAAGCAGATCCTCGGCTAGCCTCTTCCGCTGAGGAAAAACCGCACTGCGGCGGCCGTGAACTCGGGTGCCACCGAGGCACTGTAATGATCGCCGGGCACTTCGGCGAACTCCGCGTTCAGCAGCTGCGCGAGCGGCTCGGCGTCGGTGTGCCCGTGGTCCTCGCTGCCGACCGCGACCAGCGCCGGAGTCGTGAGCGCGGGCAGATCAGGAGTCGGCACGACCGAATGAAGGACGTGCATCAACGCGCGCGGGTCGGCACCGAGACGACGTATCCATTGCGCGGTCATGGCATCGGACGGCTCCACTGTCCGGCCTTCGATCATCGCCGTGAGCACCCGGTGCAGCGGACCGCCCCCGCCGCCCCGCCGCAGGGCGGCAAGTCCTTGCCCGCCAAGGAGTATCCGAGTGGGCCGCGCACCGCGCACCACCATGCGGAGCGCGACCCGCGCGCCGAGCGAGTACCCGCCCAGTGCGTACCCGGTCAGGCCGAGCTGCTCGACGAACGCGAGCCCGTCGTCGACGAGGACATCCCGTCGGTAGCGAGCCGGATCGTCCGGCTGCGGGCTCGCGCCGTGCCCGCGGAAATCCGGCAGCAGCACCCGGAATCCGCGCTCGGCGAGCTCCTCGGCCAGCCCGCCGCGCAGCCACGCCTCGCCGGACGAGGTGAACCCGTGCAGGAGCACGACCGGCGTGCCCTCGCCGAGTTCGCGGTAGGCGAGTTCGAGCCCGTCGCGGGCCCGGAAACGGCGGACGGGCGGTGCGGTCATGGGGTCCTTCCTGACGGCCGGACCCCACTATCGCACGCGCGGCAACGGATTCTGCTGGAACTGCCCCTGCCAGCTGGCCTGAGCGCCGGAGTCGCCGATCCGCACGATGTCGTAGCTCGCGGCCCCGGCAGCCAGCACCGAAAGGACGATCAACGTCACGGTGACCGCCTTCGACGCGGGCGCAAGGAAAGTGCGACGACGGCTCGGTCCGGCGGCAGCTGCGTGGCTGGCTCCGCTTGTCTGACCGGCTTCGGCGTGATCCGCACGGGTCGCGACACTTCCTGCCTCTGCAGCGCACGGCGCGTCAGCTGCAGCGGCACCCGCGCCCGCCTTCACATCAGAAGCGGCCGCACCCGCCGACGCATCGGCCGCAACGGCGCCAGCGTGCCTCGACGCACCAGACTCAGCCGCACCGGCGCGCACCGGCGCGTCAGGCACCGCGGCATCAGCACCCGCCGACGGGCCGGACCCGGTCGCACCGGCACGCTCCCGCCCGCCAGCCCCAGCCAGATCGGTGCCCGCCAACGCACCAGACCCCGCCACACCAGCGCGCACCGGCGCGTCAGGCACCGCGGCGCCAGCACCCGCCGCAGCCGAGTCAGCCGAACCGGCATCGCCCGAGGCACCGCCGCCAGCCGTCACCGCATCCGAACTCGCCGCAGCCCCACCGGAACCGGCCGCGCCGGCGTCACCGCCAGCACCGGCCTCCCGCTGCCGCCACCACAGCGCCACAGCCAGCACCGCCACCGGAATCGCCGCCCAGATCGCCGTGTCGCCGAGTTCCGTGTGCGCCCGCACGAGCGGAGTCCGCGCCACGCGTCGTTCCAGCCACTCGCCCGCATCAGTCGTAATGGGCACGAGGATAACCACCAGCACCGACAAAATCGCGTTCGCGCCGGCCAGCCGTCGCCGCACCGGGGCCAGGCACGCGGTCAGCACCAGCACGAGCGCCGACAGCGGCAGCAGCACGACAATCGCGTGCACGAGCAGAATGTGAGCGGACAACCCGTTGACCGTCGTCATGCAGCCTTTCCCATCCCGAACGGAAACCAGACCTCACTCTGGCCGAACCCCGTGAGCCCCCGGCAAGATCAAGGTGAGAATCAGGTAAGAGCCACCGTGAACCCGACGACCGCGCCTCCCCCGTCGCGCGGCCCGGCGAACACCTCGCCGCCGTGCGAGTGCGCGACCTCCCGCACGATCGACAGTCCCAGCCCTGACCCGGGCAGCGCCCGCGCGCCGTCCGCCCGGTAGAACCGGTCGAACACCCGGCCGGCGTCCTCGTCCGCGATCCCCGGCCCGCGGTCCAGCACCTCGACCTGTCCGTCCCGCACGCGCAGCTCGACCGGGCCGGAGCTGAACTTCACCGCGTTCTCCAGCAGGTTCGTCATCGCCCGCTCCAGCGCTTTCGGGCGACCGGGGACCGTCGTGCTGTCGGCGTCCACGGCTATCGCGCGACCGGACCGGCGGCGCACCCGCGCGGCGGCCCGTTCCGCCGGCTCGCTCAGCTCGACCGGCGCCACCGGCTCGTCGTCGTACTGTCCGGTGGCCAGTTCGACGAGCTCCGTCACCAGGTGCGTCAGCTCCCGGGTCTCGCCGTCGACGTCCGCGAGCAGCCGGTTCCGCGCGTCCGGCGACAGTTCCCCGAACCGCCGCAGGACGCTCGCGTTGGTGCGCAGGCTGGTCAACGGAGTGCGCAGTTCGTGCGCGGCGTCCTGGACCAGCCGCTCCTGGTCTTCGCGGGCGCGGGCGAGCCGGTCGAGCATCCCGGCGAACGAGGCGGTCAGCCTGCCGACCTCGTCGCGGCCGCGGTCCGGGACGCCGAGTCCGGGCCTGCTGCCCGCGCTCACCTCCTCGGTCAGCCGGGTGAGCCGGACCAGCCGCAGGGTGATCTGGCGCGCGAGGAGCCAGCCGGCCAGCGCCGCCCCGGCCAGCACCGCGAGGCTGACCCAGGTCATCCGCTCGGCGAGGTCGCCGAGAACGTGCCGGGTTTCGTCCACGTCGATGCCGAGTTGCAGCGCCCCGCGCCCCGGGCCGAGCGCCACGGTGAGCACGCGATAGTCGTCCGGCCCGACGGTGGCGTCCGCGTACCGGGTGCCAGAGCTGAGTTCCCGGTCGGCCGCGCTGACCGGCAACGCGACCGGACGGCCGCCGACGTGCCGCACGGTTCCGTCCGGCGCGATCGACTGCGCGACCATCGGCTGTGCCTCGTCGTGGTCGTCGTCCCCCGGGCGGCGGGTGAGCGGGCTCGGCGCGAGCAACTGCACCGCGCCCGCCGACACCTGCGCCGCCGTGCTCAGCAGCGAACGGTCGAGTTCCGCGCTGATCCGCTGGGAGGCCGTGTGATATCCCAGCACGCCCACGAGAACCGCCGCGCCGCCGCCGACCGCGGCGAACGCGATCGCCAGCTTCCCGCGCAGATTCATGCCGGCCGCACCACGTAGCCGACGCCGCGCACGGTGTGGATCAGCTCGTCCGCCCCCGCGCTGTCCAGTTTCCGGCGCAAGTATCCGATGTAGACCGCCAGGTTCTTCGATTCCGGGCCGAATTCGTACCCCCAGATCCGCTGGTGGATCGTGCCGCGGTCGAGCACGATCCCGGCGTTGCGCACCAGCAGCTCCAGCAGGTCGAATTCGGTCTTCGACAGCACCACCTCGGTGTCTCGCCACCACACCCGGCGCGCTCCGGTGTCCACCGCCAGCCCGGCCAGCCGCAGCACGCGCTGGGCCTGCTCGCCCGGATCCGCGCTGCGCCGCAGCAACGCGCGCAACCGGGCGAGCAGTTCGTCCAGTTCGAACGGTTTCGGCAGGTAATCGTCGGCTCCCGCGTCCAGCCCGGCGACCCGGTCGGCGGTCTCGACGCGCGCGGTCAGCATCAGCACCGGGGTGCGGTCGCCGCCCGCGCGAAGCACCCGGCACACGCCGAGGCCGTCGACGCCCGGCATCATCACGTCGACGATCAGGACGTCGAACTCCTCGGCCCGCGCGATCGCGAGCGCCTCGGCGCCGTCGCCGACCTCGCTGACCCGGTAGCCCTCCAGTTCGAGCGCGCGGACCAGCGATTCCCGGATCGCCCGGTCGTCGTCCGCCAGCAGAACGCGGTTCGCCATGCCGCCATCATGCCCCTCGGGCGCCCGGGCTCACGGCAGCGGACGCGTCCCCGGCACCACCCATTCCCGGTCCACGCGGCCGTCGACCACGACCATGACCGCCAGTCCGCCGCGCGAGCCGTCCGACCAGGTCCCGGCGATCGTCTGCCGCACCGGATCGAGCACCAGCTCGCCGTGCCACGGGTGTGCGTCCTTGGCCAGCACCCGCAATTCCTCACGGTCCAAGCTGCCTTCGCCGGGTCCGTCCGGCAGCGCCGACTGCCCGTCCGGCGAGGGAATCGTCCAGTTCCGCGCGACCTTTCCGCCGGAGAGCACGCACAGGTCGGCCCCGGTGATGACCACGCCGTCGCGCCGGGTGACGTCCCAGGTGAAGGCGAGCCGTTCGGTGCCGTCGATGACGACAGTGCGCGGGACGAACAGGTTTCCGACGTCGCGCTGGTACTTCGCGATGAACGCCTCGGCGTCCGCCGGGCCGACCAGCGGGTCGAGACCGGGTTTGACGCCGGACCACTGGCGGCCGTCGGCGGTGAGCAGCCGGTGCGCGAGCGAGGCGTCCTCGTTCCACATGCGGCACCAGAGGGCGGGGATTTCTTCGGGGTTCAGTTCGTTTGCCATGCGACGACGATCGCGGCCGCCGGCGACAGCGTCCTGTCGGTGTTTCCCCGCCGCGTGGCGCGGGTCACTCGCCGAGCGGGCGGGCAGAGATCCGCGCGAGTTCGGCGTCGAGGTCGACCTCGCGGCGTTCGACGCGGTCGCCGGTGAGCGCGAGGGCCCGGATCCGGTCCAGCAGAAAGCCGCGGACCGCGTCGCGCAGGCGGCACCAGCCGAGCACGTACCAGCCCGCTGGACCCCACAGCAGTCCCAGCGGCTCGACGTCGCGTTCCGTCTCCCGGCCTTTGGCGTCCACATAGGACAACCGCAGGACGCGCCGGGCGGCGAGAGAGGTGAGGATCAGTCCGCTGTGGACAGCCGGCGGTTCGGGCTCGCCGACCCGGTGCAAGCGCGCGGCGAGGTGCTGTTCGGCGTCGCGGACGTCGGACGGCAGCCGCGCGAGCACCTTGCGCGCCGCCGACTCCGCCGCACGCGCGAAAGGCGAACCGGCAGCCGAACGCAGCGCGACGGTGATCGCGATGGCTTCCTCCGGCGTGAGAGTCAGCGGCGGCAGGGTCCGCTCGCGGTCGAGTCCGTACCCGCCGGTCCGCCCGGTTTCGGTCCAGATAGGGACGCCTGCCTCGCGCAAAGCACCGAGGTCGCGTTCGACCGTGCGCACGCTGACCTCGAACCGGGACGCGAGCCACGCCGCGGTCCGGGTGCGCGGCGCGACCGCCCGGAGCTCCTCGACAAGTGCGTACAGCCGGTCCGTGCGATTCACCCGGCCAGCCTACGGATCTGCCCATCCTCACCCGATCGGGTGGCTTTGCGGACGACCCGCGTCACGAGGGCCGAGCTCCGCTGTTCCGTTCGCGGGAGCCGCGACCGGCGCCGGTCCGTCCTGTGGAGGGCGGCGGACCGGCGAGGTCCCCTCGTTCGTCGGGGGACGAGGGGACCGCCGGGGCGGGTCGGCGCAGGGGGCCGGCCCGTTCCCGGTCCGGAGGGGACACTTGACTCTCACACCGTGTCAGAGCGTGTGCTGGGGAGGTCATGTTCACCGTCGGAGAATTCGCCCGCCACGGCCGGGTGTCGGTCCGCATGCTGCGGCATTACGACGCACTCGGCCTGCTGCGGCCCGCTGAGGTCAACCCGCACACCGGCTACCGGTACTACACCGCCGGGCAGCTGGCCGCGCTGAACCGGATCGTCGCGCTCAAGGAGCTCGGCTTCGGACTCGGCGAGGTCGCCGCGCTGCTGGACGAGCAGATCACGCCCGACCAGGTCCGCGGCATGCTCACGCTGCGCCGGGCGGAACTGGCCGAACGGGTCGCCGCCGACCGGCTCCGGCTGGCCGAGGTCGAGGCGAGACTCCGCACGCTGGAAAGCGAGCACGCCATGCCGGACACCGAAATCATCGTCAAGGACATCCCCGCGACGCGCGTCGTGCGGCTCACCGCGACCGTCGAAAGCTTCTCCCCCGACGCGATCAGCCCCGTCCTGCGCCCGCTGTGCGCGGAACTCGGCCAGCGGCTGGAAGGATCCGACGCCACGCCGTCCGGGCCGCTGATCTGCTACTACGAAAAGCCCGCCGCCGACGACGATCCGGTCGTCGTGCACGCCGCGCTCCCGGTGTCCGGAACCGTCGCCGCGCCGAACGGCCTCGAGGTGGCCGAACTGCCCGCCGCCCGCGCCGCGACGCTGGTCCACCACGGCCCGGCGAGCGGATTCCTCGCCGGCTACCAGGAACTCGCCCGGTGGACCGACGACCACGGCTTCCGCGCGGACGGCTTCCCCTGCGAGGTCTACCTGCACACTTCCGCCGACGAGAGCGAATGGGTCGTCGAACTGCGCGAGCCCTTCGTCGAGCAGCCGCGCTGACCGGCCAAGACCCGACCTTCGACGGTTGCGCCGCCGCCCGTTCCGGACGCGAATGGACGGGGACGACCCGAGGAGGACGCAGGTGTTCTCGACAGGTCCAGCCACCCAGCCGGACCGGCTCGCCGACGCGCTGGCGGACGGCCCGTTCAGCCGCGCGCTGACCCTGGCCATCGACCGCAGCGGGCTCGGCCTCGACCGGCTCCGGGACCGGCTCGCCGCGGCGGGCGCGGCGGTCAGCACCACGACGCTCAGCTACTGGCGGACCGGGCGCACCGTGCCCGCCCGCGCCCGTTCGCGCGTCGCGGTGCGGATCCTCGAGGGCGTGCTCGAGCTGCCGCCGGGTTCGCTGACCAGGCTGATCGAGCAAGCTCCCGAGCCGCCGCCGGTTCCGGTCGTGCGCTGGGAACGGCTGTGGGGGCGGCGGAACGCGGTGCTGCGGATGCTGAACTCGTTCGAGACGGCGTACCGGACGGCGCTGGTGGTGGTCAGCCTCCACGAAGCCGTGCACGTCGGACCGGACCGGCGGCTGCACCGGCTGGAAGTGCGCGAGGTCGTCCGCGCGACCGAGGACGACACGCACATCCGGCTGGTCACCGCGCACGGCGTCGGCCCCGGCTGCCCGCCGCGGCTGGTCCGCACGCGCTACTGCTCGCCGGGGCGCACCGAGAGCCTCGCCGAGGAGGGGTTCACGGTGGCCGAACTCGTCCTCGGCCGCGGCCTGGACCGGGGCGAGACCGCGATCGCCGAGTACGAGTTCGAGTTCACCGACGACCGCCCGGACTGGTCGTACGAGCGCCGGTTCCGCAACGCCGTCCACGAACACCTGCTGGAACTGCACTTCGCGCCCGGCTTCGCGCCGCGCGCCTGCCACGCCTACCGGCTCGACTCCCCGGCCGGACCGGAGACGACCGTCGCCGAACCGCCGATCGCCGAGGGCCTGCCCGTGCACGTCGTGTCGGCCGCGGTCACTCCGGGGATCCTCGGCCTGCGCTGGGAATGGGACGCGCCATGATGGACGCATGGAATCGACGCGGATCGACCGCTGGCTCTGGGCGGTCCGGCTGACCAAGACGCGCGCCGACGCCGCGGCCGCCTGCCGCGGCGGGCACGTGCGCGTGAACGACCGCCCGGCGAAGCCCGCGACGTCGGTGGTGCCCGGCGACGAGGTCCGTGCCCGGATCGGGACGACGACCCGGGTGGTCGAGGTCGTGCAGGTGATCCAGAAACGGGTCGGCGCCGCCGTCGCGGCCACCTGCCTCATCGACCGGACGCCGAAGCCGCCGCCGGAAGCGGCGATCCCGGTCGCCCGCCGCGAGCGCGGCGCGGGGCGTCCGACGAAGCGGGAACGCCGGGTGCTCGACGAGTTCCGGCGGCAGCAGGGCTCACCTGCCCGGGATCAGCTCGGCGGCGCGGTCGCTCCGGTTTTCTCCCGGGACCGCCCGCCCCAGTGGATGTGCTGCTCCTCCCGCATCCGCTCCACCATGTCCGGATAGTGCAGCTCGAAGGCGGGCCGTTCGGACCGGATCCGCGGCAGTTCGGTGAAATTGTGCCGCGGCGGCGGGCTCGACGTGGCCCATTCCAGGGAATTGCCGAAGCCCCACGGGTCGTCCACGTTGACCTTCTCGCCGTAGCGGTAGCTCTTCACCACGTTCCAGATGAACGGCAGCACCGACGCGCCGAGGATGAACGCGCCGATCGTGGAAACCGTGTTCAGCACCGTGAAACCGTCGCTGCGGAGATAATCCGCGTAGCGCCGCGGCATTCCTTCCGCACCGAGCCAGTGCTGTACCAGGAACGTCGTGTGGAAGCCGATGAACGTCGTCCAGAAGTGCCATTTGGCGAGCGGTTCGTCGAGCATCCGGCCGGTCATCTTCGGGAACCAGAAGTAGATTCCGGCGAACGTGGCGAACACGATCGTGCCGAACAGCACGTAATGGAAGTGCGCGACCACGAAATAGGTGTCGGTGATGTGGAAGTCCAGCGCGGGCGAGGCCAGCAGGACCCCGGTCAGACCGCCGAGCAGGAAGGTCACGAGAAATCCGATCGACCACAGCATCGGCGATTCGAACGACACCGTCCCCTTCCACATCGTGCCGATCCAGTTGAAGAACTTGATGCCGGTCGGCACCGCGATGAGGAACGTGAGGATGGAGAAGAACGGCAGCAGCACCGCGCCGGTGGCGAACATGTGGTGCGCCCACACCGTCGCGGACAGGCCGGTGATGCCGACCGTGGCGAACACCATCAGCCGGTAGCCGTAGAGCGGTTTCCGGCTGAACACCGGAATGATCTCGGTGACGATCCCGAAATACGGCAGCGCGACGATGTACACCTCGGGATGGCCGAAGAACCAGAACAGGTGCTGCCAGAGGATCGCGCCCCCGTTGGCCGGGTCGAACACGTGCGCACCGAGCCTCCGGTCGGCCTCCAGCCCGAACAGCGCGGCGGTGAGGATCGGGAACGCGAGGAGCACGAGAATCGCGGTGAAGAGGATGTTCCAGGTGAAAAGCGGCATCCGGAACGGCGTCATTCCCGGCGCGCGCAGACACAGGATCGTCGTGGTCATGTTGACCGCGCCGAGAATGGTTCCCAGACCGGACACGATGAGGCCCATGATCCACAGATCGCCGCCGACGCCGGGGCTGTGCACGGCGTCCGACAACGGCGTGTAGGCGGTCCAGCCGAAGTCCGGGGCGCCAGCGGGCGTGAGGAACGAGCTCAGCACGATCAAGCCGCCGAAAAGGTACAGCCAGTAGGAAAACGCGTTCAGCCGCGGGAAAGCCACGTCCGGCGAGCCGATCTGCAGCGGCAGCACGAAATTGGCGAATCCGAACACATTCGGCGTCGCGTACAGCAGCAGCATGATCGTGCCGTGCATGGTGAACAGCTGGTTGTACTGCTCCTGCGACAGGAATTGCAGGCCGGGCTGAGCGAGTTCGCCGCGCATCAGCAGCGCCATCGCGCCGCCGATGAGAAAGAACGCGAACGAACTGCCGAGGTAGAGCAGCCCGATCTGCTTGTGGTCGGTGGTGCGCAGAAGGCTCAGCA